>CAJBYO010000069.1 GCA_903959905.1 uncultured Bacteroidales bacterium
AAGAATCTAATTTTGTATAACGCCTAAAAAACCAGGAAAATGATCGTTCTTAAGAAGAAAAAAGAGGGGTGGTCAAACGTATCGGCAGAAGTGCTGTAAATTAGACCGGCAGGGGGTGGTCAATTTGGTCGGCATATCCAACAGCCTGCCCGGAAATTGTTTTGGTGTCAACTGGCTCAAAAGCCCTGGAATGGGTACTTACCCGCGAAAAATCACGTATGCCGATGAGGAGTTTTTGCATGCGAATGGCTCCGTCTACCGCAAAATGAATATAATCGTTTGCATCCTGGTCTAGTTTATCTTTGTATTTACGTTCAAGTAATTGGGTGTAACTCGAAATCATGCGTAAAGGTTCCTGAAGGTCGTGTGAGGCAACATAAGCAAATTGTTCAAGATCTCTATTTGCATTTTCTAATTCTTTAGCCCGCTTTATTTTTTCTCCATTCTGAAAGGCAAGTTCTTTATTGGCAATGACTAACTCTGCCGCCCGTTTTTCTTTCTCTTCGTTCTGAAACACAAGTTCAATATTGGCAATCACCAACTCAGCCGCTCGTTTTGCTTTTTCCTCGGTCTCAAACTTAAGTTGTAAATTAGTCAGGATCAACTCGGCTGCACGTTTCCCTTTTTCTTCATTCTGAAAGGCAATTTCCTTATGAGCAGCAGCTAATTCCTGCTCAAGTTGCATGCGTTTGGCGGCGTCAATATCTTTTAATAAATTCAGGTAATTAAAATTGCTCTGCAATTCCGTTAACTCCTTTTGGAGTTCTCCCCTGGTTTTGTCCTGAATGTTCATAGGAAAGTTTGTTTAATGAATAAATGTCGTTTCGTTCATGCCGGGAGGAATGACATTGTCATTGGGCACGCTCTCGAAGAGCAGTTCCATGGCTTCAATACCGCCTGCTGAGGCACCGGGACCTGCGATGGGGAATTGACAAAGGTCGGTTTTTAAGGACACTGTTGCTTTGCTGAGTTCAGCGGATGCTGGCTTCCTGGCACTCATGGGATAAGGTTTTTGCTATATTTCCCTGCACTGTATACAGGTAATGTTCGTAAAGATAACCAATAATGCAAAGAATTGGTTATGAAATCTAGGTCGTTGATAAAAATTCTTGTGACTGCAATAGTGGGCACTTAAATCCCACTGATTTTAAATTAATTAGATTGGTATTCTTTGACATTTTTATGATCGCACTTTATAAGCATCTCTCTTGCAGGAGTTTGGTCAGTTGAGAAATGCTGAGAATTTGTAATATTTCGCAGATCAACAGAGAATTTCAAAGAACGTTCTTTAATCACTGCCGATGCGTTCAAATAAATTATCTGATGGAACGAAATCAACCTGCAAAATGAACTCTTCCAATACAATTTCAGAGCACTGATGTCATTTTAACCACAAAGGCGTCAAAGGATACACAAAGTCGCTCCAAGGGCCGATGATGCGGAGTAGGCTTCGTGCGCCTTCGTGACCTGCTTTGTGCGCCTTCGTGGTTTAATTTTAGTTGACAATGAGTGTTTGCAGATGATGATAAGATTTCATACCGTAAATCAGCCAGGGCAAAAATTACTTTTGAACAATTCAGGCTCCTGATTCGTCAAAACGCACATAAATTGTCTAATTTTGCTTCTGTTTACGGGAAAATGCAAGAAGTGGATATTGGGTTCGAATCCCTTTTTGAGGTAAAAAAAAACCTGCCTGACGAGTTGCCTGACAATAGAGGTAGCTTTCTGAAATATCAGGCAAATATACCGACTCAGAAGCCTGGATTATTCCGGTTTTTTTTAAACTTTTCCATCCTAATTCAGAAATATATTGTGATAAACATTTTAAAATGAAAAAGTTACTATTTGCCATTTCAATCATGTTGCTCACAGGTTGTGTTGAGAAAAAACAAGGTTCAAACGGGCTGAAATCAATTCTTGAAAGCAAAACCGGGGTTTTATTCACAGTCCGGGACAAATCAGATTCATCGGAGCTACTTTATTATAAGCAGTCGGCAGCCGACCTGGCGAAAGGTGTCGGCAGGTTCGACAGTGCAAAATCCGCATGTGTCACCTACTTTAATGGTCCGGGAACCATGGAGGAAATCGACGGCAAAGCATTCTTTAAATGGCAAAAAGATGGGATTTATGCTGTATTGGTAGCCGGACTGGACAAGGACAGCAGCGTCGTATTCAACGTCAGGACTTCCAGCCATCCGATTCTGACGGGGTCACACCACTGATCGTAATTTTTCTTTTCCTGCTCTCCTTTCACAACCCCTGTTGCCCTGGAACAGCTATCTGGTAGCTGCTCAGGATATTTCAACAATTGATAAACACATCATAGGCTCAAAATCCACTCATTTCAACTCCTGGCATGAGAACAAAACAACAGGTTATCCAGTGGCTCTAAATTGCCAGTATTGCGTTTTCATATATATTTGCACACAAATTCACCTATACCTTTAACACTGAAATGTCTGATCAAAACGAAAATATATTCCCGGTTTATCACGAAATACTGGGAAGAGCCGAGAAAGAGCAACAATTAACCCAGCGGTCAAAGGTCATTTGGCTCACCGGGTTATCCGGGGCCGGAAAAACAACCATTGCAAAATACCTGGAAGAGGGACTGTATGACCTTGGATACCTTACCCAGGTGCTCGACGGAGATAATATCAGATCGGGAATCAACAGCAACCTTGGATTCTCGGACGCCGACCGCTTTGAGAACATCAGGCGAATTGCAGAAATATCAAAGTTATTTGTGCATTGCGGGGTGATCACCATCAACTGTTTTATCAGTCCTACCGAAGAAATCAGGGATATGGCACGCCGGATCATCGGAAAGGATGATTTCATTGAGGTATACGTCAATGCACCGTTGAACGTATGCGAGGAACGTGATGTAAAAGGGCTTTATTCCAAGGCACGCCGTGGTGAGATCAAAGAATTTACAGGAATAACCTCCCCTTTTGAAACTCCCGAGAACATTGACATTGAAATCAGGACTGATCTGCTGTCAATTGAAGAATCTGTTCAGCAACTGTTGGAACTGATCGTTCCAAGGGTTGAGTACCGGTAGTAAAAACTCCGTTAATCCAGAAGGCACCTTGCGGAAAACGCATTTTCCCTTCCGGATACATAATCGGAAACGGATCCTACGGCGCTGTTCAGTCCATGAGATACAGCCTTCCACTGGCCCGACGGATCTGATGTCCAGTAGAAGGAACCGGAGAAGCCCGGGGGAGTGAACGACCAGTTTGGCAGATTCTGATATAACAAGCCGCCCGGTGTAGCACGGAAACTACCCGGCCCCTGGTCTTTCAGGGCCGTTCCTGCCTCCGACTGTCCACTGTAGAAATTGAACAACACCAGCCATTCCGCATCTGTTGGCACGTGCCATCCCGGGGGGCATAATCCCTGGCTACCGGCAACAGGGTCATGCTTCATCAACTCATCCCACTGGTAGAGCCCCCCGTATAAGGTGCAGTTCGCTTCCAGGTTGTTGACGCAGTATTTGTCGTTGATACAATTGTCGGTTTGCGGATCAGTTGCGGTTTTCAGTGAACCGTAATCCAGGTTCTGAGCAAGCCAGCACTGTGATCCGATCTGTACAACCGGGTAAACCTTGTTGTCGCGGACATCGGTCACCGAAGCAGTTGCACTGGCACAGTTCAGCGGAGCCGGGTTATGGTTGGTAATGATAACGGGTGAACTGTTTACAACACATCCTGTTGACGCTGTATAGGTATAAGCAATAGCGATTACGCCCGGACCGGCAGCAAGCGGATCAAAAACCCCCGTCCCGGAATTAACGCCGGGGCCGGAATACGCTCCACCCAGCGGAAGTCCGCCGCGCAGTTTGAAAGGTTTGGCATTGATGGTGGTCTCTACGTCGTGACAAGCCGAATAGGTAACAACGGGTGAGCCGATTGTGGATATAAATGGCTGGCTTACTGCCGGATTACCGGCAGGGCATGTAAGCGTTGAAGTCAATTCGCACGTAAATGAATCGTTGTTCACGGGAGTGTATACCAATATGCTATTAGTGGCACCTGTGATGATCGTACCATTGACAAACCACTGATATCCCGGTGATACTCCGCCATTGACCGGAATAGCCGTATAAGTGACCGGCGTTCCTGAACATACCGGATTCGCTGATGCGAACACAGAGACACTTACCGGGAAGGTAGGATTAACAGTAACGATTACCGGGTTTGATATTGCGGGATTTCCCGATGGGCAGAGTGCATTGGAAGTCACTTCGCAGGTGATTGCTGCACCACTGACCGGGCTGTAGGAATAAGTTTCGTTTGTTGCCCCGCTTTGCAGTGCTCCGTCAACATACCACTGATACGCAGGATTTACGCCACCGTTAACCGGGCTCGCAGAATAGGTAACCACCATACCGGCACAAACCGGATCGGCAGAGGCTGATGCCGTAACACTCACCGGCATTAATGGGTTCACCACCATTTTAAGGGGGTTGGAAATGGCAGGATTTCCTGATATACAGGTTTCACCGGAGGTCAGTTTGCAGGTGATTGCCTCTCCGTTTATTGGTGTGTAGGTCCAGGTGGAATTTGTGGCAAAAGCAACGTTAAAACCATTTAACTGCCATTGATAGGTGGCAGATGGGCCTCCATTTGTTGGGGTGGCGGTATAGATTACGGATGTGCCGGAGCAAACGGGATTAGAGCCGGTAACGGAAACACTTAGAGGGAGCAACGGATTCACCGTCATCGCAATGGGCACCGAAATAGCAGGATTTCCTGTCGGACAAACCTCGCTGGAGTTCAACTCGCAGCTGATCGCTTCGGTGTTTGACGGAATATAGTTCCAGGTAGCATTGGTCGCGCCAGGAATGTTCCCACCGTTCACCTTCCACTGATAGGTGCCAGAAGCTCCTCCATTGGTCGGGGTGGCTGTATACAATACGGATGCTCCGGCACAAACCGGGTTGGATGAGGCCGTCGCAGATACACTTACGGGCAGCAACGGATTCACCGTCAT
>CAJBYO010000070.1 GCA_903959905.1 uncultured Bacteroidales bacterium
TCGTTGCCGTAAAAGATGCAGACAAAATTGAAAGCATCGCCGATGAACCTGTGTATGCACACGACAAAATCGCAGATGAATTCTGCTCATAATTTTCACATTTAATATTTGTATCAATGGCCGAAACAATTTCATTAGCCCAACTTAAAGCCGCATTCGGGACGTACGTAGGAACGAACCAGAAAGATATTCTGCGGCTTTTGACCCAGCCCACCTACTCCGAAACCTTTATGACCACCAAACAGTCACAGGATTTGGTTTACCGCGCATCAAAGGCCGTGATCTCCGACCTGGTCCAGGGATTCCAGGAAGGCTGGACCCCGAAAGGAAAAGCTGCATTCACTCCCGTTGAGATTTTGCAGCGCCGGCACAAGATCGACCTTTCGTTCTATCCCGATGAGATCATGGATTCATGGCTCGGATTTATGGGAGATGAGTCGATTGACCGTAAGGTATGGCCGATCACCCGCTATATCATCGAACAACTGATCATGCCAAAGGTGATGGACAACCGCGAACTTGCGCTTATCGGCAAGGGTCATTATGTTGCACCGGTCGAAGGTACAGCTCAGGCGCTGGGCCTTTCGATGGATGGCTTTGTCACTATTTTGAAGAATAAGCACACTGCCGGGGGATCAAACATGAATTTCATTACCCTGGATGCGCTCACCGTTGACAATGTGTTTGATCAACTGGAATCCTTCGGTGACCAGGTGGGCGATTTGTACAAGGATATGGCGATGAATATCTTCCTGTCTCGCAAATGGTTTGCAGCTTATCACAAAAAACGCCGCGACCTTCATGGGACTGATACAAATTACGATGGCATGACAACCATGCTTGAGGGAACGAACCTTACCCTGACCCCGCTCCCATCCATGGCCGGTGAAAATCTCATCTTCACCACCCCCAAGGAAAACTTTATCCGGCTGATGAACCGCAACAATGGCGCCTCCAATATTTCAATCGAAAGCGTTGATCGTCAGATCAAGGTTTTTGCCGACTGGTACGAATCAGTGGGCTTCGGAATTGAAGAAGCGGTTTTTGCTTACGTTCCCGCAGCTTAATCTTTAAAAACACAAAATCATGACCATAGCATTATTTGATCTTGCAAAACCCACCGTGAGAAATGCCGGAGGCGGCGGTGGGATAAAGTCTGAAATCATCCTGATCCAGGAAGCGGATATTGACTGGGATACCTTTCCGCCAAGGGATACCGATGGCGTAACCATTGCCGCTGACATTGCGATGAAGACCGGCAAATTCATGCACAGTTTCTACATGACTCAGGGGACAATCAAACCATCACAGAAGAAGCTCAAAGGTTCTAACCAGGACTGCGGCGGGTATGAGATCGGGTTGGAAGGGTTCTACCCCGGAATTGAAAAGGCTGTCCAGAAATGGATCCAGAACTTCGGGATCGACTTCAAAGGGATTGTCATCATTCAGAACTGCGCCTCAAGTAAACGTTACCTGATCGGTGAACCCTGCAACCTGGTACACCTTGAGACCATCGAAACGACCTGGGGCGAGGAAATCGACAAAGACAAAGGGCACAAGTTCGGATTCCTGTGCAAACAGGGTTCGCCGATGGCCTTTTACGAAGGTTTGCTGGTAATGGATCCCAATCCGCCCGTAATTTAATCAATGAGGTTTTCGTAGTGTTTTCATAAGTGGGTTAGTTAGGAGCCTGTCGGAGTGATCTGGCAGGCTTTTTTACTTTTGCCAGATTGAAGTATTGATATTATTGTAATTTTACCTATTGCAAAAATAACCACGGTCAGTTAAGTTTATTCAATCGTTGATGGCAATTAAGATAGAGCGGAGCAGCCATAATACCAGCAGGAAGTGTTAAAACAAACATAGCGAATATGCTTTCTTTTTTAAAAACATCCTTTCTAATAGGTTGTCTTCTCATTTTATTTTCGTTTACAAAAGGTGATGTACGTAGTCAATACAATGTTCCTATTGCAGCCTATTCGGTGTGTGCTGCGGATATTGATATGGATGGCAGTAAAGATCTCATTATTGGTCATAGAACAGCCTGGCAGGTTTTTCATCCGACAATCACGATTATGAAAAACAACAAACATGGAATATTTGAAATCACTGATACATCAAAAATTTTCACCGGGTACCAGGAAAACATTTTTGCAATAGATCTAAACAATGATGCTTCCCCAGATATTGTAACATTTTATTCTGATTTTTCCTCTGGTACCGCAGACAGATACATATGAGTGTTTTATAATTCCAATGGCACATTCGAAAATTATACCAACTTCAGTTTAAATAGTTCTGTTACGTTCTCTGGGATAACATATGGTGATGTGGATGGGAATGGGCACCCGGATTTAATAGTCTCATCAAATGGGGGGCAATTATGGGGTGAACTTTATAATGATGGAATTGGGAATTTTTCTACTCCTGAGTACATGTATGTAACTAACACCTACCCAACAGGTCTGGCCTGTGGTGATCTTAACAATGATGGCAGAGACGATATTATTGTTTTTGGTGCAAAAGTTGAGATTTATTATAGTCTTGCATCAGGTCTTCAGGAAGTCTTGCTTTGTGAGCATCAGACAAATGGCTTTATTGAGGATTTTAATCACGATGGGAAAAAGGATATTATTTGTTTTGACGACCTTGCAATGATCGGGTTAACACGAGTGACAATGTTTGAAAACACAGGTTCCGGAAATTTCATTAAACATGATGAGATAGTCTTTCCTTTTTCAACCGCTGAATTTTATCTATCCGATTTTAGCAATGACGGTTTACCTGATATCCTATTTCAATTATATAGCAACTCCGGTCATGTCATCTATTATAACCAGGGTGATTTTCAGTTGGGTGATTCTACATTTGTAGCTGTTACCGATTATGGCGAACAATGGAGAAAATGCTGCTGTGCCGATCTCGATGGTAATGGATATAATGACATTGTCACGGTTCGAACATTATACGCAAAATTACCTTCAAATGTAGATTTAAAATTCAATGATGGTCATGGACGTTTTCTTGATCATCCACTAGGCATAAAGGGAACGAACAATATAAGCGAAATTCTGCTATTGAAAAGCTTTCCAAATCCATTCTGCGATCAAACATTTTTTGAGTTCAACCTGATCTCAACAGAACTTGTCAACCTGTCAATATATGATGCAGGCGGTAAGTTGCTCACATGTTTGATTGATAAAAAATTGAAACCTGGCAAACACAATATTGCCTTGAAACTTAAAGATCTAACTGAGCACCCTTGTTCCCCGGGGTATTATTTTGCAACATTGAACTTGAACGGTGAACATAAAGGAACCTTGAAACTGATAATTTATTAACTTTAACTACTACCAACATGCCTTTAAAACCAATGCTTCCAATGGTTTTTCGCTTCGCAAAGAGTATAACGGCAAGTGGTTTTTCAGGCAAGGCGTGAGGATTAATTAACGTAAAAAATGCTTGCCAAAAACTTTGCAAGCATTTTTTTTGTCCTTTAATCACTGCAATTGCAGCGATATCTTCGCTGAATGGATCATGACATTCTTTCCTGGATGAAGGTTGACCAGGATTACCTATCCGGTCTTGCCCTCTTTGAACGCTACACGCACAATACTAAAATCGGCAGAATGCTGCGCATTGGGGGAGCAACCGTAAAAAACCGGTTGACTCTTTCATATGAACTGAGCAAGATTGCCAAGCATTTAGCTGCTTTCGAGAATGCTTCTGCTTTAGCGAAACCACCTGTAAAAAAGGAATCTCCAAAACCAGCGCAGCCTTTGCCTCCTGAGGTTACCACGATTGACAGACTTCGATCGGAGCAGAAAATGTGCTACAAGATGCTCGATAACCTTCATGCTGTTCTTCCATACCGGGAAATCCAGGAGCGAAAAGAAATTGCTTTTCGGATACTGGACATTGATGACCAGCTCAAGGAGATCACAGGAAGGATAGCCCATTATGAGACAAATGGTGTGATCCCCCCGGCGCCGGTCAATGATGAACCCAAGAAGGTTTCTGAAATGAGTGAAGCTGAGCTGATCATCCGGCAGAATAATGTTCGTACCTACATCGCCCGGTACAAACGCCTGGTGACGGATTCAAAGAAACTCAAAACATTGTCCAGAAACCAGGAGTTGTTGGATAAGTTTCAATTAGAACTGGATGAAATAACGGAAAGGCTTAATAAATGAGCCTATTTTCGACCGAAGATTTGACAAAGAAGAAACCGGACAGACCAAAGTCCGGATCAGTTCCTTTTACAGGGTCAAATCTCCTGACCATTGGCAAAGCGAATGAGAAGCTTCACCAGGTCTTTGGACAGGTTGTCGATGGGCATAGTGTACATTATGCCTCCCTGGGTGACTGGTCAACGCATGACCTTCTTTTCTTTTTACTGGAACAAACAGGTCCAGCCAGGGTCTATTTCACCACCTGGGCAATCTCTGAGTATGCCATTCGTCAGTTGTATCAATTCATTGAACATGGGCTGATCCTTGAACTCAAAGGCATCTTTGATTACCGAAACGGTATCCGCAAACCTGCAGAGCTGCAGTTCCTGCAAAAGATCACCACTGATATCAAAGCCGCCAAGTGCCATGCCAAGGTCACTGTCATTGAAAACGATAATTGGGGGATCAGTGTGGTAGGATCGGCAAACTATACCCGCAACCCCCGCATTGAAGCCGGTGTTTTGTGCTGCGATAAAACAGTGGCAGCCTTTCACCGTGATTGGATTTTAAAAGAACTCTCAAATACCAGCGCCCTTGATCGATCAAAATGAATCCTTCATTGCCGAAGTTGAAAACTATGCTTCGCTGATGTTTACAAAAGAAGAAATTGCAGTTATCCTGGAGGTGGACCCGGTACAATTGCACATAGTTTTGGAAGAGCAGGATAATCCTGTCTTCAGGGCATTCCAACGTGGAAGGTTAAAGCGTGAAGCTGAAATTCGCAAAGGAATATTTGACCTGGCACAAAATGGTTCGTCACCGGCCCAGACCTTCGCCATGAAACTCATTGAAAACGCAAAAGCCAATGATTTATGAAGAGCCTGACATCAGATACGATACTTGAACGGATCAAGGTATATTACCTCTCGGGAAATATAAAATTATCTGAGCATGATGAGAAAGTCCGTTGTCGCTGGTTTGCAGCTTACTCCATGCTAAATAACCAGCGAGGTGTTTCACGTGAGGTTGTCACCATGCTTATGAAAACGCATGATATCTCTGAAGCCCAGGCTTACCGGGATGTCTACAATTGTACCCGGTGTTTCGGTCCTGTCCGTGGAATGGATCGCCAAGCCATCAGAAACATGGTCACAGAATGGGCGATCGAGGATTATCGCAAAGCTTCTGTAATGAATGATTTCAGGGCGAAAGACAAAGCCCTGGATAAAATCATCAAGGCCAACAACCTGGACAAAGAGGATATGGAACTGCCAGATCCCTCCAAGATTCAGCCGCCGGTGCAATTGCTGTCAATCAACTACAGTTTTCTAACCTCAGAGTATTTCAAGCTGATCGATCCCAAAGCCCAGGAGGCGCTGCTGAAGCTGAACGAAAAGGTGATGGCATTGATTGATGCTTCCCCCATTGCTGAATACAAGAATATTCTGTTGGCCGATGATACCACCTATGAAGATGTTACAGACTGACGTAAAGCCAGCCCCTTTTTTGAACGATCCGCAGGTGGCCATCCAGCTTTCCAACAGTCCGCATAAAGTATTCATTGGTGGCAGGGGAGTTGGAAAGACTACGATCATCGCCGAAGAGATCATCAAATATTTCGTGGCCATGCCCCGGGGAAAAATTTCCCTCAATGGCCTTACTTATTTTCACATCCGGACAAAATCCCTGCCCCCGATCATCGACCACTTTGAGCGCCGCGGCCTGTACCGTGGCCTTCATTACTTTGTTGGTCACAAAGCCCCAAAGAAGTACGAATGGCCGGAACCTTATGCACCACCGTTGGATTATACCAACTGCATCCATTTCTATAACGGGTTTGTCGTTGAGTTCAATTCCTTCGACCGTCCTGAGATGGCACGGTCAGGCTCTTATGATGGGATGATTTTCGATGAATGTACGAAGCTGCGAAAATCGGCCATTGATGCCGATGTGCTGCCTGCAAACCGCGGAAACCGGGACCGGTTTGGTCATCTGCGTTTCCATCATGGCACATTGTTCCTGGGAACAATGCCATTGACCCCGGATGGTGACTGGGTTTTTGAATACCAGGAGTTGTCAAAGA
>CAJBYO010000071.1 GCA_903959905.1 uncultured Bacteroidales bacterium
AGAATCTAATTTTGTATAACGCCTAAAAAACCAGGAAAATGATCGTTCTTAAGAACAAAAAAGAGGGGTGGTCAAACGTATCGGCAGAAGTGCTGTAAATTGGACCGGCAGGGGGTGGTCAATTTGGTCGGCATATCCACTTTACAAACATTTACGGTTTAATAATCCACCTTTGTTTCAGTTGATTTTTCCGAATTATCCCTGAAAGGGAAATCTCAGAATACTGATATTCAATATCATCAGCCAACCTTTCTGCATCCCGGATGTCTTATGGTTATGGGTATTTGCTAACTTTATAACCGAAATTTGATGATTATTCGGCGTCGCATTACCCATCGAGCAGGGCGAATGCGTTTCCGGTGAGGTTTTGAGGGATTGATACATATAGCATGAAATATGATGTCTAAATAACCAAATGAGAGTTTATTTAATTACCGGACTGATATTTTTGTTGCCATTCTTAGGGTTATCTCAGGGGGAATTCAATCAATGGCGGTTTGGTAATCATGCAGGGCTGTCATTCAATACTCTCCCACCTGTTTCTATTTTAGGTAGTGCAATGTTCACTTACAATTCCACCGCTAGTGTTTCAGATTCACTTGGAAACGTTTTGTTCTACAGTGATGGTGCTTCTGTCTGGAATAAAAATAATCAATTGATGCCGAATGGGTCAGGTTTGTTTGGAACAATGTATAATAGTCAGCCTGTCTACGCAATACAAAATCTTAGTAATCCAAATAATTATTACGTGTTTTATATGGGGCCATATGGATTTCAACCTATGTTTCCACAAGGCTTATTTTACTCAGTAGTTGATATGCAACTCAATGGTGGACTCGGAGATATTGTTACAGGTATGAAGAACATCCCTGTCCCTGGAGGTGGAAATGTTGCGAACCTGATGACAGGAACTCGTAAACACAACAACAAAGACGTTTGGTTGGTTGTGCGTAACATGCAACCAAGTAATTATCTTGCTTACAGCATAACTGCGGCTGGTATTAATCCCATTCCTGTTGGAAGTCCCAGTTTTATTACTCCGACATCATTACCACTGCAGTGGCTTTCTGGCGAAATGAAAATTTCACAAGATGGTAATAGATTGGTATCAAACTATGTAAATGATACCATAGCAGAATTTTGTAGCTTTAACTCTGCAACCGGTCTGATAACTCCACATTTCACCATCAGACCCCAATATCGAGGAGGTCCGAGCCATTATTTCGGAGTTGAATTCTCCCGGAATTCCAATGTTTTATATTTTACTGTTGCCTATGACGGAGTTGTAATGCCTAACATTCCAGGTTTCTTATTGTTTCAGTACAATGCTGCATTAAATGATTCTACTCAATTTGTTCAAAGTGTAACAAAAATCGATTCTTTTTTTAATTCAGGAGGGTATCAAAAGCTTCAATTAGCTCCTGATGGAAAAATATACTCTCCTTTGTGGGCAAAGGATTCCTTAGGTATAATCCATAATCCTGAAACACTTGGTTCGGGATGTAATTTTCAAAGAAATGCCATTGGCCTAGATGGGAAGAATGTCTATTATGGTCTGCCACAATTCCTTCAAAAATACAAAGCGTACATTCATGAGACTGGATCTGGTTGTCAAATTGATTCCATTAATTTCACAAGTGACATCTGGCCAACTGCAGATTCGATAATATGGAACTTCGGAGATCCAGCCTCCGGGGTATCAAATTTGTCAACAATAACTAATCCAAAACATCTTTTCTCGTCGCCAGGTATTTATAATGTTGAATTGTATGTCAGGCACAATGATAACCGAACAGATACAACCTTGAGAACCGTTACCATTTATCCAAATCCTGTGCCCTCCCTGGGGCCGGATCGTACGATATGCGCCAGTAATACAGTGACATTTGATGCTGGTTTCTGTTCCGGATGCAGCTACGAATGGAAGGATGTAAGTTCAGGGCTCATCGTGGGAACCAACCAGACACTAACGACCGGAATTGACGGCATGTATTGCGTGAATGTCACCAACGGTAACGGGTGCACAGGTAAAGACACAATACAATTAAGTACAACCCCAGTGCCTGTAGTCACGAACAATCCACCTCTGTTAAAATCAATATGCACTGGCGAATCGACCAATATTCCATTGTTTGGTAATGAGCCGGGGATCATGTTCCACTGGACAGCAACCCTTACCTCAGGCAATATTGCAGGATTTTCGGCAGATTCGGGACAGGTGATTAACCAAATCCTTATTAATAACGGTGCGACTGCCGGGGTGGTCACCTATCACATCACGCCAAAGATCGGAGATTGTGCCGGTACACAGGTAGATTATGCAGTAACTGTCAATGTTGGGGACCCGGTGGATGTGACTATTTCAGCTTCCGGCAATTCTGTTTGTGCCGGTACCCTAGTTACATTTACGGCAACCCCGGTCAATCCGGGAAATACTCCGGTTTACCAGTGGAAAGTGAACGGCGTCAATGCCGGTTCCAACGCTACGACCTACGCATATACGTCAGCAAACGGGGATATCGTGACATGTATTCTGACCTCATCCAACACGGTTTGTACCTCCAACAACCCGGCCACGTCGAATGCCATCACCATGGTGGTCAATCCGATTCAGCCGGTGAGTGTTGCCGTATCCCCGTCGGCCAACCCGGTTTGCTCCGGAACAACAGTTAACTTCACAGCCCTGCCGGTCAATGGCGGCAGTAACCCATCCTGGCTGTGGAAAGTCAACGGGCTGGTTGTCGGGTCCAATGCCCCGGTATACTCCTATGTGCCGGTCAATGGCGATGCGGTCACCTGCACCCTGACTTCAAATGTGCAGTGCCCAACAGGGAACCCGGCCATTTCCGGCACGGTTACCTTGATCGTCAATCCGAACCTGCCGGTGGGAGTCTCGATTGTTGCCTCTTCCAATCCTTTCTGCGCCGGATCATCCGTGACATTTACCGCTTCACCGGTCAATGGTGGAACAACCCCGGGCTACCAGTGGAAAGTGAATGGTATCAATGCCGGTATAAACAGCTCGGTTTTAATCTATTCGCCGGCAAATGGCGATGTGATAACCTGCTCACTTTTATCATCAGAGTCCTGCACTTCTGGAAATCCTGCACAATCAAACCCGGTGACAATGGTAGTGAATGTGAACCTTCCGGCGGGGATTACCATTGCAGCATCGACCAATCCCTTCTGCCCGGGATCACCCGTCACCTTCACTGCCAACCCGGTAAATGGAGGACCATCACCGGTGTTCCAGTGGAAGGTCAACGGCATCAATAGCGGGAGCAACGCATCGACCTTCCTATACAACCCTGTGAACAACGACAGCGTCCGTTGTATCCTCACCTCCAACCTCAACTGTGTTACGGGAAGCCCGGTCAGTTCAGCGAAGATTATCATGAGCGGAACCCTGGCGCCCATCGTCACCTTCACCTCCTGCTTTGATACAATAACGACCGTCGCCGCCAAACCCTTCAAACTGAAAGGCGGGATCCCGCTGGGTGGAACCTTCTCCGGTCCCGGGGTCAATCCGGTAACCGGTATGTTTACGCCATTGACCGCAGGAACCGGATTGAAGACCATTCTTTACACTTACACAAACGTGTTGTCATGCAGCGCAAATAAGTCCAAAACGATATTAGTACAGCCGAACCCCACATTCACCTGCGGAAACAACTTCACCGATATCCGTGATAACAAGATTTATCCAACCGTTCAAATTGGTGCCCAATGCTGGATGCAGACAAATTTAGATTTTGGAATTACGATAGACGATTTTACCCAGCAAACCGACAACTGCATCTCAGAACGATACTTGTCGCTCCTCAATAGTCACTTGTCATTCTACCAATGGGACGAACTCATGCGATATGACCCCGTTTCAGCATCCCAGGGCATTTGCCCTCCTGGCTGGCACGTTCCTACCTCCGGGGAGTGGGATCAACTGCTTTCATTTCACAATGGTCCGGGCCTGGCAGGTGGGACGCTAAAAGACGACCTGTTGCCCAATGGTTTTCACTCTTATCAAACGGGATTTCTATATCTGAACAATACCTGGGCATTCACCACTGGGTTGGCTGCTGGGACGATGTATTGGACTTCTACATCTTCAGGCGCTGATCGGGCGGTGGCACGGGGGTTGAATGAATATAATATGAGCGTGTCAAGGTATGAAGCGGCAAGGGGGAATGGATTTGCTACGAGGTGCTTGAAAGACTGAGAAAAACATCATATTTGCTGACTGTATAAATAGAAAAATGTTGAGAAAAAGATTGACATACCGAATTTTGGAATGCATCACATTAATTGTATTCTTTTTGCCGACTATTACACACGGGCAGAAGAACAATGGATTGAAAAAAACAGGCCTCACATATAAAACAGGGTATATTGAAAACAAAGGCCAGATCGTTGATCAAAATAACAATACCAATCCTGCTGTTCTATATCTCCTGAATACGCCTGGGATGAAGGTTCAGATTCGCCGGGGCGGATTTAGTTATGATGTTTATTCCGTTATCAATTCTCAACGCTCAACTCTCTGTTTTCATCGCATTGACATTGACCTTACCGGCTATGACAAAAATTGTAAGATTACGGCTGAGGAGCCCTCGTCAATTCAGATGAATTACTATACCACGGAGACACCTATTGAAGGTGTGACCCATGTGAGATCATACGGAAAGGTAATTTTTTCAAGAATTTATCCCGGTATTGATATTGAATTCCTCGTTGATAGCGCCCGGGGTTTCAAGTACAACATCATCGTACATCCAGGGGGCGATCTGGCATCTGTGACAATGAAGATCCGGGGGGCGGAATCAGGGGTTAACCCAGCAGGCAACCTTGAGATGAAAACTTCACTGGGAACCATTGAAGAGACAATTCCAGCAAGTCATTTTGCTGGCATAGTGGGTGTTGACAAGGCCTCGGTCGGATTTGTAACGCTTGGCAAGGATATGTTTGGACTTACACTATACAATACATTGCCGACAGGCGCAACCCTGGTGGTGGACCCCATCCCCGGCAGGATGTGGGCCACTTACTACGGCGGAGCAGACTGGGATAATTTTGAGTATGGAAGTTGTGCAATAAGTAACCAAGGCGAAATAATTTCATCAGGAACAACACAATCAACTGCTAATATTGCTACAACTGGTGCTTTTCAGACGACATATAAGGGGAATACGGATGGATTTATTGTGAAATTTGATCACAATGGTCAGCCTGTCTGGGCTACCTATTATGGAGGTACGGAACAGGAAAGCTCTTTAAATTGTACCACCGAACCCTCGGGAAATGTTTTTCTTTCGGGTACAACAAATTCTTCAACGAATATATCAACTCCGGGATCCCATCAGCCAGACTATGGAGGTTGGACGGACGGTTTTCTTGTCAAGTTTGATCCGAATGGTTTGCGGCAATGGGCCACCTATTATGGAGGTATAGAAACAGATGGATGTTCAAGCTGTGTAACGGATGGTACCGGCAACGTTTATATCTGCGGTTCCGCGCATTCGTCCAGCGGTATCAGTACCCCCGGTTCCCACCAACCAAATATAGGTTCCACGACGGGAGGAAATGCATACCTCGCAAAATTTGACCCTCAGGGAATGCGGATATGGGCCACCTATTACGGGGGAAACATGGTTGAAGGCGGTTATTCATGCAAAGCAGATGCGAATGGCCATGTGATGATGTGTGGCTTGTCCCGTTCCGCGAACAATGTATCAACACCCGGCGCCCACCAGGAGCTTCCCGGGGGTGGAATTGACGGATTCCTTGTTTTGTTCAATTCCGACGGCCAGCGGCAATGGGGAACTTATTACGGAGGGGTGGCAAACGATGAGTTATGGTATTGTACCTTTTCAAATGACGGGAATATTTACGTTTCAGGTCAAGCCGCATCAACGAATAATATTTCAACGCCAGGAAGTCATCAGCCATCCCTGATAGGGAATCCGGATGCCCTGGTAGCCCGTTTCAACTTGGCCGGGGTAAGGCAATGGGGAACCTATTATGGAGGGGTTGGCTTTAGCATCAGTTGGGGCTGTGCTGCTGACGACAGTGCGAATATTTTTATTTGTGGGCAAACCAATGCACATGATTTTATTTCAACTGCTGGATCCTTCCAGCCTGTATATGGCGGAGACAACCTGGATGCCTTCCTTGTGAAATTCAATCCGGGTGGGGTACGCCAGTGGGGAACCTATTATGGAGGTACAATTACAGACTGCGGATCGGCCTGCGCCACGATCGGTGACACCATTTACCTTACTGGGAGAGCGGGTCCCGGGCTTGCAACACCCGGCAGCTACCAACCTAACTCTGCCGGTGTCAGCGATGGCATCCTGGTGAAGTTCGTCGATTGTGACGTGCCTGACAGTGCAGCCTTGATTACCGGCCCAAATTCCTTGTGTAGCCCATCATCAGGGGAAATATACTCTATCCCCGCTATTCCTTCTGCGACGGGTTATACCTGGGAGGTCCCATCAGGCGCAACGATTGTCAGCGGGCAAAACACCAACACCATTACCGTGGATTTTGGCGCTGGTGCCGTGTCCGGAATTATAATAGTGAAAGGAATAAATGGCTGCGGACCCGGTGAACCCAGTCAGTCAGCAATTGAAGTTTTACCCCGCCCGGTGCCAACCATCACCGGCAGTCAAGATCCATGTGTCGGCGATAATAAAACCTATACAACAGAAACGGGGAAAACCGTCTATACATGGTCGTACTCACCTGGGGGTAGCATGACCAATGGAGGAACAGGAATTGATAATTTTATCGATGTAACCTGGAGTATGCCGGGACCTCAATGGATTCAGGTGAGTTATACCGATGTAAATGGTTGCACTGCCTCAACTTCGACCCAACTTGATGTTATTGTGTCTTCCGGCCAGGCAGTCGGTCTGATTATTGAAGGATCTGCCAACACTATATGCCCGGGGACACAGGTAACCTATACGGCGACACCGGCAAACCCGGGAACCTCACCCGTTTACCAATGGAAAGTGAACGGCTCGAATGCTGGCGGCAACAGCCCGGTTTTTATCTATACTCCGGCCAATGGCGACATAGTTCAATGCATCCTTGCCTCTTCCATATCGGTATGCATATCGAATAATCCTGCAACATCAAATTCCATTACCATGGTAGTCAACACTCTCCAGCCTGTGAGTGTTTCTGTTTCACCTGCCTCAAATCCTGTTTGTGCCGGAACACAGGTTAATTTCACTGCAATTCCCGTTAATGGCGGAATTACTCCTCAATACCAGTGGAAGGTCAATGGGTTGATCGTAGTGACAAATTCACCGGCTTATTCTTATGTTCCGTTAAATGGCGATGTAATAACCTGCTCATTGACTTCAAATGTTTTATGCCCATCAGGGAACCCGGCAATATCCAACATGGTGACGATGTCGGTCAATCCAATATTACCGGTAGGTGTCTCAATCGCTGCATCCACTAATCCGTTCTGTTCGGGAAGTCCGGTTACATTTACAGCAATTCCCATTAATAGCGGTATTATTCCATTATTCCAATGGAAAGTAAATGGAATCAGTGCTGGATCGAATAATCCTATTTTTACCTATATCCCGTTAAATGGTGATTTGGTAACTTGTTCACTTGTTTCATCGGAAACATGCACTTCCGGAAACCCGGCACAATCAAACCCTATAACCATGTTGGTCAATGCAACCATGCCGGCCGGGATCACAATTGTGGCTTCATCAAATCCATTCTGTCCGGGAACAGTTGTGACATTTACCGCGACACCTGGCAATGGCGGGACTTCGCCCACATATCAGTGGATCGTCAACGGATCCAATGCCGGGACAAACTCCCCCATATTTGCGTATAATCCAGCCAACAATGATAGTGTCCGATGTGTCATGACCTCAAATTTGAATTGTGTTACATCCAATCCAGCAAGCTCAGGAAAGATCATCATGATCGGCTCATTGGCTCCGAATGTCAGCTTCATCACCTGTTTTGACACTGTTACCACGATCAGTGCTAAACCATACAAGCTGAAAGGAGGAATCCCGCTGGGTGGAACTTTCTCCGGTCCCGGAGTAAATCCTGTAACCGGTGTGTTTACCCCATCGGCGGCGGGAACAGGTTTGAAGACCATTCTTTACACTTACACCAATGTGTTATCATGCAGTGCAAATATGTCAAAAACGATATTGGTTCAGCCAAACCCGTCATTCACCTGTGGTAACAATTTCACCGATATCCGTGATAATAAGATTTATCCAACCGTTCAGATTGGTGCCCAATGCTGGGTGCAGACGAATTTAGATTTTGGTGTTACGATTGGCGATTTTACCCAACAAACCGACAACTGTATCTCAGAACGATACTTGTCACTTGTAAATAGTCATTCGTCATTCTACCAATGGGACGAACTCATGCGATACGACCCCGTTTCAGCCTCCCAAGGCATTTGCCCTCCTGGCTGGCACGTACCTACTTCATCTGAGTGGGATCAACTGCTTTCATTTTACAATGGTCCTGGCCTGGCAGGTGGGGCCATTAAAGACGACCTGTTGCCCAATGGTTTTCAATCGCATCAAATGGGATTTCTATACATGAACAACACCTGGGCTTTCACCACCGGGTTGGCTGCCGGGACGATGTATTGGACCTCTACCTCTTCAGGCGCTGACCGGGCAGTGGCAAGAGGGTTGAATGAGCACAATATGAGTGTTTCACGGTATGAAGCGGCGAGGGGGAATGGGTTTTCGGTGAGATGTTTACGGGATTAGTTCAGAAAATTCGACATCGGACAAATTCGTAAGTCATTATGCAAAATATAGTATCTTTAACAAAACTGAACCAACTCTCCCTTCTCATGAAACCAAGCCTCCGAATCCTGATCCCAACCCTGTGCCTGTTAATTTTCAGCGTGATGGAAATTCATGCGCAGTCTACCTTTAATGTCGTGATTAAGGACACTGTTTATGACCACCAGGTCATGAGCGCCCTGGAGCTGCCTTCCGGCAGTTTCATACTGATTGATTCATATTATTTGTCCTCCGATATGTTTTCCTCCAGGGCTAGCAAGGTCAGCGCGACGGGTGAAATCACCTTGCAAAAAAACTTCTGTTATGAAGGGATCTCCTCGTCTCTGGGTTCTGTTAGCCAAATCAGCGAAAATGAAATTGTGTTCAGCGGAGTCATCAGCGATCCTGTGATTGACAAGTTATGGATTTGCATCACCGACACATCTTTCAATGTCCTCAGGGAAAAAACATTTCTGCTGGCAGGAAATAACCTGTTGAGAAGCATCGTCATAGCCGGCAGCCAACAGGATATCATTTGTTACGGGACGGTGAGAGATACGACGTTATGGAGAACCCCCCATTTCTTTATTTACCGGCAATCCACAAACCTGGATAGCTTGCAATATAAGATTTTCATGGATCGCTGGGGCTATGGCCTTGATTTGATCGAACGCAATGATCACAAAGGGTACTATGCCGTGGTCTTAGGTGTTAATCCTGTCGGAAAACCTGGGAATCTTCTCAGCATTGACAGTTCCCTGAATATTCGTAAAATGGTGAACATATCGCATGATGTGACGAATCTGGGTTCAGTAGCATACACGGATCCGAAGCATATTCTGGTAACGGGCGAATACGAACACCCGCCCGATTGGCACGAACGGGATATAGGTACGGCCCTGTATGACACAACGTTAAACTTCATACACTTTGCCGCGCTTGGTAAAAAAGATACAGTAGATTGTCCCGGTTTAATTAAAAACATCGCCGCACCTTCCGCAAATTCCATCGCCGTGGTTGGTACTACGAATTTTTATTTTCCAAGTATTTTCGCTTCGCAGGATTCATGGTATTCGTTGCACAACATTGATACGACGCTGGGATTGAACTGGCAAAAGTTTTACGGTGGTGACGGATATTACACTTTATATGGAGTGCTGCCGACCCGGGATCAGGGGTTCCTGATGTATGGTACTTTCTGGGACTATCATCATACTTCAGATTATATCCGGTATCTTTCCCTGATCAAGGTAAACAAAGATGGATATGCGATGGCTGCTGATCATAACGGATCGCCTTTGGCTCATGATGTGGTTGTGTATCCGAACCCGGGAAACGATATCCTTTTCCTCGAAACACAATTACGAAATGCCACCTTTACCCTGTATGATCTTACAGGCCGTGTTATCCTGGAACAAATAGTAGCGCCAGGACGGACCACATTACCGGTGCAGCCCTTCAAATCAGGCATCTACATATATAAGGTAAACGTGGGAGCTCAAACGATGGATGAGGGAAAATGGATTAAAAAATAGTCGGAATGATTATCAAATATAAGACTTTACCTTTTTTCTTACCTATGCAGATAACCACGTGGTTGGGCAATATTCCAGATCCAGAATATCCAGTATCTTGAACGAAAACAGCACCCCAAAATCATTGTCAAATACCGGCCCCAGCATCTCGTAACTCACCGAATTGATATTAAACCCTGGAATGGCTTTCATGGTAAGTAGTTCGCATTTCATGTGGTCATGCAGCATCCTGGCAATGATATCTGTCCCAATCTGTTTCATTCTTCCAAGAAGCAATAATTCACCGGAAAAATCATCAACCTGATCGAGGTGGCCAACGATCAGGAACCCTGCATTGATCGAATCGAGGATGTTATCCAGGTTTGAATCTTCAAAATTTCCGGAAAGGCTTGTCAGTATTAGTGCTGGATATTTGATATTTGACCGCAGGGCTGCCAACGGCTCGTTGATGTCCATCATGTAGAAATCATTGATTTCCTTGTGCTCCCTGGCAAGGGTGCGGAAGTACTCAACATAGCTGCTAATGTCTGTCATAGGAATCGATCTTATGCATATACTCGTGATATTCTTTTGCTTTCTTGTTTAACCCGATGAACACGTTGTAAAGATTTGAATTCATTACCGTTTCGAGACTTTTATCATCAGTCTTGCCATCGGCAAGGGAAATGATCAGCGAAGCCCACCCATTATCTTCACTTCCGGTGCCACCTTGCTGCTCATATACATAAGGGTATAACAATGGCAACGAATTCAACACACCAGAAAAGAACAGGAAAATGGAATACTTGACTTCATAATCCAGTGTGGCAATTCTTTGGCACCGGCGTTTCAACGATCGGTTGACAAACTTTTTCCGGGGGTCCTGATTGTCGGAATAGGCTTTCCGGATGAACCAAAACCATTTCCTTGGCCGGTAAAAAACAGCCACCATTTCATCGAGATACTTTTGCTCCCTGGTTTTTGAAAAGGAATCAAGCAGGGAATTGGCCATTGTGAATTCCCCAAAGGTGCAGTTCATCATGGCATCCGCAGGACCAAAGTATTTTCTTCTGCCGGTTCGTAAGACAGGGAGAAGATTTTTGGTCAGGGAGACCTCTTTGAATAGGAAATCGAAACTTTCACAAAGGAAATATGCGTCATCATGATGGATTCGTTTGATTACCTTCTGGTTGAGAGAAAGGAATTTTAAAAGCACTCTGAGCTTAAAATCCATCATGGTAAGTTGTCCCTGAAACAGGCGGCTGACAAACAAAACCTGTTTTCTGGTCAGCTCATTCCAGTCGGACGGTATGAAATATGTTTTACCATCTATTTCAACATGGTTCATGGCAGCAATTTCCTTTTGAAATAGAAACGGATCAGTTTAATTGCAACCAGAACGACAATGATCGCCCAGGCAATCCCTCCGGACCAAATCAGGAAGTTCTTAAAACCGGTGACTTTATACACCGGCTTTTCAATTGCCTTTGATTCAATCCTGGACTCCCGGATGTGCGTTTCTTTCCAGGACAAGTAGATCGAGCTGCTGTCGATTTTTGCGCCGGGGGTCAGAACATTATTCTGAACTGAAAAGAAAGGAATGACGTGCTTTCCCGGTTTTACAGATAGAATCTCTTTCACAACCACTTTCCCGTCCTGGCATTCCAACAGCGCTTTGATCAGGCCGCTGTCAGCCGGAAGTGGGATCAGGGAATCTTTCACGGATGTAACAGTATCGTGCTGAATGAAGACAGTCGATCTTTCTGCAGGCGGATATCTTTCAGAACATCTTTTTTCAGTAATACAGCCGGACATCAAGGTGGCCAGAAGCAGGATCAGAAAACCCGGTTTCATCATGCTATGAATTTAAAATTGTTCAATCGGTTCATCCATCCGTTGAAGAATTTGAGCTGGTCCGGATGGTTCTTTACCAGTTCTTCTATAAAAGCCTTTCTTGCCTGGAAAATAGCAGCATGAAGTCCACGCTGGTTGACGTTGTTGACGGCAAACGAAGTAGCGGTTCCTACGATACCATCATCTGGAACCTTCAGCAACCGCTGCGGAATGACAATGCCCCATTTTCCACTTCCCCAGACCCAGTCAACCAGAATTTCCGCAATACTCTGGTTGGTAATTTGGTCACCTTTCCACCGGTTCCAGTAATTCAATCTCAGGACTTTGACCGCATCTGCTTTGGAAAGGAGTTTGATATCTTCAGCGTCAATGTCACCATCACCGTCGTTATCATAACCTACCATCCGCCATGTGGCCAGGGTAACTCCCATGTTTGTGGCTCCTCCTTTGTCTTTGGGATCATTGACAAACCCGCCTTCGAATCGAAGAATCTTCGGGGCAAATAATTCGAGCTTTGCCATACTACTTTTTAAATGATGGGTCTTTGACAAAGATCAGGGCAAGGCAAACCGGGGTAAATACTACGTATTCACTCAATGTTGCCTTGCCGATTCCGACTAATGCTAATCCACCAGCCAGCATTAGGATGCCTGTAACAGTGGTTTTCCAATTCTTAAAAACTCTCTCTTTCATATTTCTTTATTTTGATAATTGACCTTCAACTTTGGAGATTCTCTCACCATGATCTCCCAGGGTAACTTTTATTTCATCAATCCCGGTATCATGGCGACACAGGTGTTCACCAATTTCTTTATGCTTTTCGGTGCAGTAGGTTTCCCTGCATTGCATCTGGACGATGAGTTTATCGACAGATTTTTTCAGGCCAATCACACTCATATAAAACTGGTATAGGAAAAACCCGATGACCGGAATTGCGATAATTTTGATGATGTCAAAGACATCCTGGAGGATAAAATCAAGTGATTTCATGCGAGGAAGAATGAGTTATCTGATTTATTTATGAATTCGTTGCGGGTTTCTGCAATCACTTTTCCGGCATACCGGGTCGAATGAAAATAGGCCGGGTAAGCATCTTCACTGGCGGTTTCATCAAGATACTGCTGCAGGGCTTTCAACTCGGATTCTCCATCCCGTTGATTGGCTTCAGCCATGATGCCGATACGCTCTTTATTTGAAGCCTGTTTGGAAGATACGTTGGCGAAGGTATTGCCGGCAGTATCGAAAATGCCCCAGTCGAGAATGTCAATGGA
>CAJBYO010000072.1 GCA_903959905.1 uncultured Bacteroidales bacterium
CGGTGCGTCTGTCGCCGATGTAAAGACGCACTGCAGTGCGTCTCTACGGTAAACGAAAAACCATAAAACCATAAATTAATGAAACACAAACCAACCGGCTTTAACTCAACGCTCGTACATGGCGCCGGCCAGAAAGATCCACTGGGCAGCGTAATTACTCCTATTTACCAGACCTCCACATTTGCTTTTCAGAATGCCGACCACGGCGCAGCCTGCTTTGCGGGTGAAAGTGATGGCTATATTTATACCCGGATCGGGAACCCGACCATCCGCGACCTTGAAAAGACAGTGGCACTCCTTGAACATGGTTTTGACGGCATTGGCTGCTCCTCCGGCATGGGTGCGGTTACCTCAGTTTACATGGCCTATCTCGGTGCGGGGAAGCATATCCTGAGCCACAACGCAGTTTACGGTCCGGCCCGGGGGATCATTGAAGGTACTTTTTCCAGGTTCGGCGTTGAATCAACCTATGTCGACACCACTGACATTGAGCAGGTCAAGGCCGCCATCCGGCCGAATACTGCCCTGATTTACCTGGAAACTCCGGCAAACCCCACCATCGGGATCTCTGATATTCCTGCCATTTGTGAACTTGCCCATGCACACAACATCCCTGTTTGCGTTGATAATACCTTTTGCAGCCCATACCTGCAGAACCCGCTTGACATGGGTGCTGACGTCGTATTGCATTCGCTTACAAAATTCCTCAATGGCCATGCTGATATTGTAGGAGGAATGATTGTTACCAAAACGGAAGCCGATTATAAAAAAGTAAGACCCATGATGGTTACCATGGGTTGCAACATGGATCCGCACCAGGCATTCCTTACCCGCCGCGGTTTGAAAACCATGGCCATCCGCATTGACCGGGCACAGGAAAATTCAATGAAAGTGGCCCGTTACCTTGAATCACATCCGAAGATTGCCTGGATTATTTACCCGGGTCTGGAATCACATCCCCAGTTTGAACTTGGGAAAAAACTGATGCGTGGCCCTGGTGCCATGATGAGTTTTGGACTTAAAGGCGGACTGGAAGCCGGGAAAAAACTGATGGACAGTGTTCAGCTTTGTGTTCTTGCTGTTTCACTGGGAGGGATTGAAACGCTCATTCAGCATCCTGCGTCCATGACACACAGTAAACTGTCGGCCGCCGCCAAAAAAGAGGGTGGTATCAGCGACGAGCTGGTGCGGTTATCGGTAGGTATTGAAGAGGTTGAGGACATCATTGCCGACCTGGACCAGGCACTTGCAGGGATTAATTAATTTTACTGGTGAACCTGCAGTTGGATCATTGAGCGCAAGGATGAAGATGCTTGAATAATTTTGGCAAAACACTGACAAATCAATGATGTCTGAAATCCGGAATCGGGTACTGTTTTTACTCTTCGTTTTTCATTTTTTACTTTTCACTTTTCATTCTGCATCTGCGCAGCGTGTGGCCGTCGTATTAAGCGGCGGCGCTGCCAAAGGAGGGGCGCATATCGGTGTGTTGCGGGCCCTTGAAGAAAACCAGGTGCCTGTTACTTATCTCGTGGGCACCTCGATTGGTGCGGTTGTGGGTGCCTTGTATGCGGCGGGTTACACCCCTGATGAGATTGAGAAACTGATGAACTCAACTGAATTCCAGCGCTGGGCGTCGGGTACAATGGACGAAAAATCGGTCTATTATTATCACAAGGAAGATCCGAATGCCTCCTGGATCACAACGAGTTTTGATTTTACAAAAAAGTTATCCGCCATCCTGCCATCCCAGCTTATTAAAACCTATGACATTGACTTCCAGATCATGCAGCTGTTGTCGCAGGCAAATGCGGTTTCTGGGTCAGATTTCAGCAAACTGTTTGTCCCTTACCGGTGTGTGGTTGCAGATATTGATACCACAGCACAAATGGTGCTCAGGTCGGGCGATCTGAGTACGGCAGTGCGCGGTTCAATGAGCCTGCCGCTTATTTATTCTCCTGTGGTTATTAACAATAAGCTGGTGTATGACGGAGGGATGTACAACAATTTCCCGTGTGATGTCGCCATGCATGATTTCAATCCCGAGGTCATCATCGGGAGCCGGGTTGCGCTTCGGTATAAAAAGCCCGACCGGGATGATATCTTATCTCAGTTGCTGACCATGCTGATGGAACGCCAAAGCGATACAATTGTGTATGAAAATTCCATCATGATCGTGCCCAATATCCCTGCCATAAATCTGCTTGATTTTTCTAAAACTGCAGTTCTGGCCGATAGCGGCTATGCAGCAACATTGCGTAAAATTCCGGAGATCAGAAAACTGGTTAAAGACAGTGTGAGTGTCGAATCCCTGAGCAAGCGCCGCGCTGAATTTAACGGGAGGAAACCGTTGCTCCGATTTGATTCCATTCATATTAATGGTCTGAATAAGGCACAATCAGGGTACCTTCGGCAAATTCTGAAACATGGCAAAAAAACGATCTCCATTGAAGAACTCCGGCACGAATATTTCCGTTTCATTGACGAGGGATTTATTAAAAGCATTTTCCCGGTTGCCAGGTACAATCCCCGGACCGGCTATTATGACCTATACCTTGATGTGGTGAAATCCAATAAATTCGGCGCACAGTTTGGCGGTAACTTTTCACTTGGAAACAACAGCGAAGCATTTCTTGAACTTCAATACAAGTATTTGTGGTCCAAAGCACTGCGGTTTATGACCAATGGCTATTTTGGGAAGGTTTACAGTTCAGCAAAGGTTGGGGGCCGGATTGACTTTAATTCCAAAATCCCATGGTTCATTGAGGCGGATTATACCTTTAATCATTTTAACTATTTTAAAAGTGCCAGCTTCTTCTTTGATGATAAAATTCCGAATTACATTATTGAAAGTGAGTATTTCGGAGCGCTTAAGATGGGAATTCCAATAACAAACACAGGAAAACTAACGCTGGGTGCGGTATATGCTTTCACAAAAGACCGTTATTACCAGGATAATGTATTTACCAGGACTGACACCGCCGACCAGACCTCGTTTAATTTCTTGTCCCAGACCATGAGTTTTGAAATGAACAGCATGAATCGCAAACAGTACCCCAGCTCGGGAATCAGGCTGAATTTATCTGTTTCCCACATTAATGGCAAGGAGGAGATGGAACCGGGGTCCACGGCAGTCAATAAGAATATTGTCAGTGGTTATCACGACTGGTTCATGCTGCACCTGATGTATGATAACTATTTTGAGTCGCTTGGCCCGTTTAAATTCGGATTTTATGCAGAGGGCGTGCTTTCAAATCAGCCTTTGTTCTCCAATTATACTTCAAGCCTGTTATATGCACCTGCTTTTCAGCCGGTTCCTGAATCACAGGCGTATTTTCTGCCACCGTTCCGGGCAAACAATTATGCTGCAGCCGGCCTGAAACTGGTGGTGAAACTTTACAAAAAAGTGGAATACCGGCTTGAAGGGTATGTTTTTCAGCCCTACCAGGAGATTCGGGAGAATTCCGATGATTTTACTGCCTATTACGGTCCCAAATTCCAGGACAGGTCGTACATGGCCTCCACAGCCGTTGTTTACAGCAGTCCATTAGGGCCGGTCAGCCTCAGCGTTAATTATTACGACAAGATGCCTGACCTTTTTACCATCAATTTTAATTTTGGATATATACTGTTCAACAAACGGGCAATGCCCTGGTAAAGGGGATTTCGCCTGTCCTTATTTCCATCTCCATATTTCACAAGTAATTGGAAATAATTTGTATTTTTGCGAAAGTTATGATTCTTAACCGGCCTTTGTCGGACCACCATGATTTTAAAAATAAATTGATCATTAACCACGAATGAAAAATCCTAAAAACACCCCACAGAATCCTGAAGCGGAAAATGCATCCGCACAGGAGGAGATTGCTGCCACTGTAGACACTACAGCGGATACCGTAGAGAATGCAACCCAAACTGACCCGGATCAGACTGCTGAAGTTACGCAAATACCGGATGTTTCCGCTGACATTGAACCGGTTGCAAGCCAAATGGAGGAAACAGCCGTTCCCTCCAATGAGGAGACCGTTGCTGAAATACCTGAGCCCGCTGAGGCTGAAGCTGTTGAAGAACCTGTGATGGATACACAGGTAGAGACCTTTGAAACACCTGTTGAAGAGCCATCTGAGACCGTTATCAGTGAAGAAATTGCCGCACCTGTGACGGAACATTCTGAGGAGCCGTTAAACGAGTCAGCCCCGGAACACATGGAAGAGCATTCGGAAGTTCTGATGGCGGAACTGCATGAAGATCATCTTGACGAACATCTTGATGAAGTAACCGAAGCCAATGTGGCCCATGTACTGATGGAATCAGATATCAACTATGAAGGCATGTCACGTGCAGAACTGGTGGACATGCTTGAGAAAAGCGTAGCGGAATCGGATTTCAATGCGGTAAAAACAAAAATCGCCCTCATCAAGTTCGCTTTCCTTAAAAAGAAGAAGGATGAAAGTATCCTTAAATACGAGCAGGTAAGTGAAGACGGTGTTGCCAAGGAAGAAATTGCACCCGAACAGGATGAATTGGATATCAAATTCAATGAACTGTTTGCCATTTACCGGACAAACAAGATCCGGCATTCAGAAGAACAGGAAAAAATCAAGCAGGATAATCTTAAAAAGAAATTCCAGATTCTTGACGGATTAAGGGTTCTCATCAGTTCTGAAGAGACCCTGAAAAAGACATATGACGAATTCAAAGTGCTGCAGGAGCGCTGGAAAGAGATCGGGATGGTGCCCCGCACCGAGATCAACAACCTGTGGCAGAATTATCATTTCCTCGTTGAGAAGTTCTTTGAGAAGGTAAAACTCAACAAGGAACTGAAAGACCTTGACCTCAGGAAAAACATGGAGGCAAAAATTGCCCTGTGTGAAAAGACTGAAGAACTACTCCTTGAAACCTCTGTGATCAAATCTTTCAAGAAGCTTCAGAAGTACCATGAAGAGTGGAAAGACCTCGGACCTGTTCCTGCCGATAAGAAGGAAGAAATCTGGGAGCGTTTTAAAAACGCCACGGATAAGATCAACGAACGCCGTCGCGAACACTATACTCTCATTGAAGATGATCAGAATAAAAACCTGGAAACCAAACTGGCCTTGTGTGAACAGTGTGAGTTGGTTGCAGGCCTGTCTAACGAATCCATAAAGGACTGGCAGGAGAATACAAATAAGATTAACGACCTGCTGAAAATCTGGAAAAATATCGGTCCGGTTCCCCAGAAAGTCAATGTTGAAACCTGGACCCGTTTTAAAACCAGTCTTGATGCCTTTTTCGCCATCAAGAAAGAGTATTTTGACAAACTCAAAGAGCAGCAGATGCACAATTACAACCTGAAGGTTGAGTTGGCAATGCAGGCAGAGTCATTAAAAACAAGCACCGACTGGAAAAATACCACCAACGAGCTCATCCGATTACAGGGAGAGTGGCGTAAGGTTGGCCCGGTTCCAAAGAAAAATTCCGATAAGATATGGAAACGGTTCCGCACAGCCTGTGATGAATTCTTCAATACAAAACAGGCTTATTTCTCCAATATCCAGGCAAGTGAAGGTGAAAACCTGAACAAAAAATTAAGTGTGATGACCCGCCTGAAGGAGCATCAGTTCGGAGATGATAAAAGCGCTAACCTTGAGGCACTCAAGAACTTTCAGCGTGAGTGGACCGAGATCGGACATGTGCCCATTAAGGAAAAAGACAAACTTCACAACGAATTCAGGGCATTGGTCAATGAACATCTTGACAAACTGAAGATCAGCGAGGTGGAAATGAGCACTGTCAGTTTCCAGGCCAAATTCGACCACCTGAAGAATGATCCCAATGCACGCAGGGTGATCGGCAAGGAAAGAGAATCCCTTGCTACAAAGATTACCAAGATGAAAGAGGAGATCACACTCTGGGAAAACAACATCGGCTTTTTTGCAAAGTCAAAAAGCGCATCGGTGGTGAAAGAGGAGTTTGAGAGCAAGATCAACAAAGCCAAGAGCGAACTGAAGGTTCTGGAGGCAAAGATGAAGATCCTCAAACAGCAGGGTGGCTGAGAAAATACAAATGATGAATGTTGAATGACGAATGACGAATGGCCGGGAATTCATTTGGTAAAGTACTGGTCCTGACAACTTTTGGGGAGTCTCATGGGGTTGCTTTAGGCGGTGTTTTGGATGGGTTTCCGTCCAATGTTGAAGTAGACCTGTCATTCATCCAGGGCGAACTTGATCGCAGACGTCCTTCGCGTGATTTTTTTGCATCTCCTCGTAACGAAGAAGATAAGTTTCAGATCCTATCGGGAATATACGAAGGACGTTCTACAGGCGCTCCCATTGCATTCATTGTCTATAACCATGATCACGACCCTGCTGATTACGACCACCTGAAAGGGGCATTTCGTCCGTCGCATGCAGATTTTACCTGGCAACAGAAATTTGGCATCCATGACCCTCGCGGCGGGGGACGTACATCTGCAAGAGAGACCCTCGTGCGTGTGGCTGCAGGAGCCTTGGCCAAAATTCTTCTCAGGACAAAGAATATTCATATTGTATCCGGCATCAGCCGGATTGGGGAGATCAACGTTCCCATGCCTGTTTCCCAAATAACCGATCCTGAAATCATTGCATATCTTGAAATGATCAAATCCGATGGAGATACCACGGGTGGGATAATAACCTGCACGATCCATGGAGTACCGGCTGGTTTGGGCGAGCCGGTTTTTGATAAACTTCAGGCCGACCTGGCCAAAGCCATGATGAGCATCAACAGTGTGAAGGGGTTTGAGTATGGCGATGGGTTTGCGAGTGCTGCCATGCGGGGATCCGAGCATAACGACATCTTCATTAACCGGGACGGTGAAATACACACACTTACGAATCATTCCGGGGGTATACAGGGCGGTATCTCCAACGGGGAGGATATCTGTTTCAGGGTCGCCTTTAAACCTGTGGCAACTTTGATGAGAGACCAGTCAACGGTAAACTCTGCCGGTGAACCGGTTACTCTTAAAGGGAAAGGGCGCCACGATGTTTGTGTTGTTCCCCGGGCCTTGCCGATCGTTGAGGCCATGGCAGCGCTGGTTATAGCGGACCATCTGATCAGGAACAGTTATAGGTGAACAAATGAACTGGTGAACTGTTGAACTGGTGAACTGGTGAACCATTGATTACTATCGTTCACCTGTCACCCGTCACCTGTCACGCGTCACCCGTCACCCGTCACCCGTCACCCGTCACGCGTCACCCCTTCGGTTCCTGCTGCGACAAACAATGAAATGATCCCAGCCCCCAGATGATTTCCACGGAATCAATCCCTATGATGGACCTGCCGGGAAAACATGTCTCAAGCACCCGCATGGCCATGTCATCTTCTTTGCATTGAAAATTAGGGACAATCACGGATTTATTCCCGATATAAAAATTGGCATAGGAGGCAGGCAATCGCTGTCTGTCGTAAATAACTGGTTTTGGCATACATATTTCGGCAATGTCCAGTTGTTTTCCGTTCAGCAAGCGGAATGATTTAAGCTGACGCAGGTTCTCTTCCAGAATTTTATGATTTCCGTCAGATCTTCTCGGTTCAACCATGGTTACCACCGCATCCTCCCTGAAGAAACGGGTAATATCGTCAATATGGCCGTTGGTGTCGTCGCCATCAATCCCTTCGTCAAGCCAGAGAACCTGCTCAACTCCATAGAAGCTCTGCAGATATTCCTCAATTTCGTGCTGGAAAAGTCCCGGGTTCCGGTTCTCATGGAGGAGGCACTGATTTGTTGTGAGGAGGGTACCATTTCCGTTAAAGTCAACTGCTCCGCCTTCCATAACAATTCCGGGGTAAAAGACAGGGATCTGGAGATACTTTCCGATGAGTCCGGGGATTTCTTCATCAAGGTCGTAGTCATATTTATTTCCCCAGGCATTGTATTTCCAGCTGACAATAACTTTCGGGTCTTTTGCTTCAGGGTTCAGGAGGAATGCTGGTCCATGATCCCTGCACCATGCATCGTTGGTGGGATGCAGTAGCAGGGTGATTTTAGTCATATCCACACCTGTTTTGGTGAGGTCACGAATCACACGGTCACGCAGGTCTTCATTGCGCACATTGATACAAACCTGCTCATTTTTTGACAACTCCCTGATGAAGTTGTTGTAGGACGGGAAAATCCGGTCAAGAGTTCCCGGCCAGGAATAAGAATCTTCATGCGGATAACTGAGCCAGGTTGCCGCATGTTCAGCCCATTCTGCCGGAAACCGGTACCCGAGTTCCTTCGGCGTGCGTTTAAATTCTTCCATCATTTGTAATTTGTCATTCGTCATTCGTCGTTCGTCATTCGTCATTCGTCATATCCCCCTACCGGTCAATATACCTCTCCAGTATCGGTTCATAGCTGTCAATTCTCCTGTCTCTCAGGAACGGCCAGTGAACCCTTGTTTCATCCATTTTATCCATATTCAGATCATGGATATGGATCTCTTCACGGTCATGAGATGCCTGGAAAAGCACGTTGCCAAAAGGGTCGGCAATGAATGAGCCTCCCCAGAAAGTCATCCCGTGTTCGATCCCTGTACGGTTGACCGAAACAACGTAAACACCGTTGGCGATGGCGTGACTGCGCTGGATAGTTTGCCATGCATCGTATTGTTGCCTGTTCAGGGTCTCATCCTGGCTGGCAGCCCATCCGATGGCGGTTGGGTAAAAAATGATCTCCGCCCCCAGGAGGCTGGTGATTCGCGCTGCTTCAGGATACCATTGATCCCAGCAAATAAGGGTGCCGATCCGGGCATACCTGGTGTTAAACACCTGGTAACCATTGTCACCCGGTGTAAAATAAAATTTCTCATAGTATCCCGGATCATCCGGGATATGATGTTTACGGTATTTTCCCAGGTATTTTCCGTCGGCATCAATTACAGCAACTGTATTGTGATACAGGCCCGGTGCCCTGGATTCGAAAAGGGATGCAACCAGCACCACTTCAAGTTCGGAAGCCAATTCAGAGAATAATGAGGTGGCAGGCCCGGGAATTGGCTCAGCCAGGCTGAAAAAATCGTGGTTTTCCTCCCAGCAGAAATATTCAGAAGTAAACAGTTCCTGCAAACAGATGATCTGGGCTCCCTTCGCTGCAGCTTCCCTGATTTTTGCGACTGCTTTATCAATGTTTTCCTGCTTAACAGGACTGCAGGTCATTTGAATTAACCCGGTTTTAACAGATGTGGTATTCATCACTTATTTTTTATACGAAGGAATTTTCAGAGTCTGTTTAACACTGTTTTTAAATCCTTTTAGGGATTTTATAGGGGTAGAAAAACGAGCATAACTGCATTATTTCGTCCCGTACAGGACGAAATAGTTGTGTAAACAATCAACTTCTACCCATATATTGTGCCTATGGCACAGGTTCAAAATTAGAAATTCAACCAATTAAGAAATTTAAACAGGCTCTTAATTGTTCAGGAAAAATTTCCTTGTAAATGTTTTGTTGTCATGTGTTATCCTGAGCATGTACACGCCGGTTTTCAGGTCCTCGTAGCGAATTATTTTTCTTTCATTCAACAGTTTGCCGGCATCATTTTTATAAACGGTCAACCCATTCATGTTGAAAAGGGATATGGTTGTCTGTTCAGGGAATTTAAAGTCAAGAAACATCATAAGTCGCTTGGTTTCCAGGTCATTGTATACATTGATCCCGGCGTTGTGATTTTTGTCGTTGGTGTTGACTGTATAATCAAGGAAGAGTTCATCAACGTACAAAACAGTTCCGATGGTCATTGTCTCCTGTGCAGTCGACATGGCGATGATGTTCATCGTGTCTGGTATCTCTGTACTGATATAGTCAATCCATGCAGAGAAAGGTGTCCAGTCCGGTACGGTATCTTTTGTGGAAAAGCTGCCAAATCCGATGGTATCAACGGTGGCGCCGGTGGTTTTGGTAAGCCCTATGCCAATCACGCAACTGTCGCCACCTTTCGGACTGTATTTGTAGAAGCCTTTAAGGTGGGTCGGAATATCCACAACGGGTACTCCTCCTGATAAAACAAAGGTTCCCGTTGTCAGGTTGATGGTCAGTTTCCCGCAGGTCATAAAACCTGGAATGTCCAACGGGGGCAAGGTATAATGTTTCGTTTCAAGTTTTGCTGAAAAACTGCCTGTGCCATGGTGGTCGGTGCTTTTTGAAACCACGGTGATGCCCAGGAAAGGGATCATCATCAACTCTTCATTTGGTGTATCCCAGCCCGTCGGATCAGAGTAACTTCCAAAACTTGTCCAGTTCTCAAAACTGGCATTTGGAATCACCGTTTGTGCATTGCTGGCAATCACACAAAATATGATCCCCACAATCAACAATGATTTAAACTTTATCATAATGTAATCCCTTTAATTTCTTTTGCCCATTGAATTACCTCAGTCTCTTTATCCGGTTGCCCGTCACCCGTCACTCGTCACCCGTCACCCGTCACCCGTCACCCGTCACCCGTCACCCGTCACAAAGAATTGTAAAATTATCACTTTTCATCATATCTTTGACAAAATTATCCCCATGATGTGCCCAGTACGCAGGCTGGTTCCCGCTGTATTTTTATTTGCAATGATTTATTTGCTCCCGGTTGTTTCAAGGGCATCATTGTTTGATATCATCAATTCAAGTCCAAATCCTGAGTTCTTGCTGTCAGGATCTGATTCCTGTAAAATAAGGCTGGATAAGAAAACCGAAAAAATGTACCAGGAGGGTATTGATTATCTAAGGAAGGGAAGCTATAACCTTGCCGGCCAGCAGATGCGCAACGTGATTAAATCGGAGGAGGCCTGTGTGGATGCCTATTTTGTGCTTGGGCTTGTCAATTTTAAAAAGCAGGACTACAATTTCAAAGAAGCAGAAAAGAACTTCCGGAAAGTTGTTGAATTGTGCCCTGCTTATGACGTTTATGTATATTATTACCTGGGGGAAATATACTATGGCCAGGAAAATTTTGAACTCGCCGCCGTAAATCTGAAGGAGTTTCTGAAGGATGTTGATAAAATAAAAAAAGATGAAGACTATAACCGTGCCGCAGCGTTGTTGAAATATGCCGATTTTTATGTTGAAATGGTGAAAAAACCAGTTCCATTTGATCCGAACGTTGTGGCTGGGATCTCTACTGCAGCGAATGAATACCTGCCTATACTTTCACCTGATAACCAACTGGCCCTGTTTACACGTGAAGTTAAAATTGACCCAAGCAAAAACAGCCTTGTTCAGGAGGCAAGAACAAGGGAGAAATTCATTTTCAGTGTGAGGCAGAGCGACGGTCAGTTTGATGCAGGTGAGGAGATGCCGGCACCCTTTAATATCAATGATAATGAAGGGGGCGCTACATTAACTGCAGATAACAATACGTTGTATTATACGGTGTGCAAATTTGATAACGTAAAGAAATACCTTAACTGCGACATTTATATGGTTGAAAATGTGGGTGGTGAGTGGAATCCGATAAAAAGCCTCAGCGACAAGGTGAACATGGCGGGCTCGTGGGAATCACAACCCTCCGTTTCAGCCGATGGCCACACGCTGTATTTTGTCAGCGACCGCACTGGCGGATTCGGGGGGTATGATATTTACAAGGCAGTGAAAAATCAGTCGGGCATTTGGGAAACGCCCGTTAACCTTGGCGCGACCATAAATTCAAAGGGCAATGAAAAGTCGCCGTTTATTCACCCTGACGGCAAGACGCTCTATTTCTCGTCCGACGGTTTACCCGGGTTAGGAGGATACGATATTTTTTATGTAAAACTTGAGGAACAGGGATGGTCAAAACCTAAGAACATCGGTTATCCGATAAATTCCCCGGAAGATGAGGTAGGCTTTTTTGTGAGCACAGACGGCACCCAGGGCTTTTTTGCCTCGAACAAGTACAATGGCAGAGGGGGATGGGATCTCTACTCATTTGATCTTTACGATGCAGCCCGCCCGGAGCGGGTCCTCTTCATCAAAGGAAATGTTAAATCTGAATCGTCTGCAGAGCCACTGAAAGCAAGGATTGAACTCAAGAACCTCGAAACCAAGAGCGTTTCAGAGATCCCGATGGATACGCTTACAGGAAACTATGTGGCAGTGGCCCCGTTCAGCAGCGATTATATCATGACAGTTAAAAAGGCCGACCACGTCTATGAATCCAAGTATATCTCGAAGGTGGACAGTGCATTTAAGACCCTGGCAAAAGTTGATGTGGAGATGAAACCCATTGAACTGAACAAATCGTACCGTATCAACGATATCTATTTTCAATTCAACTCCTTTGATTTAACCCCGGAATCAAAAGTGGTGCTTGATCAGTTGCTTGACTTCCTTACCGAAAATGGAACCATTAGTATTCAGGTACAGGGGCATACAGATAACATCGGGAACGATGCAAGTAATTTGAAGCTGTCAGAAAACAGGGCACAGTCTGTTTATAAGTACCTGATTGACCAGGGAATACCTGAACCCCGCCTGACCTACAAAGGGTATGGAAAATCGATGCCGGTCGCAACCAATGACACAGAAGAGGGCAGGGCCAAAAACCGCAGAACAGTATTCGTAATAACCAAAAAGTAACCCTCAACTACCCGTCACGCGTCACCCGTCACGCGTCACGCGTCACGCGTCACCCGTCACCCGTCACCTGTCACCCGTCACGCGTCACCCGTCACTCCTATAGTTCCTTCATCAAATTAGCCATCTCAATCGCCGCAACCGCTGCATCAAATCCTTTATTGCCGCTTTTTGTTCCGGCGCGTTCAATGGCTTGTTCAAGGTTATCGGTTGTTAAAACTCCAAAGATCACCGGCACGCCTGTTTCAAGGCCAACGTGGGCAACGCCTTTGGATACTTCCGCAGCAACATAATCAAAATGTGGCGTTGATCCCCTGATGACGGCACCGAGGCAGATTACCGCATCGTATTTTTTACCTGCAGCCATTTTCTTGGCCAGCAGCGGGATTTCAAAGGCTCCCGGCGACCATACCAGGTCAAGGTTTTGCTCGTCGGCGCCATGACGTTTCAGCCCGTCAAGACATCCGGATAATAATTTTCCGCTGATGAATTCATTGAAACGGGCAATGACAATCCCGAATTTCAATCCCTTTGCATCAAGTTTACCTTCAAATGTTTTCATATGATAATTTATGTTTTAAATATTGACAAGGAGCTGCACGATCTATTCCGGAATGGTAAAGATAGTTTTGTTTACGATTCATCCCCGAAGTTGAGAATGTGCCCCATTTTCTCTTTTTTTGTTTTCATATAACGGATATTCTTTGAATTACTGTGTATCTGGATCGGGATACGTTCAATGATATCCAGTCCGAACCCTTCAATCCCTGAAATTTTCTGCGGGTTATTGGTAAGGAGCCTGATTTTTTTTATCCCCAGGTCAACGAGAATTTCAGCACCGGTACCATAATCACGCAGATCGGCATCAAAGCCAAGGGCATTGTTTGCCTCAACGGTATCCATCCCCTTGTCCTGCAATGAGTATGCACGCATTTTGTTGTTAAGTCCGATGCCCCGGCCTTCCTGCCTCATGTAAAGGAGTACACCGCGGCCTTCTGCTGCGATCCGTTTCATCGCCAGCTCCAATTGATCGCCGCAGTCGCAGCGCATGGAACCAAACACATCACCGGTAAGGCATTCGGAATGTACTCGCACCAGCACGGGTTCACCGTCGTCAACTTCGCCTTTTACCAGGGCAAGGTGGTTTTCATTGCTGATCTTGCTCGTATAGCTGTATGCTCTGAATTCTCCGTATTTGGTTGGCATGTCAACAACAACAGCACGCTCAACGAGTGTTTCCGATTTACGCCTGTAATCAATCAGTGCTGCAATGGTAATGATTTTCAGGCTGTGTTTCTCAACATATTCCATGAGTTCAGGAACACGGGCCATTGAACCGTCTTCATTCATGATTTCGCAGATAACCCCGGCAGGGTAGAGGCCAGCCATCTTTGCCAGGTCAACGGAGGCTTCTGTATGGCCTGCTCTGACAAGGACGCCACCCTCTTTGTATTCTATGGGGAAAATATGTCCGGGCCTGGTGAAATCCCTGGCTTTTGTCTGATTGTCAATGAGCCTTTTGATGGTGAGTGACCGTTCCTGGGCTGAAATTCCGGTGGCACATTCAATGGCATCAACAGAAACGGTGAAAGCAGTTCTGTTGGGATCGGTATTCTTGACCACCATGCGTTCAATGTTGAGTTCTTCAAGACGATCACGCACAATTGGAAGGCAGATGAGCCCACCGCCGTGTTTAGCCATGAAATTGATGACCGACGGGGTGACTTTTTCTGCAGCGATCACCAGGTCGCCTTCATTTTCACGGTCTTCATCGTCAACCACAACGATCATTTTGCCTTTTCTGATATCTTCAAGGGCTTCTGCAATGGTGTTAAATTGGTATTTTTTCATTTACAGTTTATTCTAGTTGATATAGTTATATAAAGTATCCTGAAGGAATACGAGTCGCTATAAAAAATTGTTCGTCGAAAGAAAGTCCATGTCAATTTTACTGGATGCGCTACCGGAACCATGAAGTTTTTCAACATATTTCGCAATAATATCACATTCGATGTTCAGTAAATCTCCCGCTTGTTTCCCTTTTAAGGCAGTCACCTCAAGCGTATGCGGAATGATGGAAACGCTGAATGATTTCCTGTCGCAGGTGGTTACTGTCAAACTGATCCCATCCAAACAGACCGAACCCCTGTCTGCCATGTAGCGCAATACCTTTTCCGGGGCTGAAATGTTGAACCATACAGCATTTGACTCTTCCCACCTCCGGAGAATCTTGCCGGTACCGTCAATGTGTCCGCTTACGAGGTGTCCGCCCAGCCGGTCGGCGAGCCTGAGCGCCCTTTCCAGGTTTACGGCGCTGCCGGGCTGAAGTGCACTGAAATTTGTTTGCCGGATTGTTTCGGGCATCGCATCAGCTGAAAAACACTCCGGCCCGAAAGCTGTGACAGTTAGACAGATGCCATTTACATTGATGCTGTCGCCGGTTTTAACATCCTGCAGCACAACTTTTGCACCAATGGTCAATTGACATGAACTGGCGCCCTGTGTTATTGATTTTATTATTCCTACTTCCTCAACTATTCCGGTAAACATATTTCAATTTTTTAGGCGAACGCTACCTGTTTCAATTCAGTTATTAACAACCTGGTATGCATTTTCATACCAGACAATGTTTCAAATCCATCCTTCAACCATCAGGTCATTTCCCACTTTTTTTATTCTCATGTTTTTTATATTGATCGCCTCCTCCATGGTGGAGATGCCTTTGCCTCCGACGGCAGTCGGAGCTTTAGCACCTCCCAGTATTTTCGGGGCAATGAAACTCACCACTTTGTCGACAAGGCCATGCTTCAATGCGGAAAAAGCCAGGGTTGATCCTCCTTCAATCATAACACTGTCAATGCACATGGCGCCGAGGGAATGCAACAGAAAGGCCAGATCGACTTTATTATTTTTTAACGGACAGATAACCACCTGGGCTCCCATCCGTTCAATTTGTTTTACTTTTCCAATGTCTGCGAGTTCAGTTGCAGCGATAATGGTGAGTTGTGGATCATTTGTAAGCAGTTTGGCATCTGTTGAAATCCGGCACCTGGTGTCGGCAACAACTTTTAGCGGATTTTTCCATTGCCCTTTTAGCCTGATGTTTAAAAGAGGGTCATCCGACTTCACAGTATCCACGCCCACCATCACGGCACCTAAAGCCTGTCGCAGGAAATGAACCTTTTTTCGTGAAGCCTCACCGGTGATCCATCGCGATGCATTTGTTACTGTTGCTATCTTGCCGTCAAGAGTCATGGCCGTTTTAAGAACTACAAAGGGCTCGCCTGTCGTAATGTATTTAATGAAAATTTCATTCAACTGCCTGACCTCAGGTTCAAGGCAGCCGACATCCACCATAATGCCTTTCGATCTGAGAAAAGAGATACCCCTTCCACTAACCAGCGGGTTCGGATCCACCATTCCCACAACAACCCGGGAAATTCCCATCTCTGCAATAAGATTTGCACAGGGGGGCGTTTTACCTTCATGAGAACACGGTTCAAGGGTAACGTATAAAGTAGCTCCTGCCGTGTCGTCACGGGAGAGGCCTTTCATGGCATTGACTTCAGCGTGGTTTCCCCCATAGTACTCATGGAATCCTTCCCCGATGATAACGCCATCCCTGACCAGCACAGCGCCAACCATCGGATTGGGATTCACCCATCCGGCACCCTTCCCCGCCAGGCTGATCGCCCTCCTCATATATTTCACCTCATTCATCATTCGTCATTCATCATTCGTCATTCGTCATTCGCATATTCGTCATTCGTCATTCGTCATTCGCATATTCGTCATTCGCATATTCGTCATTCGCATATTCGTCATTCGCATATTCGTCATTCGCATATTTGTCATTCGCATATTTGTCATTCGCATATTCGTCATCCCCATATCCACTACCCCCAACAAAAATGCCCCGTCACTCGTTGGCAACAGGGCATAATCCTATTTAAAATGATAAAAGGGTCAGATTAAATACGATTCTTCTTCCATCCAGACTGTACTGTCGGTGCCGTAATTGCAACGGCTCATTTCCCTTTTATTTTCGTATTGAAAAAATCGGGAGTCGCGGACTTTACCGCCGGTCGGGAATTTCACCCTGCCCTGAAGAACCAATTTTTATTTTTATGAACTGCGTTGATGAATTGTTCTTTTCAGACCTGATTCATCGTGCAAAGATATTGAAATAAATCCACTGTTAACGAATTAACAGTGGATTTATTTGTTGGTCTATTGTACGACCATTTTTTCAGTGATCGTTTTGGTTGCAGTTTTCAGTCTTACAACATAAATGCCTTTTGCATAACCTGAGAGATCCATGTTACGGAGAACAGGAGAAGCTGATTGTTCAATCACATCTGTGTAAACTACTTTACCGTCGATGGAAGTGATTGAAAGGACAGCTGCACTGTTGGCAACACCCCTGATACCGAAGGAAACATTGGTATGAGCAGGGTTTGGCTGGATGAGCAGGCCGGGTTCTGAATTGCTCTGGCCGGAAAGGCCGGTACAAACATCAAAAACAACATGCCTTATATCTGTCACGTTGCCTGCACAAGGCAGGTTTGAACTGCAAACGAGTTTCAGGTCAACGAACCCGGCAACTTTGTCGTCTATGCTGGGCAGGTAGGTTGTTTCAAATGTGGATGTGTTGGTGAAAGATCCGCTTCCGGCTGTGCTCCATGCAAACTGCTTGTAATTTGTTGCTGAGCCGTGACAGGCAATGGAGGTGACATACCAGCATACCGTTGTGTCGTTTCCGGCATTTACAACGGGTTTGTATGCGAGGTCAACGCTTACGGTATCGTTATGGGTAAGCGTTCCATCGCTGGTTGTAATGATATACTGTGTGGGTGCAGACGGTGCTGCTTTTGGATTCTGCAGGTTGGAAGTGAAACCGGCGGGAATTGAACTCCACGAGAAAGTATAGGTTCCTGAACCACCGTTCGGTGTTACCTGGAGCTGGGTGGAATCGCCCTGGCAAACCGGGTTTGGTAAAGCTGTTGCCACGGTTGAAAAAATATTGCTGAAGGAAAATGATCCGACACGTGTTTTCCAGTTTGCGGCAGAGGTGGTTGAATAATATTCCTGTGTGTACCAGAATTTTCCTACCTCAGACGGATCCGGAGCCATGGCACTGTAGTCGCCCCAGCGTCCGTCGGTATTGGTTTGTGAACCGCCGCCATTGATGATGCCTCTTTCGGCAATGGTCATCAGGCCAAGCGGATCGCCGGCCATTCTGCCGGTATAGCGGATGGAAGGATACATGGTGGAACTTGAGATTGAATAGCCCAATGCAATATTTCCGTCTGCATCCATGGCGATACTGCCCATCCAGCGGTGCAGGCCATCGCCGGGAGCGTAAGTGCCTTCCTGGTATAAGCTCCATGCACTTGAAATGTTCCTTAACTCCATCCAACGGATACCGGCAATTCCGCCGATATTCGCGGTGGTGTTGATCAGCATGGAAGAATATCCTGTGAATTTGCGGTAAGGCATGCGGAACATGATTCTTCTGCCCGACATGGCATCAAGCTTTTGTGATGTTCCTTTTTGAGGAATGGCATTGCCTGACAGTGTACCGAACATGGCAATGGGGATGGTGTAATTATTTACGAAGGTTGAGTTGCCCGGAGTTGTCCAGTCAACATGAAAATCATACAGTTTAACAGTGGTAGATGTGAGATAGCCAATGGGGCAGGGAGTGCCCATTGCCGGGAAATCACTGTCGCAGTCAGCAGCCTGCGGGCCTTCTGAAGATGAAGGCAGGGTGAACATGACCATGCTGGCTGACTGGTCGCCAACAAGCATTTTAGCCCTGTCCATGGCAACTGCTGCCGGTCCGAGCCAGTTGCCGGCGCCTGATGAAAAGCGGCGGATCGTCATATAATAACCGTCTACCCAAACAGAAAGTTTCGGGTAGTCGGGCATATCGGTAAATGTAAACTGGTAACGGTACCATGTCCCGGTAGGATCATTGGTTTGCGAAATGGCAACGTTTTCATAAAAAGGCCCGTTGGGATAGTTTGGCAATGCAAACTGGCTGAAAAGCCACCTGTCGGCGTTTTCGTCATAGAGCAGGATCGCATCACCGTCATTGGTGTTGTGCGGCAGTCCGTTGAAAATATTGCTGTTGTTGCTCGGCCCCATCAACTTGTTACCGTTCTTATCATAAACGGCAAACCTGGTGTTTACAACCTGCATGTAATGCGAAAGTCCAACATCACCATCGGTATCCGGTGGATATGAGCCGTTTGCGCCAACACCGTCAAAATTCTGGATCGTTGTATCGGTCACAGCATCACCGAAAAATGATTGATGAACCGGATCGGTGCCAGAAAAAACCGGGCTGTTCATGTCGGGCGAAATAGTGTTCAGTTTGTTCTTCACAATACCGTCTTTCCAGGAATTGTCAATGAGCGCATCTGAATTTTGCACCATGTCCCTCAGCGGTGGGGAAATGTCAAAATAGTTAGCCTTTATTACAACAGGCTTTTGTGCATTCTGCTGGGCGAATGTTAAATTAAATCCGAGGAGCAGGGTAAAAGAGAAAATAAAAAACTTTTTCATGATGTGTTTTTGGTTTTTACCGATGGTTTTGAAATAGCTTTAATGTCTGCAAATTTACGAAAAGTTGTGTAATTTGATGCATAAAACGCTTTTTTTATTTATCTGCCCGCCAGCATGAAGGGTATTGGATGTTAGGGTGTGAATTAATGCGGTTTGTTTTTGGAAATGTGCTTTTACAAAGCAATAATGACTACTTTTGCAAAAAATATTATGCTTTGGTATCACCTTAAAAACCAGTACATCTCATGAGGAAAATCTTATTAGCCTTCGCAGTTTTGATTTTTTTTACCGGTTTTGTATCCCATGCGGCCATCGTTGAGGCAGGTCAGGCAAGGATCGCCGGAAAGAATTTCTACTTTCAACGTCTCAACAGCCATCAGACCCAGCCGGTTGCGTACAGTGACATTAAAATCTCCACTGAATATGTTGAGCGCGCCGGAGATGTGCCGGTATATTATATTTTTAATTTCCAGGGGAATGGCTTTGTAATCATTTCTGCCGATGACTGCTGTTTGCCTGTCATTGGTTATTCATTTGAAAATCATTTTAACCCGGAAAGTCAGCCTGAAGGGTTCACTTACTGGATGAACCTGAGAAAACAGGAAATTGCTGACAATATTAAAAACAGTATTCTTCCAGATGCTTCAATTTCAGGTGAGTGGACACGACTTTCAACTGCTGACCCCACATCATTATTGGATGGTCAGTCGTCGGTGACTGATGTTTCACCTCTCATAGCCAGCACCTGGGACCAGGGTTTTCCATACAACGTACTCTGTCCGGCCGAACCAACCTGCGGGTCCTTTGGCGGGCATGTAACTGTAGGTTGTGTTGCTACTGCCATGGCCCAGATCATGTATTACTGGAGATGGCCCAATACCGGAACGGGTTCACATTGTTATACGCCTCCCGCAGGATACGGCCAGCAATGTGCCGATTTTCAGAATACAACGTATGACTGGAATGGCATGACCGATGCACCGACCAAAGAGTGTTATCCCATCGCGTTGATTTCTTATCATGCCGGGGTGAGTGTCAACATGATGTACAATGACGACGGTGCATGTTCATCAGGGGCATACCAGAATGCTGTTCCCGGTGCATTGAAGTCATATTTTAAATATGATGCATCCTGTATGGCTGCAAACAAAATGTCATATTCCATAACGGCCTGGAATGATCTTTTACAGGGCGACCTGAATTCAGGGAAACCGGTGCAATATGGTGGCCAGGGGCCCGGTGGCGGACATTCATGGATTTGCGACGGCTACCAGGGTGCCGATTACTATCACATGAACTGGGGATGGAGCGGCTCTTCAAATGGCTATTTTTACCTGAATAATCTCAACCCCGGCGGGTTTACTTTCAATAACAGCCAAAGCGCCGTATTTCATATTCAGCCTAACACTTCGCAGTATCCCACTTTCTGCAACGGGTCAACACTTGTCAATACGTATGATTTCGGGTCAATTGAAGATGGCAGCGGCCCTGTAACCGAATACACAAACAATGCCAGTTGTAACTGGCTTATTTCACCGGATGACAGCGTTGCAACAATTACCCTGAATTTTACACGGTTTGCCACCTCTGCAGGTGATGTGGTGAAGGTTTATGACGGGGCCAGTGCCTCCGCAACGTTACTGGGAACCTATACCGGTACCCTCACTTCCATGCCTTCCGTGACCTCCACCGGCCCAATGATGTTTATCACTTTTACCACCGATGGAACAGGCACTGCACAGGGTTGGAAAGCAAATTATACTGCCAACCTGGTGAAATTCTGCCAGTCATCAACTACCCTTGTGGATGGTTGGGGAACCATTACAGATGGCAGCGACCGTTTTGATTACCGAAATAATTCAAACTGCAAATGGAAGATCATGCCGGTGGGAGCCTCAAAAATTGTGCTTACTCCGGTCACTTTCAATACCGAACAGGACAATGACAGGATACAGGTATACGACCTGGGAACAAGCGCTTTGCTCGCCACCTGGTCGGGCACCAGTGTCCCGACACCAATAGAGTCAACCACCGGATCAGTGATGCTGATCTGGACCTCCAATGGCTCGGTACGTGCTACAGGTTGGGAAATCAGTTATTCTCCGATGGTGGGTACTGAAGAGGCAGAGGTGCTCAGCAATTTGAATGTTTACCCGAATCCGGCAACACAACTCTTAAATATCAGTTTCCGCACGATGGAATCACAGAACGTAAAAGTTGAGCTGCTGTCGTTGCAGGGAGCAACATTAAATGAAGATAATCTGCGGCTCTTTAAAGGTGATTATTCAAAAACCATTGATGTTTCAGGTTTTGCGAGCGGGATCTACCTGCTCCGGATAAAATCTGATAAAGGTACATCCATAAAAAAGGTTGTCATTCAATAAATTACAGGCAAAAATACGAAGAGCTGTCTCCTTACCCGGTGACAGCTCTTTTTTTATCCTCTTTTTTATGATTCACTGCCGGCTGATGTGGTCGGCCTGTTCAACCGGTGCCATCCTGATCAGGAACAGATAAGTGGTGCCACCCTGGAATATACCTGTTTTTGAAGTGGCAGGAATGTCGTTGGAATGCGGCCCGAGTGGCAGCCGCATCAATCGTGCCACCCTGGTGCCTTTTACAGGACCGTTTTCGTAGAACGTATAGTCAGCAATGCCCGGACGGAAAGCCTGTGAGGCTGCCTGCTGGCCTGCACCGTCTGTCAGCACGATTAAATAATGGGTATTGCCGGATTGGACATAATTTTGATTTTCAATTCTCACCACATAAGCGATTGGAGATGATTTCCTGGCTGAAAGGTGACGGGCACCATCACTGGTTAATGCCTGGAGTGGAAGAGTTCCGAAAGAGATGATCACGATGAAGCTGAAGAAGACGATTAATTTTAAATTTTTCATGGCTTATGGTTTTTAGGTTGGTAGCCGGATTTAATGTGGTAAAATTACAGTCGAAGGCAGGGGGCTTTCAAGCGCTGAAATACGTCATTTCATTGCGGAATTTTACCTGTCAGTTTTTTTCTTTACTTTTATCGTCAAAAACCAGCAGATATGAACATTATAGTAACTGGCGCATCTAAAGGAATTGGTTTTGAGGTTGTTAAGGTGCTTGCAAAGCATAAGCAAAATCACATTGTGGCAATTTCCAGGAATGGTAAGGCACTGAAGGAACTCGTGTCTGAATGTATTCGCATGTATCCTGATGCGAAAGTGATACCGTATGAATTTGACCTGAACCAGTTTGAATTTTATCCGTTTATCGTCCAGCGGCTAGAGACCTTTATCCGCACCTGCGATATCCTTATCAATAATGCAGGGAAACTTGTGAACAAGCCATTTGAAAAATTCGATCCTGAGGAATTTGATGATACAATAAATGTGAATTTTAAAAGCCCTTTCTTCCTTACCCAGGCATTGTTACCCATTTTGAATAAAGGGGCCCATGTTGTCAATATCGGGAGTATTGGCGGGGTTCAGGGAAGTAAGAAATTTCCAGGGCTTGCAGCCTACAGCGCCAGCAAAGGAGCACTGGCAATTCTGACCGAGGTGCTTGCTGAGGAGTTGGCGGACCGGGAAGTAAAAGTAAACTGCCTGGCCATTGGTGCTGTGCAAACGGAGATGTTCATGAAAGCATTCCCCGGCTCAAAAGCCCTTCAGAACCCCGCACAGATCGCCCATTTTATAGCCGACTTTGCTGTGAACGGGGCGAAGTATTTTAATGGGAAGGTGGTGCCGGTGTCACTTTCGGTGCCGTGACAGGTGACGCGTCACCCGTCACCCGTCGCCCGTCACGCCCTACAAATACTCCTCCGTCACCCTGCCTACCCCCTTCACAAATGGCGCAACTGCCCTGTTGTAAATGCCGTGCACAAAGGCAATGGCCATCCCATAGTTGGTTACGGGAATGCCGGCATCAATGGCTGGTTTTAGCCTGTTGATAATCTGTCTGCGGGTGATCATGCAACCTCCGCACTGGATCACCATGGCATAATCGCTGATAGGCCGTGTTATCCTGGTCAGCCCTGCAACCACATCAAATTCAAGTTTTTTACCGGTGAAGTTGGAGAGCCACCGCGGAATTTTCATCCGGCCGATGTCATCACAGGAGACGTGGTGTGTACACGATTCAAGGATGAGCAGACGATCGCCGTCCAGCAGTGCTGAGATATGCGGTGTACCTTTGATGTAATTGGCAAAATCTCCCTTCTGCCTTGCAAGGACGATACTGAAACTGGTCAGCGGTATTTCAGAAGGAACAATGGCTGCAGCCTTTGGAAACACCTGGCTGTCGGTAATGACGAGAACCGGTTTCGGATTCATCTTTTCAAGGTAAGCGCCAGCTTCCCGCTCCTTACAAACAACGGCAATGCCATCATGGTCAAGCACATCACGGATCACCTGGACCTGTGGAAGGATCATACGGCCTTCGGGTGCTTCAATATCAATGGGGGTGATTAACAGGACTGTATCGCCGTATGAAATAAGGTCTCCGACCAGTGTTTGTTTGTGGTATGCCGTTTCGGGAATGGTTGCAGCAACCAGGTTTACAACCTCGTTAAGGTTAACCGGGTAAAGCGCACTGAAACTTATGGCAGATACGGTATATTGATCGCGGATCAACCGGGTTAATTCAGGGGTGAGTTCTGATTCATCCGATTTATTGTGGAGAATGAAATATGGAATATCGTTTGCCAGGAAATCACTGACAAGGCTTTTTTCCGGTTCTTCAAATTCATTGTTCGCAATGACCAGGATCGCCAGGTCAATTAGTTTTAACATCTCTTTTGATTTCCCGATCCTTTTGATACCAAGTTCCCCGGTGTCATCTATTCCCGCCGTATCAATGATCACTACCGGCCCGATGCCTGCGATTTCGATCGATTTTTTAACCGGGTCTGTTGTCGTGCCCGCCACATCCGAAACAATGGCGGTATCCTGGCCTGTAAGTGCATTGATGACCGAGCTTTTGCCGTTGTTTCTCCGGCCAAAGATCCCGATGTGCGGTTTTGTGTCGCGTCCTTTTATCATAGGATTAGCTATTTGACCACGGTGGATGCGTAACTGTTGGAGAAAGCAGTGAAGAATCCGATCCCTCCGTCGGAAATATTCCCCTGGACATTGGCCGGCGGTCCGCTGAAAAAGGGAATGTTGAACCCGGCCTGCTGCACCTGGTTGATGAAATCAAAATACTCCTTTGTGATCCCCGACATCTGCAGGGTGATGGTATCGCCCGGGTGCAACCTGGTCCATGGATGTTCATTGTTGATATAAATGACATTGACACCCGTCATGTAACTGCCGTTGTAGAACTTATCGTCGGAAACTACCTTTTTCATAATGGAATCACTTATGAGTACCCTGTTCCTGTAGTAGTTGAAGAGATAATAATTAACCTCACCCGGGGTCTCCTGTGCCCACAGCTTAATTGTCCAGATTCCTTTCGGGCCCCAGTCGGAATGAAATTCAGTGCCGATGGAATCAAGGTGTGTAACCGGCGGGAGGTAAGATTTGGCTTCAAGGGATGATTTCCCCCCGATTTGCTCAGGCAGGTCGACATGCAGGGTATAGGTTTTTCCGTTCACCCCATAAAAACCGGGGCCGGTTTCATATATACCGGAGATCCCCTCCTCTGATTCATGTAAGGTGAAGGTGTTGGAACCATCATTCAGGGTCACATTGGCATTCACAATCCTTGGAACCGGTGCATTGGAGAAATAATCTGCCGATTTGGTCAGGGCCACCCTGTAAACGCCAGTGTCGGTTTCTATATTGCCGTCAACCACGATGCGGGTGTAGGTGCTGTCAAGTTTCACTGTGACTTTTTCAGTGCAACCGGCTGCGATGAGGATAAAAAGGCTGAAATATGCGGCTATCTTAATCATTGTTGAAATGGAAATTAAAGGTGATGGATGGAATGATTCCGAACAGGTAAACTTTCTCGGCATAGGTAATATCGGGGTTAATGTTGTCCTGTGTAAAATTGATCGACCAGGTATTGTGCCGGTTGTATGCATTGTATACCGAGAAATTAAGGTCCCAGCTGAACTTCTTCGCAGGAACCTGCTTGCTGAAAAATGTGAGTGAAACGTCGAGGCGATGATAATCCTGGTAACGATACTGGTTGCGGTCGGAATAGATGGGGACGATTTTTCCCCCGATCTCAGCCCGGCCTGTGGGAAAGGTAACAGGCGCGCCAGTGGCATACACCCAGTTTGCTGAAACAGTAAAACGCTTGCTGATTACGTAGTTCAATACAACTGAAATGTTATTCGGTTTGTCATACGGGGCAGGGTAGGGGGTGCTGCTGTTTATTTCGCTGATCTGCCTGAAAGTACGTGAGTATGTGTAGCTGATCCATCCGTTCAGCTTTTCCTCATTGAGCCTGACTAGAAATTCAAGTCCGTACGACCAGGCCTTTCCGCTGCGGATTTCACCTTCAAGTTTGTTGTTGAGTAAAAGCTGGGCAAAATCTTTGAAGTCAACGACATTTTGCATCCATTTGTAATATGCTTCAACAGATGTTTCAATTGTATTATGGCGAAAATTTCTGAAATACCCTACTGCCACCTGGTCGGCGATCTGCGGTTTTACATTCGGACTGGAAGGAAACCAGATGTCGAGCGGGGTTCCTACAGTTGAATTCTGGGCAAGCTGCAGATACTGGTACGTGCGTGCATAACTTGCCTTGACTGAATGTTTGCTGTTGAAATCGTAAAGAAGCCCGAGACGTGGTTCAAGCCCGACATAGGTATTGTATAGTTTTCCATTTTTGTACACTGTTGAATCAATGGCATTGTATGCTGAATCATAGTGGAAAACAGTTCCCGGCCCGGTATTCTGAAACATGGAAAATCTTAATCCGTATTTAACAATAAAATGTTCGCCCAGCTTTTGCTCATTACTTCCGTAAACACCTGTTTCATAGGCATAATTATTCGGAACTTTAACACTTGTGATGACGGTTTCACTGCCGATTCCCCTTGCGTTTCCGGGGTTAAACATGTGATAGGTCAGGGATGCACCGAATTTTATGGTGTTACTTGTGTTCATGTAATAGCTGAAATCTCCTTTAACGCCCAGATCGCGGAGGTTGGAAGTCCAGTCGAAGGAATTGTTGTTACCGGCAGGTGTACCAAGGTTGTAGAGATAATTGCTGTAGATAAAGGAATAATTTGAGAAAAGCTTCTTCGTGAACAGGTGATTCCAGCGCACAGTCGCTGTTTCGTTCCCCCATTTCATCCCTGCAAAACCGTTTTTGAATACATCCCTTCCGAAATAGCCTGACAGAAATACCTGGTTATTGTCATTGATGCGGTAGTTGATCTTGGCATTCAGGTCATAAAAGTACAGCCTGTTGTTCTGTAATGCCTTGTTGGATGAAAGGGGAAGAAATATATCCGCATACGTTCTGCGTCCCGAAACGATAAATGAGCAACGGTCTTTGGCAATAGGGCCTTCCACGGTGAGCCTGCTGGCAATGATCCCGATACCTCCATTCACCTCAAATTTCTTTGAATTGCCTTCATTCATGCGTACATCAAGAACGGAGGCCAGGCGTCCGCCATAATTTGCCGGGATGTCGCCTTTGTAAAGTTTTACATCCTTGATGGCATCGTTGTTAAAAACCGAAAAGAAACCCATGAGGTGGGATGCGTTGTAAACGGTGGCCTCATCAAGCAGGATCAGGTTCTGGTCAGGTGCGCCTCCCCGAACGCTGAAGCCGGAAGAGCCTTCGCCCACCGACTGTACCCCCGGAAGCAACTGTATGGCCTTGATGATATCCACTTCACCCATCAGGGCAGGGATGCGCTCAATGGTTTTAATGTCCATCCTGAAGGTGCTCATCTCTGGCTTCACCACATTTTTATCATTTTTCTCAGAGGTGATTTCAACCTCCTTCAACTGGTGCTGCTGAGGTTCAAGTTCAAGTGCTATCCTCCGGTCGCTCGTCAGGTCAACGGTTTTTTCGATGGTTGTATACCCAATGTAGGAATACACAAGGGTGTACTTCCCTTCATCGAGAGTGAGGGAGTAGTTGCCGTAAAAATCTGAAACAGCCCCTGTTTTTAATTCACGGACAAATATAGTCGCCCCAACCAAAGCCTCGCCGCTGTTGCGGTCGGTGAGTTTGCCACTGATGGAATAGTGCCTGGGTTTATCTATGGTACCGCCAATTCCATGGTGGTTTGTGAACAGTAAAATCGATATAATGAAAATGTAAAATGCGTGTCTCATCAGGTAAAATAATATTAAGTCCGGAAACTCCGGAAGCAACTATGTAGGCTTGTGTTATGTAAGTATGAAAGGATCAAGACGTGTTCTTGGCGCCAATGTTACAATAACGTACAAAAGTAAGTACAAATTGCTTAACAGCAGATGAAATTGAGACGGTGCAGGGAGGTTCAGGGAATCTGCACAAGTTGCTCCACACGTATATCAAGGGCGCACCTGAAATGTTTTTCCGGGCATGCCTTGTGGCCATGTAACCCGCAGGGACGGCAAGGGAGTTTTTCCTGTACTTCTGCGATGATGGACCTGTCGGAAAGAGGGCCGAAACCAAAAGAAGGTACCGTAGAGCAATAAATGGCAGTTACAGGGGCATTCATGGCTGATGCAAGGTGCATCGGGGCCGAATCATTGGTGAAGTTCATCCGTGCATGCTTCATGAGCGCGGCCGACTGCAGGAGGGTCAGCCTTCCGCTCAGGTTCTTAACTCCAGGATGACCGGAAAGGCGGATGATTTCTTCGCAAAGCCCGTTGTCGGCCGGTGCGCCGAGCAGAAAAACCGCTGTCTCATGGGAAATCTGCCTGATCAGTTCAGCCCATTTCTCAACAGGATATTGCTTGGTGAACCAGAGTGATGCAGGTGAAATCGTAACAAATTCATTGGTGATGTATGACTGAACAGCCTCTTCATCAGAGGCAGCAGGATAAAGCCGCGGCCTGGGCGCAACTGCGATTGAAAGGTCAGCCACAAGGGCATTGTTTCTGAATACCTCATGAACACCCGGCAGGATGTCGTGCTGTATACTCCGTGTAAAACATCCTGAAAGCGGATTTTTTGAAAAGCCACGGGTTTCACCAGCACCCGAAAGAACGGTAAGCAGGCCCGTTAAAAAGAACCGTTGTATATTAACAACGAGATCATATTTGTTTCGCCTGACCAGTTTCATTATCTGAAACAAGCCTCTGTATTTCCCGGCCCGCTTGTCCCAAACTATCACTGAATGCAGGAACGGATGTCCTTGAAAAAGAGATTCATTCCCTTTTTTCACAAGAAGATCAATGGCTGCATCCGGATATACCTTGTGCAGGGTTTCAATCAGGGCGGTGGATAAAATAACATCCCCGATGGAGGCGGTCTGGATGATGAGGATCTTCTTCATTTAAACTGGTACATCATATTCCCGTAATGCCTGGTTCAGGGAAGTTTTCAGGTCGGTAGAGGGTTTCCTGCTGCCAATGATCAGCGCACAGGGCACGTGATAAACCCCTGCAGGAAATGTTTTGGGCAATGAGCCGGGGATGACGACGGAACGGGGAGGGATGTAACCCTTGTATTCAACCGGTTTTTCCTGCGACACATCAATGATCCTCGTGGATGCGGTTAAAACAACGTTGGCCCCAAGAACCGCCTCGCGGCCAACCCTAACCCCTTCCACCACGATACACCTTGACCCCAGGAAGGAATTGTCTTCTATGATGACAGGGGAGGCCTGAACAGGCTCAAGAACCCCGCCGATGCCAACGCCTCCGCTGATGTGGCAATTTTTTCCGATCTGGGCGCACGACCCCACCGTTGCCCATGTATCCACCATGGTTCCAGAATCGATATAGGAGCCAATATTCACATAGGATGGCATCAGGATTACCCCTTCTGCAATAAATGATCCATAACGTGCGATGGCATGCGGAACAACCCTCACACCTGCTTTGGCATAATCTCTTTTGAGGGGGATTTTGTCATGAAACTCGAACGGGCCAACCTCTGTCACTTCCATCCTTCTGATCGGGAAATATAGTATGACCGCTTTTTTGATCCATTCATGCGTGATCCAGGTTTCACCGTCCGGAGATGCAACGCGGAGCGTTCCTTTGTCAAGATGGTCGACAACCCTGCATATGGCAGCCCGGGTTTCCTGATCTTTTAACAACTCCCTGTCATTCCAGGCAGATTCAATGAGGAATTGGTCGGTGGACATGTGATAGAATTAAATGTAAAATGTAACATGTGAAATGTAAATTGCGGGAAGCAACATGCAAAGTTAAAAAGTAAAAGGGTTGTAAAATTATCACAACCAAAGTTTATCTGAAAAGCCGGCAATGCATCACCTGTCACGCGTCACGCTCTTTCTCCCAAAATTCGCTACAATTTCAAATCTTTGTACCTTTGCACAAAAACAGGCATGGGAAGGATTGTTGCGATTGATTACGGACAGAAGAGGACAGGCGTTGCTGTGACCGATGAGCTGAAAATCATTGCCACAGGGCTGACAACCGTTCCTTCAGCCGAAGTGCTTGATTTTCTGAGAGATTATGTGAATAAAAACACGGTTGACTGCTTTATTGTCGGAGAACCGAAACAAATGAATTATACTGCATCTGAGTCATCGGTGTTTATTGAACCATTTGTCAGGGCACTGAAAGCAGCCTTCCCCGCCATTCCTGTTGAACGTGTGGATGAAAGGTTTACCTCTTTACTCGCCACGCGTGCCATCAGGGAGGCAGGACTGAAAAAAAAAGACAGGCAGGACAAGGCTTTGGTTGATACAGTGAGTGCGACGATCATGCTGCAGTCATATATGGAAAAGAAATGGTGAGATGGTGAAACGGTGAAATGGTAAAAACCTGTCCGCTGGTCCGCTTGTCCACCTGTCCGCTCGTCCGCCTGTTAATTAGTTAAATGAACCCTAAACTATAAGGAAAACCCTCATGATTTTACCAGTTGTTGCCTACGGGCATCCTGTATTAAAGAAAGTGGCAGAAGATATTGCGCCGGATTATCCGGATCTGAACAAATTTGTTGCCGATATGTGGGAAACGATGTATATTTCCGACGGCGTTGGACTCGCGGCACCGCAGGTTAACCGGTCCATAAGATTGTTTGTGATTGACGCATCGGCATTTTCAGAAAAGTACCCGGAGACGGAACATTTTAAAAAGGCTTTCCTGAACCCGAAAATATACATGGAGGAGGGCGAAGAGTTTGCGTTCAATGAGGGATGCCTGAGTTTTCCGGGCTTACGGGAAGATATCCTCCGCAAACCGGTCATTAATATCCGGTATTTTGATGAGAATTTTGTGGAGCATGATGAACGCTACGATGGTGTAATCGCCAGGGTGATCCAGCATGAGTATGATCATATTGAGGGAATCGTTTTTGTTGATCGCATCCCGACGCTGAAGAAAATGTTGCTGAAACGCAGGTTGACGGATATCAGCAAAGGGAACGTAGATGTTGCCTACAGGATGCTGTTTCCACAGATGAAAAAGGGCAGAAAATAATCATTGGTAAACTCATAATTACAATACTTCAGAAATGAAAAAATCGATCATCGCAGTTTTTGCAGTCCTTATGTTCATGGTAGCCGGATGCGGTCCCTCCCGTGAAAAAGTAGTCAGCCAGATCCAAACAATGGAGAAAAGTCTGTTTTCCCCCGAGGCAGTAAGTTTTAGCAAGGAAAAAGCGGACAGTCTGCTTGCACTTTACGCTGGTTTTGTCAAAGACTACCCCAAAGACTCCCTTGCACCGGGTTACCTGTTTAAAGCAGCCAACATCTCCATGAATTCAAGTGATGGAAAGCGGGCAATGGAAATGTTTGATCAATACCTGAAAGACTACCCGGATAAGCCTAAAGCTCCGCTATGCTTATTCTTTAAAGCATTCATCTATGAGAACCAGATGCGCGACCTGGATAAGGCCCGCGAAACCTATTTGCTTTTCATTGAAAAATATCCGACCGACGACTTTGCCAAGGATGCCCGGATGGCCATTGACAACCTTGGTAAATCCCCTGAAATGATCATCCGTGAATTTGAAGCGAGGCAAAAAGCCGACAGTCTGCGTATCGCCGACTCAATCGCCCAAACAAAAAAGCGCGGAAAGCACTAAAAACAAATCAGGGTCCCCAATAATTTGTCGATCCTCTGATTTTCAAATTCCCTGCCTCATCTGCATCCATGCATTGTCTGCATTGTCTGCATTATTTGCATTGTCTGCATTGTTTGCATTGTATGCATTCCCTGCATTGCCTGCATTGTTTGCATTCCTGTTTCATTTAAACAGACTCTCCAGGAAATTCGAAAGGTCACTCGGGCTTATTTCCGGGTACAGTGTGCCTTCATAACAATAGGCAATATCCCCCCGCTCTTCAGAGACAATAATGGCAATTGCATCTGATTTCTCAGTGATGCCGACAGCTGCACGATGCCTTAACCCATAACAGGAAGGTATGTTTGATTTGTTGGAAACCGGTAAAATACAACGGGCAGCCTTGATGTTGTCACCGATGATGATGACTGCACCGTCATGAAGCGGACTGTTCTTGAAAAATATTGTTTCCAGGATCACCTCTGATATTTTGGCCTCTACAGCCTGGCCTGTCGAAATGTACTGCGCAAGTTCATTCTGCTGGGCTATGACAATCAGTGCACCCGTTTTTGTTTCGGCCATTTTCTGGCATGCCTTGACAATTTTGTCAATACTCATGTTCACCGGGTCGTTCAGCTTGAAATGCCAGAAGAGGAATCGTTTCCGCTGGTTTTTAATAATCCGTGTATTGCCGACAAGCAGTAAAAACTGACGGATCTCAGGTTGAAATACCACAATCAGGGCAATAACGCCTACACTGATGAACTGCCCCAGGATCTCCGTGAGAAGTTGCATCTGAAAAGTCTTCACAACTTTCCAGATAAGGTAAACGGCAATGATCCCTATAAAGATCCTGATAGCTGCCGTACCTTTGACAAGGTTGTATATTTCATACAGCAGTATGGCAAAAAGAAGAATATCAATGATGTCAACAATCCTCAGGGAAAATAACTCGACCAGCAGCATAAAAGAAATCCAAAAATATATAACTCCGTTAACTCCCACTCACCTCTCACCACAAAGGTACCACTTTCTCCTAACCCACCATACCAACCAGCCTGACTGCCTCCACCGCTTCCCTGACATCATGCACCCTCAGTATACGAGCACCTTTCATCAGGGCGATGGTATGTAGGACCGAAGTCCCGTTCAGTGCTTCCGACGCCCTGATATTCAAAGAGCGGTTAACCATGGACTTTCTGGAAATTCCAACCAACAGAGGGTTCTCCGGTGTTGCAAATTCGTAAAGGCGAGCGAGCAGGGTGAAATTATGTTCAACAGTTTTGCCAAATCCGAACCCTGGATCAATGATCACCTGGTGGAGGCCTGCCTCCCGGCATTTGTTCAGCTGGTTCTCAAAAAAGTAGGCTACTTCTGCCACCACATCAGAATAGATGGGGTTGTCCTGCATGTTGACCGGTGTGCCTTTCATATGCATCATCACATAGGGAACATTTAGCGATGCAACGGTTTCAATCATTCCAGTTTCAAAGCGCCCGCCATAAATATCATTGATCATGAAAGCGCCGTGTTTAACCGCATGCCTGGCAACGTTAGCCCGAAAGGTGTCAACAGACAAAAGACATCCGGGGAATTTTTCAAGGATTGCAATAACAGAAGGGATCAATCGCTCAAGTTCCTCATCTTCCTCAACCGTTTTAGAACCCGGACGGGTTGAGACAGCCCCGACATCAATAATGGCTGCCCCTTCCGTCAATAACTTTTCAACCTGTCTTAGCTGGGCATCAATGCCGGGAAACTTTCCGCCGTCAAAAAAAGAATCGGGCGTAAGGTTAAGGATTCCCATGACAACCGGGGTTGAAATATCCAGCTCCTTTGCGCCGCAAAAAAGTTTGTTCATGCTTAACCTTTGTTTGACAATAAGAATTTGCAATATTAAGCGAAAAAAAGATTGTAGTGAGATAATGGCAGACGGATTTGAATTCAGGTCATGATTTACCGAAATCTTTTTTTACTATATTTGTAGTGAAAATTATTTCATGAAAGTCGTTCAGCGAATCTGTGTTTTATTTCTGCTCCTTGTTTTCCTTTATGGAACAACCGGGATGTCGGTGCTGCATCACAGTTGCAACAGCAGCAATGAGAAAACACTGACCGTATACCCTGAGTTGTTTAAAAATGCCGGATCTTCCTGCTGTTCAGAGGATGAAACAGGGTATGTCTCCGGCCTGCACCATTGCCCGTCGGAAAACGGCCTGCCCGCAACCGTTGACGCGGTGCCCTGTTGTAAAAGCAATATTTCTTTCTTTAAGCTGGAGATCCTGAGCGAGCGTGCATATAACGCCGTAATTGCTCAAGTCGGTGACTTAATCACCATGAAAGCTGCTCCTGTTATCTCTGCAACGGCTGCTGAGCAACCTGTCCTGAATACACCCTATTTCCAATTTTATTCTCCTCCTCTTTTCGGGAAATTACTGATTCATTACCTGCATCAGATGAAAATCCCTGCTCATTCTTCGATTGCCTGATAATTCTTGCACACTTCATTTCCATGTTGGTGCATGTTATCCAGTCTGCAATTATTTAATTCAAACCTGCCTTTGAATTTCTGATTTCCGGCATCGGACATTTACCGTAATTGTTGTCTTCATTGATTTAGCTACCGTCAACAATTTCTGTAAATCCTGATTCATCTCCGACCTCAGAATTTTTCAAGGTTCAAATTAAAGAGAATGAAACACAACCTTATATTATCGCTAATCATCCTGTTTGGCGGAGCCATCTTCGGCCATTCAGGGCAAGCCCAGACATTCAGCGGCGTTGTATTTGAGAAGGATGCAAAAAACCATAAAGCCGGGCTGCCGGGGGTGAATGTATTCTGGCTTGGATCAACCAGGGGCACATTTACCAATGAATCGGGAAAGTTCAGTTTGTCGCGGGAAGGAACGAAGCAAAACAAACTGGTAGTTAGTCTGATGGGCTACAGAAGTGACACAGTATCCATCACATCTGCTAACCATAAAATTGAAATAGAACTAAAACCCGATGTTCGAAACCTTTCCGAGGTTGAAATAAGCGGAAAGGCTGATAATACCTTTATTTCCAAGCTGAATGCACAGAAAACCACCGTGATCACCACAGGTGAACTTCAACGGGCTGCATGTTGCAACCTGGCCGAAAGTTTTGAAACCAATGCCTCTGTTGATGTCTCCTATTCGGATGCGCTTTCCGGGGCACGACAGATTCAGTTACTGGGACTTTCCGGTATTTACAGCCAGATCATGACTGAAAATGTACCTCTGATCCGGGGACTGGCCACCCCGTTTGGACTGAATTATATCCCGGGTTCATGGATGGAATCCATCCAGATCGCGAAAGGAACATCGTCAGTGGTTCAGGGATACGAATCGGTTACAGGCCAGATCAATGTGGAATACAAGAAGCCGGAAACCAGTGAAAAGTTTTTTGTTAACATCTACGGAAACAGCAACCTGCGTTTTGAAGCCAATGCCGACGGCGCCATAAAAATCAACGACAAGCTGAGTACTTCCCTGCTTGTTCATGCAGCAACATTTCAGCGTCCTTTTGACCGGAATATCATTGATTCGACCGGAAAGCCCGACGGGTTCATGGACATGCCCAAAATAACAACAGTAACCGCCATGAACCGCTGGGACTATATTCTTCCAGATAAATGGGTGTCACGCCTGGGGATCAAATATCTTTATGAGGAGCGAAACGGCGGTCAGATGGCATTTGACAAAAGCACCTGGAACACCGACACAACAGGTATCACTGATGATTCCAAGAAATATGGGATCGGCGTGAAAACCAACAGGTTTGAAGCATTCTGGAAAAACGGAATTTTCATGGGTGCTGCGGGAAAATCAAGTCTCGGCCTTATCCTTTCTGCGATCAGTCACAACCAGGATGCTTTTTACGGTATTGACACGTACCATGGCCGAGAACTGAACTTCAATTCCAACCTTATTTTTACAACATCCTTCAGTGAAAATAAACACAGGATATCTGCCGGAGCCAGTTTCTTCGTTGACGACTATAAGGAGAATTTTGAGCAAACCCGTCTTGAATATCGTTACCAGACCCTTCCTGCTGGTGTACCTGTAACCAATGCCGATCTTTTTACGCTGGTGAATGATTCTCTGTTTAATTACGTGATGGATCGTAATGAATGGGTTGCAGGCGCTTTTATGGAATACACCTATGACCTGTGCGGAAAATTTGCCCTCATCGCCGGATTGCGGGGTGATTACAACAGCCGGTTCGGTTATTATGTCACACCCCGTCTGCATATCAGGGTGAACCCTTCTAAAACAACCACCATCCGCGGATCTGTAGGTAAAGGATACCGCTCACCCAACCTGCTAGCAGAAAACAGTGCCGTTTTCGTCAGTCAGAGAGTGCTGTATTTTGCCGATGACCTTGGAAACGAAGAGGCCTGGAACTATGGCCTAAACTTTACCTGGAATTTCACTTTATTCAATGAGAAGGCCGAATTTTCTGTGGATGCTTACCGGACCGATTTCACAAGGCAGGTCATTGCCGACCAGGACAGCCTGCCAACAGCACTTTTCTTCTACAACCTCAACGGGCAATCCTATGCCAACAGCGTACAGGCACAATTCACCTTTTCCCCGGTTAAACGGTTTACCATCACTGCTGCATTCAGGTACAATGATGTGAAAGTTACGGAAGGCGGGCACCTGAGGCAGAAATCCATGGTGAACCAGTATAAAGGAATGCTTTCTCTGGGTTATGCCACTAAATTCGATAAGTGGAAATTTGACTTAACCGGCCAGCTCAACGGCCCTTCAAGGTTGCCGGATACGCAGAAAATGCCGGGATTTCTGCAGCGGCCGGGATGGTCGCCGGTGTGGTTTAACCTGCTCGGACAAGTTACCAGGAAATTTAAACATTTCGAAGTCTATCTTGGCGGCGAAAACCTCACGAACTTTCGTCAACTTGACCCGATCTCAGAATACTGGAAGCCATTCCATACCCACTTTGATGCATCCATGGCCTGGGGCCCGATTGTGGGTATTACTGTTTACGCCGGGATCAGGCTTAAAATCAAATAATAACCATATATAAACTTACAACAATGAAAAAGATCATATTTTGTACAGGGTTATTCCTGTTATTTGCCTGGGTATTCAATACTCCCGTTTCCTTTGGCCAGAATAAAAAAGCCGATACGGTCCAGATTAAAACATCTGCTGTTTGTGGCATGTGTAAAGACCGCATTGAGGGCTGCCTCGCCTTTGAAAAAGGGGTGAAGACAGCCACTCTGGATGTAGATACGAAGGTCGCAACAGTTATCTACAACCCGGCCAGAACCTCCCCGGAAAAATTGCGTCAGACTGTGTCAAAAACAGGTTATGATGCAGATACCGTGCCGGCAAACCCGGCCGCCTACGCAAAACTTCCGGCCTGCTGTAAAAAGGATGCACCAAAACACTGAACCATGTGGTGAAAAATGAATAAGTTTGCTGACGAGGCTGACTCAAAAGACAAAAAACTAAAGATAACCGCGAAGACGCAGAGACGCAAAGTGTTGTTTTCCAGCACTTTTTTCTCTGCGCCTTTGCGCCTCTGCGGTAAAAAAGAGACTTTTGAGTCCGCCTCGATTGGTATGTTCTTTTATTAAATTTTTAATTATGAAACGTATTTGCATCTTTGGATTTATCATATTCCTGGCTTTCATGATGAATGCCAGGGTAAATGCTGCAGTGACCGATAGCACACAGATCGGATTTTCAGTTAAGCATGAAAAAAACAGCATTATTGACCCCATGTCCTTGTTCAATGTTTTCAGTAAAGACATAGGGCAATGGTGGGATCCGGACCATACCTGGTCGGGGAAATCAGAAAACCTGTATATTCAGTCGTATATCGGCGGTTGTTTTGGTGAACAGATGGAATCAGGCCGGGCAGTAAAACACATGGATGTGATCTTTATTGACCCCGGAAAAATGCTCAGGATGGAGGGTTCACTTGGCCCGCTGCAACAGTTTGCGGTACAAGGTATCATGACCATGGAGTTAACCAGGAAAGGTGATTCTACGCATGTCAGCCTAAAGTATACGGTTGGCGGGTATATCCCGGGTGGTGCTGCGAAATTTGCAGCCGCTGTTGACCAGGTCATCGGGAATCAGTTTACCCGGTTTATCAGGTTTGCTGAGGGCAAAAAGTAATCGGAATACAATAAGAAAACCACTAAGGCACGGAGGACACTAAGAAACACTAAGGGAAAATTTAATTGTAACCCCTTGGTGTTTCTTAGTGCCCTCCGTGCCTTAGTGGTTAAAAAAAGTATAGCAACGAAGCAAGTGCAGATTTTTGTTCATCCCCGGAAAACCACCGTTGACACGTCATTAGCTTTTAACCAGCTTCCTGTAATAAACATCCTCACCAGTGATTAGTTGCAGGATGTACACGCCAGGTAAAAGATCCGGGAACCATATCTTCTGAACGTTGTCAGCACCTTCCGGCATGACAATGGAACAAACCATTTTACCTTCTGGATTGAAAACAGCCAGTTGGCATTTCCCCTCTTTTAGCCTGACCATGATGTGGTCACTGAATGGATTAGGATACACAGCAATTTCGTTGCCTGTCATATCATCCATGCCGGGACTCCAGGTAACATCAATCCTTATGCTGTCTGTGACAATACACGGACCTGTTCTGATGGTGATAAAAATTGTATGTTGGCCAACACCCAGTTGTTTCCCTTTGATCAGAATGGAAGAGGTTGTGTCGCCTGTTGACCATAAACAGTGATCAAATGGGGTTACAGGGTGCAGGAAAACGCTGTCTTTACGATACATTATCGTGTCATTTCCCAGTACCCGAACAGGCGGAGATTTAACCAGGATATAAACAGAATCAGTTCCCCAGCAATACTGATCATCATGCACAGTCACTGAATACCAACCGGTTTGGTCCGCCAGCAGTGAGTCTGATGCTGCAGTGCCATGGTTCCATTTGTAATATGGGTAGCCTTTTGCAGCATGCAAAGTAATATGTTGGCAAACTGTTGTATCATTGCCCAATGCAGGATCAATGGGTGCATGAGTCTGAAGAAAACCGACGAATTTACTGTTAGCAAATCCATGGAGCGTGTCGCTGCCCAGGATTAATGTTCCGCTGAATGCTCCCGATAATAAAAGGTTATGGCAATTATCCGCCGCAAGGTCCAGTGCGGTCATTTCACTGCTTGATTCACCAACAAAATACTGCCCCAGGATGCCACCGGGGAGCAGTTTTCCGATCAGGACTTTCCGGCTGTTTCCGAATTGAAAAGTTTGCCCGGCAAATTGGAAGGTCCGCATGAATGTTGCAGCGAAAAACAAATCGCCATTCTCAGGAACAATCTGGAATTGCGGGACGACAAACGTATTTTTTGTTTTTACACTCTGGAACCACTGGATATCAAAATTGTTCGTTGCCTTGCCAAGAATGGAGCCGATTGAATCCTTCCCGACCAGCAAGGTGTCGTTGGCCACAAAGGCTGTGTCCCAGTAAAGTCCGGAGAAAAAGATGTCTCCTGCAGGATCCACTTTAATATCGCGGATATTTATCCGGTTTTCCAACATTTTGCCTGCCAGGAAGTTCCCGCCAGGTGTAAACGACATCAGGCATTGAAAACTTGAATAAGGCTTGTACCCGGGAGGAATAGGAACAGTGTCGTTGCCAACATAACAGGCACCATTGGTACTGCTGAAATGGTACAGGTTCTCATCTTCCCCCTTAAGGAAATTCATCCCGTAACCGCTTCCGTTTGCTGTATTGATCTCTTTTCGCCATTCAAGTGAGCCTTCCGGAGTGATTTTCAGGATGCATTGAATTGACTTTGAATATGAGGATGAATCAGCTCCGAAAAAGCTGACAAACTGGTTTGCGGCACCATTGGCATAATGAGATGTAGCGAGGTAAACCTGCTGGTCGGCGGAGATCTCAAGTCCGTCGAGTGTCGACTGCGAAGTGGCCAATATGAGCCTGATCCACAATACCTGATTGTCGGGGCCCAGTTTTGCAACGAAGATATCCGGTGTTTCAGGCCATGGTGCTGGCCCGTGATTGATCACCGAGTCGTTTAAAATTGCCTGGACCTGGAATTCACAGGCAATGTATACATTCCCTGCTTTGTCTGTTCTTGTTAACGTATTCCAGATATGACCGTCTGCACTGGTGCTTATATCGACTGCGTTGCTGAATGTGCCGTCGTGACGGTAAAAAGCAATGGCGGCATTGAAATTATAGGGTCTGAGGCTGGTGTGAATGAAATTTGTATCCGGTAAAACCAGGGTGTCATTGTATGTGTAAACCATTGCAGACCGGTTCAGGTAATCTGTCCAAATTGCTTGAATTTCCTGTATTTGTGGCCTGGAATTATCGCCGGGAACACCCCACTTCCATTGCCATTCCTGGGCTGTAGATGACATGGCGGAGAAAAGAAACATGCATGCCATTAGTGACAGGCTGAATTGACTGGTTGGTTTCATGTCGCGGGATTCTAAAAGAACAACTCCGAATAATACATGATCTAAGAAAGGCACGGCAACCTTATCCTCCCTCAAATTTAATCATAAACCGGGAAAAGTCAACAGAAAAGAATGATGCGAAACAGCTGGCTTCAAAAAAAAAGGCTGACCCTTATTCAGGTCAGCCTTTAAAAATGAAAAGTAAATGTTACTTCTTCTTTGCTACTGCCTTCGCAGCTGGCTTTTTAGCGGCAGCTTTTTTGGCAGCTGGCTTGGTAGCAGCCGCTTTTTTCTGTTTGATAACAGCCTGTGCAGCAGCAAGACGTGCAATGGGCACGCGGAACGGTGAGCAGCTCACATAGTTGAATCCAAGTGAATGACAGAATTCAACAGAAGCCGGTTCGCCACCGTGTTCGCCGCAGATACCGATTTTCAGGTCTTTACGGGTTGAACGGCCTTTTTCAACTGCCATTTTCATCAACTGGCCTACGCCTTCAAAGTCAATAACCTGGAACGGATCAACAGGCAGGATCTTCTGCTCAATGTATTCAGGAACAAATCCGCCGATATCATCCCTGGAGAATCCAAAGGTCATCTGGGTCAGGTCATTCGTTCCAAAAGAGAAGAATGTTGCAGTTTCAGCGATCTTGTCAGCAGTGAGCGCTGCACGCGGAATTTCAATCATTGTTCCCACCATATGAGGAATTTCCTTCAGTTTGAATTTCTTGCAAACCTCTTCATAGATGGTGTCAATGATTACATACTGGTGTTTCAACTCTTTCTCGGTACAGGTAACCGGGATCATGATTTCAGGGAATACCTTCTTCTTCTCCTTCAACAGTTCAGCAGTAGCTTCAAAGATGGCACGAACCTGCATTTCAGTGATCTCCGGGTAAGTGATGCCCAAACGAACACCACGGTGGCCCATCATCGGGTTGGTTTCATGCAGCGCATCGGCACGGCGGTTGAACTCCTCTTTGGTGATTTTCAGACTGTCGGCAATTTTTTTACGGGCATCTTCCTGCAAAGGAATAAACTCGTGCAGTGGCGGGTCAAGGGTACGGATGGTAACAGGGTATCCGTCCATGGCAGCCAGGGTCTGCTTGATGTCTTCCTTCACATAAGGATAGAGTTCAGTCAATGCCTTGCGGCGCTCGTCTTCGTCTTTTGACGCAATCATTTTGCGGAGCAGGAACAATGGTTTTTCTGCATTTTTGCCATAGAACATATGTTCGGTGCGGAACAAGCCGATCCCTTCAGCGCCAAAAGCACGTGCTTTTGCAGCATCTTCCGGGGTGTCGGCATTCGTGCGGATCTTCATGGTACGAACGGCATCGCAGAGTTTCATGAAAGCCTGGAAATCGGGATTCTCTTCGGCAGCCTTGATCATCGGCAGCTGGCCGTTGTAGATATATCCTTTTGAACCGTTCAGTGAGATGAAATCACCTTCTTTCAGGGTCAGGTCGCCGATGATCATCGTTTTTTTGGAGGCTTCAATTTTCAGTCCGCCTGCACCAACGATACAGCATTTGCCCCATCCACGGGCCACGAGCGCTGCATGGCTGGTCATTCCGCCACGTGCGGTGAGGATGGCCTGAGCGGCACGCATGCCTTCAATGTCCTCAGGATTGGTTTCTTCGCGGACAAGAATAACTGTTTTGCCTTTTTTTGCCCAGGCTACAGCGTCTTCGGAATTGAAAACAATCTGTCCTGTTGATCCGCCGGGGCCCGCAGGAAGTCCTTTTGCCATCGGCTTGGTGCTCTTCTCAGCTTTGGGATCAAGGATCGGGTGGAGCAGTTCATCAAGCTGGCTTGGTTCAACACGTGAAACAGCCTCTTCTTTGGTGATCAGTTTTTCGTTGAACATGTCTACAGCCATTTTTACGGCTGCAGGACCATTACGCTTGCCAACACGGCACTGGAGCATGTAAAGTTTGCCATCCTGGATGGTGAACTCAATGTCGAGCATGTTGCGGTAATGCTTCTCAAGTGAGCGTTCAATCTTGTACAGGGCCTTGTAAACTACCGGCATGGCGGTTTCCAGTGACTGCAGTTTCATGGTATGCTCATTCTTGCCGATTTCATTGATGGGATTCGGGGTGCGGATGCCGGCAACCACGTCTTCTCCCTGAGCATTGGCAAGCCATTCGCCATAGAAATAGTTTTCTCCGGTTGCCGGGTTACGGGTAAAAGCAACTCCGGTAGCTGAAGTGTCGCCCATGTTGCCAAACACCATTGACTGAACATTGACAGCTGTTCCCCATTCATCGGGAATGCCTTCAAAACGACGGTATGAAATGGCACGTTTGCCATTCCAGCTGGAGAAAACAGCGCCAACGGCGCCCCAGAGCTGTTCCATCGGATCCTCCGGGAATGGCTTGCCCAGAACTTCCATTACTTTTTTCTTGTAAATGTCAATAAGGGCCTTAAGGTCGTCGGCAGTGAGGTCGGTATCACTTTTTGCTCCTCTTTTTTCCTTCATCTTGTGAAGTTCAGCTTCAAGTTGAACACGAACGCCTTTGCCTTCTTTGGGTTCAATGCCGGCGGCTTTTTCCATCACTACATCAGAGTACATCTGGATAAGACGGCGCTGTGAATCATACACGAATCGCGGGTTCTTGGTTTTCTTAATAAGACCTTCGCGGGTGATGTCATTCAGACCTACATTTAAAACAGTTTCCATCATACCGGGCATGGAGGCGCGGGCACCAGAGCGAACCGATACGAGGAGTGGATTGTTTTTATCACCAAAAACAGCACCCATCTCTTTTTCTGTAGCCTTCAGACTGTCGGCAAGCTGCTTTTTTAATTCCTTGGGATAGGATTTTTTATTTTTCTGATAATAAGTACAAACTTCTGTAGTAATTGTGAATCCGGCAGGTACCGGAAGTCCGATGTTAACCATCTCTGCAAGGTTTGCACCCTTGCCACCCAGCAAGTTCTTCATTTCGGCCGTACCTTCAGCATTTTTACCGCCGAAATAGTAGACGTACTTGTTTTCTTTAGCTTGTTTTGCCATAATTGACATCATTTAGGTTTATAAAAAATTTGGAGCGGCAAAAGTACAAAATAAAACGCTTGAAAAGGCGAAATCAGGTGTGGAAATTTACTAACAGAACATGCTGTAATTCAATAGGCGAGTGAACCGATGTTGTTCATATTCCACAATATCCATTGCTGCCTGCCGCGGATGTAGGGAGTAGGGGAGGCCGGGTTCCACTTTAGCGGATTGGGCAGCACTGCAGCGATGAGTGCTGCCTCGCCCCGGGAAATACCAGAGGCAGGCTTCCCGAAGAAACTCTGCGATGCAGATTCAACGCCATAAATCCCTTTGCCTGTTTCTATTATATTCAGGTAAACCTCCAGGATGCGTGTCTTCCCCCACACAAATTCTATCAGACCAGTAAAATACACTTCAAGCCCTTTCCTTACCCACGATCGCTGGGGCCACAGGAATACATTCTTGGCAGTTTGCTGCGATATGGTACTGGCCCCCCTGATCTTTTTTCCCTGTTTCTTTGCATTGAACTCCCTGGCCTTTTCAATGGACTCAAAATCAAAGCCTGAATGTTCAAAAAATCGGTTATCCTCGGAAGCAACAACCGCAAGCGGCATGTTGCGCGTCATTTTATCAATGGAAATCCATTTGTTTTCCAGCTTGACGGTCTGGCCTCCAAATGACTGTTCCGCAAGCCTGATCAGCATCAGCGGCGTTACGGGTGGATTGACGAATTTATACAGGACAACAAAAAAGATCGATGATGCAAAAAAGACAATGACAAAATACTTGAGAAAAATTAAAAGCCGACGGAGTTGTTTTTTCATGAATCTTTATCGTCTGTAAGGTAGTCGCCCTAAACTGCGCAGGGAGTGAAAAGGAATTGACTTCCGGAGTATTTACTTCCTGGATTGGATATATTTATTCAGTTCATCAATGGATGACTCAAAATCAAAAGCATCATTCAGGAGGAAATAGTTGTTGATATCCCATGTGTATTTATAGGCATACTTTGCAAACTCCAGCCGGTTTGATTCAAAAGAAAAAAGTTTCATAATCTCCTTCACCTGTTTGCAGAGTAAACAGTTGGATCCAGCGATTTGCTTTGCAATGGTCAGTTTGCTGGTTTCAAATGATTTTGAGTTGATTGATTCCAGTGCCATGTCAAATGACTGTTTACTCATCGGCCTGGGGCAGCCCCTCGGACCCTTGTAGTCATTGTAATCCCCACGCTCATGATGGTCATCCCGGTCATTGTAGTCATTCCTGTCCTGGTGCTCCCCGTTAAATTCGTTGTGCATGTCGGAACTGGAACTGGACGTGGTTTGCGTGCTCATCGTTGTTATACTCGCGCCACCCGGGAGTAATCCCGTGCTTACCGTTGTGGTTTGACTTACCGTGGTTGTGCTGAGCCTGGGAGAAGTAGTGTAAATGTATACATTCTGCTGATCATTCTGCCCCGACGTAACTTCATCAATTGGCGTTGTGTTGAGCATACGAACGACCCAGATTCCCTTATTGTTTTTCAACACTTCAAAGGTCTGTTCAACTTCAGCCTGGATGTACACGGTTTTATCAATCTCTTTCAAAAGTTTGTTTTCAAAAATAACCTTCATCTTATACGAAGGCGCATTAAGCCCTGTGATTTTTACATTCGTTTCCGGGTTAGGAGATTGTTGGATGCCGTTAAGGATTAAGGTAAACGGTTCCTTTTCCTGGGTGAAAACAACAAGGTTTGAATTCTGGGCCTGGATCATGCATGCCATCAGCAGCATGGTAATAATCAGAAAATATGGTCTAAGTCTATACATATACAAATGGGGTATTGAATTTGCTTATTTTGTTTTTGAGGCAAGGAATTTATCAAGTTCATTTTTCGATTTTTCCGAGTGAAGGGCGTCTTTGACTTCCCCATAGCTATTGCGGTCGCTGGTAAAATCATAGGCGAATTTGGCAAAACTCAAACGCGAGGATTCTGAGTCAAAGATATATATCACCCTTACGACCTGCGATACCGTCAGGCAATGTGCTTCAGCTGTTTTTTTTGCTGCACTGAGTTGCATGGGTTCAAACGGACGGGCACTGATGCTGACCAGTTCAGCATTGAAATCAGGTTCTGACATTGGATTGTTGCATCCTGTGGCTTTTGCTGCTTTTGCGGATTCATCAGTTGCCGGCTTTTCAGGATTAGTCCCTTTTTGCTCGGGAGACGGGTGTTCAGCAGGCGTTGGGGGAGCTCCATTATCCTTTGAAACAGATTCATCAGTCCATTCAGACGAAACAGACTCAATGGTAAAAACTCCTTTCCCGTTTTTTTCAACTTTAAAGTACATGGTGCTGTGAGGCTTGTTAAAAACGAGTTTGCTGATTTCCTTTTCTGAAGGGTCCGCCAAAACAATTTTAACTTTAAAACTTGGCCCGCCAGGATTATCTGCCTCAACCCTTGATGCCGGTTCATGGTTTTTCATGTTGCTTCCAAAGTAGAGCGTAAACTTTTCACCTTTTGGGGCAAACACTACAATGTTGCCGATCTGGGCATATGTGCCTGATAAGAAAGCGGTTAAAAAAAGCACAAGGAACAAACTTGCTGGTGTTTTCATGGTTCATTGTTTTATTTTACGGCACAAATATAAGGCAAACCTTTTGAGTATACGATACAGGGCAAAGTCAATTTGACTGGTGGGCGCTAATATTGCTTACGGAAATGTTGAACATGGACAGATATTGGTTATTCCGGTATAAGTGTCGAGTCATGCATTGTAATGCAACACTTTACAGCCTGAATTAGGGTAAATTGCTGTCAGATATATGGATAAACAATCACTTTTCCTACCTTTGCTGTTCCAAAACTAACAGATATATGAGCAATTTTATCGGTATCCGCCACGAGGATAAATACAAACTTGAACGAAGGGCGCCTCTTACCCCAAAACATGTAGCCCGGCTAGTAAAACAAAAAAAACTTGATATTATCGTACAGACCTCCGATAAGCGGATTTTTACCGACGATGAATACATTGCCGCCGGGGCTAAAATTGCAAAGGATCTCAAGAAATGCTCTGTTATATTTGGTGTAAAGGAGATGCCCGACTCATTTTTTGAACCGGAAAAAACCTACGTGTTTTTTTCCCATGTGGTCAAAGGACAGCCTTATAACATGGGTATGCTGCGCCGGATGATGGAACTGAAGTGCAACCTGATCGAATATGAAAAGGTGGTTGATGAGCAGGGCAAGCGGCTCATCTTTTTCGGACGTTATGCCGGTATGGCAGGGATGATTAATTCTCTATGGGCCCTTGGCCTCAGGCTGAAAGATGCAGGTTTCAGTTCAACTTTAAGTAAACTCAAACAGGCACATCATTATCATTCCCTGGCAGCAGCAAAAGACGATGTATCCGCCATTGGCCAGCTTATTGCTGAAAATGGGATCCCGCATGAATTAAGGCCGTTTGTCATCGGCTTTACCGGGTATGGAAATGTTTCCCAGGGTGCCCAGGAAATCGTCGGACTTTTACCTGTTAAGGAAATTTCACCGGCTAAATTACTTGACCTTCACCGCAGGAAAAAACTGCCTGACAACATGGTCTATAAAGTGATATTCAAAGAGGAGGATATGTTTGAAAATGTTGACGGACAGCCCTTTGAATTGCATGATTATTACGCTAACCCTCAGAATTACAGGAGTATTTTTGAGAAATATATCCCTTACCTTTCAATGCTGATCAATTGCGTATACTGGGATAAACGCTATCCGCGACTGCTGACAAAGCAATACCTGAAAAAAATGTATGCAAAAGGAAATCCCTCGCTCACCGTGATTGGAGACATCAGTTGCGACGTTGAAGGTTCCGTGGAGTGTACGTTGAAACCCACAGAGATTGACGATCCCATTTATGTTTATAATCCGGATACGGGTGAGATAACCATGGGATATAAAGGCCACGGAATGCTGGTCATGGCGGTGGATATTCTTCCTGCAGAACTGCCTCGCGATTCGTCCGATGGATTTGCCGATGTCCTGGTGAATTTTGTAAAACCGATCGCCGACGCCGACTTTAATGAACATTTTGATGACCTTGACCTTCCCAAGGCCATCAAAAAAGCACTGATCCTGCACCGTGGCGAACTAACCCCCGAATACAAATACCTTGAAGAATTTATCAAATAACTACACTCACCACTCACCACTCACACCTACTCTATGAAAAAAATCCTCATCCTCGGCTCAGGACTTGTAGCAAGGCCAATCATCCAGTATTTACTCAACAAAGAATACCAGGTAACTGTCGCATCAAATACGACGGACCGGTCTGATCAGATGATTGACGGCCATCCTGGCGGATTTTCACAATTCTGGGAGGCAAACGATGAACAGTTGCTGAGCAGTTTGATATCAGGTCATGATATCACCGTCAGCCTGTTGCCATACGTTTTTCATGTGATGGTGGCCAGGCATTGTGTTGCCCATCGGAAAAACATGGTGACCACATCTTATGTGAAGCCTGAAATGCGTGATCTCAATTCAGCAGCCATTGACGCAGGTATAATCATCCTGAATGAGATGGGCCTGGATCCGGGGATTGATCACATGTCTGCCATGAGGATCATTGATAAGGTTCATGAAAGAGAAGGAGCCATTCTTGAATTCTACTCCATCTGCGGCGCCTTGCCTGCTCCGGAGGCTGCAAACAACCCATTCAGGTATAAGTTTTCATGGAGCCCGAAAGGCGTGGTACTTGCAGGAAACAACGACGCAGTGTACCTGCGGCACGGGAAAGTGGTTGAATTAAACACACGCGATTTATTTAAAGCCCCTTTCCATGTGAATTTTCCTGAAATCGGTGAACTGGAAGTCTATCCTAACCGCGATTCCCTGGCATATAAGGAAATATACGGCATCCCTGAAGCACAAACAATGTTTCGCGGAACATTCCGTTATAAAGGCTGGTGCGAAACCCTGGATGCAATCAAGAAACTGAACCTCATCTCGCCGGAGAAATTCGATATGACAGGCATGTCATATTCCGACATGGTGAAATCCCGGATTCAATCTGCAGCTTCAATATCTGATGTGAGGGCCCTGGCCGCTGATTTTCTTGGTATTTCTGCGGATGCCCATGCACTGGAAGCAATCTGTTGGCTCGGACTTTTTAGCCCAGCAAAGATGAACAGGGCCCTTGAATCAACATTTGAGGTTACATCCGACCTCATGATTGACAGGATGAGCCTGGGGCAAACGGAACGCGACATGGTGGTCATGCAACACACATTCCTTGCTGCTTTCTCCGACGGAAGAAAAGAGGTGATCCGGTCGCGCATGCTCGATTACGGAACGTTGCAAACAGATACTTCCATTGCACGAACTGTTGCACTGCCTGCAGCCATTGGTGTTGAAATGATTCTTGCCGGGCAGATTAATGTAAAAGGTGTTCATGTTCCGGTTATACCGGAAATATACAATCCAGTACTTGATAACCTGGAGAAGTTGGGAATCAGGATGGTAGAGGAATACGGGTTGCCACTGTCAGAAATGATCAATAATTAGTGCATTTTTGTTGTGGAATTGCAATCCGGAATGTAATAAATAAAAGACGATTTTGATATGGGAATAGGAGAAGTAATTGCGGTTTTAATCCTTGGAATTGTATTGTATGCCGTTTTCAGCATGCGGAAGAATCCTGACAGAAGTCAGGCTCCTCCAAAGGAAAAGGCGAATCCGGGCCCGGGTTCAAATGGTAACGGAGGGGGAAATCCCATGAATGGCAGCCGTCGTAAATCAGGGTATGCCAAATGGGTTGGAGGTGGACTGGGCTGGGTTTTCGGCGGTCCCATTGGTGCCATCCTGGGCGTAGCGCTTGGTTCCGTGTTCGACGGTATGAACAGCGGGCAGAATATGTACCAGGGCACGCCCCGGGGTGATTTTGCCATGTCGTTACTTGTACTTTCAGCAGCTGTCATGAAGGCTGATCAGAAAATCGTTAAATCCGAACTTGAATTTGTTCGGAGCTTCTTCGTTAGTCAGTTTGGGGAGGATGAGGGCAACCGTCTTATCAGGATGCTCCAGGAAATATTAAAGCAGGAGATCAACGTTCAGGAGGTAAGTGTCCAGGTTGGTCAATTTACCGATTATCCCGTTAAACTTCAGCTGATCAATTATTTGTTTGGCATAGCGGCTGCCGATGGCCTGTATCATCCGGATGAAGTTGACATGATTGCCACCATATCCGGATTCATGGGGGTCTCATCCTCTGATTTTACATCGGTTAAGGCCATGTATGTGAAAAACGCCGGATGGGCTTATGATGTGCTTGAAATTACATCCTCCGCAACAGATGATGAGGTGAAAAAAGCATACCGTGAAATGGCTAAAAAGCACCACCCTGACAAGGTTGCCCATCTCGGAGATGATGTCAGGAGATCGGCCACAGAGAAATTCCAGAAAATCAGTGCCGCCTACGACGAAATCAAAAAACAACGGGGCATAAACTAATCTTCGCCCAATGCTTTTTACCGAATATAAACTTGGCCCGGTACTGTTGAGAAACCGGTCAATCCGTTCTGCTGCCTTTGAAGGAATGTGCCCGGGGAACCGTGTTTCAGATGATTTAATTGATTATCACGTTTCTGTTGCGGCAGGCGGTGTTGGTATGACCACCATTGCCTATGCCGCCGTTTCCAGGAGTGGATTGTCGTTCCCGCACCAACTCCTGATTAACAGGGAAGCAGTTCCTGACTTGAAACGGCTTACATCTGCAATTCACCGTGAAGGGGCCGCAGTGTCAGTCCAGCTTGGTCATTGCGGTTTGATGGCAAAGAAATCCATAGCCGGCAAGTGCATTTCCCCGTCAGGAGGCTTCAACTTATATGGTCCGACCTGGCCCCGGACAATCACTGTCACTGAAATAAATGAAATAATCGGTGACTTCAAAAATGCGGTAACTATTGCCGGTGAGGCAGGATTTGATGCGGTGGAGGTCCATGCCGGTCATGGATACCTGATCAGCCAGTTCCTGTCACCTTATACCAACAAGCGAACCGACCTGTACGGAGGAAGCTTTGAAAACCGCTCCAGGTTTATGGTTGAAGTGATCAGGGAAGTAATGAAAGCCGCCGGGAATAGCATGGCTGTGGTGGTGAAAATGAACATGAGGGACGGATTTCGTGGTGGAATGGAACTTAACGAGTCACTGAATGTTGCAAAATTGCTGGAGAACGAGGGTGTGCACGGACTTGTACTGTCTGGCGGTTTCGTTTCAAAAGCACCTATGTATGTTATGAGGGGCAGTATGCCAGTTAATGTTATGGCCAGGTATATGTCAAATCCATGGATGCGATTTGCTACAAAGTATTTCGGCCATATGCTGATGAAGAGCGAGCCTTACAGGGAAGGTTATTTCCTTGAAGATGCACTTGTCTTCCGGAAAACGCTGAAAGTTCCGATGATCTATGTCGGAGGTCTGAAGTCGAAAGATATGATTGAACGGGTGCTTTCAGAAGGGTTTGAATTTGTTCAGATTGCCCGGGCATTGATTCAGGATCCGGGGTTTATTAATCAACTGAAGCAGGCAGGCCCTTTTGAATCTGAGTGCCAAAGCACCAACTATTGTATCGCCCGGATGTACTCCGGTAAAATGGCATGTTTTCAGCATACCGAAGGCGGAGCCGCTGAGTTGGGGCGGTGATCCGTTATAGAAAAGGGCTGTAAGGAAAACCCTACAGCCCGATCACCAAATTAACTCAACTCAAAAACTAACCAAAAAACAAACCAAAACAAAGCAACCTTTGCCGGAATTAATCTGTTAAAATAATCCTCCGGACAAGCGTTGTGCTATTTCCTGCAATCCTGATAAAGTAATATCCTTTTGGTTCATCGGAAATATCAAAGGTGTATTCATCAGAACCTGAACAAATTCTGGATAAAATATTTTTACCGCTCATGTCAAGCACAGAAATCTCTGTCTGCTGATCTTTTAAATTAGCGGCGGTGATTGTAAAAATTCCCTTTGTGGGGTTTGGGAATACTTTCAAATCTGCGGCTGCCTGTTCGCCTACACCTACTGTTGAAGCTGCCTGTGTTACGGTGACTGTTTGCGGAGTCAACCCTGTGACAGCCAGTGTAATCGTGGCAATTCTTACGGAGGTTGTTGCATTGGCGGCATAATTTACATTTACAGTCCCATTACCGGTGCCGCTCGCTGTGACAGTGCACCATGCAGCATTGCTACTGGCTGTCCAGCTGGAGTTTGAGGTAACGGCAAAGGTGGTTGTACCAGCTGCCGAAGTTACATTCCGGTTTGAAGGGGCAACAGACAGGGTAGGGGCAACAGCTGAAGCCACAAAGGATGCAACCATTCCGGGGACATGCGGTGTACAGACATAGGCATAAGAACCGGCAACCGTTACTTTATACTCGAAGAAAGTTGATGTACTCGTTATAGCATGGTCCCATGATGCAGCACCGGCAGGTATGGCTCCGGGTGTTGAAGTTGTGGTGTGGGTGCCTGCAACCCAGACCCACCTGACCGTGTCGCCAACATTTACGTTCAGGCTCGACGGGTTAAAAAAGAAGTTGCCGACGGAAACAACATGTTTAACAGCAAACGAGGTAGTATTGATCAGAATGCCCGAGGTAAGAAGCAGGGCAAAGAATAAGTATGTAGATTTTTTCATGGTATCAGTTGTGTAATAATTTAGACTAAATAAAAGCAAATATACAACATTTTTAGCCCTAAAAGCAACATTGATGAAAATATTTTTCTTTCCGGCTATTTCCCATAGTCTAAAATTGGCAGATTGAATGATTTATAGGCAGGTTTCTCTCAAAATGGTTATTTTTGAATGTAAATTAACAGGCATGCACAAAGTGAAATTTATCTTATCGGCGATCCTGCTCCTGGTGGTTATAACCGGGCAGCCACAATCAAAAAAGGAAGCTATTATTGAGACTGAAAAGGATCCTTTGATTCTGAATAAGCTTGAACTGTGGAAAGACCTTAAGTTCGGACTGCTGATGCATTGGGGGCCATACAGTCAGTGGGGGATCGTGGAATCGTGGTCCATCTGTTCAGAGGATGAAGACTGGTGCCGGCGCAGCATGAAAAATTATACCGACTATTGCCGCTCCTATATTAAGCTCCAAAAAACATTCAACCCTTCAAAATTTGATCCTGAAAAGTGGGCCCTGGCGGCAAAATATGCCGGGATGAAGTATGTTATTTTCACCACCAAGCACCATGATGGGTTTTGTATGTTTGACACAAAGGAAACAAATTACAGGATCACTGATTCAGCCTGCCCGTTTCACAGCAATGCCCGGGCGGATGTAGCAAAAGAAATATTCAATGCATTCAGGGCAAAGGGGTTCTGGACAGGAGCTTACTTTTCGAAACCTGACTGGCACTGCAATGATTACTGGGCGGAGGAGTGGGCAACACCTACCAGGAATGTTAACTACAGTATAAAAAAGTATCCGGAACGCTGGCAGAAATATTGTGATTTCACCTACAACCAGATCAGGGAACTGATGAGCAGGTACGGTAAAATGGATATTTTATGGCTGGATGGCGGATGGGTCGACCCGAAAAACGGGCAGGATATAAACATGCCGAAAATCGCTTCCATGGCTCGCAGTTATCAGCCTGATTTGCTGATGGTTGACCGAACAGTTACGGGTAAATACGAGAACTACAGGACCCCGGAGCAGGAGATCCCTGATAAGTTGCTTGATTACCCGTGGGAAACCTGCATGACAATGGCCACCTCCTGGTCGTATGTGCCTGGTGACATCTATAAACCCACCAACAGAATCATCCATATGCTGGCAGAGGTTGTTTGCAAAGGAGGCAACTACCTGCTGAATATTGGCCCCTCGCCGGAAGGTGAATTTGCTGATACTGCTTATCAGCGACTTCATGAAATCGGCGAATGGATGAAGGTGAATGGTGAAGCGATTTATGGTTCACGGCCAGTCTATCCCTTTCAGTCAGGTACCACATGTTTCACATCATCTGCTGATGGGACAGTATACGCTATCTGCCTGGTTGACCAAAGCGTTGTCAGCATGCCTGGTACAATGGAGATTAATGACTTTAAGCCGGTAAAAGGGGCAACTGTTGAATTGCTGGGATGTAAGGGAAACTTAAAATGGGAATCAGACGGAAATTCCGGATTTATAATCCATGTACCGCAGAAGATACAAATGAATCCTCCGGGCAGGCATGCATGGACATTCAGGGTCAGAACAAAATAGGCATTTATGATGCTTTCACCGTAATTTGTCAGTCGTGAAACCTCCAGGTAATGCCGAATTTAAATGCCCCGTCCTGCATGGGGTAGCCGGGTGTTGAATAGTAAGAATTCCCCATGAAACTGGCATTGAAATGCGTATAGGTTACAAAAAACCTGGCCCGCTGTATTTTCAGATTGATGAAAACATCCATATACAGGTAATTCCCGATCTCCTTTTTACTTTGCAGGTAAAAACTACGTGTTGCAGGGTTGTAATTATCGGCATAATACGGGGTGTTATAGTAGAAGTTTAATCCAGGCTGAAAGATTGCGGCTCCCTGGAAGAGTCGCTGTGTGAAATATACAGCCAGGTTCCCCATGAAGGCAGGCAACCGGAGAACGGAAGTGCCCTGAACAGTCTGGTATACAAGCTGTGTTTTGAATTTAAAGCGCCAGAGTTCAAGGGTCCCGTTAAGATAGAGGTTCATGTAGCCAAATTCTGCCTGGTATTGCCGCGGCAGGCTGACAGAATCAAGGTATGTGAAATTGGAAATTCGGTTGATCGTTACACCTGTTTCAAAAAATTTGTAGGAATAGTTGAACCCTCCTGAAATGAGACCCTGCTTCAGCCAGGCAGTATCCCACCGGTAACTGTTTCCAAGGTAATGCCCGTAAAACCAGCCGGGTTTCTGAAAGCTGTAATTCCCACTGATGGAGATAATGCCGGCATTCCTGGTTTGCTTTCCCAATATCGTTGACAGCCTGACCTTCAAACTCAGGTCATTCGCGTTATAATCTCCAAGCACATAGTCGCCCTGGGCTTCGAGTTTCATGCTTGAAAATGGAGAAAAGTCAATTTGTGCATGCGGAATGACCTGGCGGAAGAAATGCGTGGTACCATGCATGGCAACCTCAATATACTGTAGTCTGGCACCTGCTTCAATGCGGAACATCCGTTGCTGTTTGTTTGGTTTGAAGCTGGGATTGGACCAGACAATGTCGTTTATGAATTTTTTAATAGTCAGGGAATCAACTGTATGTACAGTATCAAGGATGGGGTGGGGGAAAAAACCGCTGTCGGGTTGGTTATCAAGGAAGTTCTGAATCTGCCTGTTGTAATCAAAGGAATAGGTCAGCCTTCCAAGTTCTATCCTTTGCTTTGTTCCAAGGGAAGTATCCAGTTCATTTCTCGGGTGGCGGGTCAGGTCAAAGTAGTGCTTCATAAAGAAACCTGTTTCCCTGATCCTGGTTTGGGCTGTGGTAAGGTTTACCGGGATGACCATTCGGTTTGTTTCAATGTTCTGTTCAAAGAGGCTGTCATATTTAATACTGCCATTTTCGTAATTTCTTAGCCTGTTTGCCGTAAAGTTTGCTATTACACCGTATCGTTTATTTTTACTGAAGAACTGGGAGGTAAGGACAAAATTTATGTGATTGGTTTTTTGCCGGTAATAGGCTCCCGGCGCGCTCATGACATGAAAATCAAACCCAAGGTTAAAGCTTTTGTAGATATTCCGGCTGAATATGGCATGGAAGTTCTGTTCCTTTTTAGCACCCTGTATATAGGAAAGTTCAGTATAGGTTTTCACAACCCGGTAATATTTGACGCTGTCATTCTGGTATAAATAGCGGTCAAAGCTATGAATACCAAAGTCAAAACCACTTTTCGGAATATCGTGGAAGGGGAGAAGAGACTTGTAATTCTGGCCGATATTTCCAAGATTTGCGTAGAACCTGTCATGACGATACTGTGGGTCGTAGTTTTGGAATCCTGCGAGGGTCGTATCATTCTGATGGACATCCAGCGGCCCGAGTTTTTCAAAGTTGCTGTAGAAGAACAGTACCCGGGTTGAATCGCGGTGTTTTTTAATGGAATCAATGAGGGCCCTGTTGGAAGGAGGAGAAGGTTTAACAGAGCGGACGGTGTCGCAAACCTGGTTAAGCAGCGTATTCGTTTTAACTGTGTCCGGCAATTGAGCCCATCCTTCCAGGTAAACACCGGTCATCAGAAAGAACGTAAACAGAAGTAAACGAAAAATACTACGATGCATTCAGGGGCAGGTATTAGGCCATAAAGGTACAGAAAATAGCGGCAACAGGAGAGTTGATGGCAAAAAAAAACCCAGCACAAGGCTGGGTTATAAAAGATCGGCGACGACATACTCTCCCACAAAAACTGCAGTACCATCTGCGCAAGTGGGCTTAACGACTCTGTTCGGAAAGGGAAGAGGTGAACACCACTGCTATAGTCACCGTAAGATCTTCAGTAGCGGCTTGCCATGGCAAGTCATTACAATATCTTAAAGACATATAGAGAAAGAAAACACAACAATTAATTAAAAGCTTGTCATAGAAGAAAGCTTACGGGTAATTAGTACTACTCGGCTATGACATTACTGCCTTTAGACCTGTAGCCTATCAACGTCGTGGTCTACGACGACCCTTAAAGGAAACCTCATCTTGGGCTGAGTTTCGCGCTTAGATGCTTTCAGCGCTTATCTCATCCAGACGTAGCTACTCTGCAATGCAGCTGGCGCCACAACAGATGCACTAGCGGTCTGTCCAACTCGGTCCTCTCGTACTAGAGTCAGGTGCCCTCAAGTTTCCAACGCCCACAACAGATAGGGACCGAACTGTCTCGCGACGTTCTGAACCCAGCTCACGTGCCACTTTAATCGGCGAACAGCCGAACCCTTGGGACCTTCTTCAGCCCCAGGATGTGACGAGCCGACATCGAGGTGCCAAACCACCGCGTCGATATGAGCTCTTGGCGGTGATCAGCCTGTTATCCCCGGAGTACCTTTTATCCTTTGAGCGATGGCCCTTCCATTCGGAACCACCGGATCACTATATCCTAGTTTCCTACCTGTTCGACTTGTTGGTCTCACAGTCAAGCACCCTTGTGCTATTGCACTCTACGCATGGTTACCAAGCATGCTGAGGGTACCTTTGAAAGCCTCCGTTACGCTTTTGGAGGCGACCACCCCAGTCAAACTACCCACCATGCACTGTCTCCCGTTAGGGATTAGGCGCCAGATAAACAAAGGCTGGTATTTCAAGGTTGACTCCACGACTCCTAGCGAAGCCGCTTCACAGTCTCCCAGCTATCCTACACATTGTTTATCCAGAGTCAATGCAAAGTTATAGTGAAGGTTCACGGGGTCTTTCCGTCCCGTTGCGGGTATCCGGCATCTTCACCGGAACTACAATTTCACCGAGCTCACAGCTGAGACAGTGCCCAGATCGTTACACCATTCGTGCAGGTCGGAACTTACCCGACAAGGAATTTCGCTACCTTAGGACCGTTATAGTTACGGCCGCCGTTTACTGGGGCTTCAATTCAAAGCTTCGCATTGCTGCTAACGTCTCCTCTTAACCTTCCAGCACCGGGCAGGTGTCAGGCCATATACGTCATCTTAAAATTTAGCATAGCCATGTGTTTTTGATAAACAGTCGCCTGGGCCATTTCTCTGCGGCCACGATTGCTCGTGGCGTCCTTTATCCCGAAG
>CAJBYO010000073.1 GCA_903959905.1 uncultured Bacteroidales bacterium
GCTGTTCATATTTGCCTGGTTTACTTACAGGCTCCAAAGATGCAAAATGAATTCAAATCGACACGCGACCTATTTGTTCGTAATTAACTATTTATTAATAACATATAAGGGTTTAATAAAAATTATTTTGGACACTAGTGCTGGGAAATATGAATGCTAATATAACGAATAAAAACCGGGAGAGGAAATAAATAATGTTGTTGGTGCTGACTTACTTGTTTTATTGGTGGGCATTTCCCGGGAAAGAAATGTAAAAGAAAAAGTTACACAGAGGTACACAGAGGAGACACAGAGGGCACAGAGAATAAAAATCCCGGTAGGGATTTAATATGGGTAGCAGAACATGATTGGATGATATTATGTCGTCCCGTATGGGACGAAAGGCCTCGCTGGCCTTTTTCGGTTGCTACCCATGTTTTGTGCCTCCGGCACAACCGTAATACAAAACATTAATTAAAACAGAGTTTAAAACAGACTCTTAATTAAACACATATTGCCCTTAAACTCTGTGGTTCTCTGTGTCTTCTCTGTGTACCGCTGTGTCACAAAAAGAGGACTCTGAACAGCAGCCCGTCACAGGCCGAAGGTCATTGCCATTACTTACCTTACGGGAAGTAGCCCATATAAATGATCTGGTAGTTTGTATTCAGCGTGATGCTCACGGGTGCGGCACTGTTCAGGTCGGCAGTCTGGTAATAATACTGAACACCCGGTTTGAATGTGTTTCCGGTCAGGTTCTGGTTCCATCCGAAACCAGTGTTGGTTTTGTTCATCATATTATGCCAGTTGGTTCTGACAACATCATCCCCTACGGTGGTGACCGAGATACCGTCGTCCATTGAGATGATCGGGCTGGTTCCGATGTTGACCGTGAGGTCCACCTCACTGCTGTTGCCCATGCCATAAACCACACTGTAGGAAGCCCACGCCTGAACCACTGGGTTAAGGAGTGTACCCCGCGAAACAGTTATATTGTTGCAGTAATTATCGGCAATGACCTGGAAATGCTTTGTCGGGGTGGTTGTTCCGGATGCCGTCATGATTCCGGCTCTTTGTTCGGGTGACGAAAAGGAGATTGCATTGCCCCCCTGGGCAGTTCCGCTGTTGGTAACAAATGTCAGGTTGTTAAAGTCGTTGCTCGTCCCTGCGAAAGGAGGATAGGCTTGCTCAGAGGTTCCGCTGTTTGACAGACCATTATTGAATGATTTGAAATAAAAAGGGCCTGTTGCGCTCGTTTTGGTCCACCCGTTGCCGGTGAGCGACGAATTGGTCAGAAAGAGAAATCCCCATTGCCAGTTCGCAGAGAAATAGCCAAACTGCATGGTACACGAGGTGGTCTTTGTTTTGGATGTCTGGGATGGATCCTGGATGTTATACCAAAGCGGGGTTACGTTTCCCTGAATAGGAGCAAAATGGTTCCAGAGAGTTGAAGTTGTTCCATTGTCAACGACAGTGATGGGTTGTGCCGTATTGGCCCATAGTGTGTCTGTGGTGACAAAGCTATACACATTCCAGTTGTTGTCAGGTGCGCAGGAATAGGTTTTGCTGTTCCAGCATGGATATGGCAGTACACTTGCATAGGGTTTCATGGTCGGAGGATTAACGTGGCCTGATCCGATGGTCAGCGTGATAGATGAGGGTGAGGCGAGTCCGTTCGGGCCATAATTGCTTGGTATCAGAATGTGGCCGCTGATCACGGGCGGAGTCACACCCACCGAAGCATACAGAAGGTTGGCCAAAAACCGGGCCCGGGCAAGCGCATGGTAGAAGAGGCTGTCCTGCACCAGGCCTGTCCGGGAACATCCCATGTCCTTTTTATACCGCACGGTATCCCGGTATTCACTGAGGTTGGCGACCAGGCGATCAACGGCTGAAAGAAACACAGGGATCTCCGCTTTAATGAATGGATTAAAATCTGAATCCAGCCATTGCTGTGCGAGTTCCGCCTTTATTGCCGTTGAATCAATAAAGTTTGCTGCGTTTACCATGGCTGATGCAGCCTGGTACTGGTAATTGACTGCAGTCAGGAAATAGCTTTCAACCATTTGATAGGCCTGCATTGCATGGGTTGCATCCGTTATTTGTCCCTGACAATGGGAGATCAGAGCATCAACATAGTTATTAAGGGCGTTATTGTCAACCATGATTTGATTGATATTATCGATGTCGCTCGTCAGGTTCGAGCCATTGTGATTGTAAATGTTGCTTGCAAAAATGTGTGCATTTGATCTTGCCAGATTCATATTGGCAATGTTGACCGGATCGGTACTGTCTGCCTGGTATTTCCTTCCGACCTTGGAATAATAGATCAGTCCGAGGTATGAACCGCTATCCATGGCGGTTTTGATATCCGAGAACCACGCAACAAACGCTCCTGTAGTCAGATCGGCAGTCAGGGTTGCAATTTCAGATTCAATGATATTCAGTTGATTCCCCATCTGGTAAAGTGTTGAATCCAGCTCACTGACCTGTCCGCTCAGGGCGGTAAGTTTGTCGTCGATCTCAGAAAACTCAGACTCTGTGTGTTCATAATCATAAACTTCCCATACCAAATCGCCAACCTCCTTGAACGGGTCGAGGATCCCACCGCCACCTTCACCATCTTCTCCAGCCAGTCCAGATCCAAACTTATAGAGGATGTGGCCGGGAAAATCCTTGTTATTTGTGATCTCATCATCCGTCATTAACTTCAGCTTCGGATCAGAGAACGCAGGCGGAGCTGCCGGCAGAACTGGTCCGGGATTGACAGGTGTATAGGGGACATCCTCCTTCCTGCAGGAAGCCACGACGATTAGCATTATTGCCATTAACAAAGACAATCTCAGGAGTTTTCTAAAAGGATTTGCAGTTGACATGGGAGTTGGATTTATAGGTTAGTAGCGTATCGAGTTTTCATCCATTTCTGTTACCACTTCATTTTCAAAGTTGTAGAGTTTTACAAAGGTTTGAGATGAAGCAACAGTGTTTTGCGGTGTTATTACAACAAAATTCATAGTTGTCTGGTCTGGATTATAGTCAATCCAGGTTCCCGAATTCGCATAAATGCATTTTTCACCTTTGGAACCCGTACCCGCAACCATCCTGGGTTGGTGAGTATGACCAAAAATGACAATCCTTTTATCTGAGGCTGTGTTCATGAAGTACTGCACACTTGCCTGGTGGTATGCAAACGTGGCTGATACGACGGAATCAATAGCCAGGCCTGTTTTAATATGAACAGGAACATTGTTGTGCGTTTGCCTTGCATCCCATTTCTCCAGGATACCGTGATAGAGTGCCACATCAATAAATCCCCCGGGTGATAACTGGAAAGGAACCACATCGTCAACGGAATAATTCCCGGTGAATCCGTTTATGTTGGTGACAATGAACTTGTCATCAAACCGGTAGGGGATGGGGAACATATCCACCGAACCCTTCCAGGTTGTCCAGTATTTGTATAACAGATTCTGGCTTTCATTCCACGAGGGGTTCGGTGTGACAACGGGCAGGGTGTCAGCTGCTTTTGGATTTTTTTGTATGGCAAAGAGTGAGCCGATTCTTGCGTAAAAGTAACCCGGAGGAAGGATAGTGCCCGGTGCGATATCCTGGTTAGAAAATGGATCGGGAGCACAGAAAAAATCGTAGCGGTGACCATGTTCAATGGCTACAACCGGACAACCAGCCGGTGAATAGGTCCCTAACCCCGGTACGTTATCCCTCGCCTGGCTTATTCCCGGAAGGATACTTTCAATACTTGCCGCTGTGATGGCCATGTCGTGGTTCCCGGGTACATACGTGACAAGTATTTTTCCCTCCTGGATGATGCTGTTAAACGCATCAATGACCACCTTGTTTGATGTGGCAAGACGCTGTACAAAATCAGCCTGGTCCTTCCCCCCGTATGTATCTATGGGAGCAGGCACAAACCATTCATCAACAAGGTCTCCTCCGATTACAAGTTCCTTCACATTGGTTGAAGCCTGTATCTGTTTCAGGAGTTTTACGAGCGGAGCCAGGTTCTTTTTACATTCTGTATAAGATGTATCGGCCCCCAGGTGGATGTCGCTCATAACTACAATCATGTTTCGCTCCGACCCGCCGTTGCTGAACGGGTTCACCGGACCAGGTGGGTTTGATTTTTCACAGGATGAAAACAGACCCATGCACAGGATGACGCAAAATGCGCCCAGCAATCTGACAATAATTTTCATGATATTTTTTTTATTGTTCACATTTATAACGGAAGAATAGATTTTACAGGATCAAGAACAAAGGGTCAATCAGAGGCCTGAATGATCTTAAATTCTTTATAGATTACAGTTTTCAATCATTTAAAATTAACCACTAAGGTACTAAGGGCACTAAGAAACACTAAGTGTCTGAAATCAGATTTATTTTTCCTTAGTGCTTCTAAATGCCCTCCGTGCCTACTATATAACTTGTTTTTAACTTGCTGATTATGTTTAGTTTGCAAATAGTCATTACGCAGCCTTTTTTAATTGTTCCAGCAATTTTTCAAGGTGCTTGATCTTCTTTTCACGATA
>CAJBYO010000074.1 GCA_903959905.1 uncultured Bacteroidales bacterium
CGTCTCCGTTATAGGAACCTCCTGAGTCTGGCTTGAATTTGATGAAAAGTAATTTCGGGGCAATCCCACTCCATTCTGTTTGGGCTGTTCCGATTACGGCCCTGAAAGGGTCAACATTATCTGCCGCCAGGGTTGAAAACTTTGTTTCGAGAACAATATCGGATTCATGGTGAACAAATTCAGCCTTGAGAGCCGATGTGTTTTCGTTAAGGAAGCATTGAGTCCAAGCGTAATTTGAAGCCATAATGTAGTAGATGCCTTCGGAACGGACATAGCGTATCTCGTAGCAAGGCGAAGAGGGCCATACAGGAAGTTCTGCAAAGGTGTCAACTGCATTTTTGATGGCATCAATAATAAGAGCCTGGTTTGATTGGTATTGGGGCCAGATTTCATCCGATGTTTCCATATTCATTTTCAAGTGGAAACCTTTGACGGGTTCACCAATGAGTGTGTAAATGGAATTTACATTTGCGGAAAAATCAATGCTTTCAATTGATTTGACGATTTTATCGACAGATACCAGCTTCACAACCCGGGTAATGTTGTTGACGAAGAAGCGGATGTTGAAATACGATTCAAGTCCTGAAAGGAAGTCGTTCAATGACATTCGGGGAACATGGTAGTTGTAAACGATCTTGTTCGTGGGATAGTTGAAAGGACCTGTAACATCGCAGTTTGCATCAACACTATTGAACAGGGCAAGGGCATTGAATTCCGAATCCATTGAAAAAAATTCATCTTCCAAGACATATTCAAGCTTTTTGAACATCCGGTCAAGTACGCATCGGAGGTAAAGCATCGGAGTGAATATGGCCCTGTACAGACCTTGGAAGAGGATTTGAAGATTATTCCAGTGATAGTAGTTTTGGTAGTAGAGCATCGGGTCCCAATCCGGAAGTTCCTCAAAGTATTGCATGTTTTTGATCATCGGCAAGGCAAAGTCTCGAAGGGGATAATTGATATTGCGGCAGCCATTGAAGTAGTCAAGGCGCTGACTTTCCGATTGCCAGGTATAGGAGCCGTAATCAATATCCTGTAGGGTCATTTTCTTCCTTTGAAAGACAAAATCGCCTTTATCCATAAAGAGGGTTGCTTCGTAGAAGTCAGCCTGTGCGTTTAAAACCCGAAGTGTGCCTTTAAGGATTGTAATGCCCTTCCAGAGAAGGTTTGCGGAGAACACTTCAAAAGGGTTGTTGGTGTTTTCAATTCGGTGTTTATACCCAAGGACAGCAACATTATTGGGTGTTGCAGGCAGTTTGAAAGGGTAGGTATAATCACCGATTTGATTGAATATAGGCGATGAAAATTTCAAGGTAATTGAAATGTCATTGCTCAGATCTAGACTTTTATCATTAATGATCAGGGACAGCATGTTAAGAGGACTTTACATTGTTTTCAATTTCATTTATGGTATTGGCCGTTTCCCGAACATCATCATAGACCATGAAGGTGCGGATTCCATTGCGGGCATGGTCGTTGAATTCATTCAGGGCACTCAGTAATCCTCCTTCAAAGGATGCCTGATTTTGCTGAATGGATGAAGTTGAGTTCGGGTTTTGCGGGTAACTGCCGGAAGCAAACTGAGGAACCCGGGCATAATTGATCGCATCAATAACGCCTGGATAGTTCATCTGTAAATTCCGTGTGGTTTTGGCATCAATAACATATTCCGGACCGGCTTCTGAGATAAGCATAGGTGTTGAGTAAAGTCCGGTTGAAGCTGAGCCTACCCAGGGAACGTTGCCATAGAATTTGCCATCATCCCTGCCGGTCACATTGTATTTACCTTTTGCAGCCTGGGGAACGGGAGCCGCTAAAATTGCCGCAATTTGAATGGCACCAAGTATGCCTGTGACAATTGCAAGGGCGAAGCCTGCCGGGATTGTTGACAATGCGGAAGTGATCCCAAGCGCAACATTGATACCGGCCTGAAGGACCGCCATCGCTTTAGCGCGAACGGCCTGATCATGCTCTATTTTGCGCTTTTTGGCAGCAAGTTCAGCATCGTTCTTGGCGGTTTGTTGGTCGTACTGCTTTTGGGTAATAAGACCAGCATTGAGACGGGCTTTGAGGTTTTTTTCTTTCTTTTTGTTTAACGCTTCGTCCTTTTCGAGTTCCTGATTTTCCCTGCTTGAGAGCCAACTATCCAGGGAGCCAAGTGTATCTTTTACCATGCTGGCGTATTGAACAACTTCTTCAATATCACCTATAGTCTGAGCTAAAGGGGCATTTTCTCTTTCAGCTTGCATCTCGGGATCTTCCACGTTGGGGTCCGGACCATCCAACGGACCAAGCAAGCCGCCAGTAATACGGTCCCACTCTTCATCGGGTTTTTCTTCCCGACCATCAAGGAGGGCCATGAGGTCCTCTTGCTTGAGCATGGACTTTACCAGTTCGTCAATTTTCTCTTTTTCTTCCTGTAATTTCCTTATTCTTTCAGCAGTTACGGCAGCTTGCGCAGGATCATTGATCACCTGGGATTGAAGGAGGTCATTGAGTTTTTTTATTTCCTCATTCAACTGTTCATATTCGGTCTTGCCGGTGGCACCTTTAAGATCGACCATCGAAGCGACCAGGGCATCAATTTTGGCTTTTTCATCTTGCAAGCCTTTTATTTTTCTGGCAGTTATCGCGGCCTGTTTGGGATCAGAGATAACTTGCTCCTGCAGAAGGGCGATGTATTCTTTTATTTCAGTGCCAAGTTTCTCATAAGA
>CAJBYO010000075.1 GCA_903959905.1 uncultured Bacteroidales bacterium
AAGGTGGTCGCCCCGCCGGGGGTGATCACCGCGGTTGGCAGGGAATTTACAGTCACCGTTAAGCTGGCGGTATTCTTGCATCCGCTGGCATTGGTCACTGTAACTGTATAGGCGCCACCCGTAGATGCGGTGATCGCCGCAGTCGTTGCGGTGGTTGACCACACATAGCTTGTCCCGCCGGATGCGGTGAGCGTGACTGACCCGCCCTGGCAGAAGGTGGTCGCCCCGCCGGGGGTGATCACCGCGGTTGGCAGGGAATTTACAGTCACCGTTAAGCTGGCGGTATTCTTGCATCCGCTGGCATTGGTCACTGTAACTGTATAGGTGCCGCCCGTAGATGCGGTGATCGCCGCAGTCGTTGCGGTGGTTGACCACACATAGCCTGTCCCGCCGGATGCGGTGAGCGTGACTGACCCTCCCTGGCAGAAGGTGGTCGTCCCGCCGGGGGTGATCACCGCTGTTGGCAGGGAATTTACAGTCACCGTTGAGCTGGCGGTATTCTTGCATCCGCTGGCATCGGTCACTGTAACTGTATAGGCGCCACCCGTAGATGCGGTGATCGCCGCAGTCGTTGCGGTGGTTGACCACACATAGCCTGTCCCGCCGGATGCGGTGAGCGTGACTGACCCGCCCTGGCAGAAGGTGGTCGCCCCGCCGGGGGTGATAACGGCGGTTGGCCCCGGATTCACGGTGACGGTGGCTGATTCCGTATCGGCACATCCGCTGGCATTGGTCACTGTGACGGTGTATGCACCGCCCGTTGCAACTGTGACTGCGGCTGTTGTTGCAGCAGTTGACCACAGGTAAACGGTTCCTCCGGATGCAGTCAGCGTAACGGATAAACCCTGGCAGAAGGTGGTTGGTCCGCCTGGAGTGATGACCGCCACCGGCGTCTGTTCAGGTGTACAGGTGCCTTGCACGGTAATATTGTCAAGGTACAGGTTGTTGCCCAATGCACTTACTCCCCGGAATAGCAGCCTGGTGGTATTTGAAGGTAAAGACTGGCTTTTTGTGGCCCATTGCGACGAACCCGGATAAAACGCAGTGGACACCTGGCCTCCCGTGTTCAGCGGTCCGTTTGTCCCCCCGTTCCATGTTTGCAGGAGGGAATATGTTGCACCTCCATCAGAAGAGGCCCATAGTTCAAGCCGGTCAACCTGCCCGGAATAGGTGGCATAGGCATGACTGAAACTGACAAGCGGATTCGTCAGCGAACTGATATTCATCACCGGTGAAACAAGGTCAAATGAATTTCCAGCCGGAATGTTGAAAAAATCGGCAAAGGCCGACCCGGTTCCGTTTCCGAAGGCACTTATGGTGCCGTTGCGACTCCATGGCCGTTGCGCAAGTGTCCAGCATACCGGTGGAAAAGTGAGCAGTTCAAAATCTTCGTTGTCGGGGAAACTCGTTAGTGTTACACACTGGGTTGTGGCCTGGGCGCTGGTTCCTATTGAATATGCAGGGGTAGGTGGCAGAACAGACCACGCTTTGTAATAATAGGTTGTAGCCGGGTTCAATCCTGCGTTATGGATGAATGTGGTGGCCGATCCGTTGTACAAAACTGTGCCACCACCTGTGATCGGGTTGCCGGCCAGGTAACTGCCTGCCGGCGTTCCGAAGGTGTTTACCGTGTTATAGGCAACCATCACGTTGTTGCCGGCCACATTCTTCGACCACGACAGGTCAACCTGGCCTGTACCCGTTCCGACGGCCATAAAACCTGAGGGCGGGTTTGGCGTGGTTAAAGAAAAGAGGGTCAGGCGAAGGTTCGGACGGTTTTCATCCGTCACCCCGGGATCAGACGGAGGTGTTTCATATTGCTGCCATCTTTCATGTTTATCAGGGTCATAGGTAAAGGAAAAAAGCGGATAGCCGGGTGCCCCGTTTCCCCCGTAGTTTGCTTCACACAGCACTAGCAGGTTTTGTCCGCCAGTGGCCAGGTATACGAAATCAGCAATATCAACCGTTTTCCAGCCAACAGACGGAAAACTCGCCGGGCCTTCATATACAAGTGTTGCAAGGCTGGTCATGTCATCCCAGGTGGTTGAATACAAAGCATCATCCGAGGTGTGTTTCAGGTAGATCTTTATGGAACAGTTTTCAATATCAGCAGTCACAACATCCCAGGCGAGTGAAGTTATAAGCCCCGAACTGCCGATCTCCCCGAAGGTATAAACTGCAGCGGACCTGGCATATCCGCCCCATAAATTAAACGGATAAAGCTGTGAATCTGTGCCGGTTCCGATGGTCACAACGGTTTGGGCCATCAATATCCGGGTTAAAAACCAGAATAACGAAAGGAGTAAGGTCTTTTTCATCTGTATCATTCAATTTCCGATGGATATGAGTGCAGACGCCGGGGAACGCGCAATACAAAACCAGGATGACCAGGCATCCCGGTAAGATTTAATAAAGGTAAAATGGAAAGACAGAAGAAACAATTACTGAAACCCATTTTCAGCCGTTACGCAAAACCGGAATCCTTGAATATGTTATAAAACTGCTCATCCGCCATTTCAAGCACTTCGCTCACGGGCCGGCTTCCGTGGTCATTTCCCAGCACTTGCAGGTCAAACCACCTGACATTGGCGGAAAATAACATTTCATCAATGGCCCTGCCGGCAATCATCCGCCTCCTTCCTTCAAATTTGAAAGGCAGGCTGCAAATAACCAGGTTCTTTTTATTCATCTCCTGTAAAAAGGCCGATAACGCAAGGGCCAGCCTCGTTCCGGCGCAACCACCCAGTGCCACCAGCAGGATGTGGTATGCATTGTCGCTGAAAGTGTTTTGCACCTCATCGGGAAGAGAAAAAGGTTGTTTCTGCCCGGTTGCCATGGGGTTATCCGTCCATCGTGGCACAGCCGTTTTAATAAATTCAACATCCGCAGGCAAATGAAGCCGCTCATGACTGTTGATACAGGTATACCTCGCCCTGATCCCTTTGTTGTAAAGGTGTTTAAGGGCATTGCAGCCTCCGCCCCCCAGTCCCACAAAGTGAAATCCCTGCACCGCCCGATGATGGGGTAATACGATTTTAGGCATCATGGCCATGATCCCCATGGCAGTGATCGATTTAATGGCTTCACGTCTGTTCATAACCGGTGCATTTTAGGATGCTTCAAAAATATCCCTCCACCCCGCCAGGGTATGACATACCCGGATTATTTCTTCTGTTTTCCCGGCAGCCGAAATAAATCAGGCAAGCGTGCATATTTTTCTAGTGAATTTAATAACATATCAATCGTTCATTATCTTTGTTAAAAAGTAACCAGCGTAATCACCGCAATACCCGCTATGGACACAAAATTCGCCCCTGCGAACAGAAGCAGTTCTGAAAATCTGCTTTTAAGCAACCTCAGCCTCGATAAAATCACCTACCTGAACGACATTTTCTGCTCGCTTTCTTTTATTTTCTGCATTCTCAACGAAAACAGGCAGATTGTTTATACCAACGATGTGCTGATGAAAACCCTGGACATCGAAAATGTCGGACAAGTACTTGGAAAACGTTTCGGAGAAGCCATCAACTGCCGGTTTGCATTTGAAGAGGAGGGCGGATGCGGAACTTCAGAACACTGCCGCTATTGTGGGGCGGTGAATGCGATCCTGCAGTGTCAGAAAACAGGTGATAAAACAACTTCCGAGTGCAGGGTGCGCAGGATCGTCAATGGCACCGAGAACTTTCTTGACGTTGAAGTCACCGCCACCCCGTTCGTACATGATAACATCACATATACCATTTTTTCGCTGATTGACATTACCGACAAGAAGCGCAGGGCGGTCATTGAAAAGATTTTTTTCCACGACATCATGAATGTAGCATCGGGATTACAGGGCTTTTTTGAACTTTTCAGCTCTATCGATGAGGAGGAAAAACAAAACTTCATCCACCTCGGGGCATCCTTAAGCCAGCAGATCATGGATGAGATTCTCACCCAACGGCTGATTGCCCAGGCTGAAACCCATGAACTGGCAGTCAATCTGCAGTCGCTGAACACCCTCGACTTCCTTCAACAAGTGGCGGGTGATCTGCAGTTCCTGAAAGTGGCAGAGGGAAAAAATATAGTGGTAAACGAACAGGCTGTTTCTGTCTCCTTTGAAAGCGATCCTGTTCTTTTGCGCCGCGTGCTGAACAACATGTTAAAAAACGCGCTGGAAGCCAGTACTTACGGGCAAACCATTACACTGACTGTAGAAAAATCCGGAGAAAAATTAAAATTCTCGGTACACAACTGCAAGCACATCCCCCATGATGTTGAGATGCAGGTTTTCATGCGCTCTTTCTCCACCAAAGGGAACCAGCGCGGAATCGGAACCTACAGCATGAAAATACTGGGGGAACAATACCTTGGAGGTATTGTTGATTTTACCACTTCCCCGGATGAAGGAACTGCCTTTTATATAATTCTGTAAGCAACTTTATAGAGCCGTCTCATCTTATTACTGATCACCTCCGGATTGAAATGCCATGACAAACAAACAACACA
>CAJBYO010000076.1 GCA_903959905.1 uncultured Bacteroidales bacterium
CGCTGTTCATATTTGCCTGGTTTACTTACAGGCTCCAAAGATGCAAAATGAATTCAAATCGACACGCGACCTATTTGTTCGTAATTAACTATTTATTAATAACATATAAGGGTTTAATAAAAATTATTTTGGACACTAGTGTAATTGAGTATATAAAAAACCAGGAAATCCATCATCGAAAGCAAACCTTTGTAGAAGAATATTATGATTTTTTAAAGAAATTCGAGATTGATTTTGACGAACGGTATATTTTTAAACCTGTAAAATGGGATAATGATTAATGCTAGTTGTGCCGTCAGGCACAAGATATGGGTAGAATATTGCATTGTATTACCACTTATCTCGTCCCGTACGGGACGAAATAGATCCCTGGCACTCATTTTTCTACCCATATTCAATCCCTGACGGGATTGACGAGAACAAAGCTCAAGAGGCTCACTTATATTTCCAATTCCTTGATTTCCCCTCCGCCACCCATTCCACGGTTGTTTCAATTCGTTTCAACCTCGTGGTTTCGGTTTTGGCCTCATTGATCCACATGATATATTCTTTGCGGTGGGAATAGGGGAATTTGTCAAAGTAAACCTGTGCTGCCAGATTTTTATTGAGGGCTTTCTGCAGGTCATCCGGAACGGCGAGTTCTGTTTTCTCCTTTTCCGTGGGTTTCTTAGGCGTGACCTTCACCCCCTGGTCGTTGAGTTTTTTTGCTTCAAGCAGGTATTCAATGAGGATTTCATCCGGCGGGAGGTCATTCAGCGACCTGATCCGCCCGAAATGCCCCATGGCCTTTTCATCCTTATCACCAGGCAGGTTGTGCGGGTCGGCCATAGCTTTGCTTTCCAGAAACTGAAGGCGCAGTGTTCCTTAAAAGCTGCCATGCTGACATAAACGCCTTTATAATCAAAATGGGGAAAGCCCCATTTCAGCTTCTCTTCCGCACCCGGACACGCCTGGTGCACCAGGCCGCGCAGATGAGTAAGCACCGGCTGGGCGAACCCGGCCGACTGCTCAATATATTTGTCTATTTCCTCGTTTTTCCTGATGCCTAAAAATAGTTCACAAAAATATTCCTCCCATTCCCTTCATTCTCTGCATTGCCTGCATTGTCTGCATTGCCTGCATTGTCTGCATTGTTTACATTGCCCTTCATTGCAACTTGCTGATCATTTTTCTCGAAGGCCTGTACCGCCTCCAGAATTTATATTTTGTAATGGATGTATAATAAAACAATTGCCTGATGACGGGTATTCTCAGCAGGTAATGAAATATACGGTAGGAGACCACCATCACAATGAATGTAAGTACCCACCCGGTAAGCGAAACAGCTGTTTGTGCCCATCCGTTGTTTGGCGGGATCGTAATGAACCGGCCCACCCCTTGCCAGAACCATAAAACAATGCCCATGTTGAACAGGCACATGATGCCGATGATGTATCCGTGGGCCGTTTCAATGGCACGCTTCGGGCAGTTGTTCATGCACCGCATGCAACTTTCACAGCGGTACGACCAGAACGGCCGGTTATCAACGGTGAGGATGGCCTTCACCGGGCAGTTGTTGATGCAGAGATCGCACTTGTCGCATGCATCAGTGGCATAAAAAGATTTGGCAAGGATGAACCGCCCGACAAAGAAATAACCCACGCTCACAGGGCTTATCAGGATATCCTGGATGATGTCGCGAAAGGCGGTTAAAACCCTCTTCCCGTCCAGAATTTTCCCGGCAAACTTTTCCGTGACACCTTTGCAATGTGCATAAATGGATTCAACAACCTGCTCTTTCAGCCCGGGATGGAACGAGATCCAGTTGGATGGCAGGTCAATGGACCGGAGGCCAACGATTTTGTAGCCCTTCAGGAGCAACACGATACCCGAAAGCCAGAGGGCCAGTCCGCTCAACCCTGGCAGGAACCATTTTGAAAGCTTCATCCCTGCGCGGGTATTCATCAGGAAGACTTTGTTTCCATGAGATCGTGGAAACCTGAAAATGAAATACATCATCGCCGGCGGATAGTTGAATCCATGGGTGGGGGAGATGAAACCCACCATGGATCCACGCGGCGGCGGATCGATGTTTTTCCGGTCAATTGAAGCAATGTCAATTGTTTCGGCAGGAATATTCCGTTCAGCCGCAACACCCGAGAACCATCGGGCTACGTTGCGGGCATTGCCGGTGCCGGAGAAAAAATAAATATGCAGTGGTGTTTCCATGGGATAAAAACCTGAGATGGGTTTTATTACGGAATTAAAGGTATAAATTTTTATGATAATGCCATCATTCAGGTATTGTCAGGAGATGAGACTGTTTTATGGGAACATTAAAGGTTGCAGGTTTTTTGCGAAAAATTCACCACATAGTGTCCTCCCAATTAAAACCGGGAACATCAATGCAGATAACTCAAACTCAAAATCCCAAAGGATTTTAAAATTATACGAGCGATTATACTTTTAGCTAAGTTTGAAAAAAAAAGCAGTTCATAAAATACC
>CAJBYO010000077.1 GCA_903959905.1 uncultured Bacteroidales bacterium
CAAGAAAATTTAAGCTCTTTTTCATATGCATCTGATACGTAAAAGAAAATTTCAACTAATTTGGTACTCTTAACCTTAGAGATCATATCTTTTGATGTTGAGTGGAATCTACATCTAAGATACTGATTTCTAAGGTTATATGTTTTTTATATTTTCATATTTTATTAACAATCAGACTGTTAACAACTGAGGGTTTTAACCCTTGATTCACATTAATAATTATTTCCGGCGGGAGACAACCATCAGGTAAAATACACGTCTGTTTCATAGAATTTCTGCTTGCCCTGTTTAAATGCAAACACAGATATTACCATACCGACGCCTGTCAGAATTGCCGGAACAAGATTCCGGGCAGGCATTTCATTTGAGTTTGTTCAATTAAACTGGTTTATTATCTTTATACCAACGGCAGATTGATATGCCGGCTGTTGTTTCCTGATCAGCAGGGTGGTTTGCCACCCTGGGTTTTTTCATATTGGTGTATGGTAAAGCGACCCCGGAAGGGTTGGCTGCCGGTATGGAAAATAAGGCAGGCTCCAATAAAAAATGACAATACAGTGAGGTAAAATATTTTCCCTGAAATGCAAATCTCCGGGAAACCATGCCCCTGCAGTGTTACCATAACAATTTGATTTAAAAAAGCAGCTTAAATAATTGAAATACAAATCATTAAAAAATACTTTACTTTGTGGTTTTAATTTTGTATTTTTGCACCACATTAACTCTATGCGCCATGAAAAAATATAGAATCTATAGCCTAGTATTACTATTTATTCTGAGTTGCATTACCCTTGAACTTTCTGCCCAGGTAGGCATCAACACTGACAATCTTCCGCCAGCCGGGAGTGCCATGCTTGATGTTAGTTCATCTGATAAGGGGCTCCTCGTACCAAGAATCAGTACTGAGGCCCGTAATCTAATCCCATCACCAGCAACCGGACTTTTGATATACAACACCACCACAAATCACTACAACTATTATCATGCTCCGTTCTGGTACCAGATCGAAGCCACTTTTGTTTCAGCTACTACGGGAACAATAAGTTCCGGAGGCGGCACCGCAATTTCCAGCCAGCAGGACCAGGTTGCCAACAGTTCGGCTATGCTTGATGTTAGCGATCCGGGGAGGGGTTTCCTGCCTGTGAGGACTACCCAGTCGGCCGTAATTGCCCCTGACAACGGGTTGATCATCTACGACACCGATGAAAACATTCTGAAATATTATTTTGACAATGTGTGGTACCCGGTTTGTGCTGTGAGTACCGGCACAAACGCTGCTTCCGGAAGCCAGACCACCGCAGGGGTTGCCATCAATACAACGGGCGCAAACCCCCATCATTCGGCAATACTTGAGGTAACTTCTCAAAGCAAAGGGTTGCTGATCCCGCGGCTTACATCTTCAGAACGCGATGCGGTGTATCCGGTAGCAGGGTTAACGATTTTTAACACAACATCAAAGGCCATAGAATTTTTTAACGGAACAGCCTGGCTCCGGATGAACCTGATCCTTCAGGCCGGGGTTTCCATTTCAGCCAGCGCCCTTACAGTCTGTGCCGGAACCCAGGTTACTTTTACCCCATTGCCGGCCAATGGCGGCGACACCCCCGGATATCAGTGGAAAGTTAATAGTACCGCTATTTCCGGCGCCACCAATGTGACTTTTACCCATATCCCGGTTGCAAATGACGTTGTATCATGTGAAATGACATCCTCTTCGCCATGTGTAACAGGAAACCCGGCTATATCCAACCTGATCACAGTGACTGTGAATCCGTTGCTGCCAGTCAGTATCGCAATTGCTCCGTCGGCAAACCCTGTTTGTATGGGTTCTTCGGTAACATTCAGTTCAAATATTATCAACGGGGGACCGTCGCCGCTTTACCAGTGGAAGTCGGCCGGAACGGATATTCCGGGGGCGACAAACTCCACTTTTACATTCGCCGTTTTGAATAACGACATTATTTCCTGTCAGTTGACATCAGATGCCCTCTGTGCATCAGGCTCACCGGCCATGTCCAACTCCGTAATATTGTCGGTTAACCCTTTGCTTCCGGTCAGTTTAACAATTTCTCCTTCTGCCAACCCGGTATGTGCAGGCATACCTGTGAACTACACGGCAAACATTGTCAACGGAGGCTCTGCGCCTGCGTACCAGTGGAAACTGAACGGCGCCAATGTCAATGGAGCAACCAACCCAACCTATACCAACCTCCCGGTAAACAACAGTACAGTGTCATGTGTTCTCACCTCAAACGCTGCCTGTGCTACGGGAACACCTGCAACTTCCAACGTAATTACCATGACGGTTAACCCGCTGCTGCCGGTCAGTATTTCAGTCTCCCCGTCGGCAAATCCTGTTTGTGCAGGCACTCTGGTTACATACAGCTCAAACATCAACAACGGGGGAGCGAACCCATCGTACCAATGGAAAGTGAACGGAACATCCGTATCGGGTGCTACCAACTCCACCTATACACATATTCCGGTAAATACAAACGCAGTATCATGTCAGCTTACTTCAAATGCCACTTGTGCAACAGGCAGTCCTGCTTTGTCCAACGTTGTCAATATGACAGTAAACCCACTGTTGCCGGTAAGCATTACAGTTTCACCATCTGCTAACCCCGTGTGTGCAGGTACATCCGTAACTTTCTCCTCGAATATCGTCAATGGCGGTGCAACCCCGGCTTATCAATGGAAACTTGGATCTGCCAACATCACCGGCGCCACCAACGCCACCTATACTTATATCCCGGTGAACAATGATGTAATTTCCTGCGTGCTGACATCCAATGCCCTTTGTGCAACGGGCACACCAGCTACATCCAATTCCGTTGTCATGACGGTGAATCCGCTGCTGCCTGTCAGCATTACAATTACTCCATCGGCCAACCCGGTATGTGCAGGCACTTCGGTGACCTACTCGTCGGGCATTGTGAACGGTGGTGCCACACCAGCTTACCAGTGGAAAGTGAACGGCTCCAACATAAACGGTGCGACGAATCCGACTTACACCAACGTGCCGGTGAACAACAGTACAATTTCCTGTGTGCTTACTTCAAATGCGGTTTGCGCTACCGGAACACCCGCCACTTCCAACGTGATAACCATGACTGTTAACCCGTTGTTGCCTGTCAGCATTGCCGTCGCAGCATCAGCCAACCCTGTTTGTGCCGGCACTTCGGTTACTTTCATTTCTAGCATCAACAACGGAGGTGCAAATCCGTCATATCAATGGAAGTTGAACGGAACAACCATCCCGGGTGCAACAAACACCACCTATACCTTTGTTCCTGTAAACACGAACGCCATTTCCTGTGAACTTACATCAAACGCAACCTGTGCTACAGGGAACCCCGCCACATCCAATGTGGTAACCATGACGGTAAACCCATTACTGCCGGTGAGCATTTCAATCTCACCGTCATCCAACCCGGTATGTGCCGGCACATCTGTTACTTATACCTCAAGTATTATAAATGGCGGAGCTGCCCCGTCGTATCAGTGGAAGCTTGGATCAGCCAATATCACCGGCGCCACCAACGCCACGTATACCTACGTTCCTGTCAATAACGATGCGATTTCATGTGTGCTTACCTCCAACGCCGTCTGCGCAACCGGAACACCGGCCACATCCAACACGGAGGTTATGACTGTTCATCCGCTCCTCCCGGTAAGCATTACCATTGCAGAATCAGCCAACCCGGTTTGTGCAGGAACATCCGTTACCTATACCTCTGCCATCGTGAATGGAGGATCGGCACCGACGTACCAGTGGAAACTGAACGGGAATATTGTCAATGGCGCAACGGATGCTTCCTATACCTTTGTGCCAGCGAATAACAACGCTTTATCCTGTGTGCTCGTTTCAAATGCTACCTGTGCAACAGGAACTCCGGCAACTTCAAATGTAATAACCATGACGGTTCATCCATTGTTACCGGTAAGCATTACCATTGCAGCCTCAGCCAATCCGGTGTGCGCCGGCACCTCTGTTACCTTCACCTCCAATGAAGTGAACGGCGGAAGTTCAGCATTGTATCAGTGGAAACTTGATGGCAGCGATATCAACGGCGCCACCAACCCCACCTACACCTTTGTCCCGGTTCATGGCAATGTGATCACCTGCGTACTTACTTCAAATGCCACCTGTGCCATCGGAACCCCGGCCTTATCCAATGCTGTGACTATGACGGTAAACCCGCTTAAGCCGGTCAGTGTGGTGGTAGCAGCCTCCGCCAACCCGGTTTGTGCTGGAACCAGTGTGACCTATATCACCAGCCTGTTCAATGGTGGCCCCGGTCCGTTGTTTCAGTGGGAACTGAACGGAACGGCTATTCCGGGAGCAACGAATTCAGCCTATACTTTTGTTCCGGTAAACAACGATGCCATCTACTGTGTTGTTACATCAAATGAAATATGTCCTACCGGCAACCCTGCCACTTCGAACACGGTAACCATGACGGTACACCCGCTTTTACCTGTCAGCATTACCATCACAGCATCTGGCAACCCGGTATGTGCCGGTACGTCAGTTACCTACAGTTCAAGCATTATTAACGGCGGACCCAACCCGTTGTATCAATGGAAACTGAACGGACAGGATATCAATGGCGCGACCGATGAAACTTATACGTATGTTCCGGTGGACAGTGATGCGATTTCATGTGTCCTCACCTCAGATGCAACGTGTGCCATCAACACACCTGCCACCTCCAATGTGATAACCATGATTGTTCACCCGCTTTTACCAGTGAGCGTTGTGGTGGCCCCAACAGCCAACCCTGTATGTGCAGGCACCAGCGTTACATTTACGGCGACACCAACAAATGGCGGACCCGGCCCGTTGTACCAGTGGATATTGAACGGAACAGATTTATCCGGCATTATCAATCCCACTTTTACCTACACTCCGGTTGACGGGGATGCGATATCCTGCCGGGTTACATCAAATGCCATCTGTCCGATCGGCAATCCTGCTGTTTCCAACGTTGTAACCATGACGGTTAATCCGCTTCTGCCGGTCAGTGTCACCATTGCCCCGTCGGGCAACCCTGTTTGCGCCGGTACAAGTGTAACGTATACTGCAACACCGGTCAACGGAGGAACAACCCCTGACTACCAGTGGAAACTGAACAGTCAGAACATTGCAGGTGCAACCAATTCAACGTATACGTTTGTTCCTTTACACAATGACGAATTGTCTGTTGTTCTGACATCAAATGCCATCTGCCCGATCGGAACACCGGCATTGTCAAATTCGGTTATCATGACCGTCCATCCGCTGTTACCGGTAAGCATCAGTATAACCGCTTCGATCAATGATATCTGTGCCGGGACTTCGGTTACATACAATTCGTCTATCGTGAACGGTGGAGCCAATCCTTTGTATCAATGGAAACTTGACGGATCGGATATCATTGGAGCGACTAACTCTACCTTTACTTTCATTCCGGCAAACAATAATGTGATCACATGCAAGCTTACATCTAACGCCACCTGTGCGATCGATAATCCTGCCCTTTCCAATGGAATCAGCATGATCGTTCATCCGTTGCTGCCTGTAAGCATTGTCATAACCCCGACAGCCAATTCCATTTGCCCGGGAACTCAGGTCACTGTCAATTCCGACATCGTAAACGGAGGCTCGGCCCCGACATACCAGTGGAAACTTAATTTGCTGGTTGTGCCCGGTGCAACAAATCCTTCATTCACCTTTACACCGGCCAACAACGACCTTGTGACCTGTACGCTGACATCAAATGCACTCTGTGCAACCGGTACGCCTGCTATTTCCAACAATCTTACCATGACGGTTCTTGCGATCCCGCCGGTGGGTGTTACCATTGCAGCCTCTGCTGTGGTGCCACTGAGTCCGGTCACCTTCACAGCAACACCGTTTAACGGGGGCACAGCGCCTTCGTATGTGTGGAAAGTCAATGGAAATATCATGTCGGGTAGTTCCGGCAGCGTGTTTACCTACACGCCGGTCACCAATGATCAGATCCTGACTGTTATGACATCTGTCATGCAGTGTGCAGTCGGCTCACCGGCCACTTCCAACACGATCTTGATCGCAGGCACTACTCCGGTAGCTGTTACCGCAAGGGTTACTGCCTCTGCAAACCCGGTATGTGCCGGAACAAGTGTTACCTTTACGGCTACACCGGTAAACTGCGGAACTTCTCCAACGTACCAGTGGAGGTTAAACGGAACAAATATCACAGGCGCTACCAATGCAACCTATGCGGTGGTTCCTGTCCATACCAATGGATTCAGCTGCGTTGTCATACCGGCAGCAGGTACTTCTGTAACAACAAACACGGTGACGATGTCTGTCATTCCGCTTGTTACGGTCAGTGCAACCATTACTGCCTCCTTGTACGCTGTTATGCCCGGAACGCCTGTTACCTTTACTGCGACTCCTCACAACCAGGGCCTCGCTCCCACATACCAATGGAAGGTAAACGGCGTGAATGTGGGGACCAACAGCCTTTCATACACCTATACGCCGGCAAATCATGACCTGGTCAGTTTCGTACTTACATCAAGCAATACTGCTTCATGCCTTACGAGCAACCCTGCCACCTCCAATGTGATCACCATGGTTGTTTATTTGTACGGCTCGGCCTGCGCCGGTGTTCCTACCGTAACTTATGGCGGGATGACCTACAATACAGTTCAGATTGGTACACAGTGCTGGCTCAGGGAAAACCTGAACGTTGGTACACGTATCAATGGAACAGTAGAGCAAACCCACAACCAGATTGTTGAAAAATATTGTTATGATAACAATGAAGCAAACTGTAATGTATATGGTGGGATTTACCAGTGGGCAGAGATCGTACAATATCTGAACGGAGCGAGCAATACAGTTAACTGGAACCCGGTCCCGTCGGGTAATGTTCAGGGTATCTGCCCATCTGGCTGGCATATTCCTACAAATACAGAATGGGGAACACTGATGACTTCCCAGGGTGGTATTGCACTAGCGGGAGGAAAGTTAAAGGAAGACGGACTTTACCATTTCTTTATTATAAACACGGGAGGAACAAATTCTTCCGGGTTTACTTCCCTGCCTACCGGTCAGCGTTTTACTACCGGAGCGTTCAGCTTTATCAATAAATCGGTTCAGTACTGGACAACCACCAGCGGTGCTGCTCCTGCTACTGATGTATATTACGGCGGAACCAGTTATTCCTCAGGATCAGCAACGAACGGGCAATTCTACAAGTCAACGGGGATTGCGGTCCGGTGCCTTAAGGACTAGACAATTTTAGATTGAGGGATTTTAGATTGCAGATTGAAATGTTTGATTGACGATTTACGATTGGGAGGCTCCTAATCTAAAATCTAAAATCCATCAATTTAATCTGCAATCTAAAATCCCTCAATCGTAAATCTCCTCCTCGAACATTAAGCAAGTCAATAAAACTTTCTACTTCGTTTTCCGTGTGAGGTCAAGCAACCCATTTATGACGGTGAGTGGATGGGCAGGATTGCCCGGGATATAGAGGTCAATGTGGTATTTGTCAAGAAATGAGCGGTCAATGGCAGGGCTGCCTGCAAACATTCCACCGCTGATGGCATCTGTACCCACAAGTACAATTATTTTCGGATCAGGTGTGGCATCGTAACAAATCTGCAACGGTTCTGCCATATTTTCGGTAATCGGGCCTGTGATAACAACCCCGTCGGCATGGCGGGGGGAGGCTACAAAATCAATCCCGAATCTCCCCATGTCAAACTGAACATTGTTTGCTGCATTAAGTTCCCATTCGCAGCTATTATCGCCCCCGGCGGAAACCTGCCGGAGTTTGAGCGAATTTCTGAAGAGGTCATGTATTTCCTTCCTTACCAGTAAGGGATTAATTCCCACCGGTTGATTCTCACCCTCCCTGATGATCAGGCTTTCACGGCTGTTGGTGGCAATTTTGTAATCGGTGGTAAACTCAATCTTCTGGGGAAACTGCCTGGCACATTCACCGCAGAATGAACATTTTCCCATATCCAGGGTGACCGGACCCGCAGAAATCGCGTTCAGCGGACACAGGTCAACCAGTTCCTGCTCATTTACCTTCGCCGTGCTGATCACAGGCCGCCCTTTGAAAACACCCGGCACCTGTGCCTTTGTGACATCCGGGATAAACTGCTTTCCTTCGTGATAAAGTATTTTAATATGTCCTAACATCGTGTGTTAATTTGAACGGGTTATAAGTCGTGCCCGCAATATGAAAGGTTGAAGCTCTTGTTGCAGATCGGGAAATCGGAGATCTCATTATTCCTTACTGCCATGGCGAGGGCCATCCAGTTGTGGAATGAAGGGTCTTTTACTTTATAAATCAACAGTTTACCATCGTTACCTGTTACAGCACAATGACAGATTTCGCCACGCCAGCCTTCCACAAGAGAGATGGCAAAAGAGCCGGGCGCCAGCGGGCCCATTGGCACCGGTTCAGGATGGTATTCAGGGACGCTTGTCATCAGTTCGCGGATGTATGTTATTGACTGCGGCACCTCCTGTTTACGAAGCTGCAGCCGGGAGTAAACATCACCATGACGCTTTACGATCGGTTCGTGTTGCAATGTTCCATAAAGGGAATGAGGGTGGGAGGAGCGGATATCCCTTTTCAAGCCGCTGGAGCGTGCCGCCATCCCTACCGTTCCGATAGAGACCATATTTTCAAGGGATACAGATCCGGTGCGTTCAAAACGGGAGAGGGCACTTGGCATGGAGAAAAGCTCATCGTTCATTTCAATGAACTGGTATTCAAAAACATGCAGGACTTCAGTTAAGCGCTTTGAAAGATCGGGAGTAAATGGAAATGTATTATTTCCCGGTCTGATCAGTCCCTTGCCCAGTCGGTTGCCGCACCATTCCTGTAAAAAATTGATGATAGGGGTCCGTAACCGCCCGAATACCGCACTGCCAAGCTGGTAGGCTACATCGGCGCAGGCTGCACCCAGGTCGCCGGTGTGAACAGCAATCCGCTCCAGTTCAAGGGCGAGGGTACGTGAAAAATGAATGTCTTCAGTAGCATTGAAACCGCATAAACTCTCCCAGACAGAGGAAAAGGCCAGTGTATGCCCCGCTACACTGTCGCCAGCAATACTTTCTGCTATCTGAACCTGTTCGGAAAGTTTACTCCTGCTGAGCAGCAGAGACTCAATGCCACGGTGCTGATAACCAAGCTGGATTTCAAGGTGCAGAATCTGCTCGCCATTGCAGATGAACCTGAAATGACCCGGTTCAATAACGCCGGCATGGATGGGGCCGACACCCACTTCGTGTAATTCTTCGCCCTGGATCGTGTAAAAAGGGTAGTTGGCAATGGTCTGTGTTTTATCCTTGCGATTGTGCGCATAACGCAGGGGTTTCAGCCAGGGATGACCGGTAAAGCCAATCCCGAAATTTTCATGAATTTCACGTTCAAATTTTTCAAAGCAAAAGAGATTGACGGAGAGGGAAGGCAGATCGCCGGTCGGGTTAACCCTGCACGAGGAAACATAGATCACATGGTGCAGGTCATCGGCAATACAGCAGATCAGTTTGGTCATTTCTCCGGCCGGGTATCCGAAATAATTCACGCAGTGTGTTTCGACAGACTCAGTGATGAAACCGGCATTCAGTTCAAAGAATTCGTCGTATGATATTTCCGGGATCTCAGAAACCGGTATTGTCTGGTTATTTACGATCGTAGCGTGTTTCATATCACTTTGGTAATACAAGAATGGCATCATTGATAAGCTGAACGAACATGGCTGGCGGGTTTAGTCCAAGGTATATGGCCGTTGTCAGAAGAAAAAACTGTGTTGATGATTCCCAGGGACTTATTTTGACAAATTTTCCTGTTGGCTCATTTTGCGGCAGAAAAAGCATGGTGAAGATGTTTTTCCCCACGGCCCACATGATCATGGTAAGCATCAGGAGGATCAACACAAGCAGCAGGATGTTATGCGAGGCAAACAGGGAGCGGAAAATAAGGAATTCACTGATAAACATGCCCGAAGGGGGCATTGCTGTGATGCTCATGAATATCAGCAGCATCACCAGTGCCCCGGTTAAGTTTTTATTGAAATAGTTGCCGGTTTTATTGATGATAAATGTATTGAAAACGCGGAAAACCTGGTCAATCTGATAAAAAACGCTGGCTTTTACGAACGAATGCAGCACCATGTGGAGAATTGCCGCAAAATAGCCGATTCCACCGGAAGCCAGGCCGATGGCAACAAGCCCCATGTGTTCGAGGCTGGAATAGGCAAACATCCTTTTCAGATGGTTAACACTCAGGATGTAAACGGTGGAAACAAAAATTGACAGGAACCCGCTCCACAGCAGGATATGGTTCATCCAGGGCAGTATGCTGGTATGCGCCATGAGGGAATAGGTGCGGAAAATTGCCATGAACCCCACATTCAGGAGCGCAGTTGAAATAAATGCACTGATCGGGGGCGGAGCCACCGTATTTGCGTCCACTTCAATCGTATGCATCGGGAACAGGCCCATTTTGGTGCTGAAACCCACCAGCATGAAGACAAAGGCAAGTTTTAGCCAGAATGTGTTAACGTTTTGCAGATGGCCGGGGATGTCGGTGAAGGAGAGGTTGACAGATTTGGTTTCCTGCAATGCTTTGCTCAGAAACACAATCCCGACGAAAGCAAAGGTGATCCCGATGGAACAGATGAATACGTATTTATAGGTGGCTTCCAGTGAAAGATGTGTACGTTCGTGGTAGATCAGGACGGCAACACTCAGCGTGGTTGCTTCAATAAGTACCCACATGACACCGATGGATGCTGCAAGGTAAACGCAGGTCATCGCCCCGATTAAAATGATCAGGGCAGTGAAATAGATGCTCTGCTTGCGGCTGTCGTCGTCACGGTGATGAAGATACCGGTAGCTGTGAAAAACGGTCGTATAACTCAGTACCGACAGCACCCCAAGGAAAAGGACACCAAGGGAATCATAATAGAATGTGCCCCCCAGTTCACCGGTGTTCAGATGGAGGTAACCATATATGGCTATCGCTGTTTGCACTGCAAGGAATACCGCCAGCAGGAGGATCCTGATAACCCTGTTGCGGTTCAGCAGGGTACCGGTGCCAAGTAGCAGTACAATAATCAGGTAATATCCGAACATGTGGTTAATCTTTTAAATTTGATAAATTGTCAACGCTCATGGCTTCAAAAGTGTCGCCGATCCTGTTGGTAAAGATTCCCAGGACCAGCACACTGACGAAAATATCCAGCATGATCCCGATGTTTACCAGCATGGTCATTTCGCTGCCAAGCGCAAGTGAAAGAACGAAAACCCCGTTTTCCATGATCAGGTAGCCCATCACATGGGTAATGATCTTGCGGCGTGATATGATAAAATAGAGCCCGGTAAACAAAGCGGAGAGCGCAACAACAAAGAATATTTTGTCCAGCTGGTTGTCTTCTATGCTGTTAACCAGCAGAATGGATGCAATACAGATCACCGTCACGATGATCAGCGAAATGAAATGGGGCACATAGGGCTCGGCTTCACGGGTTATCTTGTTGTGCTTGATGATATAGGCCAGGAAGAGGGGCACTGCGATTGATTTGAAAAAAATGGTCTCCATCAGGATGAGGATCAGGTTCAGCGTGTTGATGTGGCTAAGCTGAATAAACACCACGGTGAAGAGAATTACACCCTGGAGGGCCAGCACCTTGATGTAGGTTAGCAACCTGTTGGCAATGGCTACAAAGAACAGCGTCATCAGGAATGTGATCAGCAATACATTTATCATGTCATTCAATTTTTTACGTTAAATAAACTTTCCCAGCAGCATCAGCACACCGAAAAAAATCAGCAAACTCACAGAGGTGAGGGCAAAAATAAACTGTGCATTATGGCTCATCCTGAAGCGGGCCATAAAGGACTCTATGCCTCCGGTAATAACAGCCGCCATTACCTGGATCGCAAAAAACATCGGGATCGTGTATTCATAGGGGAACATCCCGATAAACAGGTTGACGATCAACGCGCCATAAATGGCAAATTTGATCAACCCGGCAGAAAGGATCAGACCGAGGTCAAATCCGCTGTTATCAAGGATCATCACCTCATGGATCATGGTTAATTCAAGGTGTGTTTTGGGATCATCAATCGGCATGCGGCTGTTTTCAATCATCATGACCATTCCCACCACAAATGCGGCAAGCATGGCCAGTGCATAGCTGATGGGCGACCCGAGGTGCAGGTCGGCAAAGATCTCCTGGAAGGAGGTTTGGCCTGTAAGCAGCGCCATGGAGCCCATCAGGATAAAGAATGCCGGCTCGGCAAACATGGAATAAAGCGCCTCCCTGCTTGCCCCCATGCCCTCAAAGCTGCTTCCGGTATCCATGGCTGAAATGATGCTGAAGAACTTGCCAAGGGCCAGTACATAGGCAAAGAAAATAAAATCGCCCTGGAAGCTGATCAACCCTTTTGACTGTCCGAAAGGCACCACCAGCATGGCCATGATGACGGAAGAAAAATAGATCGTCGGTGCTGCCTGGAAGATGAAACTCGTTGTTGTACTGTAAACCACACCTTTTTTAAACAGCCGGATGATGTCTTTTACCGGCTGCAGCACACCCGGGCCTTTGCGCCCCGTCAATATGCTTTTTGTACGGTTTATAACCCCCGTAAAAAATAATGCTGCCGATAATATTAGAATAACACTGAGCATGATTATAGGCGTTTTAAAAAGTCAATAAACAAGTATAGGGCATCAAAAACCATGGGGATGAAAATGACGCCGATGATGAACAGGACTCCGTATAAAATGTACGACTGAAGACTGCCGTTCTGCAGGAACAGGAAATGTTTCAGAAATGATTTTACCGCCGCAACGGGTTTGTCAACAAGCCATTTTTCAAACTTGTCGTAGGCGTGCGACTCATAGTGACTTTCGGCAGGGAAGAGGCCGGTAACTTCCTTTTCTTTTTTTTCAAACAGCAATATTGATTTATTCAGCTTGACATACGACCTGACAAAAGAACCTGCTGTATATTGCAGCCTGGCAGTAGGTGCAACATAGCCGCAACCCCATGTGGGGCCGGCGGGCACCAGCCGTTTACGCATAGCCCATTTCCTGATAAAAAACACAGTCAGTGCAACCACCAGCATCCCGCATACGGCAAGACTTATGGAAGAGAGCGCGCTGAAGGTGTTCGCAGTGGCAGGAACAAGGACATCTCCCCGGTTACCGGTTAGCAGGCCTACAGGCTTCATCAGGAGGCTCAGGAACATCTGCGGGAACAGGCCGATACACACCATGAACAAGGCGATGAGATAAAGCGGGACAAACTGAAGAAAGGGCCCTTCTTTCACTTCATGATGAAAGTCTTTGCGCGCATTGCCCAGGAAAACGATCCCGAATGCTTTGGTAAAACACAGCATGGCCAAACCTCCGATGAGCACCAGGCCAAGGACCAGGAGCAGGATGAAAATGAGCGAATTTAACGATGCGCTCTGCAGCCACTGGTATAATCCGGTGTAGATGGTAAATTCTGAAATGAACCCGTTGAAAGGGGGGATGCCCGAGATGGCAATTGCAGCGATCAGGAAGAGGAAAGCAGTGTGGGGCATTTTTTTAATCAATCCCCCCAGTTGTTCAATGTTAATGGTATGCGCGGCCTGGTATACCATCCCGGAGGTATAAAACAACAGGGATTTGAACAGGGCATGGTTCAGGGTGTGCAGCAGGGCCCCGGCAAATCCGAGTGAAGCGATTACCTGGTTGCCTGTACCTAGCCCGATGCACCCAATGCCTATCCCCAGGCCAATGATCCCGATATTTTCGACACTGTGGTAAGCCAGCAGCTTTTTCAGGTCGTGCTGCACAATGGCCAGCATCACGCCGTAGAGGCCGGAGATCACGGAAAAGGTCAGGATGATGTACCCGATGGTGGTAAAATCTGCCTTTATCAGCAGGAGCATCCTTAAAATACCGTAAATGCCGGTTTTTATCAGCACGCCCGACATGATGCCGGAGATATGGGCAGGTGCGGCAGGATGTGCATGCGGCAGCCAGGTATGAAAAGGCACAAAACCTGCCTTGATGGCAAACCCGATAAAAAAGAGCATGAATAAAAAAAGTGCTCCCGGGCCTGTCTGGGTCATGCTGAATGTGGTGATGGCCCGGAAGTCGTAACTGCCGGTTTTGAACGAGACCCATAAAAAGCCTGTTATCAGCATCACAACGCAGATGTGCGACTGGATCAGGTAATTGATCCCGGCTTTTAGTGTCGCCTCTTTTTCATGTTCAAAAATCACGCAGATAAAGGCGGAGAACATCATCAGTTCCCATGCCACGAGGAATACGATGCTGTTTTGAACAGCAAGCAGGCTTACCAGCGACGAATGGAGGATGATGAAGGCAATGGCGTGCAGCGATATTTTCTTTGACTGGTATTTATAGCCATTCATGTAAAAAAGCCCGTACCATCCGCCGGTGATGAAAATAAAGTTGACCATCATCAGGAACCATCCCGAAAGGGCGTCGATCCTGATTGGAATGGGACCGGTTATCATGCTTCCCGGCATGACCCAGCTGATTTCAGGCCCTGTCAGGCCCTGCACGGCAAAATACCCGGAGATAACGGTATTTATAACAATGGCTGCCAGCGCAGCAATTCCTTTCAGCTTTACGTTTAAAAAAGGAATTATTAAAACGCCTGTGATGCAAACAAATATGAATATGATCACCAGGGTCATTGTAAAATATTAAATGCGGTTAAAAGAAAGACTACCAGGATGAAGACAATGCCATAAAGCAGATAAGACTGGGTCCTGCCATTCTGGATAAACCTGAAATACCCGGCCCCCTTCAGCAGGAACCTGGTGATGTTATCGATGAAGTTGAATTCAAAAAAATCGCGGTACTGGGCATTGTACTTTCTGTGTGACGGGAAGATCTCAGCCGGTTCAAGTTCGCGGTATTGTTTTTTTTCGGGCAGCAGAAAATCGAAAATTTTGCCAACAGGCTTGGAAAAAGCCCTTGCGGTGTATTGCATGGTGCTGTTTGGTGCAACATACCCGCATCCCCAGGTGGGGCCTTCAGCCAGCGGCCGTTTTTTCATAACCTGTACACGGATCAGCCAGGTTAGGACGGTAATTCCGATAACCAGCAGGGAGAACAGACCGATATTGGCAGCAGTTGCGGAATAGGTGTCAACTGCAGCCGGATCAACGATAAGCGTTTCGCTCATCCCGGCCATGGCCACTTTGACGATGCTCATGTACAACCCGGGAACAAGGGCAACGCTCATCATCACCGCAATGATGATGTACTGCGGGATCAGCATCAGGCGTGAAACTTCATGTGCTTCATGCTGACGCGGATCACGCGGCTGACCAAGGAAAATGGTTCCGAATGATTTGGTAAAGGCAAGGAGTGATAATCCGCCGATAACACTCAGTCCGGCCAGCACCAGGATCATCAGCATGATCTGATAGATGGAATCGGTATCTATTCCCTGAATCAAACCGCAATAAATTAAAAATTCCGATACAAACCCGTTGAACGGGGGCATTCCTCCTATAGCCAGCGCCCCAACGAGGAAGATCACCGCAGTTTTCGGCATCCTTTTAATCAGTCCGCCAAGCTTTTCCATGTCGCGGGTATGCGTTTGCAGATAGACTGATCCTGCCGAATAAAACAGCAGTGATTTAAAGAGCGAATGGTTTAACACGTGAAGCAATGCGCCGCCAAATCCAAGGAAGTACATCACGGGCGACTTCGTTCCGATGCCGATCAGTCCGATGCCCGCACCGATGCCGATGATCCCGATGTTTTCAATCGTACAATATGCCAGCATCTTCTTGAAATCGCGGTTTACGGAGGCATTCAGGATTCCGTAAAGCCCCGTCAGCACCGACAGGGTGATCACGATCTCTCCCAATAAGATAAAATCTGACTGCAGGTAGCTGATCATCCTTAGAATGCCATAAATTCCAAGCTTCACGATGACGCCCGACATGATCCCTGAAATGTGTGACGGAGCAGCCGGGTGGGCATGGGGCAACCAGCTGTGCAGGGGAATAAATCCGGCCTTGAAGCCGAAGCCGGCAAAAAACACGAGGAACAGCCACAGGTTCGGGTTCCCTTTGAAAAATGTTCGGATGGCATCAAAGTCCATGGAGCCGGTTTGGGTGTAAACCCAGATGAAACCGACCGTGAGAAACACAACGCTGATGTGCATCTGAACGAGATAGTTAATCCCCGCTTTGAGTGTTTCCACCTTGTGGTGGTCAAATATGACGAGCACCATGGATGAGAGCGACATGATCTCCCAGGCAACCAGGAAGGCAAAGCCGTTCTGCAGTATGCAAACGAAAATCATGGCTGCATGAAACACGACAAAGGATGACCAGTGCAGCGAGAGCCTTGACGGTTCATTTTGGTGGGCCTTCAGGTATCCGGTCCCGAAAAAGGCACCCGTAACTACCGTAAAATTGATGATAAGAATAAACCAGGCCGACAGTCCGTCGAGGCGAACTGCAACATCACCTATGAGGGAACCGGCATAAATGGAGGTGTCAACAGGGTGCCCTGTCAGTGCTGCAACGGCAGGCCATCCTGAGGCCAGTGCAACCAGGATCACAGAAATTGTGGCAGTTACAGGTTTTGATCCGGAGGGCAGTGCTGAGATAAAAGCAATTGAGAAAACGGGGATGACCCAGATAAGATGTAACAATTCTATCATTTAAGATCGTCTAATGACAATGCAAATGTTGTTTGCAAAATTAAGTATATATTCCGGCTTTGTCTATTAATCTGGCTACGGATTCATCATCATCCATTTCAATGACATTGATAAATTCGTAATCGCATGAATAGCAAGGTGTTACTTTGACATGTTTGGACGAATAGTGATTGTTCATTGCTTTTGCAGAAGACACCAGGTTTCATGGTGAGCCAATAAAGAATCACTATTTTTCATTTGGCGCCAGGCAGAAGTTCCTGAAAGAAGCAACCTTGTTTCTGGGTGAGAATCTTAAATGAACCACGAATTTTCAGGATAAAAGGACATTTAACCCTATTTTTGCATCATGGAACAGGAGCCGGCCGCTGTATCATTTCACCGGCCTCTGACCATGAACAATTAAACTTCCGGAAACAGGATGAAGGAAAAACAATTATTTATCGCCCTCGAAGGGATTGATGGAAGCGGGAAAAGCACCCAGGTCAAACTTTTATCCGATAATCTTACAAAAGCAGGGCACAAGGTCTACTCTACCTTTGAGCCCACCGACAGCTATATCGGCTCCATCATCCGGAGTATTTTTACCCATAAGATGGAGGCCGACCATCGCACCATTGCCGGGCTTTTCGTCGCCGACAGGCTCGACCACCTGCTCAATAAATCGAACGGGATCCTGCAAAAGCTGGAGGAAGGTTATACCGTGATCACCGACAGGTATTATTTCTCATCCTATGCCTATCACGGTGCCCACATGTCGCTGGAGTGGGTGATAGAAGCAAACAGGTTGAGTGCAGAACTTCTTCGTCCCGATTTGAATATCTTTATCGACATCTCTCCTGAGATCAGCATGAACCGGCTCAAAAAAGGAAGAACCACCATTGAACTCTATGAAACCCTCGACAACCTCACCATTGTCAGGAACAAATACCTTGAAGCCTTTAAACTGCTGCAGTCTGTTGAAAAGATCTATACAACCGACGGCAACCGCTCACCCGAAGAAATCGCCACCGACATCTGGCAAGCCATCCTCCCTCTGACCTGATACTTTTCATTTGTCATTTGTCAAATGCCAAATGTCACCCGTCACCCGTCACCCGTCACCCGTCACCCGTCACGCGTCACCCGTCACGCGTCACCCGTCACGAAAAAAGCCGAGACCCCCTAAGGGATTTCGGCTTTTTTCACCCCCACCACCCCTCCTGCGAGAGGAGGAAGTGGGATGGGGTCTACCCGTTGCTTGTGGCAAGGGCAGGGGGGGTAAGGGGGGGGTTACCTCGTCTTCACCAGTTTAATGGTTTCAACATAATCATCGGCAACCACTTTTACAAAGTATAATCCGACAGAGACATCAGAGAAGCGGAATTCATGCTTCTTCTCTCCGACCAGCTGTTCGGTCATCACCTTTTCGCCGCTCATGGTGTAAATTTCAACCTTTACAGTTCCGAAGGTGCGATCGCCCTTTTGTACGAGGGTGAAGTTACCGTTGGTCGGGTTGGGATAGAGTGAGAAATTGGCGTGAGTGATATTCATCTGAGGTACTTCTCCGCTTCCTGCAATTGTTACAGGTGCTGCAGGTATTGTACAATATGTACTGGAAATGTATGCATGGCCATAAGCGCCGGCCTGGATCTGGGTTCCCGGTTCAAACAGAACTTTAATACCTGCGATGAACGTTGCATGTCCGCTTGGTGCAATCACACTGCATGGACTTCCTAATCCGCCTACCGTGACAGTATTTGTGGCGTTGAAACAAACAGTGGATGAAATTTCACCGGAAACAGAGAAGAACGGACAAACCGGGCTCGTCAAATCAACGATGTAACTGCCAGTTGTATTGCTGTAGGCATCCGTGACGGTCACCGAGTACGTACCCGGGTTCAGCCCTGAAATGTCTTCTGTTGTTGCAGCATTACTCCAGAGGTAAGTGAACGGAGCTGTTCCGTCTGTTACTGTCAGGTTAATGGCACCGTCGCCGGCTGCAGGGCAGCTGGTGTTGGTAACAACTGCTGAAAGTGACATTGGAGTTCCACCGATGGTAACCGTAACAGGCTGTGATGTTGAACAACCTGTGAAAGTTGAAGTGGCTGTAGCCGTATAGGTGATTGTAGCTGCAGGTTTTGAATATACATCCGTTGCAGGTGTTCCTGTGTAGGCGATTGTTGCTGCGGCATCCGTGTAGAGGGCTGTTACCGGCGACCAGATAATATCGGTCAATGCTGATCCGGAAACAGTTACATTGTCAACTGCCCAATAATAACCCCAGGCAGAACTGTAATGGAACCTCATGTAAACCACTGGCTGATTCAGGAAAGGCGCAGTAAGCGGCGCAGTGGCAAGCACAAAGCCGGCTGGGGCACCTGTGGTCACCGTATTTGAAAGCAGTGTGGTCCAGGTAGCGCCATCCGTTGAAACATCAACATCAGCGAAATCTGAAAGTGCATAAAAATATTGATAGTAGTTGATTGAAGCTGACGTATATCCAACAGTACTGAAAGCTGGCGATTTCAGGATGGTTTCAGTTGTACCACCGGAACCCTGTGCATCGCTGTTTGAAAGATAGAATTGTGAATTATCATTACTGTGGAATGTAATAGCCGTGTTGGCATAATAATAACCGTCCGCCTGAAGCGCCCATGCAGCAAGTGCAGGTGTACCACCGCTTGAGTTATTAATGGTGGTCCAGCTGTTGGTTGCACCGTTGAAGTTCTCACTGAAAATGACAACATTGTTAATTGCACCACCGGTGGCGGTTAACTGCTGAATTGAACCCGGAGTAATGATCGGTGCAGCCGGCGTAATGGTGATCGCCGTTGGAGCAGTCTTCAACGTAACAGTAGCAGTTGATACAGCAGTACACCCGCTGATCAGATCTGTTCCGGTTGCGGTATAAACAGTCGTTGCGCCCGGGGTTACCGTTTGTGATGCACCTGAAAGGTTACCCGGTGTCCATACATAGGTGTAATCAGTATTCGTGCTGGTTACATTCAGTGTGCTGGATTCGCCCGGACATATCAGCGACGGAGTGGCGGTTGCATTAATAGCTACCGGAGTGGAAATGGTAGCAGCAACAGCAACGCGCGGTGAATTGCAACCGGAAAATACTGACCAGTTATAGAAGAAATAGTAGTTACCGCTTACAACAGCACCCGCTGTTATGCTGGCAACACCTGCGAGTGTATAAGGATAGGTAATATTCGTCGCGTCACGATAAATATTTGTTACCCCACCTGTCCATGCCGTGGCAATCAGCTTATAATCGGCTCCGCCTGGTACCGCGAAATTCAACGATACGGTTTGTGCCGGGCTTGAGGTTGATGGATTACCGGTAACATTTACCGTTGTTGACATGAGTTCAACACCGGCTGCAGTTTGCAATGAAATGGTTACTGTACCGGCCCCTGTACCGAATGGGTACACATCTACTGTCTGGATTGTAAAATCTGACAAAGCCGTGAACATCAAACCATAGGTCAAACCACCGCCTGTACTGGCTCCGGTTTCAATGGCAAGCTTGCCAACATTTCCGGAAACACCTCCTGCACCTGCAGCACTCACATAGAAGTTGGTTGTGGAGGGGATGGACGGTGTGGCAAATGGTGATCCGGTACCAAGCACAGTTCCGCTTGTTGCTGTAGCATACCAGTTTAAGGTGGTTCCAGCCGATCCGGTAGCACTCAGCGTGACTGATCCTGGCCCGCAATGCGTGCCGGGGGTTGTTGAAGTAATATCAGCACAGGTTGTCTTGAAACTCTTGACAGCAGACCATCCGCTGACACCTTCTACACCGCAGTTACTTCTTACATAGAATGAGTAATTTGTGCTTGCGGTAAGGCCAGCTAAAGGATAAGGGTTCTGTGTGGTGTTTATGATCTGGGTTCCGGTTCCCAATGTAAACCCGGCCGGGCCCCATTCAATGTCCCATGCAGAGAGTGGTGAACTCCATCCAAGGTTGGCTGAGTTCATCAATACACCTGTTGCTGTTAATGCTGTAGGAGCAAAACATGTTGGTGCATTCTCAATGATGAATTCATCAACTGCCTGGTCGCAGAATCCTAATCCATAGTTTGACTGGGATTTGAACCTGAAGATGGCGGTTTGATTGGCGTACGAGTCTAAAATCACCGTGTTTTCATGCCATCCGGTCAGTGCATTCGTCGTGGAGAAGATTGAATTTGCACTTGTATGCTGGTAAACATCTGTCCATGTAGTTCCGTTATCCGTACTGATCTGCAGTGTTAATGGAACCGGAGATAATGTATAGCCGGAGTTTCCAAGATAATAGTGGTAACGTACCTGCTTGATTGCAGATCCGAGGGTAAACGACTTGGTTTGCACATAATAGGGATTGTAAGTCGTTTGTGCCAGGTAAACATATAACCTCAGGAAGTTAGTTCCGGCATAAGGTCCGACAACACCGTGTACGTTATCAGTTGTCACCGATTCCCAATGGTAGGATGCCCCGGTAGTACCTTCATAAGCTGTCCAGCAGAGTGGTAAACCTGTTGAGAAGCTTTCTGTGAAAGGATAGGAAGAGACTGGAGGACAGGCAGTGGTAAATGTTGAAGGGCCTGCCCAGGCGCTTAATGAACCGCTTCCGCAGTCAGCCTGTACATAATAATCATAGGCAGTAGCTCCGGTCAAACCAGTTAATCCATAAGGGTTCAACGCCGTTCCGGTGATCATGGTGCCTGTACCCGGAGTGAAACCGGCAGGTCCGTATTCAATGTTAAACAACGTTGCAGTGGATGTCCATCCGATAGTGGCCGTGTTAACTGTAACGTTTGACGACGTCAGAGCTGTTGGCTTGAAGCAGGAACTGGCAGTCAGGGTGATCTTGTACCTGTCGCCGCCGCCGCAATCAACAATAGATGTAAAGGACGAAGGAGCGACAAATGCATAATACGTTCCTGCTGCAAGGGTGTAAGTAATAGACGTTGTAACGCCTGAAAGTCCTGTTGCTGAAGTAAGGAATGTAGTTGCCGGACAAGGTGCGGCGAGGAATCCGATCAGTACGCCAAAGTCAGAACGGGCTGAAAGGGTTACTTCCGATGATGGTTCAGTAAGTGTGAATGTGAACCAGTCGGTGTCGCGTGTAGTCCCATTGCACCATCCTGTTCCGCAAATTGTTTCACCGTTGGTGATGGGTTCAAATGCGGGGGTGGTCATGTTACATCCGTCGTTGGTGCCTGTGCCGCAAACTTCGGCTTCAGTGGTGGAACCAATCGGGCAACGGAAATAGTGAATGCGGAATGTTTTCGGGCCAGCCCATGCGCTGATTCCGAGGTTGCCGCAATCTGCCTTTACGTAGAAGTCGTATTGAACGCCTGCAGTCAGGCCGTTGAGGTCAACAGTCGGACTTGGGGAAGCAGTTACCTGTGTTCCTGTTCCAAGCACGAAGCCAACAGGTCCGTATTCAACTGTCCAGGATGTGCCGTTTCCGCTGCCTGGTGTCCAGGAAACCGTTGTTCCCTGGTCTGAAGTGTTGGAAACCATCAGGCCGGTTGGCGGGTAGCATGTGATGATATTGACATGAACAGGTCCGACAGCCGGTGATAATCCCTGGGGATACACTGCCTTCACGGTATAATCGTATCCTCCCTGTGAAAGATCAATGTCATCATAGTAAAGGTTTGGAACATCTGCTGCGATCAGTGCAGCATTGCGGTAAACATTATAACCTGTGGGTGTCATCGTTAATGGACTTAACGGGGCAACCGGGGCCGGTGTGATTTCATCAACCACGAAGGCATTGGCCGGCAGCGTGTTGCTGGTAGAAACCGGGAGGCTCATAGCTGCAGGAATTGCCAGCGGACCAGGTGTGAGTACCATTGGTTTTTCAATGTTTTGCACGATTGGCAATGGTTGTATGATGCCCATGGCAGGAGTGGCAGAAATCAGTCCCTGCAGGTTAAAGTTTACGTTGAACGTTGCACCGCCAGCCACATGCAATGAGGTGAATGTAGCTCCGGCATCCAGGGAAACCATATCTCCCTTATAATCAATTGCAGGGCCTGCATCATATCCGGCAGGATAATTGGTACCGGTAACGTCAACCTGGTATCCGAACCAGAATTCCTGGGAACCGTCCAGTTGAACAGGGGTTGTCAGGGTGATTTCGTTCCATGCGGCAGTTGTTACCGTGGCAACAGGTTGTGAATATACAAGTGTCGGTGGGGTGGTCTGAGAACCGCCTTTCCATACGTGCAGAACCCATCCGGTTGCTGCCTGGGCGGCATAAAAACGGATTTTTTTCAGATATTGACCGGCATACGGTGCAAGGTCGGCCACCGGCCAGCGGGATGCTGCATACAATGTACCTGCGCCGGTAAATCCAAGTGAACCGGTGTTTGCTCCGTTATCCCATTTGATATATTGATCTGCAGGGACAGCGGAACCAGGTGCCATCCATGTCAGGTGTACATCAACCTGATTCTGAACCTGGGCAGTCAGTAATACCGGGGGGTCAAGAACGGCATCCAGGCAGAAATCCTGGGTGGTTGTTTGCGAAACAGCAACTGATACAGGTGCTGATTTGCTTACATAGCCGGTCTGGCTGCAGTTGATGGTATAGGAACCAACAGGTACCTGTGTGAAAAGGTAGTCGCCGTCAACATTGGTGACTGCGGAATAGGGACTGTTGGGGACGCTTACTGTTGCACCACTGATCGGGTATGTTGTGTAGCAGTCTGTCACATTACCCTGGAGGTTGCCAAAAACACCTTCGCCGATGGTAACTTTGTAGTCTTCAGTTTCACCAAAGCTATAACCTAAACAGGGGGTAAGCGTTGCTCCGAAATAGCCTTCAGCTGCGACTACCCGCATGGCTGTTACGCCAATGGTTGCAGACAGTGGAACAACAAATGTACCTGTAATTGTGCGCGGGCTGATTGTGGAAGTATTTTCAATATAAACCTGTTCGCCCGGATCTGTAAATAACCCGTTCTGATTGAAGTCAATCCACATGGCAATACCATTGCTGTAGTATGTGGCACCATCGCATTCATTTTCTTCAACAGTGAAACTTACAATTGATCCCTGGTTCATGGTGGTTAAAGAACCAAGCGGCCAGAAGTTTGAATAACGGTTTAAGATGGAACCGGCGCCTGGGGCGACGGTGGTGCAATTGTATGCATTCGTAACCCCGTTGATCGTAACGCTGTATATTTCCTCGTCAGCTGCACTGGAGGCCTGGGATGTCATGCAATATGCCGCAAACAGGTCTGAATTACAGGTAACAGGAACATTCATGTCAGCTGTTAATCCACCGCCTGAATGGGTGATGTTGCCGGTGTAATAAGTTGTAGGGTTATTGGGAATACCCTTGACATAGATGGTTGTTGCTGCCAGTGTGGAGGTCGTGAACGGAACAGTTACACTCGTTCCGAAGCCGATTCCTGTTGTAAGTGAAATTACGAAGTTGGCAGGTGCATTGATGGTGATGCTGCCAGGGAATCCGGTCAGAAAATAACCATTCAGCACATAAGTCTTTTCAGGTGTATATGTGCCGCTGGTTGCGTAACCGCAGGCCACAGAGGCAGGGGTGGCAACAAGGGTTGGAACCTGAACAAACGTGGAGAGCCAGCCGAAATAATCGTCGCCTGTGGGCACGATTGGTCCCGGGGCGACAGTTGCAGTGGTGAGGTTGCCTCCGGTAAATGGAACAAAGGACGAAAGTGCATTGTAGGCGGCACTGCGGACTGTCCATGGGTTTGAGTTAGCAGCAGATTGTGCTACGAACAGGCTGGCACCCGGGGTAAGCAGGTTGTCGGTGCTGTTGTAGCTCATCTTAACCGTCGGGTTAGTGCCATATGTCGCGCCACCGGTTGTAAGGTGCAGCGTACGGGTGCCGATCATATTGGTCCCTGTTGGTGCAGCACCGATATTTCCGGTAAGCGTGGTAATAGTTGAGCCGTCTGTGCTCATGGTTGCTCCGGTGCCCATTGAAACGATGATATTGGTTGAACCGTTTGGATCATAGGTTTGGAACGGGAAGGTGCGTGTTTGAGTAAGCAGGTTTCCGAACAATTTGAAGGCGATAGAACCATTGGAAACATAAGCGGTTGCGGTACCCGTGGTTCCGGTATAGGTGGGATGAGAGAACGTAAGGGTATTTCCACCCATGTCAATATTGCCGTTGGAGTTTGTGAGCGGGGCCGAATTGTACAGTTCTATGTTGCCTGTAAAATTCACACCATAATTCAGCATGTTGGAATTCAGCGTTAACACATTGATGCGCCTGTTGGCAGGAACAATGGCTGTTTCAGTATGCATTGCGTTTGGACCGGCAGGTGAAAACCAGCCAAGTGTAAGGTTATACAGCCCGATGCGGCATGTGGGTGCCGTGGCAGCAGTAGTAACCGTACCGTTTGTTACGAATAACGGGGTGGGTGCTGCAGAATATCCGAAACCTGCATTGGTGACGTTAATACTGCTCACCGTACCATTTTCAAGGACGGCGGTCGCTGTTGGCAAACATCCGGCAGGGAATGCAACTGTCGCGCCACTACCACCACCACCACCGGTGAAGGCAAGCGTTGGCAGTGAGGTCCATAGAGTACCACCTGCGCTGCAGTTTACTGAAACAACTTTACCTTTTGCGACAACTACCGAGAAAGTTGGAGCTGTACCGCCTGTTAACTGGGTTCCACCGGTCACAGTAATGGTAGGAACAGAAGTATATCCTGATCCCTGTGCAGTAACCAGGTTCAGGTATCCTGATGGCAGCGGAAATCCGATAGATGGAGCTGCTGAATAATTGACACCTCCGCTGGATGTGGAAACACCACCAACACCCTGGTTGCTCACGATGTTGATGCCCCCGGTAATGGTGGCAGTTGCACTTTTCTGTGTAGTTGAACTGGCCCCGCCAAGGGTGGCTTGTAAAAGAACAACAGATGCTGTCGCAGCAGTGGTAACTGTGCCGCCGTTCAAACTAAATGCAATGGAAGGAGCGGTGGCAATATAACCCGCTCCGGCATTATCCAGGGTTAGGCTTCGAACGGTTTGGGTCGTTGCGTCAAAGTTTACTAAAACATGAGCAGGAGTCCCTTTGTAAAGAAAATTACTTACTACACCTGATGTGTGGGTAGGAGGAGCGGTTGCTCCGGGTGCTGTGGTTGCTACTGCAACATACAGGTTCCCTCCATAGACATACTGGGTGCCCACGGTCAGCGTTGTTATTTGATACGGAGTTCCTAAGGTTCCGAGTGTGCCGATATATAACAAAGTACCTCCACTCGTTGTGAAGGTTCCTGTACCGGTACTGGTTGGAGGAGTAGCTGAAGCGGTACCGCTTGCAGTACATAAATACACATTGCTGCCGTAAAAATACCTGCTGTTTGCAGTAAGTGCAGTTGTTGATGCGACCCAAAGATTAACAGATGCGCCAAATACAACAGGTGCATTGACGTATCCTACGCCCATGCCGGTAACAACCACATTGGAAACCTGCCTGTTAAGGGGTTGTCCGAATACCTGGGCTGTATTGTTGATGGTCAGTTTGCCATTGGTGTTCAGAGATCCTGCCGTGTGAGCAAAACTTCCTGTGATGAGATTTTGAGAGGTGTTGATTGTTGTACTGCCGGTTGTCTGGAAAAACATAGCCCGGATGATTCCGTTTGTACCGTCACCTTCAAAAGTTCCGGTGCCGTCAATAACCTGGGCCAGGCTGCCACCAACCTGGCTGCCGTTAAAATTAACCAGTGTGCTGGATGAGCTATTTGCTGTAAGGTTTGCATAACCGTTGTTGGTGAAGTTACCTCCGATACTGAGGGAAACTCCAACTCCAGCGGTGGTATGCTGACGATAAACCCCACCTGAATTGATCAGCAGGTTTCCGGATAATGACATAGCATTGGCAGTTGCATTCCACTGAACGGTACCACCAATGGTAAGGTTACGGTAAGAAGTAAGCTGATCAACAGTGACGATACTTCCTGCAGGAATGGTGATATCATTTCCGCCTGAAGGAACAACCCCTCCGACCCAGGTGGCAGGTGAACTCCAAAGGCCGCCTAATGCGGTTGAGCTAAAGGTAGCTGCATTGCTTGCAATTGCTGCAATTTCATCAAGGGCGACGGCTGCGTGAGGTGAGACGCCGTCTGTTCTCCAGGAGAAAACCAGGCGCACTGTGGTACCGCCTACAACACCACCGGCAACAGAACTGGCTGCATATGCAGTGGCGGTTTCAAAATTCGGTCCGAGCTGTCCGCTTGTCAGCAGAGTGCCGGCAACTGGAACAGTAGAAGTAGGTACAACATATACCCGAAGATAGTCCCAACTGACGTCAGGGGCGGCGATTTTATATTTAAAGTTTATGGTAAGTACATCCTTTCCCGCGGGAATGGCAATGTCTCTGTAAATGTGATTAACATTGGAATTGGCAGTTCCGACCCATGACGTTTGGCTGGTGCCCGAAAAGGCACAATTGATGCCTGCAGAGGGAACGGGTGTAGCACCAACCCACCAGGTGTTGGTGGTGCCGTTGACATAGGACCAGCCGTTGTCAGCAAAAGTGGGCCCGCTTTCAAACCCCCCGTCACCGGTAGGAGAGAGTAGCGTTTGCCCGAAGAGGACTGTCGACAGACAAACCGCAAATAGAAACAGTAAAAACTTTTTCATAGTTGTTTGGATTTTTGTGTTTGGTTACAGAAAATAGAAACTCTCATTTGGGAATATATATTGGGTTGATTTCTTGCCTGTTTGTAAAAAATACCATTACAAGTAATTCTCATGGTTTGTGGTTGTAGCAAGCCAGGTACAAAAGACGTTATCAGCGAGGGAAGGGGTCAAATATAAAAAGAAAATGGTTTCAAATTCAAATTTTATATTTTTTTATGATTATTTATAATGTGAAAATCATGATGATGAGCCTGCATTTTTGTGTGAAATGCCATGCCATTAAATTCAGGAAAAGGAAATCAGGCAATTGAAGACTTAAATAGGTGATTCAGGGGTTACCTTGACTTCACCAATTTCAACGTTTCGGTGCGGTTGCTTGAAATAATGTTCACAAAGTACAGTCCCGCAGGGATTTCTGACAGGTGGAATTCATGAAAAACTGCACCGGCCAGTTCAGCCTCATATACACGTTCACCATGCATCCCGGTTATCTCCACGGTAATGGCCTCATTTTGCCATGTTCCGTGGCAGGCAAGTGTAAAGTCGCCGTTTGTGGGGTTGGGGTAGATCAAACAGCCATCCCTGTGTGCAATACCTTTGGTTTCCTGTTTACCGGCTGTAATGGGTGCTGCTGAAGGATTTACAATGCTGCAGAACGGCCCGTATGGTGCAATCTGGCCCAGCAGGTAACCTCCTTCAGAAACCGTGGTGCCCGGGAGGAACAGAATCTGCTCCCCGGCAATGAACACAGCATTTCCGTTGTTTTCTACCAGAAATGTGTAAGGGTCGCCGGCCACCACAATGCTCAGAAGTGCATTGTAACATACCGACTGGCCACCCCCAATAGCAACGTCCTGCACAATCGTGTTTTCAGGAGGGCTGTTTACCAGAATGGTCACGGTGCCGGATGTAGCCGGGTTGCCGGTAATGCATGCAAGATCAGAAGTCAGGGTGCAAAATACGGCATCATAGTTAATTGGAATGTATGTATAGGTAGCAGTTGTTGCCCCGGGGATGTTGGAACCGTTTACATTCCACTGGTAAACAGGAGAGGTACCACCGTTAACAGGGGTTGCCGATAAAACAACCGGTGTGCCTGCATTTACCGGGTTGACATCTGCAACAATGTCGACACTGACGGGGAGCAAAGGATTTACTGTGATCGTTGCAACAGTTGAGTTCACCGGGTCGCAAACGCTGTTCTGAACAAAAACCCTGTACATGGTTGTTTCCATGAGGTCATTGACCGCATATACCGGGCTGGTGTTTGTGATATCAAACCAATCGTTCCCGTTCAGGGACGACTGCCATTTAACGATTGTTCCGCTGAATCCCGTGAGGGTAAGCAGGGTACTGTTTGTCCCCACGCAAACGGATGCATCTCCGTCCAGGGTGCCTCCGGTGCCCGGGGAGGCAACATCCCAGCTGGCTGTACTGTAGCCTGAATTTGTACAGGATGTTCCGGAAGCGGTTGTCCAGGCGCGGACCTGAATTCGGGCAGTCCCCGGTGCTGATGCTGTGAGCGGGCTTCCGGGGGTGTACAATTGCCAGGTGGCTCCCGCGTCAACGCTTGATTCGTAATGATCAACTACGGTGGGTCCCGCCGACCCTGCCGTAAAAGTGGCCGATACGGGTGTGCTGATGCACACTTCGGGCACATTGGGATTCCTTACGATCACGGGGGGGAGCAACTGGTTTACCGAACCGTTGATATAAAATAAAGCGGAGGGGTTGTCATTTAAAACAGTAAACGTGGGGGAAGGACCTGAAAATTCACAGGATGATCCGTTATCAAACCAGGTTAATCCGGATGAACCGCCGGTATAAAGGAAATTCAAGGTATAAAGAACCGTGTTGGCAGGGTAGGTAATGCCGCTCGGGGAGGTTGAGTTTCCTGCTGTGATGATTGACCCCGGAACGGAAGCGCCGTCGACCGTCAGACCGGGGAATCCTGAATTATTGACAAACGATTGATACGTAAGCGCCGATGAATTGTATTGCATGGTCAGGGATAGGGCGCCGATTGTGGTGAATCCTGATACTGTAACCGGAACACTGACCGCAGTGCCGGGGCAGCCGGGAATAACCGGTACGGTGGTAACAGGGGCACTGCTAAAGGAAACGAAGCCGTTGTTGTAAAAGCTGGCGGTAGGCTGGTCATTCAGGTTGTTGAAATCGCCGTCGCTCCACTGGCACGAATAGCCCTCGGTATCATCCCAGATCAGTGGCGACAAGCCGGTGGCGACTTTGGTGAAAACGATGTTGAAAATCACCGAATTATTCGGCAGGCTGAAGCCGGGGAAAAGAAACCATCCGATTGTGATCACGCCGGGCTGGGAGATGTTGGATGTCAGGTACGGCCCTATCAGCGGATTCCCCGACTGAACGGCTGTTGCCGTTGCAACAGCAGGATCGTAGGTCATTTTTAAATTGCAGGAAGAGATGTTGACGAAATTGCTCGTTGTGATGGGCACAGTAACGGTTGTCCCATTACTGGTGACCGATCCGGCGGTGGTTACCGGAGCGTTTTGCGAATAGACTGTTTGTGCTGCAAACGCAAAAAAAAGCAGGAAAATTATAGATATCTGTTTCATGATTCGTGTTATTTAATTTGTGTTTTACGTATTTCTGATGATTTATCATTTCCTGATAATTTTGGTTTTAGTCATTATCAGGTTGCCCGGGGTGTTTAATATTAAAACAGCCATATAAACACCCGGCGCAAGGTTGCCAGGGTTCACAACCAGCCGGTGGTTCCCTCTTGAGAAGGGCAGGTATTTACCTGATGCAACTGCTGCACCATGCATGTTGAAGATTTCAAGAATGGCCGGCCCGGCTTCGGGTAAAAAAAATGTAAATTCTACCTGGTTTAAGAAGGGGTTGGGATTCGCTGAGAGTTTCATCAGGTGTGATGTGGTTTTTCCCGAATCATTATCCGGCCAGGTACCGCCGATCCCGTTGAGTGAATCAACAACAAGTGTGGCATTGCCGTCGGAAATAGCTGGAGGATTGCAATCCCCGGTAACTGTGCAGCGATACCTGTAACCGTTCATGGAAACAGGTGGGCCGGTAATGGTAAGAGAGTCGGTAAGGGCACCACCATAGATGCCGCCATTGATGATATTGTTCCAGTTTGAAATGAATTCCTGCCACTGGTAGGAGAGTCCGTCGCCGGTCGCAGAAACTTTGAAAAAGGGGTGTCCGGTTCCCGGGAATACCGGGTTGGGGGAAACCGGCTGACCGATGATCGCTGGCTGCATGGCAGAGCCAACCGAGCCATTGGCATAATAGTCACTTTGGGGAAGGTCGTTCAGCGCCTGGAATGATGGTGGCGGTCCGGTATACAGGCACGATGTGCCGTCGTCAAACCAGTTCAGGTAGGATCCATTGCCGGTGGAAAAAAAGCTGAGCGTGAGCAAAACCGAATTGTTGGCCAGATTTATTGGCGCCCCTCCTTCCTGAACCGTCCCGTTTACGATGACTGTACCTGGTGTTGATCCGTTCACGGTCAGCGCGGGAAAAGAGGCATTGTTGACATAAGACTGGTAAATAAGGCCGGCAGTGTTATACTGCATTTTTAAATTCAGCGACCAGATATTGTTAAATGCCGAAACTGTAACCGGAATATTCACCAGCGTGCCAGGGCAGGCTGAAACTACCGGGGCAGTTGTAAATGGAGCATTGGCAGATAGAAATGAAAGCGACCCGTTCAGATAATAGGCGGAGGCCGGGATATCGTTTAAGTTGTTAAAATTTCCGTCGGTATACTGGCATGATGCGCCGTCGTCGACCCAGGTGATCGGGGAAGTGCCGGTGGTGACTTTTGTAAAGTCAAAGTAAAAAATTATTGAATTATCCGGTAAGGTAACGGCAGGAAAAGCAAACCAGCCAAGGTGTATTTCTCCCGGAACGCCGAGGTTCGAATTCAGGTTTCCGCCCGGGAGTGAACCTGCTGTGACGGCTGTAGCGGTAGCGATGGAAGGGTTGTAAGTCAGTTTCAAATTGCAACTTCCGATATTTGAGAAATTTGTAACCGTGATGGCAACAGTAATGGTTGAACCATATGTGCTGACGGCTCCGGCCGTGGTAACAGGAGCATTCTGTGCAAGAAGGGCACCTGAAAGGCACTGGATAAGGGTCAGCAATATCGGCAGCGTTCTGTTCACGGTTTGTTGTTGATATTCAGCCCCTTCGGGGCTGAGGGTTACAGCGTTTGATATCAGGGGCATCACTCCTGTGTCAAACCAAGGGCTTCACCCTTGGTTATTGAAGTTGGACCGCTTCGCGGCCCGGGGGGTTTATAGTTTTGGACCGCTTCGCGGTCTGTGGGCAATATGTTTTAGATGGTAACAGATTATAAAGATACTTCTTTTTTTATAAAAAAAAACGGGGAAGTCTCCTTCCCCGTTTTTCATTCCAGGATAAAATGTTACTGGTTGCGAACAATTTTAATCGTACGGGTCATCAGTTTTCCTTCTTCGGTGATGAGTTTTAAAACAGCGGTGTAAACACCAGGTTTCAATACTCCTGCATCAAAAGTGAAGGTTTTGTCGCCGGCGGTCTGAGCCTGGTTGGCCAGAACTACCAGTTTATTCCCGAGCATATTGAAGACTTCAATGGTAACTTTTCCGCTAACCGGCAGAGAATAGGCAAAAGTTGTGGTGCCGGCAAAAGGATTCGGATAATTTCCAAGGGTCATCGCATCTGCTGCTACAGGATTGCTGATGCCAAGTGCAGAGGCGTGGAGCATGTCCATGTAAAGTACAGCATCATTGATCACGTCGGCATTGCCATCGGCAAGTTCGTTGAGCGGATCGGCGGCGAGGCTGAAACGGAGTGTTTCATCCAGGCTGACAGCGCCAACGATCTTGAGTTTCAGTGTGAGCACCTTGTCGCCAGGTTTAACCGGGAGTGGCATCGTTGAATTCCAGCCGATCCTCAGCTCATTTCCTGAAGCGTTGTACATCACAGGTGAACCGGCATCGCTGCCTAAATAAGCGCCTGTAACCTCAATCTTATCTGAAGGATAATTCATGATCAGGGAGATTGCACCAACTTCCATGGTTGATCCTGCATAAACAGGCAATTCAAATTCAGTTCCCGGATTTACCATCCTGGCATTGCCTGAATTTAACTGAAGGCTCTTGCTGGCTGATTTGGCTGCTGATGGAACAAAGCTGCGGTTAAAGTCGCCGGTAACGAGGGCATATAAGTTTTTGCCTGTTATCGGAAGGTCAAGCGGGTTCACAGTGACAGTAGGATAAACCATTGTGCCTGACGGTGCCGGGTTTGATGAAATGACATCACCTGCAAGCCAGAATGTCCACGGTGCACGAACTGCCCATCCGGGAGTGCCGCTGTTCATGAAATAAGCCATGATCCTCCCTGCATCGGATGCATCCAGGCGGTTGCTCAGGATAACATCACCGGCATAGAATTTCACTTTTTCGATAGAAGAAGGAGTAACACCCCATGCATTCACGAGCGCAGCATCCGTAATATTGATACCACCTACAGCTGCGGCGGATGAAGCCACGATGTCGTAAGTACCCGGACATACATTGGCAAAAGTGTAGTTTCCTGTAGCATTTGTTGTGGCAGTCAAAATTGTATTGCCACCTTGTTGCAGGTTAACTGTTACACCACTCAAGTTGGTATTTGCCGTGTTGTAATAGGTGATCTTACCACTGACAGAGATGGCAACCGGTTGTGTTACAGTTAAGGTGCCTGTTGCAGGGCCGCATGAACTTGCAGTAACGCTCCAGGGATAGTTTGTACCTGCAACAATACCGGTAAATACACCTGTTCCGTTGGTAACCCCATTAAAGGTATAAGAGAATGGCGGGGTTCCTGCCGTTGCAGTAATGGTAACAGTTCCGGTACCACCATTGCATGAAATTGCGGTGGTGACAGCTGCGTTGGCAGCAGGTGTCGGGTAAATGGTAGCCGTTGTTGTTGCCGTGGTAACAGACAATTCATAGTTGCCTGCATCAGCGCCTGCAAGGGTGAGCCCTGTAGCTGTAACGGTTTTCCCGGTGCCGGCAGCAGAGTTATCAAAAGCAGCTGCAGCAGCGTTCAGGGTTACCACATCAGGACTGACCACACCTGTAAGTGTTTTTGTGAGCAGGGTAGCAGTTACATTGCCATCAAAACATTTGTTGTTGGCGGTGACAGCCGGTACAACAGTTTTAACAGTAATGTTTGCCGTTGTCGTGCTTACACTGGTCAGGGAATAGTTTCCTGCATCCAGGCCAGTTAATGTGGCGCCGGTGAGTGTGACCAGCTTTCCGTTACCTGAGTTTTTGTTAATAAAGTTAGCAGTGCCCCCGGTCAAGTTAACAATATCAGCACCAATAACACCTGTCAGTGTTCGGGTTAGGACTGTAGCAAGGGTTAAGCCGTCATAAACTTTGTTAGCCGCTGTAAAACTGCCGGTTATACCCTTTGCACTAATAACACCTGTTAAGTTATTGGTATAGGTGACGGAATAGTTTAATCCGCCGTTTCCGTCGTTGATGACCCAACCGCTGGCACGCAGGGTTTTACCGGTACCAACAAATCTAGAGGCATATACCTGGGTCGGTTCAGTTAATGTGGCATCACCAGCCTGGAGGGTGCCTTTTACCGGAACGCCGGTTGAACTGGTAGTTCCATTATATACACGTGAATCAGTAACAGCAGTTACCGTGATGTTTCTCTTGGTGATGTTGGCCGTTGTGGTTGTTACCGCGATTGTCACAGTGTAATTGCCTGCATCTGCACCTGAAAGGGTCGGAGCGGTAAAGGTTACGGTTTTTCCTGTTCCGAAATTTCTGGTATCATAGTTTGCAGTTCCGCCAAGAGTAACCACGTCGCCGGAGAGTACGCCTACCAGCGGGGATGTAAGGATCGTTGCTGTCGTGGTGCCGTCATAAATTTTTGTTGCAGGGATGGTGTAGCTACCGGTAATGCCGAGGGCTGTGATATCAGCCATGGTAGTCGGATTTGCAATGGTATAGTTAGCAGCGTCAACGCCGGTTAAAGACCAGCCGGTTAATGTAACAACCTTTGCAACGCCAACGGTTTTGCTGGCATAGCTTGCAACACCGCCGGTGAGTGTAACATCATCAGGTGATACAACACCGGTGAGTGTGCGGGTAAGTACGGTTGCCGATGTGCCTGCATCATATACTTTGGTTGCCGGAACGGTAATGTTGCCTGTAATACCCAGGGTGGTGATGGCTGCTGTTGTTGTAGCAACGCTGGTAATGTTGTAATTTCCGGCATCAGCTCCTGACAAACTGTAACCTGTGAGGGTTACAGTCTTGCCTGTGCCAACATTTTTATTGTCATAGTTGGCAATGCCGCCGCTAAGCGATACAACATCTCCACCGATGGTGCCGGCTAATGTCCTGGTAAGAACAGTGGCCAGGGTACCTCCGTCATAAACTTTGGATGCAGCAACGGTGAAAGCCCCGGTAATTCCCAATGCAGTGATATCGGCAGTGGTAGTGGTTACACCAGCCAGGCTGTAGTTGCCGGCATCTGCCCCGGATAAAATCATGCCGGTAAGGGTAACGGTTTTGCCATTGCCAACAGCTTTGGTGTCATAGTCGGCTACGCCGCCGGTTAAGGTAACATCATCCGGAGAAACTATGCCCGTAAGGGTGCGGGTAAGAACATTTGCAACAGTTCCGCCATCATATACCCTGGTAGCATCAACCGTGAAGTGCCCGGTGAGGCCCAGGGCGGTGATGTCTGCCGTAGTAGTAGCAACGCCGGTGAGGTTGTAGTTTCCTGCATCGGCACCTGATAAAGCATAACCGGTGAGGGTAACGGTTTTACCGGTACCAATATGTTTGGTATCATAGTCAGCAACACCTCCGGTGAGTGCTACTGCATCTCCGCCGATTGAACCAACAAGGGTTTCGGTAAGGATGGTTGCACTTGTCGTTCCGTCAAATACTTTGCTTGCAGGAACAGTAAATGCTCCGGTGATGGACAGCAATGTGATATCGGCAGTTGTAGTGGCAACACTGGTAAGGGTGTAGTTACCTGCATCAGCACCGGATAATGTCATGCCGGTTAGCGTTACGGTTTTTCCTGTTCCGATGTGTTTGGTGTCATAGTCTGCTGTACCTCCGGTGAGGGTAACAACATCCGGTGCAATCACATCGTTCAGGTTGCGTGAAAGAACATTTGCAGTTGTCAGACCGTCATATACTTTGGTTGCATCAACGGTAAAAGTACCGGTGATCGGCTTCTGGTTGATGGTCAGCGTTACCATGGTCCGGGTTGCGCTTTTACATGCAGTCAGGTCGTTCACAGATTCGGCCCAGGCAATGCTGGTTCCGGCAAGGGTACGGGTGGGTGCGGTGGTAACTGAACCTGCGGTTGCAGCGTCATACCATACAACCGATGATCCTGACGGGGCGGTTGCTGATGCAGCGTGCGCTGTTTGATCATACGTTACGGTGACATCAGTACCAGCAGGTGCTGCAGGCAATGGATTGGCTGTAACAATTACGAAGCCGGCATAGTCGGCCGGGAAGGCGGTGCAGTGTGCATCTGTCAGGCTTGTGATTGAATAGGTGGTGGTACCGTTGATGGTAACAGGCACTGTTTCAGGATTGCTGGCAGTCGTGACGGCAGTACCTCCGTTAATGCTGTAGGTCCATGGGGATGATCCCGTGAAATTAATGGTAAGGTCGGTCGTGCCCAGGTCGCAGATGGTTGTTGAGCCGGTCATAACGGCACTGGTTCTTGGATAACCTGTTACAGATCCGTCAACATAATAGGTTGCCGTAGGTGTGTCACAGAATGCGAGCCCGGTTTCAAAGGAAGCATATTCACAGGATTCAGGGGTGCTGTTATCCCATGCAAGAGCGGAGGTTCCGCCGTTATATGTGAACGTCAGGTAAAAAAGGGCAGATCCGTCGGGCAGAGCATCAGGCTGGGAATCAAATCCTCCCGCTTTCAACACACCGGGAACAGCCGGGTTGTAAAATACACTGAATGCAGGGAAAGCTGATGTTGCACTCACGTATGTAAGGATGGCCGGATTAAAATTCAGGGATAATGAAATGGCTCCTACATCGTCAAAATTAGATACAGTAACAGGAATAACAACATTTGATCCGATACATGGAGTGCCGCCGACCGGGGCACCAATGGTGGTGATCGTACCTACATATACTTTCACACTGCCAACACCTGTGTTGGGACAACCGTTTGCATCTGTGACATTGGAAATGGTATAGGTTTTATTGGATGTTACGGCAGGATTAAACTCATAATGGTTTGGAATAATACCGGTTACAGTAACAGGAGTTGTTCCGTCCGTATAGGTGATGGTCCATGGTGATACGCCGGTAAGTGCAACAGTTAAGCTGGCTGTCTGACCGATACATACATGGGTGGTTCCGATGGCGCTGAGGGTGGCAGTAGGAATCTCAGGAAAGGTCACGTTAACCAAATCTGACGTTGTGCAATTGCCGTTCACGATGGTCCAGGTAAAGGCATAGGTTCCGAAATTGCTGGCAGTAACAGCTGCGTTGGCAGCATATACATCAGGCAGGAAGGTGACTGTACCGGGGCCTGTATAGGTCCAGGTTCCCTGTCCGGTTGTTGGGGCATTCGCTGCCAGGGTATAGTTTTTAGTACCACACACTGCGGATGCATCAGGACCTGCTGCAGCAGTTTCATTTTCAAAGAAGTTAATAACGACCACATCCTGATCGGAGCAGGTTCCATTTGTTTCAGTCCAGGTGAAAGCATAGGCTCCAAAGGCGGAAACGGTCACTTCTGCCCCTGGGGTGGTGGCATCCGGGGAAAAAACAGCTGTACCCGGTCCTGTATATGACCATACGCCGGTTCCGGAAGAAAGAATTGCATCAAGGGTGAAGGTATGTGATCCGCAGGCAGCACTCCCCGGAACACCGGCGTTTGCTTCAGGTTGCAGATAGAAATTAACGGTAATGGAGTTGTTGTTTGAACAGAGTCCGTTTACTTCGGACCACGTGAAATTATAGGTTCCATAAGAAGAAACAGTCGCAGTTGCTCCGGGAGCATTTGCATTCGGGGTAAAGGTTACGGTTCCGGGTCCTGTATAAGTCCATGTTCCGGTTCCGTAAGAAGGTACAGCATTCAATAAAAAGTCAAGGTCGCACTCATTTCCGCCTGTGCCTGGATTGGCAGTTGGTACGGCAAAAATGTCAACCGATCCCGGGATTGGGGTGTAATTGGCGGTGACAGTCGTAAAACTCAGCTCAGGGCTGAAAGAAGCAAGGGTGGTGAAAGCAACATATTGGCCAGCTGTGCCAAAAGTGCCGAAAGATATCGCAGGGCCTGGCAATGAGTTGAAATACATTGCCTCTCTGTAATAAGTGACGCCGTCAAACCGGTAGAGGGCATGATATAAATTTGCCTGAGTCTCCGAAAGTCCGATCGCTGTGGTTCCAGAGGTTGTGCAGATGCTTGTTCCGGTTAATACCATGCCGGAGTCAGCTTTGCAATTGAAACCCATCGCCAAAACAAAAATGATTATCAGCGAAGGGAGCATGAAAAGTTTCGCTGGATAAAACTCATTTTTCCAAGTGTGTTTTTTGTAAATGTTGCTCATAGGATTTAATTTAGGGTTAAATAATTACATAAGTTGGTTGAAAGTACTGTGATTTTATCTTAGGTTATGGTTGATCAATTCAAGAATATGTCACAAGCATGGGTCGGGGCAGAAGGGCAATAGCAATCAGAGTGTGCTTCTAATCATTGAAAAACAATCATATAAGATTCTTCATGTCAAAATATTATTGTTTTAAAATTAAGCTGTTACAGTTTTATAAAACTTGGTTGGGCGAAATTAGCCATTTAAAGCATAAATATTTTATCGTCCAAATATAGAATTTATTTTCATTCATAGTTGTTTTTTTCTAAAATCTTTATTTGATTGATCACAATTATACTCGAAATCCCGTTCGGCTTTTCTCAATTGGCGTTCGGCTGTCCTCAACTGATGTTCGAATATTCTCAACCGGTGTTCGGCCATTCTCAACTGATGTTCGGCCATGCTCAGTCGTGGTATAGTCATGGTGTACTCGTTGTATAGAGGTTGTATAGGTGAGCCCGGTGTGATTAGTGCTTAAAAGCCGGAACACCGTTTCGGTATTCCGGCTTTTCTTTACTTGTCATCTCGCTGAAGGGCGCAGGAAGAAGCCGTGGTTACCTGGTTTTAACAAGTTTCAGTGTTTCGGCATAATCACCGGCAACCACTTTTACAAAATACAGACCTGCAGGGATCCGGGAGAAACTGAATTCGTGTTTCTTCTCGCCGATCATCTGTTCTGCCATCACTTTTTTACCGCTCATGCTGAATACCTCAACTTTCACTGTTCCAGATGCTATGTCACCTTTTTGAACCAGGATGAAATTGCCGCTGGTCGGGTTCGGGTAGAGTGTGAAGTTGGCATGGGTGAAGGCGACCGGTATTTCTTCCTCGCCGGTTCCCGCCACTGCGATGGGCGATGACGGCACCGTACAGAAAGTTGTGGAGATATAGCCATGCATGTATGCACCGCTATGGACAAAGGTTCCGGGTATGAACTTTATGTTATGGCCTGCAATGAAAGTCGCATTGCCCGAAGGTGCCTGGACATTAACCGGGCCGGCTGTGATCGTTGTAATGGCGTTGTGGCAGACAGTCCCGGTGACAGTTCCTGTGACAGTGATGTTGTTGCATACATTATTTGTCTTGTTAACCGTGAATGTCGCTGTTTTCAGACAACTGTTTCCGTCGGTTACCGTAACAGTGAAATTGCCGGGATTGAGTCCTGAAAGATCCTGGGTTGTGCCCCCATTGCTCCATAAGTAAATGTAGGGTGTTGTCCCTCCGGCTGGAGTAAGGTCAATACTTCCGTCACTGCTTGTCGGGCAGGTTGCATTGACTGTAATACCTGTCAGAACCATGACATCGGGCTCAGTAACTGTGAATGATTGTGTAACATGAGCGCCGGATGCATCGGTTACAGTAATCACATAGATTCCTGCGCCGATTCCTGACAGTGATGCGGTGGTTGCCGCATTGCTCCACAAATAGCCGTACGGAGGCGTTCCGCCGGAGGCTGTTGTATTGATGCTGCCATTTGCATTGCCATAGCAACCTGTAACATGCGTAACCGTACCGGTAACAGCAAGCGGAACTGCAGGAGCCATGGTTTCAGCCAGGATCTGGGTTGCAGTTGATGCAGAAGTCCCGGTATAACCGGAAGCCAGGATTAGTTTCCACGTATGGGTGCCGGCATTGTTCAGGTCAACAGATCCGGTGGATGCACCAAGCACCGCCGTTGGAACATCGGGTTTTGCCTGCCATGTATCTGTTGTCGGGTTGTAATAATAACATGGGTTGGGAACAGCAGGTGTCCAGGAGGCAGTCGGGCTTCCGGCGGCAACGATGATGCCATCGGTTCCCCAGGGAGCACCGTCAAAACGATACATGGCGCCGCCAGGATAATTGGTCCTGTTGTGATCAGCCTGAATTTTTACGGAAGAAACGGCTGTGGCAGCGGGGTCTTCATCTGTTATGACCGGCTGACCAACCGTGCCCGGATATGGACTCTTGGCCGTTGTCCAGGCGATGGAATTTGGATTGGCCGGATCAATTGTTCCAACATAGACCTCATTGCTGATAACTGATAAATCTGCACCGGCAACATAAACCAGTTTGGTGCCTGTCCTGGAAAAAGCCCCGCCGAATCTGGCACCCGGCATGGGTGTGGCGAGGGACCATGAATCCATGGCGATGTTATACAGGTATACATCTGAAACAACAGAACCTCCTGTAAACGCATCCACCCCCCCGGCAAAATAGATATAGTTGGAAACATAACCAACGGCTTTGCCCCAGGCCATCGTTTTTGGCAAGGTTGAGGCCATGGTTGCCCAGGTATCTGTGGGAATATTGTAACGGAAAACGGTATTGACATTGGATGCAACCCCGTCAGTGCCGCCTATAACGTAAATGTTGTCTCCAACCACTGCAGAGGCAGCTACGATCCGTTTTGCAGGAAGCGGGGCAACGGTGCTCCACGTGTTGTTGCTCTCATTGTATTTGTAGCACTCGGTGCCAAGGCCGGAGGAGGTATTTCCCCCAAAACTGAACAGGTAGCCAACCGGGGGTACAACAGTATTGTCGGTATATCCCACGCCCGTAGCCAGGTAAGTTGAAGCAGGGGAGTCGGCCCCCGACGACCAGAGGGCTGAAGACACCAGTATGGAGAATGTTTTACAATTATTTTCAGCTGACATGTCGCCGACAAGTTGTGTGCAGGCCTCAAAAGTTCGTGTACCGGCAGTGGCGGTCCAGTTGTTGAAGGTTACCTGTACGGTTGCACCGGGTGCCAGGCTTGCAACATTCACGGTGGATGAGTAGCCTGTTGATGTAAGTGTAACGTCAAAAGACTCTGTATTCAATCCGAAGTTCTTTACAGTGGCCTTCGGGGTAACGACTGTTCCCGGGAGGCATGAGGCGGGCATTCCGTCCACCGTCAGCGTACCGGCGTCATGGTCGGGTGGGGGAGAAACAGTGATGGTATAATCTTCCACTTCACCGTAGGATGTGGTGCCGCAAGGGCTGAGCGTTCCGGAATAGGTTATCCTGACCCGCATCCGGGTATTTCCTGTCAAGGCACCGACCGGAGGCCCGACGGTTGCAGTAAATACGGAAGATGTTCCGCCGACTGTGACAGTTTCGCCGGGATCGGCAAAATCAAAATCGTGGTTCCAGTCAATCCATATCCCGCATTGATCGCCTGAATAGGGCAGGCCGTTGGTAACGGTAACCGGGTAACTTCCACCCCCGGAAATCACGGCCGACAATGCTGTGTAGTCAGTGTAACCCACTGGGCTGCAGGCTGAGCTGTTGTTGATGGAGCCCATTGTAACGTTGCTGATATACTCGTCGCAGGTGGTGGCACTGGCCGCACAATAGGAAGGAGCGGCAGTGGTGAATGACCATTCCGGGCACCCGGTGGCGTCGCCGCCGGCGGAATAAGGAACAACCTTCCAGTAGTAGACCGTTGTATAATCCATGGCAGTTGCAGGTGTGTAGCTGGTTACAAGACCCAGGTCACCAATGAAGGCAGGTGGAGAAGTTTTGCCAAAATACAGTTTGTAACCGGTTGGCGCTCCGCCGCCGGAACTCCAGTTAAGTGAAGTGGTGGTTGAAACATTGATGGCGCCGTTGAGGGGTGTGCCAATATTTGCACAGGGAGGAATACCCAGGGTGGTAAAGGTGTGAGGGCCGGCGTATAAACTGTTTCCGCCGCCCGGGCAGTTTGCCGTGACATAAAACGCGTAATCTGTGCCTGGTGAAAGGTTCTGCAGTTTATAGGGAATGGCGGTTATCCCGGCAATCTGAGTTCCGGAACCCAAAGTAAACCCGGCCGGGCCCCATTCAATGTCCCACGAAGATGCTGTCCCGCTTTCAGTCCAGCCAAGGAATGCGAATGTTTCCGTGATACCGGTCGCCGTGAGGGCAGTGGGGGCATTGCATGCGGGAGCAGGCTGGATGGTGATTTTGTAATCTTCGGTTTCACCCCACGAACTGACAACACAGGGGCCGGTGATGATCGATTCTTTGCATACAACGCGCATCAGCGTAGTACCAAGCGCCGCATCTGCCGGAATCGGAATATTCCCGGCGATAGTATGTGTAATGGAGCCTGCATAGGCCCAGATTGTAAATTCTTCGCCGGCATCAGTCAGTGAGCCGTTCCGGTTGAAATCAATATACACTCTTACTTCATGGGCAAATGCATTGCCACCGCATTCAGTTACCTGCACAGAGATTGGGATATCAATGGTCCTTTGAACTGCGGTGGGAGAAATGGAGGTGAAATTGCTGTATAAACTTGCAGTTCCGGTCGCTGTTCCCTGGGATCCGGTTAAGCTGGAGCATGCACTGGTATTATTCAGTGTGGTGCCAAACTGAACCAGTGTAATGTCTTCATCACCGGAATTGGCGGCACCGGATGCGCAGTACGCTGAAAAAAGGTCGGAAGATCCTGTTACCGCGGCATTGGCAGTGGCGCCTCCGCCTGCATTGGTGATAATGCCGTTATAGTAAGCTCCGGCTGCGGCTGGTATAAACCGGGTGTAAATATTGGTTCCCGCCAGCGAGGGTGCGGTATACGTTACACTAACGGATGAGGTGTAGGGACCACCTGAAGCCAGTGATACCTGGAAACCTGCAGGGGGTGCGACCACAACGGGCCCTGTTGTAAGGTTGGTGCCTGAAAGCATGTAGCTTTGCTCAGCGGAACTGCTGCCGAAAGGCACATATCCGAATGCGAGCGAATTCGGGGTTGCCGATAGTACCGGTGATGCCGGGTTGTAGTTGTACACCCTGACCTGGTCAACGCCAATATCATCATCCCCATAGTCTGAACTTCCTGTGAACTTGAGTTTTACCGTTGCTGAGCTGGTGGCCAGGGTAATCGATGTATGCAGCGCCCAGCCTGCGGAAGTTGTGCAGCTAATGAGCGGACTGCCCCAGGTTGCACCGCCGTCTGTTGACAGGTAAACATTCAGATTGTCGGTGCCGGAGGGGTTAATATAGTAAAACTCAAGGTTATTTGTACCGACGGTAAAAGATGAAAGATCAAGGACAGGTGTTATAAAATCTGATGTCTCACCAATGCTGATGCCATATGAGTTAAAGCGGGCAGAAGAATTTGTTGACAATGCGCCGGCAGGGGTGTAAGCACCTTCGTTGCCGTATGACCAGCCGGTGGTATAACTGTAGTTGTGCCATTCAAGGTCGGCTGCTGCTGTTCCCGACCAGGCAGGAATTAACGTTGAGGGTGTTGTCCAGGCAACGTCAAAATTCTCAGTAAAAATTGTTGTCTGAGCCCATGAGCTTCCTGTCCACAGCAGCAAAGCGATTAGTAATGCAAATAGTTTTCTCATGATGTTTTTGTTTGTGTTTGAAGGAAAGGGATGGAGAAATTGAAGGAATATATCCGGATGAGCAGATTGATGAATCGCGGGAGGGTGGTATTGAAAAGGAATACACATGATACACGTTATAATCCAGCTCTAATACAATGGGGCGATTCAACAGATCTGCATGAGCAAGTTATCAAATATACTAAAAATAGATACTAAAACCGACTCCTGCTCTATTTAGACCGGGAGTGAATAAAGTGTTATTGGTCAGATATTGTGTTAAATAGCCTGCCAGAAATTACGGATACCCGCAATGGCCAAAAAGTGTTTATTTCCATAAAATAATCCAAACACCCGATTAGATCCTAAATGTCACCCGTCACCCCTCACCCGTCACGCGTCACCCCTCACCCGTCACGCATCACCCGTCACCCCTCACCCGTCACGCATCACGCGTCACCCGTCACGTGTCACGCGTCACCCGTCACGTGTCACGCGTCACGCGTCACCCGTCACCCCTCACCCGTCACCCCTCACCCGTCACCCGTCACCTGTCACGCGTCACCCGTCACGAAAAAAGCCGGGACCCACATCGGGATCCCGGCTTTACCTTCTGCAATTTGAAACCTCCCTGATTCGGGAGGGAAATTGACTTACCTGGTTTTCACCAGCTTGATTGTTTCAGTATAACCTTCGGCAACCACTTTTACAAAGTAGAGGCCTACTGGCAGGGAAGAGGTCATGAACTCACGTTGTTTCTCGCCGATGAGGCTTGAAGAAAGCACTTTTTCGCCGCGCATGCCGTATACTTCCACCGTCACGTTGCCATATTGCTTTTCGCCCTTTTGGATGAGGGTGAAATTGCCGTTGGTCGGGTTCGGGTAGATGCTGAAGTTTGCCTGTTCAAAGCTTGTGGCAGTTTCAGACTGACCAGTAGTCGAAGTGAAAACCGGAGCTGTCGGAGCTGTACAGTAGGTAGTTGAAATATAACCATGGAGATAACCACCGCTTATAACTGAGGTGCCCGGCATGAAGCTGATCTTCTGACCTGCGATCAGGGTCACGTTTCCACCACTCTGCACGTTGAACGGATTTGCTCCTCCAACTGTGATGGTATTGGTAGCGCTGTAGCATACGGTTGACCCGTTAGCAACTTCACCGTCAACTGTCAGGAATTCAGGTGTGGATGATTCAATCTTCACATTGTCGAGGAACAGGTTGTTACCGTAAGCACTGATAGCGCTGAATTTAACCATGTTTGTTCCTGCTGGCAGTGAAAGGGTTTGAGATGCCCACTGTGCAGCCGTAGGGATAAAATTAGCAGTACCTAAAGCGCCGCCCGTGTTCAAAATTCCAGTAAGGCCTCCCGGCATTGCGAGAAGTAAAGAATAGGTAACGCCACCGTTGGTTGAATAGAAAACATCCATTTCGTCAACTTCATCAATATAAGTCGCATAGGCATAATCAAATTTCAACACGGGCGCTGTTAATGCGCTGGCATCGAATGGCAGTGTCATCAGATCAAATGGGGTCGGGTCACCAAATGCATAGAAATTGGCAATAGCTGAAGCCGTTCCAGTGCCGTATCCGCTGCAGGCAGTAGTCCTGAACCAATATTGTGCATCATTGGTTCTTGTCCAGCAGGTTGGCGGGAAAGTGGCCGTTTCAAAACCTTCGTTAATCGGAGCAGCGGTTGGTAAACACTGTGTCGTAAATGTTGCAGGTCCAGCCCATGCACTGTAAACGCCCGCGGTGCAAATGGAACGCACGTAGAAACCGTAAGCAGTGTTGGCTGATAAGCCTGATAACAGGTAAGGATTCGTCACACCGGAGGAAATCATCGTCCCGGTACCCTGTGTGAATCCTGCAGGTCCCCATTCAATTTCCCATGTGGTTGATCCGCTGGCAGTCCAGCCAAGACTGGCTGAAGATGCTGTGATACCCGATACTGTGAGTGCAGTAGGCACATTGCAGATTCCGGTACCTGAAAGGTTAACAAAATGGTCTGTTTCGTTTTCAGTGAGTTTCAACGCGGCAACTTTGGCTCCGGTTGAAGTTGGGTGGAACGTTATAGAAACAGTGTATGAGGAGCCTGCACCCAGTGTTTTTGGATAGGTGGATCCGTCGGTCAGTGTAAACTCGGTGGCATCAGCGCCATCAATGACGAGTGCGTCAATAAGCAGCGATCCTGCACCATTGTTCTGAATGGTAAACACCTGGGGAGCCGAGGTGAGGCCAACAGTGAGTGAGCCATAGCCAAACGGATTCGGAGTCATGTTAATAAGCGGAACAGTGGTGAAGTTGAGCGGTCCTGCCCAGGCGCTGAAAATCCCGGCACCGCATTCCTGCCTGAGATAAACAGAATAGCTGGTACCAGGTGAAAGAGATGACAGTGTATAAGGATTTGTTACCACCGGGGTAACGATGGTACCGGTACCGGCAGTATGGCCGGGTGTTCCGTAATCCAGTACAACAACAGACGGGCCGGTCCAGCCGATGGCGGCACTGGTTGTGGTAAGACTGGTGGCTGTGAGTGCGGTAGGTTCCGGGCACAGCGGCAGTTCTTCAACAACAAAATTGTCAATGTCAACATAATAATCGCCCTCACCCCAGGTGCCATAAAACCTGAACATGGCCTGGCCGCTCATAAGCGGGAGGTTGACCGTTTTATTGACAAATGCCTGGCTGGTCACGTGGTTGCCCATGTTGATCGTATACAAGGTTGTCCATGTAGCACCATGGTTGGTTGACATCTGGATATCAACCATGTCACCGGCACCCATAACCTTTGCCGGTCCCGGGTATGTTCCTGAAACCCAATCGGTAAGACGATAGTCAAAGGTCAATTTGCACTGGTTGGCAGGTAGTACGATATGAGGTGAAATTCCAGTGCAGTTATGATAGTTAGGATCATCATACAGGTCAAAAGTCATCCCTTTGCTGGAAGCAGTTCCGTGAAGCGCTTCAACGGCCATGGATCCTGTCCAGGAAGTTGGCAGGATTGACGTCACCTCAAAGTCCTGTGTATAAGTTACAGGGTAATAAGTAGCTTCAGCGGTATATACGCCAGAAGAATAAACAGTTGATCCGTCAACCGACCATGCTTTATAATAATATGTGGTACCTGCTGTAAGCCCCATATGACTGAAACTTGTACCGCTTGCATTGTATATAACGGTTCCGCCGCCTGGAATGACCGTGCTCACAGGATAAGATGTTCCATTGGCAGGATTGCCAAATGTGCTGGTGGTGTTAAAGGCTACCATTACAGGGTTCCCGTTTGCATTTTGCAGCCAGCTAAGGTCAATCTGATTTGTTCCTGCAGAAGCTGCGGTAAAGTTCCTGGGGTATAAGACACCGGTAAATGGAGCAACCTGGGCATCGATTCCGAACTTATAACCTGATATTCCTGCTGGGGGTGACCCGCCAAGTTCAAATCGGAAAAACGTGTTTGGCCTGGTGGGTGATTCCGGGAAATATCCCATGGCATAAAATATTGCAGCTGCAGGAACTACGCCAAGTCCAACATAAAATTCCTCCGGGCCAATACTTGGTGGTGTTGGGAAGGGGAAGTTTACACTGGTTCCTAATTCTGTTGCCAGGATCACATGATCGGCTGATTGGGCAACAATCTGTCCCTGCTTATTCAGTACAACGGCATAAACAGTGTTACCGGTGCAAGTCGTGGAATTTCCGATGATGATGTTGGCACCGGGAATGGTTCCGCCACCGTTCATTTCAAATTTAGAGGCAAAGATTCCTTCTGAACCAGCGTTCCAGCCAACAGCCCCGGTAGCCAGGGTGGCGTAGTTATATGAGTAAAGATTGCCATTTACACTGCCTACCTGGCTAATAATGTTGTTAGTAATAAAGTTCTCTCCAGGTGCTGGTGCCGCTTCGGCAGTTATGTTAATATCTTCCTGAACAGTAGGTGTCCATGTGAAATTAACAATGGTGGCTGAATTGGCTGCCAGTGCTGTAACAGTTTGAGTTGAGGTATGGCGTACAATTGTGTTGGTGGCATCCTTGATGGTGAGGGTCACGTCGAAGGTAGCTGGTGCTGCAGAGTTGTTCAGTACTCTTACACCAACAGGTACAGGGGCTCCGAATGGGATTGGTGCGCGCTCCAGGTTGTAGATATTTCCCATAGAAAGGATGTCGGTGTAAAAATTGTTACCGAATGCTGTGGATGGGCGGAATGCTGATCCTCCCAGTACAGTCGGGAACCCTGTGCTGTTACGTCCTCCCCAGAGTGTTACTGTAGGGTTGCTGCTGCTGTTGCAATTACAAACTAAGGCAGTAGTGCCGAGTGTTCCCAAAGGGTTGCTGAAACTCCATGCAACATAAACGCCACCACCTGTATAGGTGAATGGAGATCCGCCGGAAAAAGGAATGGTATAAGTTCCCACAGCAATGGGAACGGTGAAGGTAGGTGTGGAATGAACAAGGGTGAAACCTGTTGTGGTAAAACCGGTTGTTGGTAAAGAGTAGGCTACGTCACTGGTGTTCATCAGCCAGATGTTGAGCGTTCCGGTTTGCGTAGTACCTCCGGCAGTCAAAACCGCCCATGAGATGTCATCTATCTGGGCCCCGACCGGGAAACCGCTTGCCAGCATTTCTGCCGGTGTGATCAGGTATTCAGTCTCCTGGTAGCGATAGGTATTTCCCGGACACCTGGTATTTACTGAAGATGAGCCCATTAAAGGGAGAACCCACGCTCCCATGTAATCAGTTTCCGGATTAGGATTAAAAGACGGATCCGTACTGCCAATCATAAATGCAGCTGCAGGATTGCCCTCATCAGACATGTTTGCAGAAACTGCCTGAAATTTCTGCCCGATGGTATGCATGGATACCAGCAGGACAAACAAAAAGAGTAATGTTTTTCTCATAGTCTTCTTTTTTGTGTTTGGTTAATAATAAATTGATAATAAACGAAAATATATAGAGGTAGAAAAGCGTAGAGAGGGGAAGGTAAATGGTTGATTGATAATCATGCATTCTATTGTTAAAAAAATAACTGAAGGTGCTTGATAATCCTGTATTCTCCCGTTGAAGAAGGGGAGTAAATGTAACAAAAAAACCGGCCCGTTTTGACGGCCGGCGAGATTTAACAAATTTTAACAAAGGCGGGTTTATAGCATGTGTTGCAAGGAGGATTGTTTACCAGCCATTTAATTAATGACTGCCACCCCATTTACCGTTAAAATGATGCCTGGAGGAATGGTCAGTTTTCCTCCGGTGAGGATCGTAATGTCTTTCCCGAGGTCCAGGTTTTTGTTTAGTGTGACATTCGCTGAGGTGCCGATGTTTACGTCGCAGGCAGCTCCGATCATAAGGGTGCCTGCCCCGGAGATTGTTTGAGGTGAAGTGCCTTCAAACTTCAATAAACCTGTTGCCGGGTTGAATCTGAGCGTACCGGTATTTACAGCCAGGTTTCCTTTGATGGAGAAACCACCCGGGAAATCAAAACCTGCTGTAAGTGCATTCGTCACCGTAAGGTTATCCATGGTGCAAATTGCATTTCCTGAGTTTACGGTTTGATTGAATGCAGGTAAATCTATTTCAAAATTTCCATAGGTTCTCCCGGAAAGAGAAGGGGCTGAATTCGCTTTGTGCTTATACAGACTGCCAGCCTGGAAGACCACAACAGAAGAAGGGCTGACTGCGCCGAAAGGGGGCAGTCCTGATTCAAGTATATATGTTGAACCACTGGCAAAGGTGACAGAATTAAGCGCCGTGGTGCCAAAAGGTGCACCCGAGAAACCTGTCCCGCCTGTAAAAACAGACCCGCTGTTAAAATTTAAGGAGCCGGTGCCATTGCCTGTCAGCTGATGTGCAGCATTCTGGAATGAAATGTTCCCGGTAACAGAGCCGGTGAACCCTGCGGCAATGTTCAGTGAAATTGCACCAGTAGCGTTAATTGCCAGGCTGGAGCCTGCACCCACTTCAAACTGGGGTGCGGTGGCGCCTGTAGTGCCTATGGTGATGCTGCGGGCTGTAGTGCCCCCGGTGAAAGTGACCGAGGCATTGTTGATGATCCGGAGCCGGCCAACCGATTGCGGACTGGAAAAGTCAATAGTTATTGTGCACACAGGCGTCACAGCACCGTTGAAAATCAGGATGTCGCCCGGAACCGCCACTGTCCGGGCGGGGGTCCAGCTGGCTGCCGACGACCAGTTGCCGGATGCAACATTCCAGGTGTAGGTCCCGGGAACGGGCATGTAAGCTGGCCAGATCTGGGATGCATATTCGGGGTGGTCGATAAACGGGTTGCGGTTGTGCTGGATGTTTTTATAAATGGAGTCATTCCTGTTGATCTCCTTCTGTGATACCGGGTCCATCAGGTTCCACAGCATCATCAGGGTCTGCGCCCATGGAAGCAGCTGTGATCCGGACGTCATCGGGCTTCCGGGCCAGCCGGAATCCTCACCGTAATACCTGGTTTCCATATAAAAATAGGAGCGGGCAAAGTCACCTTTATATTCGTCAATGGGCTCAAAAACAGTGCCGGTATAGCCGGTTGAAACGCAATTGCCAAGCTTGCTGCCGTTCATGGATGTCCAGGTTGCCGTACCTACTTTCCCATATGGAAAGTTGCTCCGCCGGTTGTTCACATAACCATCGGTTGCGAATAAATGGAAAATATCCGAAGACATGGGAGATGCACCGCCAAACCAGCTTTCGGGCCAGGAGTGTTCACGGTTGTAGCAATCTGCTTCGCTGTTATAGGTGCCGCACTGGTTCGTCACGAATGTAAATTCATAAGGAGGTGTCCCCCCGGGGATATCTGAATACATATCCCAGACCTTTCCGTTGGCTTTTTTGTCAGTTTGCTTGAACCATGTCCAGAGCGAAGCATAGGATACAACCGTGTGGTTGTCAATGATGTTGTGCAATGCCAGCTGGAGTGCTGACCCTGAAAGGCCGTTTGCCGGATTGTAGTACCCCGCAGGGATCTGGGCCCGGGAAACGGAGAAAAGCGCAATGCAGAGAATAATGAAGCCGGTCCTGGTGAGTTTCATCGGAAATGTTTGGGGTAATACAGCGCAAATTTAAACAAATGAAACAAGAGTGGGATTTACGATTATGGGATTTTAGTCTAAAATCTCATATTCGTAAATATCCCTTATTTAGTCAACACTAACTTTTGAGTATACACCCCCTTCGTCCGATCCGTCGCCCTGACAAAATAGGTGCCGGCCTTGATGTTGCTGCAGTTTATTTGAGTTTTCCCTGCGATCAGTTGTTGCTGAAAAATCACACGGCCTGCCAGGTCATATACGGCGAGGTCAAACCGCTGTCCGGACACTTCAACGGAAATGATACCGGAGGCAGGGTTCGGATAAATGTGCATCGGAACCGTTCCGGGCACATGTTCATCAATCGCGTTTGAATTGCACATCACTTCATTCAGTTTTTGCCAGATGTTGTCGCAAAGCTGATTGGCGATCTCCGAAGCCGGTGAGGTGGGCTGGTTGCCCATGCGCACCAGCACGATTCCTTTTGAGGGGGAGACGCTCACGATCTGGCCGTTTTTACCCAACCCGGCAATCATATCGGCAGGGGCATGCGGGGCAATGGAACCCGTGAAAACGATTTGTGTTGAAGGGAGCATAAATGTGCTTTTTCCGTTCAGCCACCAGAGGTAACCGTAGGATAAGTTCAGTGGCTGCGAAGTGTTTGTCATCTGGCTGAAATATGCTGTATCATGCAGCAGGATATCTGTGCCCCATGCACCCCTGTTCTGTATCAGCAATCCAAAACGGGCCATGCTCCTGGTGTTGCTGAAATAGACATTGTCGTAGTCGACGGTATACCAGAAGCCGTTCATCCCGGTATGCGCTTTCAGTTCCGTTTGTGTGAATGTATTGACGGGCTGCCCTGTTGCGTTTTCCAGCACCTTTTCCAGCAAGGTGTAGGGGGCGTTGTGGTAGGCCCAGCGCGTACCTGCGTCAGACAGGTATTGCAGACACGTATCGAGGGTGCAATGGTTGTCGGGTACCCCGTCGTCAAGGCCGGAGGTCATGGTAAGCTGGTGCCGGACGGTGATTTTATCCTCCTGGGAAAGTGTACAACTGGTCCATCCTGTTCCAAGGTATTTTGAAGATTTATCCGACAGAGACAAAAGGCCATCCTCCAGGGCCATGCCAGTGAGTACAGCGGTGACGGTCTTTCCGGCTGAGGCCCAATACCATATACTGTCGGCTGTGAAAGTGCCGAAATACTTTTCCAGCACGATTTTTCCGTCTTTGAGTACAATGAAGCCTTTGGTGTTTTCCTGTGCAAGGAATTCATAAAGCGGTGCAATTTTATCTGTACACCAGTTGAGGGAAGCGGGTGAAACCGTGTCCCAGGGCAAAACCGGGTTTAAGGGCGGGAAATAGAGCCCCTGCGCCCTTCCCGGCTGGCATGACAGGAATAACAACAGGAACAGTGCGGTTTTCAGGAAATTATTTTTCAATACCATCTTGCAAGTTGTCAGGGATTTCAACTGCGAGCGGGTCACCCGGGTTTTCATTCAGAAACCATTCGTTCTCGTCCATCATGGAATCGGTAATTTTGCTGAACGGGACTTTTAAGTATTTCCCTTCGGCAGACACGGCTATATCCCCGTTTTCAAGGATGATCTCCCCGGTACCTTCAAACACACGGTGGCCTTCTTTGGATACCCTGCCGATTATTTTTATCTCCTGGTCAAGGGGAATCGGCCTCCTGAATTTTGTTGTCAGCTCAAGCGTCACTCCCCAAACCTGGTCGGTTTTTCCATTGGCAATGGCCCTGCCGATCGTTTCATCCAGGATGGCTGCCGCCACACCGCCGTGCATCCTGCCCGGGTAACTCTGGTGCTGTTCGCCCGGCTTTATCAGCGCTACCAGTTCCCGGTCGTTGATCTCATAAAACGACGCATGCAGCCCGAGATCATTCTGCAGGCCGCATACGAAGCACATTTTTGAATTGTTCTGTTTTTTTAATACCGGGTGCTTCATAATGGGTTGACTATCTAAGCAGGGATAACAGTTTTTTAAAGAGGAAGAGCGTTATTCCAAAGATGAGTATGATGAAAAACAGGGCGGAAACCATGCTTTTCGTAACGGTGAAAAAATTTGCCATGCCAGCCTGAAAGCCGGAGATGACAGGGTATGACCTGATCATCACGATGATGGAGATGTTTTCAAGGTAATCAAACAAACCGGCAACCAGCGGGATGAGGCAAAAGTACCGGACAGGTTTTTCAAGCAATCTGAATTGTTTAAGCAGCCAGCCCATCAGCAGGCAGTATGCAATGCCCGACAGGCCGGGATAAAGCATGTCAAGCGGCAGCTGGCGGGTGAGATATATCTACCCTTCCGGCAGGGCCCAGCGTTTCAAGCAGATTGTTTGCATAAGCCAGGGTGTATCCTGTTGGCATCATGTCAAACAGTTTCATGCCACCGGAGTAGGCCGTCACCATTGGAATGGTAACAAAAAGCATCAGCAAATACACCATGTTGGCAAAAAGGAGAAATGCCAGAACCTTCCAGCCTCCAAGATGTTTCTTTATATATTCAATCATTATCCGTTCATTTTTTGTACCGCACCTACGGCGCGGAAAACCATATTCATTAACGGGCTACCGGGGTGGGACTCCTACGGAGCCCGGGATTTCTCAAATCTCAAATCTCAAATCTCAAATGTCAAATGTCAAATGTCAAAGGTTACCCGTCACCTGTCACCCGTCACCTGTCACCCGTCACGCGTCACCCGTCACCTGTCACCCGTCACGCGTCACCCGTCACGCGACACCCGTCACGCATCAACCCCTCCAAATAATGCTCCCTCACCCCAAACATCTCCTTCAGCACCCGGATGCTTTCCAGGCTTTTTTTCTTTGCAGCTGGCGTGATGGTTGTTTTCCTGCCGACGATCATCAGGTTTTTGGCGGTATGTTCAGAGGAGATAAATTCAAATACCTGCGTTTTGTAGCCTTGTGACTCCATGATAAGCGCCCTGATGCCGTCTGTAACGATCTCAGCCTGTCTTTCTTCCAGGATGCCATGTTTTGTGATGGAACTGAAGGCCCCGGCGACTTTAAAATCCTTCCTGACCTGCTTATGGCAGCAGGGTGCACACACAATGAGTGATGCGCCGGAGGTAATTCCCCTGTAAATGGCATCATCTGTTGCCGTATCACAGGCATGAAGTGCGATTAAAATATCAACTTTGTCAAGAATGGCATCCCGGATGTTGCCCTTGATAAACTTTAAGCCCTTAAAAGCTGCTTTACCGGCAATTTCATTGCAAAGCTTAACCAGTTCTGGCCTTGTTTCCACGCCAGTCATCACAGGTTCTGCAGCATTCGATTTTACCAGGTAATCATAGAGGGCAAACGTAAGGTATCCCTTGCCGGAACCCATGTCAGCCACATGAAATCCCGCCGGCAGGTTCAGGTCCCTGATAAACGGGGAGAGGAGCTCGATGTACCTGTTGATCTGAAGATACTTGTCATTCATTTCGTGCCTGACCTCAAAGTTTGAATTCAGGACGCCAAGTTCTCTCAGGTAGATGTTGTTCTCAAAGGGGATGACCCGCTCTTTCAGCCGGTCGTGGCCGAAAGAATCAACCGGCTTCAGTTGCGGCTGGTTTGACCTGATCTTTACTTTTCCCTGGTCGGTAATGAGCACCCTGAATGTTTCCGCGGAAGAAAACAGGTCAGCGTTGAAGAAATCATCTGCAAGGGATGACCTGATCAGTACGATAGCCTCGTCAACACTGAAGTTTTTGGTGATATCCCTGGTTTTATACCGGTATACGAAATTCAGCCTGGTTCCTTTTTTAATTTCCAGCAGGGTGATGATGATGCTTTTCAGGTCGGAGGTGCGGTCGCGCTGATTACTCAGCACCAGTTTGATCAGCGATTTGTCGCCGGCCAGGCGGTTCAGTTTTTCAAAAAATACATTGAGGTTTTGATTTCCCATGACGATGATGACCAATTCAGGGTGAAATTCATGTCGCAGTGTGCGAAATTATGACAAAACTAGGCAAAAATCGGGTGCACGATTTTAAGAATTGTTTATTTTCACGGCAAAAATGGCCCAATGGAGAATCATTCCTGTTTTACCCGTCTGTTTCGTTCATTATTTATTCCGGTATTCCTGGTCCTGTTTTGTACCGGGGGAATATCAGCGCGGGCGGCAGATCCGTTGCCCGATACCCTGCGAAAGCGCCCCACCGTGGGGCTGGTGCTAAGCGGCGGCGGTGCCAAGGGATTTGCTTATATAGGGTTGCTGCGGGTGATCCAGGAAGTCGGGCTGCCCATCGATTATATCGGAGGGTCAAGTATCGGCAGCATCATTGGTGCACTATATGCCATCGGATACCATCCCGATACGATCGTAAAAATGATACGGGGCCAGAACTGGGATGCGCTGCTCAAGGATGTAACCGACCGGAAATATGTGGCATACGATGAAAAGGGAATCGGAGAAAAAACAATTGTAAACCTGCCACTCAAAAACAAGAAGCTGGGAATATCGTCCATGTACCAGGGTCAGGAGGTTAGCCTCCTGTTGAACAGGTTTTATTCCCCGGTTTATAAAGTCACCGATTTTACAAAGTTTCAAACCCCGTTCCTGTGCATCGGTACCAACCTGTTTACGGGCGAAGCGGTCACACTCAACAAGGGATACCTTCCCATGGCTATCCGTGCCAGCATGTCAATCCCGGGTTATTTTGAGCCAACGGATTACATGGGCTACTATCTCGTTGACGGTGGAGTGGTGAACAATTACCCTGTCAAGGAGGTGAAGGAAATGGGGGCGGAGGTCATTGTGGGGGGAGATGTTCAATCGGGGCTTCACACCACAAGGGAAGAACTTGGCTCGCTGACTGCCATCATTGACCAGATCACCTCATTCTCCAGGATCAGGGCAAATGAGATCGGCGACAGCCTCACCAACCTGAAAGTGCGGATTAAAATGTCATACGGCATGATGGATTTTAACCAGTATGATTCCATCATGGCGGTTGGCGAGCGAATTGCCCGTCAGCATTATAAGGAGCTCAAGGCACTGGCTGATTCGCTCAATGCCATCAGGTTTAAGCCGTTAAAAAAATATACGGCCTCACCTCTTACCTCAGTCCAGGTTGACAGCCTCATCATCAGGGGGAACAGGAAAATGCATAACAGCTATTTTACCAGCATCTTCGGCGGGTTCAGTCACAGGAAGGTGACCATTGATGAGATAGAGCGGGACATCAGGCTTACTTACGGTTCCGGCTATTTTGACCGGGTTACCTATGACCTTGAATACCTGAACGGGAAAACCAGCCTCGTGATCAATGCCGCAGAGGGAGGTCCGGGAGAGGTGTCGGCCGGGGTACATTATGACAGCGATTATGGTATCAGCCTGACCCTGGCCGGAACATTCCGGAACATCCTTGGAACCAATTCAAAATTGTTTGCCGATGTCAATGTTGCCGTCAACCCTAGGGTAAGGGCGGTTTACCTGCTGGGCCTCGGAGGCCAGGCAGCTGTTGGTGCAAGCGCGGAATATTATACATTCCAGGTTGACACATACACCAAAGACGTTAAAGACAACAAATTCAACCTGACCAATTTCAAAGGTTCACTTTTTTTCAATTACAATTTCAGGAACATGCTGAACCTGAAGGCAGGCCTTGAATATGAATATTTCCGGTTCAGGCAGGATATTGTTATTGACAGCATTTTTGTGCCGTTCGGGGAGTTTTCAAGCTATGGCAACGTTTTCGTTTCCCTCAATGCAGACACCCGCGACAGGACCACCTATCCGACAAAGGGGGTCAAGGCATCGCTGCGGGCTGAATATGTCATGCCTTTTTCAAAGAACTGGACACAAGAACTTTTTACAAACTCAGGGATCATCAGCCTGAAATTTGACGACAACATTGCGCTTTCACGGCGGTTTGTATTGCAACCGGGCATTTTTGCGGGTGCAACCCTGAATACCGACGGGAACCCGCCCCTGCAGCATATGTTCGGACTGGGCGGGCTGACACAGGATAATTATATTGAATCGTTTGTCCCCTTCACCGGGATGCATTTTATCCAGAGATTCGGCTATTACTCGCTGGTTGGACGTGTAAAACTGCAGTGCAATGTATATAAAAAAATATACCTGAACCTGAGAGCTGATGCCGGTGGCAATGAAGGGTCCTTTGATGAGCTGTTTAAGGCAAACAATTTTCTTGCCGGGTACGGTGTTACAGCCGGATACGACAGTTTTATCGGTCCGCTTGAATTCTCCGTCATGGGGTCAAATATCAACCCCGGGGTGATGTTGTTTTTGAATTTCGGGTATTGGTTTTGACGTGACGGGTGACGGGTGACGCGTGACGGGTGACGCGTGACGCGTGACGGGTGACGCGTGACGCGTGACGGGTGACGGGTGACGGGTGACGGGTGACAGGCGACAGGTGACGCGTGACTGGTGATGCGAAAGTTATGACAGTTGAGAGGAGATTTTGCTTTTGATAGCTATGATCAAGCCTGCCAGCATTCTCCTTATTCTGTCCGGTGATATTTTTTCCAGATCAGCGGAAGAAAGGTATCCGAGCCGGGCTGAGATTTCCAGCTGTGTTTCAATTTCCGATAAGGATCCAAGAGAAATGTACAGAAATTGCAGGAACTCTTTTGACTGATTCCGTGCAGATCCTTCTGCAATATTGGAACAAATGGAGTCCCCTGCACGGCGTAATTGGGAAGTCAGTCCGAATTTTTCCTGATCCGGGAAATTCTCAGTGAGTCTGTAAAGATCAATGGTCAAGTCCATGGATGCCTTCCAGACATCCAGGTCGTGATGGGTTTTAATAGTTTTCATGGGCGAATTTTCTGCTTAATCAGAGAGAACGCAAAAGGTATCAACCCTGTTAATAACTTTTCACCCATCACCCATCACCCGTCACCTGTCACGCGTCACCCGTCACGCGTCACCTGTCACCCGTCACCTGTCACGCGTCACGCGTCACCCGTCACCCGTCACGCTAAAGTATTCTCCGCCGCTTAAACCACCAGAAAATCACCACGCAAATCGCCACCATTACAGCCAGGATCAACGGGTAGCCAAGTCTCCACCTGAGCTCAGGCATGAAGTCAAAATTCATCCCGTAAATGCCGGCAATAAAGGTAAGCGGCATGAAGAAAACGGAGAAGATGGTAAGCAACTTCATCACATCGTTCGTTTTCAGCGACACGATGGAGAGGTAGATGTTAGAAAGGTTGGCAGAATCATCGTGGGTTTCATCAAAACTCAGGCTCAGTTTCTGGATGAGGTCCTTCACATCCTGCAGGGCGCTTGCATCTTTTTCGGTGGTGAGATGCTGGCTGATGACATCTTTCGACAGACTGATGATCCTGCGGTTGAGGCGGCACGTATTTTTCAGGTAGTACAGCCTTTCCAGCGTGATCCTGGTTTGTTTTCCCATGAAAACCAGCTTTTCCATCCGGTCAATCTTTTCAGAGAGGCTCTCGGCATTGGCCTCATACGATTTTACCGCGTAATACATGATCTTGGTGACAATCTCTGAGGTTTCGCTGATGATGCCGGTCTCCAGGTACTTTAACCTGATCTCTTCTATGAGGGCCGCATGAACCCGGTGAACGGTGAAGATTACCTTTTCATTATAAAAGATAGCCACTTTATGGCTCATCTCCTGGATTGACGAAGGATTCCTCGCCGTCTCGTCATACACCCTCAGTATGATGAAGGTGAAGTCGGGCAAAGTCTCTTTTTTAGGGAGATGGGCCGGCTCAAGGCAGTCGGCAAGGGTGTGATAATCGAGGTGAAACTGTTTTGAATACTCTTTCAGTTCCTCCGGGGTGGGATCTGTAATGTCAACCCAGTTTACATGATCACTGCTCCATATTGATCTATTCTGTTTTTCAGTCATTTTCTTTACCAATTGAATCGTAGTTTTTGCCGTCTTCATTATTTGCCGTTCACAGGCAAAACTACATATTTATATATTCAGAAAATTTCCCGTCGATATGCTGGTTAAACCACCTGTCAATTATTGATTTCCTGAAACGCCACTCTTTGCCGAGTTTCGCTGCCGGAATTTTCCCGTCCTGGGCCCAGGTATAGATCGTTTGTGGTTTGAGTTTCAGGTAGCCGGCTACCTCCTCCAGTGTCATAATGTCGTCCATAAATTATTTATTGATCTGATTTAATATTCTATCTGCCCCGTCGGAAATTTTACCTGTTGTGTCAGCAGGTTTCACGATGGTTGCTGGCACATCCCGTTTCACCGGATCAGCTGTGGTGATCAGTTGCTGAACAGAGTAAATGATAGCCGTGTAGAAATTGCCTTCATATTTCCGGAACAATTTAAACTCCTCATTCTTTTCACATAAGAACGGACGAAGGTTCCATGCCAGCTGAATTCCTACAAAAGCCAGGATAATGATCCAGATCCTGAAAACAGTGACTCCAATTTGCGGATATATGCTTTTGGTTTCACAGGCGTATTTCAGTGCATCAACCATGAGGCGCATTCCGAAAATGCCGGCAAAAATGAAAATGGCCACATGCAGGAGCTGAAGAAAATGATAATTCCCGCCTGTGACCTGGAAAACAACTACAATCGGGGCAAACGATACTGCAATGGTTGCCGTGAGCACTACCCCGCTCAGTACGATTACGATCATCTGCCTGAAACTCATTTTTGAACCGAGCACTTGCTGGATGATAAAAAAGGAGGGGAAACAGATCACCACCGATGATAAGAAAAGGACGATGACCTTCATGCCGGTCACGACAGATTGCAGGAAACTGTGATAACTGCCCATGACCATGCCATACAGAAATGCAAATCCGCAAATAAGTAATAGTTGATTAATTATCAACCGGTTGGACTGCTGTTTGTTGATGTCGCTAAAATAGGATTCCTTGTTCTGGAAAATCCTGAATACTTCTGTTATCCCTGTGAAATTTCTCATAATATTGGAGATTTGATTTCCACAAAGATAATACTTATATTACTGTTTGATACTGTTTGTTGATATATGTTATTAAATATTGGGTAAAATATCTGCTTTATCTGCTTAATCCGTCACCTGTCACGCGTCACCCGTCACATGTCACGCGTCACGCGTCACGCCCCTAATGCCTGCACAACCCCTGTATCGTATGAAACACGTCGTGTAATTCAGTCAGCTTTTTGGCAAGCGCCTTGTCACTGGCTTTCTTAGCCACCATCTGGTTTAATTCACCGGCGCCTTTAACGAGGTCGTCAATTGATTTTCTGATCTCCGGGGTGTTGAATGAGGCGGGGATTTTTCCGGCCTGCAGTGCTTTGGCTTTCTCCAGGAATTCGCCGGAGCGTTCACGAATGGGCTTGAGATCGCCTTCTTCAGAAGGGTGAAATGTACCGGCCATGACCTCATGAAAGTTGCTTAACTCGGTCCAGGTCTCTTTTTCAATGGTCTTCAGGAGCGGGCTCACCAGGGCTTCGGTGTAATTTTTGTTGACGGCCTCCCAGTTCACCGCGGTGAGGATGGCGGTAAGGTAATCGGTGCGTTTGTTCTGGTACTTCAGGTAATAAGCGTGTTCCCAAACATCGATGCCAAGGACCGGCACCCCGCGGTTTGGAGATACATCCATGATCGGATTGTCCTGGTTTGGCGAGGAGCAAACGGCCAGTTTTTTCTCAGGAGTCACATACAACCATGCCCACCCGGATCCGAAGCGGGTGGAACCTGCTTTGTACAGGAGTTTGTTCAGGCTGTCGACCGAACCGAATGTGGCAATAACCGCTTTTCCAACTTCGCTTTGCGCGCTGAACGGACTGTTCAGGCCAAGGATGTTCCAGAAAAGCGAATGGTTGTAATGACCGCCGGCGTTGTTTTTGATCACTTCTTCAAATTCCCCGGCATACAGCATCAGTTCATCCAGTGTATAGCGTTCATCCTTGCTGCCTTTCAGGGCTGCATTGAGGTTCTTTACATAGGCAGCATGGTGCTTAGAATAGTGAATCTCCATGGTGGCGGCATCCACAACAGGCTCCAGCGCGCTGTAGGCATAAGGAAGTTTCGGCAATTCAAACGGGTATGTTTGCGCCTGAAGGTGGGCTGCTGACCCGGTGAAGTAAGCAAGAATCCCAATGATGGCGATATGTATTAAATGTTTCATAGTGTAATTTTCAAATGGTTATTTGTTACAAATCTAAATAATATTTTCCCGCCACGCAAATCCAGCCTTTTCTTTTCTGTCACGCGTCACCCGTCACGCGTCCCGTTTTTCAAAAATCACCCCCCGGTACTTGTTATACAAAAACGATATGATCAGCAACAGCACCCCCAGTATTACAAACACAATGGTTTTTGAAATGGTATCCATATCGGTAAGGTCATAGAAGAAAAGTTTCAGGAGTGTTGCGCTGAAAAGCACAATTGCAGCAATGCGCAAATGCACTTTTCTTTTCCAGATGCCAATACCTACCATCAGCAGGGCATAAATGCCAAACAGGATGCTCAGCCCGAGTTTATAGGATTGTCCCGGTTGATAAAGGTCCATCCAGTTGATCAGTTCATTTCCGGCAATGGTTAGAATGGTCAGTACAAGTAACAGCTCAAATTCTGTTTTAAGATTTATCTTGATAAATTCTTCCCGGATGTACCTGCTCAGGGCATAAAGTGTCAGTCCGACAAATGCAAACGAGATATACCGGATGCCGATGGTCAGCATTCCCCGGTAATAAAATTCAGCATGCTCCCGGCTCACGTAACTTTCCCGAAGTTCACCAATGGCATATAGTCCCAGCGTGAGGAACACACCAAGAAATATGGTGTTCAGGCCCAGGTTGAAAAGTCCAAGCACCATGTTTTTTAGCCATTTGATATTCACAAAAGAAAGCAGTGAGAAAAACAACAAGGAGTAGATAAATAACGATATTGAGCTGTATATAAGTAAATTACCATCATGACAACATTGTGGGATGGTAAGTTCTCCATTCGTTATAACCCGCGAATCAACATATAACTGGCGCCAGAATGTTGATATTTCCTTATAAAACGAAAAATAGAGTACCATCAGGAGCATAACAGGAATGGCAACGTTCATGAATTGCAGCAGTATTCTTTGCCGGATCAGCGGTGAGGCATGACTTTTTAAATTTTTAATATACTGGATGAATCCATAGGAGGCGATGACAAAAATGGACGTGAGGAGATGAGCGTTCAAAAGGAACAACACCCTGGTTTCCGGATATTGCGGGTCGTATGCATGGTACTCGGTATTCCAGCCGTTTAACAGGTTGAAAAACACAACGATCATCAAAGGATAAGACAGCAGTTCATATATAAGGAGGTTCTTTGTCCTCCCGAGCCAGAACAACACGGCCGCTTCAGCCGACCAGAGCAAGGTCACCCAATGTCCGTTCAATTGCACTGGTATCGCGATGGTGGCGAAAACCAATCCCAGTCCGGCGATGTAATAGAACAGGGTACGGTCTTCCCGGAATTTATACCAGGCGACAGCGGCAACAGCACCATGGATCAGAGCATTTCCCAGGGTAAATGCTCCCAGGAGTCCCTCCGTGGTGGTGTGCGTGCCTAGCGTTGCATACCCGAGGCCATAAAAAACGTAAGCATTGACCAGGAATATCAGGATGTCAGCAATGTCGGGTATTTCCTTCCTCATCAGTTTATCGGCAAGGAAGATCAGGTAAAATGTTGCAAAAAATATTGAAATAAAGATCATTGCGGGAAGGAAGTGCTCACGCTCAACGTAGTTTGGAAAGTACCAGGAGTTGACAATAAGCCATATTAACACAAACGAAGAATAATTGAGGAATTTCCACCGCCTGACAAATGCAATACCCAGGATTCCGAGGTTAATAATGGCCATGTAGCTAAAAAGAAACACGACATTTCCTGTTCCATCGCTGAGCAGGAAAGGTACGGCATAGGCACCAACCAGCCCGATGTGTGCAATGACCTGCGTGTTATATTTCATTGCTGCGCCTACAGTAAACATTGTAAACAGCACCATCAGTGTAAATGTCGGAATCACAGGGATAAGATCATAGAACGAAAATGCCGCAAAAGTGATGAAATACATGATGGCCATTGATCCGCTGAGAAGTACTGCACTGAAGTTCTCGTATTGCTTTCTCAATCTGACAGCAAATCCGAACAAACTGATACCGACAAGGTAGCCTAAAATGATCCTTGTCCAGGGACTGATCAACTGGTGGTCGATGGCATATTTTGCACCGATTCCTACGCCAATGATCGTAATGGCTATTCCGATTTTGTTGATCAGGTTCTCCCCGATAAATTTTTCAACATCCGACCTTTCTTTTCGCTTCCCGGTTGCCCCCGGGGCAGGTTGAGCAGATGTTTGCGGTTCGGCAGGGGGATATTCCACCGGCTTCCCGGTATGAAAAAGGGAGGATATTTCAGCCTTCAGCGCCGAGATCTCCTGTTGCAGGGCATCCTGGCGTTTTATCAGGGCTTCCACTTTTTCAAGAAGCCGGTTGGTGTTTTCTGGAGGTTCTGGCATGGATGGATGTTTGGGTAAAACATGACGCGTGACACGTGACGCGTGACGCGTGACAAAGACGGGAGGATTTTGATGTCCGTTCTTCCAAAGATACAACAACGACCATGCGTTGTCAAGTGAGCGGGGAAATCTATTCTCCGTTTTTTCCGAAAACTAACCAGTGGGTACCGGTGAATAAACCGTACTATTCCCCGCTCATACTCACAATGCCGTAAACAACCATAGATTTCCCGGGAAGGATGGTCAGGTTTCCCCCGTTCAGGATGGTCAGGTTATGGCAGAATGTGGCATTAACGGTTGTGATGACCGGGTCGTGCGGTGTGTCGGGAATGACCACATCATACAGGGTGGTGGGAACCCTGGCAAGGTTCCAGTTTCCCGGCTTGTTCCAGTCCCCGTCGATACTACCCGTCCAGGTGATGGTGTTGAAGGAGGTTGGCTCTGCTGTTCGCACCTCCAGCGCTGGATCGCCGAATACATTGCAGCAGTAGTGGCACCAGCGCTGTGCGCCGGGTTCAAATTCACCGGGAAGGGAGATCCAGGGTGCTGTTTTTACTTTCGATATCATGTGGGCAGTGCCAATATGCTTTTCCGACACTGTGTCGTTGTATAAGGCACTTACAAATTCCCGTTCAAGGTGCTGTGAAGGGCCGTCGGTAGTGCCCTGGTTGAACCATCCGTATCTTGAATTGAAGATGCCGGCGACAAGGAAATTGTCAATGGAAACAGATTTCGCGGCAATGCAGCCTGCAGCATCAAAAGCGCCGTCGTAGCAACCCTGTGTGTAAAGAATCTGGAAGTTGTGCAGGATCCCGTTAACGGAGGCGAAATTTGCATTGGTGATGGAAGATGTATACAGCCGCATCATATACCCTGTGTTTGCATGGCCCAGGTGATGGATGAAAGAGTTGCCGCTGTTGATGGTTGAAAGAAGTGTGGCCGCATTCCACGACCAGGAAGGCGTGTCATACAATTTTTGAATGGTATTTGTTGCGGAGGTGATGCCATGGGTAAAATAACCGTTGTCGTTTCGGTCATTGATTAAAAGCTCCATGTAATCACTGCCGTAGGTTACCGGGTTGTTGTACAGGTATTCACCTGCCAGCAGCGGCTTTGAGAATTCCCCGAGCACCGGGTTTGATTGATAAGATACCGATTTGCTGATCATGTTGTGTAGTTCCACGGTGTCATTAACCGTGAACCTGGCCACTGCGATATCCGGCAGCAGGTCGGGATTGTCGTCTTCCTCCGCGTAGATGTGATTACCGTTTGCGTCGTAGTTGCCATCCAGGCCGGAATAATAGAGATCGGCAGGGATATTTGAATCAATGTAAGGTGTTCCGTCAGAATTGACGTAACAGTAGAAACCCCGGCAAGGTACAAGCGCAGGGTTCCCTGCCAGGAGCACATACTGAATGCCGTGGTTCTGACGCTGCGCAATGATGAAATTCCTGATCTTTTCCTGCATGTCATAACCGGCTGTGGTGGCCGAAATGCTGTCGGTGGCTACAACCCTTACAACATGTCCCATCGCCCCGTGCATGTTGATCAGCGGCTGGAATTCGTTCTTAAAACTTACCGGGGAGATGATCAGGTAGTCATAATTCACCAACGGCGATTTCGGAAGGGGATACGAGCGCATCATCTCAGGGTTCATGGCAAAAGAGTTGATCATTCCCTGGTTTGCCCCGGCGGCTGTGATGTTTCTCATCGCTTCTGCCGAGCTGGCATCCGCATGTGTTTTAATTCGTATGGTAACCCTGGAATAATAGGACAGGCGCTGGCTGGCCGGGTTATACTTTGCCGGTGTAAAGGAACACAAGGCAAATGCGTAGCCGTTGAAATACTGGGTGAGCAAATGGCCGGCTGAACTCGCCGGATAGTTTTTATCCTGGCTGTAAACACCCTCATTCCTTGAAATATCATCCCGGCTTTCTTCCCCGGTAGGCCGTGGTGGACCGGCCGGGCGTAACAGGATCGACCCGGGAAGCAGGATTTCACCGTCTGCAATAATTTCCATGGATTCGGCAGACTCGCCGGGAGGCAGCATCATGACAACCAGCTGCCAGGGCAAAACAGGCTCGCCGGGAATGCCTGAAAGCACGGTATTGTCAAAATTGACGGTCCGGTAAGTGCCGGCAACCTCCATTTTATGGTTGCTGAAATAAAAAGTTCTCTCAACTGTTCCGGCCTGCAGGATGATTCCAGGGAAGATGAACAGCAGTAAAAGGATGATGTTCCTGGCCATTTTTTCTGATATTTCATGTAAAGATAATAAGAAAATCAGGCAATTATTCCTGTGAAATACTGTGCGTGATAAAAAAGGGGGGTTAACGCCTGTACTTCTCAGGGCCGTGGCATCCGGGGGCGCAGGATCCGCCGCTGTCGGCAGCAACATAGTTCATGGGCATGTTCCATTCGCCGAATGGAACCTTCTCCACGATGAGACGGGCATTTTTTGTTGCATGCATGTTGTGACATACGCTGCAGCTTCTGCCTTTTGGCCCTTTGATATGAAGATAGTGGAGGTTGCGCTCACCGTCGCGGAAATTCGTGGAAGTAGCCGTTTTTTCAAGGTCGAGGAGGTCACTGTCGTGGCATTCCCAGCAAACGGCATAATTATCCTTTTCACCCGCAGCATATTGCCCGGCCGGATAGGCGCTGATCAGCAAAAAATTCTCCGGCGATGCATGCGGCTTGTGACAGGCATTGCATCCGCCGATAAGGGCAGGGTGGACCACTTTCGCCGTTGCAAGTAACTGCCTGAAATTGGTTTGTTTCTTTCCGTTGGCATCTTTGTCTTTGGAATGGCATCCGAGGCACAACTCCTTTTTATTGCCGGAAAGCAGTTTTTTCTCGTCGGAGGAGTGCGGTGAATGACAGTTCATGCAGAACTTTTTTTCGTTTACGGCTGCATGCACATGGCCTGTAGGATCAATCTCTTTTTTGATGTCGTCATGGCAGAGAAAACACAAGCCGGGAACTTTTTCGGTGAGGAAGAGGCCTTTGGCAACTTTTTCGGGATGATCGGCAACCTTCACACCGTGGCAGTTTTCACAGCCTTCTTTGGCCGGGGTGTGCTGCACTTTTTTTTCAATAAGGTCGGAATGGCACTCCAGGCATAAAGGCTCCCCAGCCGCCTTGCCTTTACCTTTTACGGGGTTGAAGGCATCTTCGTTCTGACGGGGAAATTGAAACGCGTTGTTTACGGCAAACAATGAAATAACCGACAGACAAATAAACAAAAGCAGCCCTTTTTTCATATCAGAATCTTCTTGAAATTTGTATGTATGTTCCCTTGAAGTTTATTTTCTCGCCAATGTAGTTCCGCCTGTAAACCTCCACACCGGCAGTAAGGTATAGCTGGTAGATCACAGAGGTGAATTCAAGCCTGGCCGTGAAAAGGTCCAGGTCAATCTGGCGGCCCTGCTGATTCCTGTACATGATATCAAGGTTCAGCCTGGTTTGACGGGCGAAGGCATATTCAACCTTCCCTGTAATATCAATGTACCGCTGAATCCTTGATAAAGGTTCATCCAGCATGGTGTAATTCTGCATGTCGCCGTTCATCGACAGGGTAAGCTTGTTGAAAAAGGTCTTCTGCACATTGAGGAACACTTTAATAAGGTGGTAAGGCAGAATGGTGCTGTTGTAATCCTCATATTCTGCTCCCCCGCTAAACATTCCGGTGGTCACCCTGAAACCGACCTGGTGCTGTGTAAACTTGTTAAGAACAATGAAATCTGTGTTTTCAAGATTGCTGTATCTCTGTGTGGCAAGCCTGTAGTAAACATCCACAATGCCTTTGAGGAAAGACATGTTTGCTGAGAACATGTTATTGTTTGATTCATACTTGTACGAACCGGGCTGTTTTACTTCATAATCAACATAAACAGTTCCGTCGTTCGGGATGAGCCCGCTCGGAATCCTTCTGATTTCAACATATTTGCCCCGGGTGATCAGGATGTAGTCAAGACCCAACTGGTAAAAAATGGTACCGGTGATATCTTTTACAATGACAGAAAGCACGTTGATGTAAGGCCTTTTCAGCAGGGTGATTTTACTGTCGGAAAGAAAATAATCCTCATTGACAATATTCAGGTTCGTTGAATCACTGACATAGTTCTGGCGATAAAGAAAATAGCCGTAGGTCAGTTGCAACTGGCCCCAGGGTAATTTCTTGCTATAGTTCAGGTCAAACCCTGTTTTGCTGCTGGTTTCGGTGAAAACACGCTGTGAGAGCGTTGAATATTCAAAGTAGATCCTGGAGTTCAGGCTGTTGAATAATTTGTGATTCAGTGAATTGGTGGAGGTGTGCTGGATGATCCTGCCATAGAGCTGAGACGTATTGTGGAAATTGTAGTTTGAGATAAACGTGAAATTCAGCGGCATTTTGATCAGGAGATTCTCCATGAACTGGAAACGGTTGAATTTGTAGCTGCCGTATTGATGGTCATTCGATACCGTGGTGTTGAAATTAAAAACCCGTTTTTTTCCAAGGCCTACGATGCTGTTGAAATATATATCGTCAACCGTGTTGGCTGTATAAAAACTGTTCTCGTTCAGGTTTGAGTTGAACTTATGCGAGTAGATGAGTTTTTGTTTATCGTATGACGTAAATGCCTGATCAGCCCTGGCCTCAAACTGGGTTTGATCAATTTTAAGCCTGCGGCCGGTTTGTATTTCTGTTTGAAGCAGGTTGCGTTTGTAAAAGTCAAAGGTCAGGGGGATAATCTTATTGCTGTATGTCAGTGAGCCTCCCACATATTTGTTGGTTGTTTTCACATCCGTCAGGTTTTCACGCCTTGCGTAACTCTCATCATAGGTTGCTGAAGCCATGAGACTCACCTTTTTCCTGTTAAAGAAGGATGACTGGATGTTGAGGTTCTTCACGGTTCTAACCTCAGAATAATCCTGGATAACCAGGTAATGGTTTTTGTTGGACTCCGGCATATAGGCCGCGCCAAGTTCAAGTTCGCAGAAATTAGGGTGGATGACGTAAGTGCTTGCATTCATGAGGATGCCGCCCGAATAGTAATAACTCTGCTGGGACTCGGAAATTTTATCGCCGGTTTGTTGCTGATTCCGGTAGAATCCCCTGAACCTCAGCTCCCCTGAATAGGCTCTGACACCAAACAGCCTGAACGCTTCCGGGTTTTGCTGTGCATAGCCAAACCCGGATAAGGTTAAAAGGAGGGCAACTAAAATGAAACGTTCGGTCTTCAACTTTCAGTCGGTTATCTTAATAACATTTTGTCGTCTCCGCCATGCGGATTGTGGCATTCGGTGCAGTTTGCATCTGCAATGTCTTTGTGTGCCTCATTTTGCATCACCTGTCCTGATTCGTGGCAATAGAGGCAAAGCTGCCTGCCCTTTCTGATCAGCAGGTTTTTGTTGTCGGCACTGTGCGGGTTGTGGCATTTGTTGCAGAATCCGCTGGCTGCAGGTGCATGTACATTCTTGAATTTTTCGCTGAAATCGTCGTGGCATTGCACGCAGAGCTCAGGTTGCGGTTTTACGAACTTCCCCATGGTGGTTTGGTCGTGGCAGGCTCCGCATTGCTTTTGCTTGTAGGGCGGGTGGAAAGTGGTGGAGGCGATTTCGGTTCTGCCCGGAATGAGCACTTTCATGGCCGAATCGCGTTTTTTCAGGGAATCTGATTGTTTAATTGCCAGGCTGTCGACCGGGGCAGGCACACCGTCAAAGAAAAAGGATAGTGTTTTGTGCTGGCGTGCGGGGGAACAGCTGAGCAACTGAATCAACAGGATAATTGAAAAAGAGGAAAGAAATATTTTTGTAATACGCCTGTATCCGCTCATCATCTTTCTATTCTGGCAATAATCAATTCCTCTGTTCATTTTCAACCGGAAAAACCAAAAACAGTCTTTCCCGGGTGTTATTTTTTGGTTTTCATCTGTTCTTTCAATGCTGGGGTCATCGGCTCAACATACCCGTAGATATTCAATTTATCAGGGCCGAACTGGTTGGTGACAAGGATCACGTACTTCAGATGGAAAGCGGGATCAACATATTTTTGAAAATACGGCAGGTTGTCATAGTCAATAACCACTTTCGCCGGGAGCCACATGTCGCCGGGCCCTTTATAGCTTCCGCCGAAGAACATGAGAAGTTTTCCATCCTTGTTAAAGATCTGTGTGTTCTCAAATCCGGCATCCACCACGTACACGTTCCCGTCACGGTCGGCAGCAACACCTTTCGGCCGGGCAAACTGGCCAATGCTTTCTCCAAAGGTGCCTATGGTGTCGTGAATTTTACCGTCGTGCGAATAAACCTTTACTTTAAAATCGCCAAAGTCGGTAACATATACTTTCTCCGGGCTCACAAAAATGTTGGTCGGGCTGTACAGATGCCCGACACTGTCGGGTTGAATCTCGGGAAACCTGTATAACAGCCTGTGGCTCGAGTCCTGGCTGTATACATTCACCTGGTGACCGGTCATGTTTGGCACCCAGATTTTGCCATCCTTAACGAAAACGTCGGTAGGCTTGAAATCATCCTTTTCCCCGAAACATGAGCGGTATTCTCCTTTTTCATTAAAGACGACGATCTGCTTGCGATCGGCATCAGCAACGTACAGGTTTCCCTGCTCATCAACAAAGCAATTGAGCGGAACCTTTAACGCGCCAAGTCCGGTCGGAATAAATTCAGTAAAAGAATTTTTGTTGAGGTCAATAATGTCAAAGCCTTTTTTAAATGTATCGCAAATGTAGATTTTCCCTTTGCTGATGGCTACACCGTATGGTTTGCCGATGGTTTTAACATCCTCGGACCCGAGTACAAGCCGTTTAAACCATCCCCGTTGCGTTCCGACATCCACAGATTTTGTGAAATGTGCAAGGAACTGGATGCGGGTGGTGTCGGGAGGAGCGGGATAGATCACAAGGTTTGCCGGTCCCCCCGAAGGGTGGAGGCTTCTGGAGCAGGAGAGCAGCAGGGCAAGCAGCAATATAGATAAGAGGAATCTTAAGGCCATCAGATTTACTGTGTAACAATGAAATTCTATTGAATGAAAGGGATGGGAACTGCATAAAATGCGTGGTTTCCCCATTATATGGCAAAAGGGCGAATTAATCCGCCCTTTTGCCGTATAATTCGGTTAAAGCGAATTATATCAGTTTATTTATCGTGGCAGGTAAGGCACAGGGCGCTTGCTGCATTGCTTTTCAGCAGAAGGCTGGCGGTGCCGGCAACACTGTTGTGCACATCATGGCATGAAGCACACTGAACTTTTCCTGCGAACAGCATGTCAGTTGCAATGGTGCCTGAAGGGGTAATACCTGATAAATGAACACTCGGGTCAAACAACTGACCGTCGGTTGTTGCCAGGGCAGTATTGTAAGTAAAAGAAACCGGGTGATCGTTGCTCAGGTCAGTTCCGATATAACCAAGATCTCCGGGAAGCATTTTGTTGGTTCCGTTGGTTACACCGCCAAAATTTTCAAGGGCTACCGTACCGTCATGGCAGCTCAGGCATAATTTTGAATTTCCATCAGGCTGTCCTACAACAGCGTTCATGGTAGAGGAGGTATACAGGGAGAATGTGGCTGTTGTTAACTGGTGGTTCCATAACGGAGCTTCCGGCAACATTGATCCATTGTGTGGCGTATGACACACTTTGCAAATTTCACCACTGGTATTCCAGGTCTGGGTGGAGAAATCGTGCGCTGAACCTACGATAGTCTGTGCTTTGATAATTGGGGTAGATATTACCAACGCAACTACAGTCATTAATAAGGCTAATTTTTTCATTGGTTTTCCTTTTTTGGTTAGTATTTTGGCATTTAGTATTACAACAAGCGTGCCAATGGCATTATTGATCTGTAAACCAATAGTGTAAGGTGAGGTTGATTGTGGACTGATAGGGCAGGAGGGCCGGGAAAGGTACAGTAAAGGTTTTTTGTGGGTTATATGCCCCAAAGGAGGTGGGTTATTTGACCCACGTCTTCTTATAGCCTGTATTTCTTGATTTTATAGCGCAGGGTATCCCTTGAGATCCTCAGTAATTTTGATGCTTTGGTCTGGTTGTTCTCAGCTTTCTCCAATGCCTGCCTGATCATCTCCTTTTCAACTCCTGCCAGGGAGATGCCGTCATCGGGAATTTCGATGCCCCCCTGTGCGGATGAATTTTTGCCGGGAAGGCTCACCGGTTCGGGTTCATGGCTCTCTTCCCGCACCACCTGGTTAAGCTGAATGATCTCCCCAGGAAGGCTTTCAGGCTGCAGGATGCCCGTATTTTCAAGGATCACGGCCCGTTCAATGACATTGCGGAGCTCCCTGATGTTTCCCGGCCAGTCGTACCTGTTCAGCAGTTCAACGGTGGATTTATGTATTCCTGTAATGTTCTTTTTAAACTGGTGGTTGTAGTTTTTAATGAAAAAATCTGATATCAGGGAAATATCTTCTTTATGTTCACGCAATGCCGGCAGGGTGATCTGAAACACCTTTAGCCTGTAATAAAGATCCTCACGGAAAACTTTTTCTTCAACAGCCTTCCTGAGATCTTTGTTTGTAGCTGCAATGATCCTGATGTCAACCGGGATGCTTGCAGTTCCCCCCACCCGCCTGATCGTCCTGTTTTCAAGAACACCAAGGAGTTTAATCTGCGTTGACATGTTGATCTCCCCGATCTCATCCAGGAAAACGGTGCCTCCGTCGGCAATTTCAAAGAGTCCTTTTTTCTGCTGCTTTGCATCGGTAAATGCACCTTTTTCATATCCGAAAAGTTCGCTTTCCAGGAGTGTCTCGGGAAGTGAGGCGCAGTTAATGGTCACAAAGGGCTTCTCTTTCTGGCCGCTTTCCTGGTGAATGGCGCGGGCAAACAGGTCTTTCCCTGTGCCGCTCTCCCCCAGGAGCAGGATGGTTGTGGTTTGGGTCCTTGCAATCTTTTTTGAAAGCTGCTTGATCTCCTTTAAAACAACGGATTCCCCAATAATATGATCGAATGTGATGGTTTCTTTCTGTTGCCTGCGCAGGATCTGCACCTCCTTTGTCATGGCAAGCTTCTGCGTTATGCTATTCAGGATTACGTCTATTTCCTCAAAAGAAAAAGGCTTGTTGACATAATCGGCGGCACCGGCTTTCATTGCCTTTACAGCGGTATCGATGGAGCCGAAAGCGGTCATGAAGATGATGGCTGTCTCTTCCTCCACCGATTTTATCTTCTGGATCACCTCCAGCCCCTGCATCTTAGGCAATTTATTATCGGTAAATACAATTTCCGGGTGATGCTGTTCAAATACCCTGATGCCCTCTTCCCCCGATTCCGTTGTAAAAACCTTGTAACCTTTTGAGGTTAAGTGTTTCTCAAGCGACCACCTGATCAGTTTCTCATCTTCAATGATGAGGATTTTCAATTGCTTCGTTGCCATTGTTCAGTTCATTTCAATATCCGGTTGTCGGCATAAACCGGCAGTGTGATGTAAAAAGTGCAGCCTGTGCCTTTATTGTTTTCAAACCAGATCTTACCCTGGTGCTTTTCAATGATATCCTTGGAGATAGCCAGTCCGAGCCCGGTCCCTTTGGTATGGGTGGTAAAAAACGGTTTAAAGATATCATCTGTAATTTCTGCCTGGATTCCCGGGCCGTTGTCCTGCACAGCAATCACAATCATGTTCCTGAGCTGGTCAAAGCTCGTTTTGTAAAGAATAACACCGTTTTCCTCTATCGCTTTCAACGCATTAACACTAAGGTTCATTAACACATTTCCCATCAGTTCATGGTCAAAACAGGTGGCCGGGATGTCCTGCTGCAGATTCACCTCAAATTTAACGGTTTTATTGTGTTCCTGGTGCTGCAGGAAGAAAACCATTGATTTTATTGTTTCGTTGATTTCACCTTCATGCATGCGCACCTCGTTCGCCCTGGAGAATTTCAGGAGGTTTGAAATGGCCTGTTCCACACGGTTGGCCTGGCGCTGGATCTCCTCCAGGATGGGCTTGTTGTCGTCATCCTTTGTGTCGGCAATGATAATTTCCATCGCCCTGGCAATACCGGTTATCGGGTTCCTGATCTCGTGTGCAATCCGTGCCGACATCTCGCCGATCGTTGCAAGCTTTTGCGAATTCTGCAGCTCTTTCTGGTGGTAATTATCCAACTCATCCCTTGTCCTGACAAAGGTGTCGAGCATTTCGTTGAAACTTTTTCCCAGGCTGCCAAGTTCCTTAACTTCAGGTATGGCAAGCCGTGTTTCAAGATCTCCCCGGTTAACCAGGTTGATGGCGGAACGGAACTGGCTCAGTGAACTCCTGATGAAACGGTAGTGCAGAAAAGCCACCAGGATGAAAATGCAAATCAGCAATAACAGGGTATAAAAAAAACTGAATTTCCAGGTAAAGGAGATGATCTGCTCAGTTTCGTGGTTGGAGAGGTCAAGAATGATCATTCCGAGGTTTTTTTGCGCCGGGTCATGGCATGAATAACACGATGGCGTATTCTGCAGGCGGATAAACACACGTTTGAAGGGGATCGGGCCGGTGCGGTAGGTTTTAATGGAAATATCCTTATTCCCGGCATATAAGCTGCGAAAGTTGGCCGTATCATCACTCAGCATTTTGTAATACGCCGGGAAAATAACTTTTGACTTTGAGTCCACAAGATAGGTCCTCAGTACATCTTTGTCTTTTTCCATGTTTTTCAGCAGAGACCGGATGACGCCCCCGTCGTGCTGCCTGATTGAAAAATAGTACTGGTCCCTCAGCAGGTTTAACTCCTCAAAATTCTCTTCATTCGTGGAAATCAGTTTATTTTTCAGCGTTATGTTATATAACGTAAAAGCAGCAGCTGAGAATAATGTTATGCCGACAACGAGTGTTCCGATTATTTTAACCCGGAAAGAGAGCCAGTTCATCATGAGGATTTATGTTGAGTTAATAGCCGAGCGGATTGTGGTTTTTCCCGTGACAGGTAAGGTAGCATTGGCCGTGGTTTCCTCCCATATCAACAAATTTCAGCTGGCCCCCGGAAGAGTTGGAGACCACGCCTGCCTTGAAATTGATCAGGTTGGTGTTGTTGGCAATGGAACCCTGGGTTATACTGATCCCGTGCGGATCGTGACAGGTGTTGCAGGGAGCCCTCACACTCTGCTGAAGGTGAAGGCTGTGCTCCTTGAATGATACATCGCTTAAAATGGATGCGCGGCTGTGGCAACTGTAACAAAGGGCATAGGCTGAGGCTGATTCTGTGGTTCCTGTTGCGGTTGTGCCGCCGTCGTTGGTCAGGTTCTGCAGTTTTAAAATATGGGGATAAATTGAGCCGTGCGGGCCTGATGAACCCGACGGACCATCGCCAGCATGGCAGTTGGAACATGTAACGATGCTTGTGGTTGTCCATGGAGATATGAGGCTTGGCACAGATGTATTTTTACCGATGGATGTCACAGGATGGTATGAAGGATTTGCCTGTGAAAACTCAAGGAGCAGGTTGTTCTGCAGAATAATACGTGCGGTAGCTGCAGGAGGCGACCCCGGGCTCCCTGCATGGCAACGATAGCACACTTCATATGAAAAGGTTGCAGGGTTAACGGCAACGCCCGTCTGGGTAACACCTTTTACGCCGGCCAGTGCGCCGCTGATATAGGGCGGTGATGCAGGCTGTGACTGCGCTGCATGCGGGTTGTGGCAGTCAACACACTCCACATGCATATTTGAAAAAAGCTGGGAAGGCTCATTGGGCGCGTGGATGTTCATATAGTTTCCTACATTGTGCCGGTAGGTCTTGCTGAATTCGGCAGCGACGTTTTTTGCAGCCACATTCCCGTTGTGGCAGTCAAGACAATTGTTTTCCTCATTCTGATACTTCAGCAGCAGGACATCGGAGCCCGAATTGTGCGGATTGTGGCAGTTTTCACACCCGTTCTCGGCAACGGTCTTGTTCTCCTGGGATCCATAGGGCCATGGATTCGGGGATGTTCCGTTCCACGTTCCGGGCGATAAGTTATGTATGCTCTCAGTCCAGTTGGCACGCTGATGGCAGCTGTTGCAAAGCAGCGAGTTCCGGGTGGTGGAAACGAGGAAGTCGGTGGTGATATTTTTGTGGGGGTCGTGGCATGAAGTACACTGCATTCTGCCATTTTCAAGTGTTACAGGAGGAATGATGGCCGCGGGCGCAAGCAACTGGCCGTCGGCCATGGCAAGGGATGCTGTATAATCAAAGGAAACAGGGTGATCGTTGCGGAGGTTTGTAGAGAGATTTCCCGGCCGCGCAGGCATGGTGGTGATCCCCGACTGGAACGACCTTGCAGTTGACCTGCTGATCAGGCTGCCAAGAGCAACTGTGCCGTCATGACAGGAAAGGCAGAGCATGGAGGTACCGTCGGGCTGCCCGGGTAAAGCGTGCATGGTGGAGCTTTTATAAAGCGTATAGGTAACTCCCGGATCCCTCTTGTTCCAGAGCGGCGATTCGGGGCGGCTGCTGTGGGGTGTATGGCAGAAAAGGCAAATCTCCGTCTCTCCGCTTGCTTTTACATCCCCGGGGCCGCTCACGGAAAGGTTGTGCCTGGAATTTACAATAGACTGGGCATGAACCATGACCGGAATCATGAAAAGGAAAACAAATATTTTAGACGATATCCTGTGCATTATTTTAAAGCATAAACCAGTTGAAAAATCTGAATCCGTGAATTATACGTGTCAGCAACATACAAATAATCCTTCTTGTCAATGAAAATGCCGGAAGGCATCCAGAATTCTCCTTTACCCTGTCCCTGCGCACCCAGGTTGTAGAGATACTTTCCCGTCAGGTCAAAAACCTGCACAACATGGAAGAGCGCATCAGCGATGTATATGTTCCCGTGTGAATCTGTTGCTATTCCTTTTGGCCTGGAGAGGTACCCGGAGGCATCACCCGGTTTTCCGAACACGGAAACGACGGCCCCCGATGGGTTCATCACCTGGATCCTGAAATTCATGGCATCAACCACATAAACAAGGCCGGAATTGTCAACCCAGATATGTGTCGGGTAGTTAAATTCACCGGGCGACGTGCCCCTTGCGCCGATCTGTTTCACGATTTGCCCTTTACTGTTGAGCACCGATATGCGGTGAGCCCCGGTTTCAACCACCCAGATTTCATTCGTCAGCGAAGAAAAGGCGATTCCGGTAGGCTGGACAAGTGAATCGCCAAAAGGTTGTACCTTTTTCTTATCAGGGAGGATCCTGTAGATTTTATTTGCTTGGGAATCTGAAAAATAAAGGCTTCCGTCGGGGGCTGCACAAATTGCAACAAGGGAAGTAAAGTCATAACCAGCCTTTTGGAAAAAGTGGGGCATATCACCCACCTCGTCCTTAATATGGAATGCCGACATGGCCGATTGGTCAAGGGCCCAGAAATTGCCGGTATCGGTTGCGGAAACCGAAACCGGCTTGGATAAAACCGGGGTTTTCTTACCCAGGAAGATGGTATTGAATCTCTCCTTAAAGCTGTGTGACCTCTGATTTTTTCCGGGCTCCGGCCACTGCTTAACCCACATAATATCAGGGATATCTGATGATTTCAGCTGGTCGGCCCGGGTAATATCCTGCGACTGCGCACCAAGCCCGATGCAGGCAGCCACCAGTAAATGGAACGCCGGATTCTTCAGGTGGGTCAAAATACGCAATTTCATCGGAAATGGTGCAGGATACAAAGTTAGGAGGATTTTAACAAGACCTCGTAATATGCACTTAGCAAATTTCGTGCTATAAATTTTCGATGCGCATAAGGCATTGACAGTTAATAATATATATTCCCTGTTCATCAGGGCTCCCTTGTTAAGTCACACCCTGTTTTTTTTACAGTTCATAATACAAAGATAATTAATCAGATACGTGATGTATAGCGGGGTATTTACGTGGCGTTATGAATGGTGGCATAATTGTTGCGAAACGAGATATCCTATTATAATAAGGTACTTAGTTTTTAATTTAACCAAAAACAGAAACCGGCCATGAAAAAATTATCCTTTGTTTTAATACTCCTGCTTACCGTGAACATGCTTTTTGCCCAAGACGCCAAGTACATCGGCGCCCAGAAATGCAAGATGTGCCACAACGCTGAAGAAAAAGGGAAACAATTTACAAAGTGGGCAGAATCCCTACATGCAAAAGCGTTTGCCACCCTGCAGGGCCCTGAGGCATTGAAGTATGCCAAAGAGCACAATATTGCCGATCCTTCCAAAGAGCCCAAATGTCTTAAATGTCATTCCACTGCAGCAGGGGTTGATGCTGCCCTTCTTGCCGGTTTAACTGTTGAGGAAGGTGTATCGTGTGAGTCATGTCACGGTCCCGGAAGTGCCTATAAATCCATTTCGGTGATGAAAGACCTCGCCCAGTCGAAGGCGAACGGACTGATCATTCCGGATGAAACACTTTGCAAAAAATGCCACAATCCTGAAAGTCCCACTTACAAGCCTTTTGATTTTGCAACCTACTCACAAAAGATAGCACATCCGAATCCGAAAAAATAAAGATTGGACAACACCATGGGAAACATAAAGAAGTTCATTGTGAGCCTGGCTGTCATGCTTGTTTGCATCAGCAGCATGAAAGGACAGAATTCACCCGGTGGCTATGCTTTTTCAGCCACGATCAATGATAGTTTGTCTGCCCCTGTCAGGATCGCCCTTGACCATGCCGATAACATTTATGTAACCGATGCAGTTCGAAAGAAGATCAACAAATATACCGCTGCAGGAGTTTATGCCGGCTCCATTGCCTTTGACGGGTCGCCGGTTTCAGTCGCCATCAGCGAGGCCAATAAAATATTTGTAGGCGACGGCGCCACCGGGAAGATCTTCAGGGTGAATTCAACCGGAACAGCAAGCGTATTTTATACAGGCACTGTTTTTCCATCCTCCATGGTGTTTTGTTCTGACGGACTGTTGTACGTTTCCGACAGCAAACTACAGCGTATCATCGTCCTCGACCTATCAGGAAACCTGGTCCGGACCATCGGAACGGGGATACTGACCTGTCCGACCGGGATCACCTTTGATAAAAAGAACAACAGGATCATGGTGGCCGAACATGGCGGCATTGGTACAGGTTTTAACCCGGTGGTGAAAATCAGGATTTACGACCTGGCCGGGAACCTGATCACCAGTTTTGGCTCGCATGGCAATGCGGACGGAAAGTTTTACCGCATCCAGGGACTGGCCGTTGGCCGTTGCGGTGAAATCTATGTTCCGGAGCCATACCAGGGGAATGTAAGTGTTTTTGATGAAAACACCGTTTTCCTCAGCAGGTTCGGCCAATACGGCGACAGCCTGAGCCAGTTGCGGGTACCGCTGGATATCGCCATCAATTCGCAGGACAAGATTTTCATTACAGCCGAGAATAACGGTGTGATCAACGTTTATAACATTGACTATGTTCTTCCCACCTCCGCAATAACATGCGGCAATAAAACCATCTGTGAAGGAACTTCCACCGATATTCCGGTTCATTTTACCGGTACCGCGCCATGGACCTTCACCTATACTGTGAACGGAACAAATCCTGTAACCGTTACCAATACCAGTGACAATCCTTACATCTTAACGGTTTCGTCGCCCGGGAACTACCAGGTAACAGCCCTTTCAGATGCAGGCCACTCAGGAACATGTTTTTCAGGGAATGCGGTCATCACGGTTAATAATGTAATTCCTGCGTCCAATATCTCCACCGGGAACCTCTCCTTCTGCCCCGGACAGTCGGCCGGGATATCCGTTGACTTAACAGGGTTACCCCCATGGTCGTTCACCTACACGCGTGACGGTGCGAACCCCCAAACCGTGAGCGATATAGCTGCCAGCCCGTATCAGCTCAATGTAACCGAAGCAGGCACCTACCAGGTAACATCACTGGAGGGAAACGGATGCCCGGGAGTGAATATGACCGGAACCGCCGTGGTTACAGCGAATACAGCACCTGTCGCGGCTTTTACCACAGGCATCCTGGAGATATGTGACGGGACTACCGGCAACCTGCCGGTCAGTTTCACCGGAACAGCCCCATGGGCCTTCACCTATTCAATCGATGATGCCAGCCCTGTGACCATTGTTGATATTACCGACAATCCATACCTGCTAAGCGTTTCGCAGCAGGGGCTTTACCGGATTACCCATATACAGGATGCGAAGTGTTCAGGCAACCCGGCAACCGAAGGGTCGATGGTTTCCGTCAGGGCATTGCCAACTGCCGTGATATCTTCGGGGAATGTTTTAGTGTGCACCGGTGATTCCACCGATATTGTTATCGAACTTACCGGAACTGCTCCCTGGACTTTTACAGTCACAAGGGACGGTGTTGAACCGGTAACTTTCAGTGGTGTAGCTGCAAGCCCGTTTAACTATAAGGTAGCCACACCGGGAACCTACCAGCTGACTGAGGTTTCCGACGGTTTTTGCACAGGAACAAGTTTTGCCGGTTCAGTCATCGTTGGACTTAACCCGTTGCCCATCGTTACGCTGGGGCCTGACGCGTTGCTATGCCAGGGTGATTCAACTGTGCTTGATGGCGGCCTTTTTCTTTTCTACGCCTGGAATGACGGTTCATCCAACCGTTTTTTAACCGCCCATTCGGCCGGTACATACAGCGTAACAGTCACCGATTTCAACGGATGCATGAATTCCGCATCAAAAACCCTTACTGAAATTGCTGCCCCGTCATCAGCCATCACCAGCGGGGATGTCAGCTTATGTGCCGGTGAAACGACCGACCTGACTGTGATGTTGACAGGGATCCCGCCCTGGTCGTTTACCTATACGGTAAACGGGGCCAGCCCGCGCACCGTAACCAATGTCACGGGCAGTCCGTACAGCCTGAATGTTTTTGAACCAGGCACCTACCGGATTGTTGAAACCGTTGATGCGCAATGCCACAGTTCTGTTACATCCGGTGCGCCGGTCATTACGGTGCATTCCATCCCGACCTACAATTTTTCATCCGGAAACGGATCTTTCTGCACCGGGCAATCGGCCAGCATCGTGATTGACCTTACAGGCACACCACCCTGGTCATTTACCTGTACAGTGAACGGTTTGAACCCGGTCAGCATGACCGGCATCATGGCCACTCCGTTTATCCTGCCGGTAAACATTGCCGGGACCTATGAGATTACAGCCCTGTCTGATATCTATTGCAATGGCAGAAGCCATGCAGGAACGGTGGTCATTTCCGAAAACCCTCTGCCTGTTGTAAATCTTGGCCCGGATGCAACGGTCATTTCCGGGGAAACGCTTACTTTGGATGCCGGTACTGCATTTGCCTCCTATATTTGGAGCGATGGCAGTGCCTTGCATACCCTGGATGTAACCAGTGCCGGTGATTACAGTGTGACTGTTACCGGTTACAATGGCTGCAGCAATTCCGATATGATCACCATCGCTGTTACCATCCCGGTGAGCGCGACAATTCAAAATGTAACAGTTTCAGGAACACAGTGTTTTAATGCCACCCAAACAATCACCCTTGCAGGCAAAGGTGCTACCTTTGTCGTACAGAACGGCGGAAATGCCACACTGATTGCCGGAAGCAACATCATCTTCCAGTACGGTTCGAGGGTTGATTCAGGAGGATACATGCATGCCTTTATAACAACAAACAATACCTATTGCGGAGGCAACATGCCGCCGGTGGTGGCCATGCCAAATCCCGTTGTTGCTGTCAACACTTTACCTGACAGCACGGAACATATCATATCTGATGTTTTGTTCCCGGGCCATCAAAGCAACCCGCTTGACCGGATTATGAAATTGTATCCCAATCCTTCAACAGGGTTGATTACCATAGAGATTAATAATCCCGCACAAATGAACCTGCGTGTTGAAATTTCTGATATGGCAGGAAGGCACATTTATTCCGGTTCTTTCAACAGCATTCATGTGAAGGAACACCTGGATCTGAGTAATTTCCCGGCAGGTTTTTACATGGTCAGCCTTACCTCCGGCAGCATGGTTAAAATAACCAAACTGATTTTGATTGATTAAATACAATTGTCATGATACCATTCAGCGATATAAATATTTCCCGGTTGCGGCTTCTGATTTTTAATCAAAAGGCGAAATCTATGCTCCTGTTTGTCATTTTGGTTACTTTATCGGCAGGTACGGCATTATTTTCCCAAACGATAACCAGCAATGCAGCAGGGGGTCCCTGGAGTGCGACCGGAACCTGGGTTGGAGGTGTTGTACCGGGACCGGCAAATGATGTTGTGATTGCAAGTGGTGGCAATAATGTCACCGTTGATGTTGCTGCAAATTGTGCAAACCTGACAATTGGGAGTGGCACGACAAGAGGTCGGTTATACCATAATACAGGTATGGCTTTGACCGTGAGTGGTTCAGTAACGATAACACAGGGCACTAATTTTGAAAACAGATGGAGAATTGATGCCGGGTCGGCAACAGTCGGAGGACTAATAACCTTTGCTGGTTCAAGCACTAACACAAACAATCTGGCAACACTTACTATCACATCAGGCACATTAAATGCCAACGGTGGAATCACTTTTACGGCCTCAGCGGCCATAACTAAGCGGATAATAATGTCAGGTGGAGCAGGAACTCTGAACCTGAAAGGTGCCCTGACGATCCCGGCAGCCTCAAGTACGCTAACTACTTTGGCAACAGGAAGCACTTTCAATTATACAGATTCCAATCCACAAATAATTAATTTCTTTTCATCAGGCACTTACGAGAACCTTACTATAAATAATACCAGTGCATCCGGAGCAACTTTAAGCGCTGCTATCACATCACCCAATGTATCTGGAAATATATCTGTCGGTAATGTCAATACGGGAAGCCTGTTTTCAACCGGCAATTTCAACATCGGGCGTGCTTCGGGTAGAACATTTGTCGTTTCAGCCAATTCAACAATGAATGCCGGTACGAGTATCATTTCTTTTCCCGCTACACCAGGTACCATGACCATAAACGGGCTATTTCAAACTGCAAATACAAATGGGTTTTCAGGGGCAACCACCACGGCAATCAATTCAACTAATAACCCCGGTATTACTTTGGGGGCAACTTCAACCATTGAATATACTGCACCCGGAACACAAACAGTCACCAGCCGTATCTATGCAGGAAATGTGATTCTTACCGGAGCCTCAAAAACAATTGGCACCGCTGCCGGTCAAACGGTAACCATTTCAAAAAACCTGACAATCAATACGGGTGCAACGTACCTCGGATCAACATTCAACCCGCTTTTAAATGTTGGCGGGGATTTTTCAAACAGCGGCACGTTCACCCAGGGAACCAGCCTGGTAACCTTCAACGGTACAGCAGCCCAGACGATCCTGGGATCGTCGCCCACCACCTTCTCCAACAGTGTAAGTCTCAGCAATGCGGCCGGACTTTCCATCACTACCTCACCCACTGTCAACGGTGCACTGACCTTTGCCAACGGGAAAATAACCACCGGTGCCAATAAACTGATCCTTGGTGCAGCCTCTTCCACCAGTGGAGAAGGAGCCGGGAAGTATGTGTACGGAAACCTGGAGATCTATTTTTCAAATGCCGCCTCTCCCTCCAGGAATTTTGTAGTGGGGGATGCCACAAACTATACACCTGTGCTTGTTGCCTTCTCAGGCACCACCAGTGGTTCGGGATCACTTGTGGGTTATACCGCATCAGGCGACCACCCGAATATCGCCAGTTCCGGGATCAATCCTACCCTGAGTGTTAACCGCACCTGGACTATCAGCCAGGGCGCCACTCCGGTAGGTGGATTCACTGCTTACAGTGCCACATTGAACTTTATCAACGGAACACCCGTTGACCTTGATGCCGGTGCCAATACGGCCAGTTTTATTGTAAACAAATATACAGGAACGGTTTGGGAAGCTCCCGCTGTGGGTACCTTAACAGCCACTTCCACCCAGGCCACCGGCATGACCACCTTCGGCACCTTCCAGGTTGGTGAAACAGGAGCCTTGATCTATGTTGCTACGCACCCGTCAAACGCCACTGTTTGCCAGGGTTTGCCAGGTTCATTTACCAGTACATGCAATTCCGTTCCCACCCCAACCGTTCAGTGGCAGCGGGATCCGAATACAGGTACCTTTGAAGATATCACCGGCGCACTTGATGGAGGGGTTTATACCAACTTTACAACCACCACCCTGAATATTTCCAGTGTATCCGGGTTGAATAATTATAAATACCGGGCTGTGTTCACCAACGTCAACGGAACAGCTACCTCCAACCAGGCGATTTTAACCGTTACCACGGTGCCTTCTCCGGCAGGCACCATTACAGGCACCGCGACTGTTTGCCAGTCGCAATCAGGCGTGGCTTATTCAGTTGGAGCAATCGCCGGGGCTACAAGCTATACCTGGAGCTATTCAGGCAGCGGGTTCACCCCTTCAGGGAATACCGCCTCCATAACCGGCAGTTTTAATGCGGGAGCGACATCCGGGAACCTCACCGTAACAGGCGTAAATTCGTGTGGCAGTGGAACAGCTTCGGCTGTTTTTCCCATCACCGTTAACACACTGCCTGCCAACGCTGGTCCCATCACAGGCACAAGCAGTGTATGCCAGGGCCAGAGCGGTTTTGCCTATTCGGTTGCTGCCATAGCCGGGGCCGCCAGCTATACCTGGAGTTATTCAGGCACCGGGTTTACCCCGTCGGGAACCACCGCGTCCATTACAGGGAGTTTTTCAGCTGCGGCCACCTCGGGAAACCTGACCGTTTTCGGGGTAAATTCCTGCGGAAACGGGGTTTCGTCTGCAACATTTCCCATCACGGTTGGCACGTTGCCTGCAGCAGCAGGAACCATCACAGGAACAGCTTCAGTTTGTCATAATACAAGCGGGATCGCTTATTCGGTGCCCGCCATTTCAGGGGCAACCAGTTATTTGTGGGCTTATTCGGGTACCGGGTTCTCGGCGTCGGGCAATACAGCGTCAATAACCGGAACATTTGCAACGGGTGCCACTTCGGGAAGCCTTACTGTAAGGGGTATAAACGCCTGCGGCAACGGAACTTTTTCAGCCAATTATCCCATCACGGTATACAACGGCGTACCTGGTGCTCCGGGGATCATTACCGGTTCATCCACAGTTTGCCAGGGCCAGGCAGCGGTTGCCTATTCAGTCCCTGCCATTTCAGGCGCAGCAACGTATACCTGGACCTATTCGGGCACAGGTTTTACCCCGTCGGGAAACACTGCTTCCATTACCGGAACATTTACTGCGGCAGCTACATCAGGGAACCTCACGGTAATGGGTGTCAACACCTGCGGAAACGGAACACTATCGGCTGTTTTCCCCGTCACTGTCAATCCGTTGCCCTCGGCGGCCGGAGCGATTACCGGGACGCCCACCGTGTGCCAGGGCCAGAACGGTGTTGCTTATTCAGTTTCTCCCATCACGGCAGCTACAAGTTATAGCTGGATATACACAGGGGCAGGGTTTACACCCTCAGGACCCACGGCGTCCATCACTGCAAATTTTTCAGCCGTTGCCACGACAGGAACCCTAACAGTAAGGGGCGTCAATACCTGCGGAAACGGTACGGCATCCGCCAACTATGCCATCACGGTAAATACACTGCCGGGCGCAGCCGGAACGATTACCGGTACAGCCCTGGTTTGCCCGGGCCAGACAGGCGTTGCCTATTCGGTGCCTGCTGTTACAGGTGCAACCAGTTACACCTGGACCTATTCAGGAACCGGGTTCACCCCTTCGGGCAATACCGCATCCATCACTGCCAGCTTTTCGGCAGGTGCCACTTCCGGAGTTCTGACAGTTCGTGGTGTCAATGCCTGCGGATCAGGTGTTGTTTCTGCCAACTATGCGATAACCATCAATTCGGTGCCGGGCGCTGCTGGTAACATTACCGGTTCCAACGCCGCCTGCCAGGGGCAGAGTGGCATCGCCTACTCCGTTGCTGCCATTTCGGGAGCAACGAGTTATACCTGGACCTACTCAGGAACCGGGTTCACCCCTTCAGGAAACACAGCTTCCATCACCGGCAGTTTTGCCGCCAACGCAACGTCAGGTAACATTACGGTGAGGGGTACAAACAGTTGCGGAAACGGAACCGCATCAGCAAATTTCCCGGTGACTATAACAACCGGTATTGGCGCCCCAGCGGCAATTACAGGCACATCTGTCATTTGTACGTCCGCAGTGGGTGATTATTTTGTGCCACCTGTTGCCGGTGCAACAAGTTATATCTGGACATACTCCGGGACAGGATTCACTGCTTCCGGCAATACCAATTCAATCTCCGGAACTTTTTCAGGTACGGCCACCTCAGGCAATCTCATGGTAAGAGGTTCAGGAAGCTGCGGCCTTGGCCCGGTTTCAGCCAGCTTCGCCATCACCGTGAATGTGTGTCCGCCACATAACATGTGCAACGGCTGTCATATCAATCATACCTCCCCGGGAGCCCAGCTGACGCTGGTTGGCGGAAATGCAAACCTGTGCATGAGCTGCCACAACCCGGCAGGTGTGGCCAACACCATGCCTTTTGCAGATGTCATGAAGGCCGTTCCAGGCGTAAGCGGAACGTCACACTCATGGAATGCCCAGGCTGTGAATGCCCTGTACCAAACCAACATGCCCACCAACCCGGGGATGCTGCTGCGCGTTTACAGCAACGAAATCGTATGTTCTACCTGTCATGATCAGCATTCAACGACCTATGCACCATTTTTAAGGACCTCCAATGCAGAGGATGCCCTTTGCCTTAATTGTCACACCGCCCGGGATGTAAGGCGCTATGCTGATAACCCGGCAAACAGGGGCACCCACCCGGTGGGCATTGCCTACACCCCCGGAACCGACCCGCGTTTCCAGGCGACCACCTTCCCGCTCAGTGCAACCGGTAAAGTTGTTTGCACCACCTGTCACGACACCCATAATTCCACCTCTACCGACGGGAACATCCTGCGGTCGGCCACCATCGATGCGGGATGTACGAACTGCCACATAGAAGCAGGGCCGAAGCGTGAAACAACCCATGAAGGATTGTCCTGCACAGTTTGCCACTATGCCCATGAAACCGGATCCAGCAATATTCTCCTGGTTCGCGATAACATTTCAACACCCACCCTGGGCATCAAGCCTGTAATCTTCACGGCTAATACCGGCCCGGGTAACTTTGCCGACGGTGGTGCACCCTTCAACGGGGTTTGTGAAGTATGTCATACGACAGCTGTTGACCATTACCAGGCGGCCAGCGGAGGGACGTCGGATGCACGCCACTTCCCGGCTACACAGAAATGTACCAACTGTCACCCGCATGACAAGGGCTTCTCAGCACAAACCGACTGCCTGGGATGTCATAATGCGATTACGGATAAACCCGGAGTTGGGCCTTCCGGAGGCAGACGCCAGATCGTCGACAACCTGGGCAACGGAACAGGTACCGGCGGCGATTTCAAAAGACAATCCCATCACGGAACGGGTGCGATACCGACCGTGGGAGATTGCCTGTTGTGTCATTACATGGGTGATCACAAAAAAGGAACGGTCAAATTGCTTGATCCTGACGGAGGATACCTTTCAATCATTACCTATGATGCCGCAAATAAGGCTGCAGCCAACGATTTCTGTCTGAATTGCCACGATGCCAACGGCGCTGGAGGTGATGTTACCCCGTTCAGCGACAATGTGACTGTACCGCAGGTTGACAAAACCAGGTGGCTTGCCTCTGCACATAAGACCAGCCAGGCCTGCATGGATTGTCATGACAACGGCCATGGTTCAAACAAAAGCACCATGCTCAGTCCGTGGAATTATGCCGGCCTCGGAACGGGGACTGACCTGATGAATGAAGAAGAGGGATTCTGCTTGTCATGCCATGGCGGAACAGGCATTGCTTCGGTTAAAGTACATCTTTCATTTCAAAACAATCTCAACACAGCAACCGCCTTTCGCAAGCATGATCCCACGGCTACCTACCGCAAACACCTCAATGAAGAAAACACGGGAGCTGCCTTCGGAGGAGCGAACCGTCACGTGGAGTGTGTGGACTGTCACAACCCTCATGCAGCAAAATCGTATGCTGTTACAGTTGCACCAACAATTTACAATGAGCTGATCGGCGCCTCCGGTGTTACGCCTACGTATGCCGGTGCAGGTGCACCAACCGGGTTTACCTTCAATGAAAATACAACCTATGAGTATGAGGTTTGTTATAAGTGTCATTCAAGCTTCACGACATTGCCAACCTATCTGCCGGCTGGATGGACGGGAACTGCCGACCAGGCGGATGGGCTGAGAAAGATAACAACTTTAACAAATACCCAGATTGCTGACTCGCGGGATATGGCGAGGGAGTACAATCCGGCAAATGCCTCATACCATCCGGTAATGGCGGCAGGAACCAATTTGAATATTAATGTTGCTACTTTCCAAACCCCTTGGACTTTTTCTTCAAGAATGTACTGTACAAGCTGCCACGACAATACCCAGAAGGCCACTGCCGGCTACGGCAGAGGACCCCACGGATCGCAGAACCTTCATATTCTCGATGCCGGGACCGGCGGTAATGCTGGATTTAAAACAACACACAATGGTGCAAATACTGCAACCACTGATTTCTGTACAAAATGTCACAAGGCGGCTTCGTACATTTCCGGAGAGGTCAGTTCAAGATTTGGGTATCATTTATACCATGTAGCGAACAAAACCCAGGAAGGATGTTATGTATGTCATGACTCACATGGCAGTGAGCAATTCCACCTGTTTAATTTCGCCAGAAATCAGGCCCCGACAATCTGCATTACATCGGTAGGAACAAATACACAGGCAGCATTTATTCATGCAGCAGGAACAGCCGCCAATAGCTGCACTGTAACCTGCCATGGAACAAGTCATGGTACGGGAAAAGGCTATAATCCTGCATACAATTAGAAAACGTTGAAATGTTAAATAGACTCTTATATGAAGATAGTTTTAAAACTGTTAATATTCACAATCGTTCCATTGCTTTCCTTTTCGCAGGCAAGTTCTGAGGGCCAGGTGGCAGACATTGATGGTAATGTTTATAATACAGTGAAAATTGGGAACCAGGTATGGTTAAAAGAAAACCTTAAAGCAACCAGGTACAACAATGGAGACCCGATTATAGCCATTACCGATACGTTGGCCTGGACTAAGTTAACGGCCGCAGCATATTGCAATTATAACAACAGTGAACGCATTGCACAGGAGTATGGTCGCATGTATAATTATTTTGCTGTTGTGGATAGCAGGAAACTTTGTCCTGCAGGTACGCATGTTCCAGATGATAAAGAGTGGGAGATCTTGTGCGATTTTTTAGGTGGGACGTTGGTCGCCGGAGGAAAAATGAAGGAATCGGGAACAAGACACTGGAAGAGCCCGAACGTGATGACCATTGATACAACGAACGGAAATTTCACCGAAACTGCACCTTATGAAAGTGGATTTTGCGCGCTTCCTGCCGGAAGGCAATACCATGACTGTTATACATTTCTGGGGCTATACACTCAAATCTGGTCAACAACCCAGTGTGAGTATGACGACGACCTGGTGTGGTGCAGGTATATGACCTTCAGTCTTCCTCATTTAAAACGCTTCACCTATAAGAAACATTATGGGCTTTCTGTGCGCTGCCTGAAGGATTAGCGTGCGGGTACTGAACAGATTATTTGCATCATAATATTGGAGGAAGAAATTCACGCCACATTTTTCGCAGGTTTTATTGCTTACCTAAGGCTGGCCGGTTTGCCAGCCTTTTTTTATGCCGGAAATCCGTAATCGGTTTTAACGGATTCCGGCAATTGTTTTGGTATGGTGGCACGCATACATTTGCGTGTACTACCTTTATCTGACTTTTTGACTACCAGACTAATGAACAAGATACACCTGCTGTGTGGAATTTTGATTTTTGCATGTATCCCGTGTTTGCTGTTTGGCCAGGATCCGGCCTATACCCAGTTCTCCAATGTGCCTTTGTATTACAACCCCGCCTTCACCGGGCTTAACAGCGGGCTTAACATAAGATTTGTCACCAGGAACCAGGATCCGATGCTGGTGCCCAGCCAGAGATCATATCACCTGAGCGCTGATATTCCAGGCAGGAGCCTCCCCGGGTCGGGCGGGCTCGGCCTGATATTCAATGCAGACAATGACGGGGTTGGTTTTATTGCAAATTACAACATCGGGGCTTCCTTCTCAGCGAGGGTGCCATTCAACAGGCTGATCACAGGACAGGCCGGAATCAAGGCAGCCTGGCTGATCAAACATATTTCATGGAGCGAGTTTGTCAATTCCGACAGGCTGCATGATAACTATGGAGACCTGTATGATTCGGCACAGTATAAAACCAGGACCGATCTCGTCAATCAGCCGGATTTCGCCGTAGGCGGTTTGGTCCAGGTCATCAGCAATTCAGGACATATGTCGTGGCGGATCGGTGCTTCGGTTGACCACCTTTTTGAGCCGGATGTATCCTTTCTCCCTGACCAGCCATATCTTTTGAAAAGAAAATGGATCGGGCATGCCGATGTTATCCTTTCTTTCTCAAAGCATGCAAAACCGGGAAAACACGGCGATAAATTGCTGAAAATAAATCCTGCGGTTTTATTCCAGCACCAGGATAAATGGAATTCACTGCTGGCAGGTTGCAATGTAACAAAGTTCGGGCTCTACGGAGGGCTCTGGTATAAAGGAGAATTCGGGGATTATGCCTCCGGTTCGGTTGCTGTGCTGGCAGGTTACCGGTATGTGTTTGCTGAAAGTATGAGTATAAAATTCACCTACAGCTACGACAAGCAAATAACGGGGGTCAACCATCACCTGGGTGGGGCCCATGAAATCAGCCTCGTTTTTGAATTCGGAGGTGTCAGGATATTCAGTGGGACTGCAGAATCCTTCAAACGTGACTCAAATTCCCCGGCAGGCAGCTTGGAAAAGGACGGTGAAACATTCTGAAAAAGGAAACTCCTGCTATTTTACAACACCCTCTTCCATCAATACTTCAAAGAAGTAGCCTGACCCGAAGTCTTTGTTAATGGTTACTTTGCCTTCAACGGTTACAATATCGCCAACGGTGAGCGTGGATTTGAGGGTAACCGTGAGGTCAAATTTGCCGTCGGTGGAGGTTCCGTCCTGGAGGTGGCCCCAGTTTCTGCTCATAATGGACGGTTTGAACTTCATTACTTTTCCCCTTATTTTGACCGTCTTGCCATTGTACAGTTCTTTATTCTTATATAACTCCCCGATAGAGATGCCGCCGGCAGCAGGTTCGATCCTGGTTTCCAGTTTCTCCGGTTTTGATTTTGTGCCATGGGCCGGGGCACCCAGCCCGGGTGTTTTTCCCTCTTCCGCGGTTTTACTTACGCCTTCCAGGAAGATCACTTTATCAAAGGTCCTGTTAAGTTCTTTGCTTGTAAAATCAGGCATGACGAGGCCCCCGGTAAAGTAACAGGTGTCGCCCGATTTAAACGTGGCCAGTGGAACAGCCAGCCACTGCAGGTCTGCATCGATTTTTACGTGCAGGTAGGTATAGCTGGTGGTTTGGATTACCTCCCGGATAATGGCCATCTGGACCTTCTTCGTTTTGTCGGGGTTGGCCTGGGCAAATAAGGTAGTGGCGCAAATAGAGAATATTGCTGTCAGGAATAATAAGGTGATTTGCTTTTTCATGTTGAGCGGATATTTAAAGATTTTCCACCACATAGGCACATAGTGCACATAGTAGTACTGATGAACAGATTATTTTACCAAAATCAATTTTAGATTGCGCGATTGACGTTTATGAGCGCTGTCAATCGTCAATCGACAATCGTCCAATCTGAAATTACACTTGTGTCTATGTGGTGAAAAAAACAAAGGTAACTAACTATTCCTGTTTCCCTGCACTCCGCTGTTTTACCCCTGCAGCCACCATCAGCCCGATAATGGAAAGGATAAGTCCCCATGCCCACAACGGGAAAACGGGTGTTTCACCGGCCCCGTAGCTGTGCATGCCTTTTGAGAGGTAATAATTTACACCGACAAATGTCATGATCACACTTCCAAATCCTGCCACAGCAGCAACATTCATAACGTAATACCCCTTCATTTTCGGGATAAACCGCAGATGGAGGATAAGCGTATAGGTGATCACAATAACGAGGGCCCAGGTTTCTTTTGCATCCCAGCCCCAGTACCTGCCCCATGATTCATTGGCCCACACACCACCCAGGAAAGTGCCGATGGTGGCGAGGACAATTCCCACAATAAGGTTCATTTCACAGATATAGGTGAGCTCCTTGATGATCAGGTCAAGCCGGGCATTGTTCCTGGCATTTTTGAATAAATAGATCACCAGGTTCATCAGTCCGAGGATGAATCCGAGCCCGAGGAACCCGTAACTGATGGTGAGGGTGGCAACGTGGATGATCAGCCAGTATGATTTCAGCACAGGCTGAAGGTTGGTCAGCTGCGGATCATAGCTGCTGTGGCTGGCGGTCATGAGGATGAAGAAGGCCAGCAATGCTGTTGCCGCCAGTGTGATCTTTGAATACCTTGCAAAACTGAAGCCTGCAAGCAACCCGCCCCAGGCAATCAGGATCAGCGACTCATACCCGTTGCTCCATGGAGCATGTCCCGTAAGGTACCAGCGCATGATCATGCCGGCGGTGTGGTAAAGGAATGCAAGTGCCAGGATGCCAATGGAGATGTTGAGGGCCGTAGTGATGATGCGGCTTCTGGCCGGACGGAGGTTGTCGATGAATGCAAGAAGCAGGAGGATCATGCTGAGCAACGCATATACATTGCGGAGGGTGATGAAAATCTGCAGTTTGTTATACAGGATCTCAACATTGATCTTGGTTTCCGATGCCAGCAACTGGCTGCTTGCGGAGTTGCGCTGAATATCGCGCATCATCCCCATCACCTTATCCGGTTTTGAATAATCACCTGAAGCGGTCGAATTTAATACCTCTGTAAAGTAGGTAATCATGATGTTGCTGTAATTCAGCGGGTTCAGTTTAAGTTCTTCGTTCATGATGTTGATCGGGCCTTCCAGGGGAGTGGATGCCGCCGGGTCATCCCAGGTCACCCATTTGTTGTTGGCAGCCCCCTGTGCGGGAAACAGTTTGAACATGCTGCCTTTAATGGCCATTTCAAAGATATTCAGCCGCTCATCCACCTTGATGACCTCTTTGTCAAAACTGTTCTGGGTCGACTGCTTTTTCCTGAAGGCCTCTTCCACATACTTCTGCAGTTTATATTTCTGGTTGCCGTCGAAAAAATCGAGGAATGAAGCATATTTTCCGGTGATACCGAGAATTTCCTGTACCGGTTTTTCACGAATGTAAATGATCTTCTGCTGTTGCCAGAATTTAGGTGCGATGAGCATGTCCATGAGAATCTGGATGGCATTCATGTCGCCTTTTCCGCTGATGTCAAAGTTGTCTTTCCTGGCAATTTTATGCATCACATCATAGGCCATGGAGTGTACCGGTTCAAAACGGCCATCATAGGTTTGAACGAGCAGGTGACCAAATTTTTCGGCATGCTCAGCGGATACAGGTTTAGAAATTTCCGACTGGGAAAATCCAAAGGTGCCGATGAGCAGGAACAACAGCGTCATGATCACCCCCGATTTCCGCTTGTCCCTGGTCTCGCCGATGCGGCGGCTGAGTTCATGAAAGCGGGAGTTTTTGTTGAACAGCGACATGATAAAGCCGAGGCTCAGCAGGAAATAGCCTAAATAAGTAACCATTGTTCCGAAAAAATCGTGGTTTACCGAAAGGATCGTGCCCTTCTCATCCGGGTCGTACGATGACTGGAAGAACCTGTACATATCGTAATCCAGCACATTGTTCATGAAAATGCGGTGATTCTCCTTCAGGTTGTTGCGGTTGTCGATCAGTGTGATTTCGCTGGCATAGGATGAAGGGCTCATGGAGCCGGCGTAACGGTCAAGAATAAAATCGTTCAGCCTGATTGAAAATGGAAGTTCAACAGGCTTTTCTCCGTATCCCATTTTGAAATCAACGCCGTCGAAACTGAAGTCCTGCATGCGAACAACGTACCCCGGTCCGCCGTAAACAGTGGCCTGATGTATCTTGTTTTGTATGGTGACATTCAGGATCAGGACGTCGGTTCCTTTGTCTTCTTCTCCGCCGCGTGCCAGTTCGGTGGTTGCACTGGGTGAGTAGGCCGTGCACATGAAGGCCATTCCCTGTGCGCGGAAGAGGATACTTGTAGCAAGTTCGGCCCTGGTTAGGGGTTTGATCGTGTCGGTTTCCTTTGTGGCCATATTCATACGGACGACCTCAAACGGGGCCATGAATGACAGTTGCCCGCCGGCTTCTTCAATCTGAATGGCAGCAGAATCTGACTTGTTGTTGAATGACAAAGTAACCGTTCCGAAAACGATGGCTTTTTCTTCCGTTAAAAACATGGTTTGCTGCATGGTTGTGTCGGCAACGATCAGGGAGATGATCTTTTTTCCGCCTGCCACATTTTCTTTCAGCTTATCAACGGCATTGCTGATAAATTCTTTGTAATCAATGGCGATTTTGCCTTTTTCAGCCGTGGGAAATTCAAGGTGCAGGTCATTATTTGTAAAACTGCCTATGCTGAAAGGTTTGTCGTAGCTGAAGTTCTGAGTATTTCCTGCCGATGAAATCAGGAGCCAGGGGCTTTGGGTATGAATGATATTGGATTCTTCCCCCTCGCGGATGTGCATGCTGCCTTCAAATCCGAAGTACCTCGTAATCCCGGCACCGATCAGGATGATGATGAATGCTGCATGAAAAACAAATCCCGCAAACTTTTTTCTGCTTAACATCTTGAATTTGATGATATTTCCGATCATATTTATTGTTAACAGGAAAAATATCAGTTCAAACCAGAGCGCATTGTATACAAACGTCTGTGCGGTAACGGTGTCATATTTGTCTTCAATAAATGTTGCTCCGCCCATGGCAATAATAAGAACAACAAGAAGGACAAGGGTGGTCCTGAAGGAAAAGAAAAAATCGGATACTCGTTTCATCGGATTATCAATAATTTAGTGATCATACAAAAGGTGTATTCAGGCACAAAATTACGTTAATATCCTGTAATCATCAAACCTATGTGGATCCTAATGGAATGAAACCGGGAAATAACTGAAAAGTATCCCGCAAATATTAGGTTAATAGAAAAAAAGTAACTAATCAGTGGCTGAAAATCTAAGCGTTGTTAACATTTTTTTGCACTAATGAACAGGGTGATTTGGTGTTGAAAATTTGACTTTTTAAAATCCAGCACATACTAACAAATATTATTTTACAAGTTGATAAATAAGC
>CAJBYO010000078.1 GCA_903959905.1 uncultured Bacteroidales bacterium
CAGGGAATAGAATTTGAATTAAAAGGCGGCACATCACTCTCAAAAGGGTATGGGTTAATTCAGCGATTTTCCGAAGATATTGACATTCATATCAGAACGAATTTCGGATTCAACATTGAAGGGAAAGAAGATAAAGCAGAAATAAAAGAAGCACGCAAAGCATTCTATGATAAACTGGCGGGTGAAATATCCATTAACGGTATTATCAAAGTCGAAAGAGATCATGAATTTGATGATCTTGAAAAATACAGAAGTGGAGGGGTCAGGCTTTATTATAATTCCTACGCCCCGGCATTAGAAGGATTGAAGGAGGGCATTCTCCTGGAAGCAGGATTTGACACAGTTGCGCCCAACCAGCCTATTGATATTTCATCCTGGGTATTGGATCACGTAAAATCATCGGAAGGATCATTTGATTATATTGATAATACTGCCAAAGCGGTATTTTGTTATCATCCGGGATACACATTGGTGGAAAAGCTTCAGACCATTGTCAATAAATTCCGAAAGGAATCAGGGAACATGGAGAAACCCAGGAATTTTTTACGTCAATATTATGACGTTTACTGTTTGCTCAAATACCCAAACGTTCAGCAATTCATAGGCACTCCGGAATATGAAACACATAAAGCAGCACGATTTCGTGGGGCCGATAGGGAAATCCCATTAAGTGAGCATCCTGCATTACTCTTGCCTGATAAAATACTACGCAGCACATTTGAGAACCAATACAAGAGATCTGCAAAGCTTTATTATAAAAATCAGCCGGATTTCGAGGTGATTTTGGCCGGGATTCAAGAGTATATTCACTTATTATAATTAAAAACAAACAAGAAGAAGAGGCTGGCCCCGAGGTGCAGCCTTTTTTTTATTCCTGCCCCTAAAGAAAATACTGTCCTTTATTATCCCTCCCCACCATTGTACTATTGCTCCCATGAATTCAACTTTTGTACGGTTGTGGGATGTCCTTGAGATAATGGACTCATTTGATGGCCAGGGAAAGCCGGTCAGGTTCCAGTTGAAATTTGTTACAGCAAATCGATTGGAGAAAACCGGGGGAGAGATCATTGAGTTGAAAGATGCTTGCAAATGCTCAGTTAGAACGAAAAAGGGAAAGGAAATCTTTGCAGCAAAGAAGAACTTCCCTGTCGATGACCGGGTCACAAAAGATCCCAACCACTGGGTCAACTCAACCAGGAACGTCCTGCTGCCCAATGGCCAGAAGCGAAGACTGCATATCCGGCTGATCATTGAATTCAATAACAACAAAGTCTGTTACTGATGAAACAAAAGATCGTTTACGAAAACGGGATCACATTCTTGCCGGGAGCCAAAGCCGTGGCCACATCCTATAAAAAAACAGAGGATGCCGCCACCGAAAAGGTTGTAATCCCAAAGGATTACAGTTCCTGGCCATGGTCACCCTGGGGTGACGACAATTTGTTCCCTCAAAATGTATTGACTGACCTGGAAAAGAATTCGATTGCGCTCCGGGCATTGGAAAAACGAAAGACCGTCCATTATGGCCGTGGCATCCTGGCTTATCGTGATAAAGGCAAGGATAACCTGGGAGCGCCCATCCGTGAAATCGTCACAGATCCGGATGTCGTTGAATTCCTTCGCATCAACCGGTTGAACTTCCAATGGATCGACCTGATCGGCAGCCTGGAAATATTTGCAAACGGATGGGTTGAGTTCATCCTGAACAAGGGAAAAGACAAGATCAACAAGGTTTTCGTGAAAGACCCGGCCTATTGCCGGAATGCCAAAATGGACATTGACCATCCATCCCGTATTCCTTACCTTTTCTTTTCTGCCCAGTGGGATCTTTCCCCGAACGAAGCTGACGGGTCATTGGTTAAGATTCCGATGTATGATCCGTTTAAATATGATGGTAAACATTACCAGGACCCGCAATTCGCTTATCCGGTATTTTACCGGTCGTTCAATAAATCCTATTATCACCTTTCAGTCTGGAACGGAATCCGCCAGAGCGGTTGGCTCAGTATCGCCAACAAGGTGCCTCAGCTCAAGCAGGCTATCATGAAAAACCAGATGACCATCAAGTATCACATTGAGATACCCGATGATTATTTCATGAACCGATACCCTTCTCCGGATTATACCCGCGAGCAGCGTGAGTCGGCAAGAACGAAAGTGCTTTCGGAAATGAATGATTTCCTGTCGGATGTCGAGAATACCGGAAAAGCATTTCTCACATTCACCTTTTTCAACAAGTTCAAAGGTGAATACCTGGCAGGTTGGAAGATTAACGTGATCGACAACAAACTCAAGGATGATGCTTACTTACCGGATTCACAGGCTGCAAATTCGGAGATACTATTTGCCATCGGTGTTGATCCCTGCCTGGTGGGTTCAGGGCTTCCCGGGGGAAACCTTGGAGCAGGTAGTGGATCGGACAAACGGGAAGCCTTTTGGCAGCTTAATGCCGAGATGGGCATTTACCGGCAGATCAGCCTGGAACCGCTTTATTTCATTCGGGATTTCAATAAATGGGCACCAGACATCGAGTTTGATTATGTGACCGTTGACACCTCCCAGACCATGCAGGATCATCCAACAAAGATTGATAAACGCATAGACAAGAACATCGCATGACAAGACTCATTGATAATCTTTCACAGGTTTTGACTGCTGCTTCCATCAATGTCAGCAACTCGATAGAAAACTGGTTCCCTTATATCGATGAAGCCCAGGAAACCTTCATCAAACCGGTGCTTGGCAATCTTCTTTATAATCAGCTTCAAGACATGATGGCCCTCGATCCGGTTCCTCCGGATGAGGGAACTACCACTGAAAATCTGGCTGTACTACTCGCTATGCTCCGCAAGCCACTGGCACTTTATGCCTTGTGGCTTGGCGCCGATGAATTCGGCGTGAGCATTTCATCCCAGGGTATCCAGGTCATTGAAACACCTACCCATAAGACAGCTCCCCAGTACCGGGTGCAAAATCTTAAAGAAAATTGGATCCGGCGGGCAAACACATCGCTGGACCTTGTTCTCAAATTCCTTGATGAACACAAGGAAGATTACCCCGGATACGAGCCACAGGATGCAGACCTGTTTATCCGTGGCACCCTTGAGTTCAACAGTGAGGTGGATATACGCGAGAGCAGACGGGTTTTCGTAAGCCTCAAACCGATCATCCGCTCTGTTGAAAAGAAGTATATACGACCAACACTTTCGGCGGAATTGTTCGACGAGCTTAAAAATGCCTGGAAATCCGATGATGAATTGACTACGGCACAATTGGTTCTGCTGGACTTGATCCGTCCTGCATTGGCGCATCTTACCATGGCCAGGGCACTGTTGGAAATTTCCATTGACATTCTCGACTGGGGCATTTTCGATACTGCCGGCAATACCTTCGCCAACGTATCTTCCAAACAGGCTTCAAATAAAGAGCGTATCGGCATCATGGCTGAAGCCAATCAACGGGATGGAGAATCCGAGTTGAAA
>CAJBYO010000079.1 GCA_903959905.1 uncultured Bacteroidales bacterium
CCACCGTTCACCTTCCACTGATAGGTGCCAGAAGCTCCTCCATTGGTCGGGGTGGCTGTATATAATACTGATGCTCCGGCACAAACCGGGTTGGATGAGGCCGACGCAGATACACTTACTGGCAGCAACGGATTCACTGTCATCGCAATGGGCACCGAAATGGCCGGATTTCCTGCCGGACAAACCTCGCTGGAGTTCAACTCGCAGCTGATCGTCTCGGTGTTTGACGGAATATAGTTCCATGTAGCATTGGTCGCGCCAGGAATGTTCCCACCGTTCACCTTCCACTGATAGGTGCCAGAAGCTCCTCCATTGGTCGGGGTGGCTGTATACAATACTGATGCTCCGGCACAAACCGGGTTGGATGAGGCCGTCGCAGATACACTTACAGGCAGCATCGGGCTCACAACCATGGTGATCGGATTTGAAACCGCCGGATTGGAAGCCGGACAAACCACATCTGCCGTCATATTACACGTTACCACATCATTATTCTGCGGAGGATAGGAATAAGATGAATTTGTTTCTCCACTAATATTAAAACCATTTACCTGCCACTGATACCCGGGGGTTGTTCCACCATTACCGGGGGTGGCCGTAAAGGTGACCGTGGTTCCGGCGCATACATTATTGGCAGAGGAAACTACCGATACACTCACAGGCAGCAGCGGATGAACTGTCATTGTAAATGTGTTTGAAACCGCGGGCGATCCTGTTGCACACGTTGCATTGGAACCCAGGGTGCAGGCGATTATCTCGCCGTTGTTTGGTTGATAAATGAATGTTGAGTTGGTTGCCCCGGGGCTGTTGGTGCTGTTTACCGTCCACTGGTAAGTAGGAGATGTTCCCCCGTTGATGTGTGTTGCTGAATAAGTTATCGTTGTTCCGGCACATACCTCAGTTCCATGATCGGAGGTGACGGAAACACTTACCGGCAAATTCGGGTTGACAGGCGGAATGATGATGTTTGACGCTGCCAGGCTGCCGCTGGAACAGGTGGCGTTTGACATCAGCAAGCAATTTACTGAATTGCTGATACCCGGGGCATAGGTGAAGGTTGGGTTCGTAGCACCGGGATAATTCGTTGCGTCAACTTTCCACTGGTAACTGGGTGCGGGCCCGCCATTGGTAGGCGTTGCCGTGAAGGTTACCAGCGTTCCTTCGCATACCGGTGTTTGCGGACTCACAGCAATGACCACGGAAACCGGGATCTGAAGCACAATCATCACGATTGGTACGGATGTTACCGGGTTTGCTGTACAAAGCGACAGCGACGACGTCATAACACAGGTAATGATATTGCCGTCAACCGGGGGATAATAAAGGTAAGTGGTGTTGGTGGCTCCAATAACGTCTGTGCCGTTAACCTGCCATTGATAAGTTGGTGAAGGGCCTCCGAAAAAAGGCGTTGCGGTAAATGTGACGGGTGTAAAGACACATACAACATTTCCTGTAGAAGTAACAACTACGTCAGCCGGGAATGAGGTGCTTACAATCATCGTAATCTCTTCAGACATGGCGGGATTTGCATTGACGCATGATTCATCTGACGTCAGCTTGCATTTCACAATATCGCCGCTGGATGGCGGGTATGTATACGTTGAATTTGTTTCACCAGCAACCACAATTCCGTTTACATACCAGGTATACTCCGGGTTGGGGCCGCCATTGGAGGGTGTAGCCGTGTAGGTGACAGGCGATCCGAGACAAGTGGGGTTTGATGAGCAGGTAAGGGTGACGTCGACAGGTTGAATGGTTTTAACAACCATCGTTACACAGTTTGACATGGCAGGGTCCGGCTCACAGATATAATCTGATTTTAGCTGGCAGCACACTACCTGCCCTGATGCCGGCATAAAAGTATAGGTCGGACTGTTATTGCCCACATTCATGCCATTCACCATCCACTGAAATACCGGGTTTACACCGCCATTCACAGGATTTGCCGTAAATGTAACAAGCTGGCCGACACATGAAGGGTTAGCCGTAGGAGCAATCGTAATGCTGACAGGAAACTCATTGCTCACTGTCATTTGCAATGCGTTGGATGTAACGGGGTTGTTGGTGATGCAGGATATGCTTGAAACCAGGGTACAGGTTACAATGTCTCCATTCACTGGGTTATATGTATAAGTTGTTGATGTGGCACCTGTGGGCGTCCCGTTCACAAACCATTGCAGAACCGGAGTAGATCCGGGGTTCCCCAAATTGGCTGTGAAGGTGACAGGAATTCCGTCACAAACCGAGGTTGCCGGCGTACTTATAGATATGGATGCCGTTTGCGGCTGGAGAACCGACATGGTGATTGAATTAGAATTCACCGGGTTAATCAGCGGACAGGTAACCCCGGAGGTCAGCACACATGTAACAACATCGGCATTGGCGGGTAAATAGGAATATGTGGCATTTGTTGCAGCCGGCACTGGCGGTATTCCGTTTACCAGCCACTGAAATTCCGGGGTTGCTCCCCCATTGACCGGCAAGGCTGTAAAACTGACCATCGTCCCTGTGCATGTTGGATTTGCTGACGTGGTGATTGACACAGAAGGCTCCAGCACCGGGCTGAAATTCATCGTGATCGGAGCCGATGTGGCAGGGTTTCCTGTCGGACAGGTTATGTTGGAATAGAGCTGGCAGGTAATCACATCTCCGCTGGCCGGAATATAGGTATAGGATGGGCCGCTGCCAACAGTGTAGTTTCCTAGCATCCATTGAAAATCAGGATTGGCTCCCCCATTCACAGCCGTAGCGGTGAATGTGATGGAAGAGCCCTGGCACAGCGGAAGCGGAGTGACTGCGGGGGCAATGGAAACACTCACCGGTGCGCTAGGGATCACCGTCAGAGTTACCGTGTTGGAGGTTGCCGGGTTTCCCACCACACAGAACTGGTTTGACGTAACGTCACATGTTACCTGGTCACCGTCTGCGGGTAAATAGATCAGTGTATTGTTAGGGGTAAGTGACCCGGGAATACCATTCACTTTCCATTGATACAACGGAAGAATTCCGCCGTTGGTTGCGGTGGCACTTAAGGTAACATAACCCTGGCACACCGGGTTTGACGAAGCGGCAATGCTGGCGCTAACGGGTAACAGCGGACTGACCCACATCGTATCCTCCACCGAGCTGACCGTATTTGCCACAACACAGTCGGAATTGGAAGTGATGACACAAATAACTTTATCATTGTTCACCGGGGTAAATGAAAATGTGGGTGAGTTGGTTCCGGCTGCAGCTCCGTTCAACTTCCATTGGTATGCAGGCAGCGTACCGCCGTTTACCGGGGTGGCGGTATAGGTTATTGACGTGCCTTCACAAATCGGGTTGGCTGAGGGTAGAATGGAAACACCTACCACAGCTTTTGGTGTGACACTGGCAATAATGTTGTTTGAGTTAACAACATTCGGGTTGGCGCAGAGCTGGTTTGACTGAATCTGACAGGAGATTACCTGGCCATTGATGGGGGTATACGTAAATGATGTACTACCCGAACTCAGGATAATTATCCCGTTTACCTTCCACCGATACAAGGGATCTGTACCGGGATTTACTGCAGCAGCTGTATAAGTAACAGCCGTCCCTTCACAACAAGGGTTACTTGAAGCTGTAATAACAATTGACACCGGCGCTGCCGGCAACACATTCATGATGATCACGTTTGAATTGGCAACAACAGGATTTGCGCAGGCAAGATTCGAAGTTATTTTACAGTAAACCTGGTCATTGTTATTACACGTTGTGGCGTAGGTTGACACATTCGTACCTACAGGATTATTGTTTTTATACCATTGATAAACAGGGGCTGATCCTCCGTTTGTGATGCTTGCTGAAAATAGCAACTGTGTACCGGGGCAAACATTATTCTTATTTACCGTAACGGATATCGTAGCGGGCATACCTGCAGCCGTTGCAATCATGTGTACGGTATTTGACTGGGCAGGATTGTTGGATATACATGACTGGTTTGAATTTACTGTGCAGTATACCTCATCATTGTCCAACGGAAAATAACTGTACACAGGGTTGGTTTCACCTGGTTGTAAAATCGTATTCTTATACCACTGGTAAGTTGGTGCGGTGCCTCCGTTTGATGCAGTGGCGACAAAAGTCACCCCGTTTCCCGCGCAAAAAGGGTTATCAGAGGCAGCAACCGTGAGGCTCACCGGCAAGGGGCTGTTCACCTGGAGTACAACCACGTTGGAAACGGCAGGATTGCTGCTCACACAATCAAGGCTCGACGACATGGTAGCGGTTACCACATCCCCGTTCTGGGGGGTATAGGTAAAGGTCGTACTGCCGGAAGTTTGCAGGATTACGCCATCCACGCGCCATTTGAACACCGGTGAAGAACCTGCATTAACAATGTTGGATGCAGTAAGAGTAACCGGTGTACCCAGGCAAACCGGGTTGGCTGACGCAGCAATTGAAAAACTCACAGCAAGCGGAGTATTCACCGTCATCGTCAGCGGTTCCGATGTTTTATCAATCGGGGTGGCACACACCATGCTGGTCGTCACTTTACAGGCAATTACATCAGAATTGACCGGGACATGTGTATAAGTTGAATTGGTGGCGCCTGTAATAGGAAAGGCGTTCTTTTGCCATTGAAATTGCGGTGAAGAGCCTGCATTGGCCGGTGCGGCAGTATACTGAACAGTCGTTCCCTGGCACACAGGGTTGGCAGAAGCCGTTACAAGGATTTCCAGGGGCAACGGTGATGTTGAGATCATCGTTATCGCGTTGGAAGTGGCCTGAACACCAACGATGCAGGACGCTGCAGATGTCATCGTACAGGTAATAATATCATTGTTTGCCAGTGCTGTGGCAGTCACATAGGTTGCATTTGTGGCGCCTGAGATGGGATTTCCGTTCAGATTCCACTGGTAGCCTGGCGTGCTGCCGCCATTGGTGATGACGGAATTGAAGGTAACATTCGTCCCCGGGCAAAAAGGGTTGGTCAGTGTAGAAATAGAGATGGCAGGAACCGGGGCAGCAACAGTTCCCATGATGATTGCATTGGAGGTTGCAGGGCTTCCGCTGGCGCATGGAAGATTGGATTGCACGGTGCAGGTTATAACCATTCCGTCGGTGATTGACCATGAAAAGTTCGCCGACAGTCCGGCGCTTTTCTGGACACCGTTAACGTACCATCGGTAAAAAGGTGCAGTTCCGCCGTTTGTAGGCGTAGCGTGGAATGTAACATTGCTGCCTGAACAGACAGGATTTTCTGAGGCAGTAATAATCACACTCGCAGGCAGGCCATTGTTTTTAACCAGGCTGATAGGGTTGGAAGTGAAAGGCTTTGGTACGCCACATGATAAACCCGAAGTAACCTGCAGGGTCACAAAGTCACCGTCGGCGGGAATATACGAATATGTTGCATTGGTGGCCGCCGGAACAGGAGGCACTCCATTTACCAGCCACTGGTATCCCGGTGGTGTAGGGGGTGTTCCACCGTTTGTCACAGTTGAATTAAAGCTGATGGGCAAACCCTGGCAGAACGGGTTTGGATTTGTCCCGGTAATAAAGATCGTGGCAACCACATTTAACGAATCGCTGACGAGCATTGTAATTTCATTGGAGGTCTTCGGATTCCCGTTCACACACATCAGGCTGGAGGTGAGGGCACAGGATATCTTATCATTATTAGCAGGTGTGTATACGAGTACCGGGCTGACGCTCACGAGGACACCGTTCTTTTTCCATTGATAACCCGGATTTGTACCCTGGTTGGAGATGAATGATATTGAATAGGTCACCTGGGTCCCTGTACAAACAGGATTGGAAGAGGCACCAATAACAATATCCGGCGACACAATCGGCAGCACGGTCTGTGTAATTCCGTTTGACACGGCAGGATTGGATTGCGGGCAGGCAACATCAGGGGTTACCTTACACTTAACAATGTCACCCTGTGCCGGAATATAACTGAAATTGGCACTGTTGATCCCACTGTTTGTTGAATTCACCGTCCACTGGTAAACCGGGCTGGCACCTCCCCCGGTAACTGCCGCACTGTAAGCCATAGGCACTCCAAGACAGGAGGAGTCGTTCGCATTGGTGATCACCACACTCACTGGCGTGGTCGGATTGACCGCCATGGTAATGATATTTGAGCTGGCGGGGTTCCCTGAAGCACATCCGTAGCTGGAGATCACCGTACAGGCAAATGTATTTCCGTTGGATGGAACAAAAGAATAGGTGGAGTTGGTTGCGCCGCTCATCGGGAACCCATCCACGAGCCACGTGAAAGCGGGTGTTGCTCCGCCATTGGTAGGAACGACGGTAAAAATAACCGAGGACCCCAGACAGGATGGGTTCGCACTCGCAGTGATGGTCGCCGACACCGGAATCGAGTTGGCCACATTCATGGTGATGGCATTGGATGTGGCCGGGTTGCCTGTTACACATGTGAGTGGTGACGTAACAACACATGTAACAACCTGGCCGTTTACAGGAATATATGTAAAAGTGTTGTTGGTCGCACCTCCAGAAGGTGCCCCGTTGACCATCCACTGGTATGAATAGGTTCCAATAACCGGCTGCGGGTATGCGGTAAAGGTAACAGGACCTCCCTGGCAAACCGGGTTTTCGGATGCCTGGATCGTCACACTCACGGCCATTACAGAAATGACCATCATCGTGACCGGGGTGGAAAACACAGTTGCACCCGACGTACACATGGAATTGGATACCATCATGCACTTAACAATGTCGTTATTGGCCGGAGTATATATGTACACTGAGGTTGTTGCACCGAAAACGTTGGCCCCGTTCTTAATCCATTGATATGAAGGGCTGCTGCCCCCGTTGGCAGGCGTCGCTGTATACGTAACCGGTACACCGGCACAAACAGGGTTTGAAGAAACCGCAACTGTTACGCTTGGCGTTGTAACGGAGCTTACAGTCAGGAAGATTTCGTTGGAAGTGGCAGGATTTCCTGTACCGCATATCAGCGATGATGTAACAATGCATTTCACAATATCTCCGTTTGTCGGCGTATAAACGTAGGTGGATCCGGATGCTGCGCTTACATGGGTATTGTTAATATACCACTGATAAACAGGACCGGGGCCCTGGTTTATGGCAGTTGCTGTAAGGGTTACTGCTGCCCCGTTGCATAGCGTGGTTGACGGGGAGGCAACAATGCTCACACTGACCGGCGCAAATTGCTGCACATTCATCATAATGGCGGCAGAGGAGGCCGGATTTCCTGTCTGGCATTGAGCATTTGAATTCAAGGTACACACTACAGCATCCCCGTTTACAGGCATATACTGCATGGTCGGACCGTTCAGGCCTATGGTTGTCCCGTTCACAGTCCAGGTATAAAACGGCAACGTACCGCCATTCACCGGCGTTGCAGTATAGGTTACCAGGTTTGTGGCACAAACCGGGTTTGCTGAAGGAAGTACCGTCACACTCACCGGCTGAACCGGGCTTACGGTCATGGGCAACTGACTGGATGTGGCCGGATTTCCTGAAGTACAGCCAAGACTTGATGTGACGGTACACGAGATCAGGTCCCCGTCTGCCGGTGTATAAACATAGGTGCTGTCTGTAGCCCCTGAAATCGGGTTAACGCCCAGGAGCCACTGATACGACGGCGTATTCCCCCCATTGAAAGGTAACGCAGTAAAAGTTACCGGGCTCCCCTGGCAGACAGGGTTGGATGAAGCAGTAACAGCCACACTGACCGGGAAATTTGATATCACAATAATGGTGACCGGCGGAGAAGAAGCAGGACTCCCTGTGGGACATTGCAGACTGGAAGTTACCTCGCAATAAACATTATCGTTGTTCGCAGGAATAAATGTATAGGTTGAATTGGTTTCACCTGGAACTTCCATCATGTTCCTGAACCATTTATATGTCGGGGATGTCCCGGCATTCGTGGTGGTGATGGTAAATGTAACCGGTGTCCCCGCACAAACAGGATTTGCAGATGGGGTAATTATTACACTAACAGGGAAGGTTTCCTCCACGGTAACCGGTAATGTACCGTATCCTGTGGCTCCATTGTATGAAACACTCACCGATTGTGGTCCCAGTGTGTGCCATGTGATGCTGATGGAATGATCGGTAGGGCCGCCACCACTGGTTTTGGTGTAATCCACGCCGGCAGTACCAGATATTACCCAATCATACGGCGGTGAATATAATTGGGTGGAATAGGTGTAGTTGCTGTTCCGGCAGGTAGTACCTGCACAACAGATAACAGGAACACTGCCGGGTGCATACTGCGCAGGGTCTTTCATACCGGCTTGCCCAAACAGGCATGCAGGCATGGAAACCATGAAAAACAATATAACAGATAACACCAACTTCATTTCAACAGCATTACAAGATCCCGTACAAATGTTGTAAAAAGGTTATACGAACATTTCTTAAAAATGATTCAATTTACAAATTATTTTCATCATCGGTTGTATATCAGAACTTTCTTCACAACCTGGTAATCATCACACTTGAACACTACAGTAAATAAACCCTTCGGCAATCTTGGCCTCAGGTCAACCATCCGCTTGAATTTATTCTTCACCACAATACCCGGGATCTCAAAAATCTGCATGCCCAGGCTATTGAATACAGTGATGTCAAAAACATCTTCCGCCGGCAATGAAATCGCAACAGTGAAATGGCCGTCATTCGGAACCGGGTAAACCCAGAAACCGGGCTTGTCTGTAACAGGTCCGGGGAAAAATCCGTCATAATAGATATGATTGGATGTATCTGAATTGCAACCGTTTTGAGATACCACACTCCAATACCATCCGGTGAGTTCAGGAGAAATCGTTTGTCCTGTGGAATCAGGGATGGCGGTTCCTTCAAAGTACCATTGATTCCCGGATGCAACACTGCTGGTGAAGGTATTCCATTCCCTGGTGATGACAGGTGCAACAGGCACCGGATTGACTGCAACCGCCATGGAAGGTGACGAAGGGCCGCTGCCGCAGGCATTGTTGCCATATACATTAATCCCTCCGGCAAGAGAATTCCCGTTGAAGTCAACAGTGACGGACGATTCGTTGGAACCGGAAACGACGGTCATGCCCGCTGGAACGATCCAGGTATAGTCTGTTGCGCCAGCCACCGGTAACACTGAATAAACCACCCCTTGAGTTCCGGCACATACTGCCGCCGGTCCGCTGATGGCGGTTGCTGCTGCAGGAAATGACTTAACCAATGGAGTAATGGTATTTGAGGTGACATTGGTGGCATTTACACATGCCAGGCTGGTGGTCATTTTTACATACACCCGGTCGCCTGAAACAGGCACGAAGGAATATTTGCTACTGTCCTCCCCTGCTGCCACATCGTTGTTATACCATTGATAATGAGCAATGCCACCGTTCACAGGCAATGCTGTAAGGCTGACAGGAGTTCCCTGGCAAACCTCATTCTTGTCTGAAATAACCGAAACCCCGATGGTTAACGGTGCATTGACCGTAATTTTTATGGTATCGGACCAGGCAACAGGAGCCATCACGCAGGTGAGACTGGTGGTCATTTTAACATGAACTTCATCCCCGTTCGCCGGAATGCAACTGTAATTTGACAGGTTCCCGCCAACAGGCACACCATTTTTAAACCACTGGTAAACCGGTGTGCCACCGTTCACAGGTGCCGCATTAAAGGTTACTTCTGATCCCTGGCATACCGGGTTCTGGCTGGCAAGAATGTTAACAGCGACCGGAACAGGCTGGTTTACAACCATGATGACTGAATTGGATATAGCTATGGTGTTGATGACACAGGTCAGCCCCGTAGTCAATTCCACATGGATCTCATCACCGTTTTCAGGCACGCAGGCAAAAACAGGTTGATTTGTTCCTGCCGGTGATCCGTTTCTGTACCATTGATATACCGGCACACCTCCGTTTACAGGGGTTGCGGTAAATGTTACCAGGGTGCCGGCACAAACATTGTTTGTGTCGGACGAAACTGAAACTTCAACAGCCACGGCTGTGTTGACATCCATGGTGACGACATTGGATACTGCAGTAACGGGAGAAATGCATGTTAAATCAGACGTCATCCCGACGTAAACCTGATCACCGTTTATTGGCACGCAGGAGTATTGCGTACTGTTTGTACCAACAGCCAAACCGTTTTTATACCACTGGTACACAGCGTTTCCGCCATTAATACCGACGGCTTCAAAAACAACAGCAGTTCCTTCGCAAACATTGTTCTGGCTTTCGGTGACGGTCACCGAGACCGGCAACAGCGGGTTCACGGTCATGCTGATGGTATTGGACGTAACAACCGGCGCACTGATGCACGACAGGCTGGAACTCATCTCCACATAAACCATGTCGCCGTCGGCCGGAAAACAGGAGTATACATTCTGATTAAAACCAACAGGGATATTGTTTTTATACCACTGATATGTCGGGCTGCCGCCATTTACTGCAGAAGCGGTGAACATAACCTCTGTTCCGGCGCATACCGGGTTCTGGTTAACTGAAACTGTTACACTGACAGGAACAGGTTGATTCACAGTCGTGAGGATGATATTGGATGCTGCAAGGCTGTTTGTCACACAGGCCAGGCTGGAGGTCATTTCAACATGTATGGCATCTCCGTTCAGCGGTACACATGAGTATACCGGCTGGTTTGAACCAACAGCCACGCTGTTTTTATACCACTGATACGTTGGAGTGCCTCCATTTACAGGTGTTGCCGTATATGTTACCGACGTCCCTGCACAAACGTTGTTGTTATCTGAAACAATGCTAACGCTGACTGGAAGCGGCGCATTCACCATCATGGCAACCACGTTGGAGGTGGCGGTAGCCGGGGTCGGACAGGTAATGGTTGATGTCATCTCCACATAAACCTGGTCGCCATTTGCGGGGTTATAGGTATACTGGGCATTGTTTGTTCCAACTGCCAGTCCGTTCTTAAACCATGCATACACCGGGCTTCCGCCGTTGATACCTGTAGCTGTAAAGGTAACCGATGTGCCCTGGCAAACATTGTTCTGACTGGCTGAAACAGCGACAGAAACAGGCATCAGGGTGCCGACACTCATAACGATGGTGTTGGAAGTAACTGTCGGAGCAACAACACACCACAGCCCTGAGGTTATTTCAACCCTCACCTGGTCACCGTCAGCCGGAATATAGGAATAAGTATCCTGGTTAATGCCGACTGGCAGGTTATTCCTATACCACTGATAAGCCGGAGTCCCGCCATTCACAGGTGTTGCCGTGAATGTAACTGCAGTTCCCTGGCAAACCGGGTTTTGACTGACCGTATTATTGACGCTTACCACAAGTGGCTGATTCACCAGCATGGTTATTGAATTGGATATGGCAGAAGGATTGATGACACAGGTCAGGCCCGAAGTCATTTCGACATGTATCACATCGCCATTGGCCGGAATGTATGAATATGCGGCTTGATTTGTTCCAACCGGCACGCCGTTTTTGTACCACTGATACGTTGGTGTACCGCCATTTACCGCTGTTGCGGTAAACGAAACCGTTGTTCCCTGGCAAACATTCGTGGCACTGGCAGAAATTGCTACACTCACAGGAAGCGCAGGATTCACAACCATCTCAACCACATTTGACATGGCATTGACCGGGTTTGCACAGGCCACACTGGAGGTCAGTTGTGCAGAAATTCGGTCACCGTTCAGGGGTATGCAGGAATACTGGGTCGTGCCTGATCCGACAGGCAGGTCGTTTTTAAACCACTGAAATACAGGTGAACCGCCGTTTATACCGTTTGCAGTAAATGTAACAAGGGTTCCTTCGCACACATTATTCTGATCTGCTGATACAGTAACCGAAACCGGTACCAGGTCATGAACAGTCATGACAACATTATTTGAGATGGCCGAAGCAGTTGTTACACAAGTCAGACTGGTAGTCATCTCCGCACGAACCTGGTCTCCATCAGCAGGAATACAGGTGTAGGAATCCTGGTTTGTTCCAACAGCAACATTGTTTTTGAACCACTGGAACGTCGGAGATCCTCCATTTACGGGAGTAGCTGTGAATGTTACCGGCAATCCGAGACAAACAGGATTTTGACTGGCTGAAATACCAACTGCCGGAACAAGCGGTTGATTAACAACCATGCTTATATAGTTTGAAACTGCGATGGAATTTACCACACAACCAAGGTCAGAAGTCATGACCACATGCACCAGGTCACCGTTCGATGGAATATAACTAAATGAAGGCTGGTTTGTTCCGGTTGAATTCAGGTTCACGAACCATTGAAAACCGGCATTGCCGCCGTTTACCGGTGTCGCTGTAAATGTGACAGGTGTTCCCTGGCAAACAGGGTTCTGGTCAGCCGAAAGGCCTACATTTACGGGTACTGCGCTGGTCACAGCCATGGTAATGGTATTGGAATTTACCGTTGGCGATGTAACACAGGTGAGCCCCGACGTCAGGGTCACATATACCTGGTCGCCATTTACAGGCACGCAGGTAAAGGAGTCCTGGTTTGATCCCACGGATGTTCCGTTGAGATGCCACTGGTAACCAGGCGTGCCGCCGTTGAGTGGAGTTGCTGTAAAAGTTACCGGTGTTCCCTCACACACACTGTTTTGATTCACGCCGATGGAAACGCCCGGTATTACAGGGTTAGCGACCACCAAGGTAACTGTTTGCGAAGCTGCCGGACTGCCATAGGAACACGGAAGATTTGAAGATATGACCACATACACCTGGTCGCCATTGGAGGGAATAAATCCGAATGTTGACTGGCCTGTTCCTGCTGGGTTTCCATTCTTATACCATTGATACACCGGGCTTGAACCTCCGTTTGACGGCATGGCAGTCAGAAGGACTGAACTGCCTGCACATATTTCGCCGGGAGGATTAGCCACAACGGCAACAGAAACCGCCTGTGATGTGTAAACGTTCATGGTAAGCACATTGGAGGAAGCCGGGTTCCCTGTGGCACAGGATAACGCGGATGTCAGCACACATGTCACCTGGTCGCCATCGGCCGGGATGTATGAAAACACTGCACTGTTGGTTCCTGCATTGTTTCCGTTCACTTTCCACTGATATACCGGTGCGGCCCCGCCGTTTTCTGAACTAGCCGTGTAACTGACAGATGTTCCTGCACACACCTGGGATGCGGAACCCGAAATAGTCACATTGACAGGCAAATCAGTACTGACTACCATAACCACCTGGTTGGATATAACGGGAATTGAATTTGAACATGGATTATCGGAAATCAAATGGCAGGCAACCACATCACCGTTGGCCGGGATATATGTGAAGGAAGGCTGGTTGGCTCCGGCATTGTTCCCGTTCACCTTCCATTGGAAAACCGGTGAATTTCCGGCATTGGCAAAGGAAGCCGTGATTGTGACAGCACTGCCGAGACACACCGGGTTTGCCGATGCCGCAATGCTTATGGCAGCCGGGATGGCTGAAGTAACTGCCATGGTAATGGCGTTGGAACTTGCCGGATTACCAATGGCACAGGAAAAGTCAGACGTAACCAGGCACTCAATGACATCCCCGTTGGAAGGCGTGAAATTCAAAAACGGGCTGTTGGCTCCCACATTGATCCCGTTCACGCTCCACTGGAATACAGGCAGTATGCCTCCGTTCACAACATTGGCAGTGAACAAAACCGGTTGTCCCAGGCATACAGGATTTGCAGATGGAGCAATCGTCAGGCTCACAGGCAATTCGGTACTAACCGTCATAACGACCGGCAATGACTGTACAACAGGTGCATTGATACATGCCGCATTAGAGGTCATTTCACACAGAACCACATCGCCGTCAACCGGTGTCATGGTGTAAGTACGTATACCCGTACCAGTATTCATTCCGTTTACTTTCCATTGATAGCCGGGATCTGAGCCCCCGTTAACCGGGGATGCGGTAAAGGTAACCGGGCTGCCCTGGCAGGTTGGGTTTTGCGAAGCTGTAACAGTTACGGCGGCAGATGCAGGTTGTACAACATTCATCACAATGGGATTGGATGTTGTGGGATTATTTGAAGGACAGGCAATATCTGAGGTCATCTGGCAAATCACAGTGTCACCGTTCACAGGCGTGTAGCTGAACAACGGGGAGTTACTGCCGGCATTTATTCCGTTGACTTTCCACTGGTAAACCGGGGAACTGCCTCCGTTCACTCCTGTGGCCGTATATGAAACAGCCGTTCCGCTGCAAACCGGATTCCCCGAACTTACGATGGAAATGGCTGTCGGCATATTCGGTATAACGGTTGCCACAACGGGGGTTGCAAGAGCCGGGTTTCCGGTGGCACATGAAAAATCGGATGTCAGCTGGCAGTTTACATAATCTCCCTGGGCAGGCACATGGGTATAGGTTGGTGCATTGGCCCCAACGTTGATGCCATTTACCATCCATTGGTATACAGGGTTGATGCCGCCATTGACCGGATTGGCCGTATAATCAACAAGTTGTCCCTGGCAAGATGGATTGGTGGAGGATGAAACCGAGATGCTGACAGGTAAACTGGCACTCACGGTCATATTCACTGGTGGAGATGTTGCCGGGTTACCGGTTGTACATGACAATCCTGACGTTAGTTTACATGTAATTATATCACTGTTATTGGGAATGTAAGTGTATGTCTGGCTGTTTGATCCAACCGTTACCCCATTCACCTTCCACTGGTACTGGGGGGCCGCCCCACCATTAACGGGCACAGCCGTATAAGTAACGTAACTGTTCAGGCATACCGGGTTTACCGATGGCAAAACTGAAATGCTGACAGGTTGTATCGCACTTACTGTCATGACTAAATGATTGGATGTTGCATTGAGGATAGTCGTGCACATTGAATTTGATGTCATTTCGCAATTTACAATGTCCCCGTTCACTGGTGCATAGGAAAAAGTGTTGCTGTTGGTTCCGCTGTTCACCCCGTTAACTTTCCACTGGTACACCGGAGCCGTTCCGCCGTTGTAAGGGGTGGCTGTGAAAACGACGGCTGTTCCTGCACAAACCGGGTTGGCCGAGGGGGCAATGGAAACACTTGCCGGGGCATTCGGGCTGACAATCATCACAACCTGGTTGGAATTGTAAGGGCTGCCCGACTTGCATTGCAAGTTGGAACTTACCCGGCAATATACAACATCACCGTTAACGGGTGTTATGGTATAGGTTGGTTGAGTAGCCCCGAACACAATCGTGCCATTTTTATACCAACGGTAGGTCGGATTCGTACCTCCATTCACAACTGCAGTACTGAATGTAACAGAAGAACCAACGCAAACAGGGTTGGCAGAGGGAGTAACCGTGGCAGAAACTGGCAGGGTCGGATAAACCGTCATGTGGAGTTCGTTTGAAACTGCCGGATTCGGGGAGGCACAGGTTAAGGCTGATAACAAAGTACAGGTTACCACATCACCCACATTGGGCGGATATGAATAGGTGTAAACGTTGCTGTTATTGGCGGCAAGAATGCCATTGATTTTCCAGAGAAAACTTGCATTATTACCTGCATTGGTGGTTGTTGCGGTAAATTGGATCGGGGTGGAGGTCTGACAAATTGAATCTTTTTGGCTGACGATGGTAATGGTGACCGGCAACGAAGAATTGCCAATCATCACTATCGGTCCAGAGGTGGCAGGATTGTTCGCCGTACAGGCTGCATTGGAGGTCATCACGCATGTTACTGTATCTCCATTGGCAGGGGGGTATGTGTAAACTGATGAATTGGTACCCACATTAATGTGATTAATCTGCCATTGATAAACCGGGGAAGTCCCGCCATTAAACGGATCGGCCGTAAAGGTAACTGCGTTGCCAACACAGAATGGATTGGGGTTCGGAGTAATGGTAACGCTCACCGGCTGAACTGGCAAAACAACCATGTTTATGTTGTTTGATAGCATAGGGTTTCCTGCAGCGCAGTCAGCATTCGAAAGCACCTGGCAAACAACAACATCGCCGTTTACAGGTACATAAGTATAATCAGGACTGCTTGTGCCGACATTTACACAGTTCACAATCCACTGATAAACCGGTGCTGTCCCGCCATTCTGAACTGTTGCATTGAAGGTAACAGGACTTCCTGCACAGCAGGGGTTCAGCGATGCAATAATTGTCACGGCAACTGGTTGGGAAGGATCAACCGTCAGTGTTATATCATTCGATACCACTGTTGGCGAAGAGGCACAGGAAAGGCTGGAACTTAGTGTGCAATTAACCACATCACCGTTGGCAGGAGTATATGTAAAAACAGCATTGTTAGTCCCTGTAGCGTTTCCGTTCACTTTCCAGACAAATACGGGGCTTTCACCTCCCCCGGAATGAGTAGCCGTGAAGGTAACGGCCGTCCCCTGGCAAACATGACTGGAAGTGGACGCAATGGATACCGCTGCCGGAACCGGTGAGGAGGCCAGCATGGTCAACTGGTTTGAAGTGACCGGATTGGGTCCGCTGATACAGGTGGCATTGGAAGTCAGTGAGCATTGAACAACATCGCCACCGGCCGGCGTATAGGAAAACAGAGTCGAATTCGTGCCGGCCCCTGCGCCGTTTACTTTCCACTGGTAAAAAGGTGCTGTACCTCCGTTGGTCGGGATTGCAGAAAAATTCACGGACGATCCTGTGCAAAATGGGTTCGTCAGGGTGGAAATCAACACCGCAGCTGGAATTGACGCACTGGTGCCCATTGTTACAGCATTTGAGTATGCAGGGCTCCCGCTGACGCATGCCATGTTTGAGGTCAGTTTGCAGGTAACAACATCTCCGGAGGCCGGATTGTACGTAAATGCGGGTGAATTGGTTCCGGCATTGGTGCCGTTGACCCTCCACTGGTAAACAGGAGTCGTACCGCCATTCACCACACTGGAACTGAATGTAACTCCTGCACCGGGGCACACAGGGTTGGCCGAGGCTGTAACCTGGATCCCTGCCGGTGTTTGATTGTTCCGTTTCATGGAAATGGCATTTGACTTGCAGGGATTGTTGATGGCACATACCAGGTTCGAAGTCATCTGGCAAGTCACAAAATCACCGTCCACCGGTGTATAGGTATACGTGGAATTTGTTGTCCCCACAGGCACACAGTTAACCTGCCATTGATACACGGGAATTGTTCCGCCATTGGCAGGTGTGGCGGAGAATGTCACTGAACTTCCTTCGCAGAATGGATTGGCAGAGGCAGCAATGCTGACAACAGGAATCAGTTCGGAACTGACTGTTTGCGTTAGCGGTGCAGAGGTAACAACTTTATTTCCCGAATAACATAAGGCATTTGATGTGAGCCGACAGGTGAAAACATCCCCATTGGCCGGAATGTAAACAAGGGTGGCACTATTGGCCCCGATAATACTGCTGTTTTTTTTCCACTGGTATGCCGGTGCCGATCCTCCGTTTGTGGGAAACGCGTGGTATGTGACCTGCGCACCGGTGCAGGAAGGATTGGTAACCGTGGAGATGGTGACGGTAACAGGCAGAACCTGCAGAACAACCATCGTTATGGCATTGGATGTGGCCGGGCTTCCGGTTGAACAACCCAGGCTGGAGGTCATCTTGCAGGTGATCACATTGCTGTTAACCGGTGAATATACCAGCGTATTCTGATTTGTCCCGGTAACAACACCGTCAACTTTCCATTGATAGGTCGGGGATAACCCCGGGTTAACACCTGTGGCTGTATATGTCACGGGTGATCCCAGGCACGAAGGATTGGCAGAGCTGATGATTGATACACTGACCGGCAGGATCGGGCTTACGCTCATCAACACCTCGTTTGAACTGGCCGGATTGTTGGTCGCACACGACAGGTCGGATGTCACCCAGCAACGCACAAAGTCTCCCGATAAAGGAATGTATGTATAGGTCGGACTGTTGGTACCAACATCCAGCCCGTTTAATGTCCAAGCATAAACCGGGGATATTCCTCCGTTGACGACACTGGCTGTAAAAGTTACAGTCTGGCCAATGCAACTTGGATTTGCAGAAGGGGTTACGACCACACTTACCGGAACACCCACACTTGGAATAACGGTCATGGGAACAACATTCGATACCGCCGGATTGCCTGAAACACAGGCCAGGTTTGAAGTCATGATGCATTTTACCTGGTCACCGTCCTGCGGTGAATAGGTGAACATGGAATTACTCGTACCTGCGTTTGTTCCGTTCACCTGCCACTGGTATGCCGGGGATGTTCCCCCGTTTGAGGGAATGGCAGTAAAAACAACCTGCATATTCTGACAAACTGTGCTCGCAGAAGGCACCACTGATAACGAGGCGGGCAGTTGCGGACTAACCGTCATGGTAACCTGGTTGGAAGCCACGGGTGTAGCTGGTGCACAGCTGGCATTTGACGTCATATAGCATACAACCTGGTCGCCGTTATTCGGTACAAATGTGCAGGTCGGGCTATTGGTTCCAGTAACAGTCCCATTCACACGCCATTCAAAAACCGGTGATGTGCCACCATTGAACACATTGGCCGACAGGGTGACCGGCGATGAAACACACACCGGATTTGCTGAAGCGGAAATTGACACACTGATCGGAATGTTTGGGGTTACCCCCATGGTAACCGTGTTGGAGACGGAAGGATTAACATCCGGGCAAATCAGGGATGAATAAAGTTTGCAGCTTACGGCATCGCCGTTCGCCGGAATAAATGAATATGTCGCACTGTTTGCACCAACCGGAAAACCGTTTAACATCCATTGATAAACCGGCGATCCGCCGCCATTCACAGGAGTTGCCGTAAAAGTTACCGGACTTCCCTGGCATACCGGGTTCACTGAAGCCTGGATACTCAAGCTTACCGGAACTACTGAGTTGACTGTCATGGTAACAGGTGATGAAACAGCAGGATTACCAACAGCGCACGATATATTGGAGGTGAGCTGGCAGGTAACGATATCCCCGCCCGCCGGAGTGTACGAAAATGTATTGAGGGTCGCCCCGGCAGGAATGTTATTGACCTTCCAGAGATATTGGGGTGAACTTCCACCGTTTACAGGCTGGGCTGTGAATACCACAGGGTTTCCCTGGCAGACAGGGTTAACTGATGGAGTAATAGAAACAGCAACAGGATTGCTTTGTCCGACGGTCATGTTAACTGTATTTGAGACCACCGGGTTACCGGTAACACAGGATGAGGAGGAAGTCATCTCGCATGCCACTGCATCACCGTTCAATGGTACCGCTGAAAATGACGGAGCATTTACGCCGGCATTGATGCCATTCACTTTCCACTGGTAAACAGGTATAGCTCCACCGTTTTGAGGTACCGCACTGAATGTTACGATGCTGCCTTCACAAACCGGGTTTGATGAAGGATAAATAAAAACCGCAGCCTGCTGCGATTGATTGATAATCATGGTAACAGGAGCAGAAACGACCGGTGAGGCCTGAATGCAGGGTGCATTTGAGGCCAGGGTGCACGTTACCACATCCCCGTTTGACGGAGAATATGAAAAAACAGGGTTATTCGCACCAACTGGCACGCCGTTGACCATCCACTGGAAAACTGGTGTTGACCCACCGTTTTGAACGGTTGCCGTAAAAGTCACAGAAGTACCATCACAAACCGGGTTATTATCGGGCATGATTGCTATTGCAGCATCTGCAATGGGAATCACATTTACATCAAGCGTTCCCGGTGATGATGCACTGCTGTACATTGCACTTATCTGGCGGTTTCCCGTTAACTCCCATGTAACTACAACACTGTTTGTCCCATTTCCTGAAATGATCGTCCCCCCCGGAGAAACAGTCCATTCATAATTTAACATTCCGGCCTCCGTGGCATATGACTGCTCCCCGGCGCCGATGCATACCGTATCTGGGCCTGTAATAACCGGTATTACACCTGGCTGACCAATTGGGTTTACTATTGGGTTGGTGCCAGCCTGAACATCCAGGGAGACTGACATAAAACACAGTATAGCAAACAGATAAAAGAAATAATGTCGATTGGAGGATGTTCCGGTCGTTTGGTTGGTTCTTGTAAATTTTCCCATGGAAAAGCAATTTTTCATTATTACTTGTAAATCACTATTTTATTCTTTTCTCTTATTTATTAGTATTATAGAGAAGTATAGATAGTTTAATTACATTAAGGGTAAATGTACAGAGATTATACAAGTGCAGCAATTGTGTTTATCCATAACGGAAAACTACGGAAAGCCATAAAGGAAAATAGCGGATTGCAGTAAGCAGCTAAAACTGTATTGTCAGTGATCGTTGTTCAAAATCCCCTCCACCGGTCGCAAAGTGAATTCAAGACCTTCCGCCTGGTCACCCTCGGTTGTCATCTTGATTTCAAACGGGGCTGTATCCGGGGCAACAGTAAGATTAAGATTTTTCAACTGGCTTGCATCAAGCCTGGCAAAGTATTTTCCCGGAGCTAGTCCGTAAAAAGTAAAGAAACCGTCTTCTTCGGTGGTCATTTTTGTAACGAGGGTTGAATCCTCGCGGTAAATAGATATCAACATCCGGCTGTATCCCTTCTTAATTGTATCATTTTCTAACATCACCATTCCGGAAACCTCACCCATGACGTGTATAGGAACATTAACCACCCTGAATTGATTCGGGTTGATGGCCACCCCGATCAATGGTTTGGCTATCTGCCATGAAACATTTTCAAAACTTGTCCGGTCCAGTTCAATATAATACGTCGTAAAAGGCTCAAGATCCGAGATGTGAATGGTGCTGTCACCTGTATTTTTTTCAACTCTTCCACCGCTGATTCTCAGGTTAAGTCCTTTCACTTTTTGTTCCCCCGGATCAAATTTATTGTTTCCGTTCATATCCAGAAAAGGCAAAACGATTACACCACCCTTACCCACCGCTGATACTCTTGTCAATGAGACGCCCCCGTCCTTACCTTCATATACAAAGCTTCCCCGGGCAAACTGTATAAAAGATGTAACATCATCAAATTGTCTGACGGATGTATTTATCTGGACAGCAGAAAAATCATACCTCAGGCCGAGTTGAACCATGTTCCCGTTGTGTAAAAAGTTCCTTTCGTACACAAGATTCACTGTCCCATTTCGAAAGAACTGCTTCTCCGCCTCAATTCTCATGCTAAGAAACCGTGACTGGCTGAAAACATACTGAACCTGGGGTGTCAAAAGTATCTTTCCTGGCAATTTAAAACCTACCGAAAGATTTGAATAAATATAGGGATGAGCCGGATCCAGGAACATAGCGTTTGTAGTGAGATTTGCGCTCACTCCGAAAAAACCGCCGGAGATGAGAAACTCGGAAGTGATGTAATTCAGTCCTGCCACTATAGTCTGGTTTGCAGTCAAACGCAGGAGTGAAGAAAAGTTGCGGGTGCGTATGGGTGCCGAAACCACTATTTTTCTTTCTTCAAGGATATTTGTATTAATAACTTGCTGATTTCTATTATAATTGGTATAATATACTTCAAACAGAACATCCCCCTTCATCCTGTAACTCAGCACTCCTTTCAACCTCACGCCGAAGTCGTACTCGCCCGACAACAGCAGGCTGGATGCAAGCCTGGCCGAAAACTGGGCATATGGCATCAGTTTCCCGGCACGGGATGTGGCAAAATACTCCATTCCCCCTCCGATGGTCAACCGCCTGTTGACACCATAATTCACATTCAGCTTGGACACCTTGGTATTTTGATTATTTTCCAGGATTCCGGCAGACAGTGTATATTCAAACCTCCTGGGAGGCAAAAAGTTAAATGGAATACGTATCGTTTGTTCCCTGGTATGTTCCTCCCCCCAGGGACCGTAAAAGCGCAGTTTCACAAGCGAGTTGCCATACACCAGCGGCACTTCAAACGAGAAATATCCTGATGCATCCGCTTTCACATAATCAACAAGTACATAATTGACATAAAGTTCAACAATCCATCCTGGTTCAGTATAGTCACTGAGTGTGTAAGAGCAAAATGACCGCTGAAATGTTGTCGGGGTGTTTGATATCTGAACACCTACAACAGGGGCATTAACAGAGGCAATTGACTGGATCGGGATATTTCCGAGGGTTATTTGCTTAAAAGGTTTAAGATCATTGTTTGCAAAATGCCAGCTCAGGTTCTGCTGGACTAAATTGAAAGGCTGACCAATCGTATAATTAAGATTTGCAGATGCCTCACCGCCGGCAATGAGTGCCCCCAGGGCCAGCCCGAGTTTGAGGTTGCTTTGCTTGTTTAGTGCTTCAGTAGCGGAAATTGACCAATCTGCTGCTCCAAAATGGAAGAATGGATAATTCCGCTTGATGATCGTATCAGGTCTGATCTCACCTTTAAGTTTTTTAAGGTTGGCACGCATCATTGCCTGGCGTATCTCCCTTATCATCGGCAATTCCAGTTTGGTTGTAATAATTACTGTCAGGTTACTGAACGAATAATCACAGTCCAGACCAAAGATCGAGCCAAAATAAGTCATCTTCAGGTAGAGGTTATTCTCCGTTCTTATGAGATCTCCCTCATTCAGTTTGATGACCTTATTCTGGTAATTGATCTGGTTATTTACCCTGTCGACAAGGAAAACTGATTGCTGGTTGGTGAAGAAGCCTGAAATGGTGTCAAAAGATGGAGTTGGAAGATTTTGAATTTTCAGGAAAGTGAAGATGTTCGTGACTGGCAGGTACAAATCCCGGCCCTTGACGAATGCAGGAATATCGGTACCTCCTATTTGCTTAATATACAGAAACACCGTAATTTCCTCAAAATCTGTTGCCTCCTGGGCCTGAACAGAATTCACCCTGGCAGTAACCATGCATATCAGCAGGAGACAGAAATACCAGAATGACAAACCATTTCTGCATTTATCTGAACCGAAAATCCTGTATGCACTGTTTTCTGTCAAAATAAATGTAATGGCAGGTTTGTTAAAGCTATTCCTGTATAAACATGATGTAGAATGACCCGCTGTAATGACCCGCGGGGTTTGATGACGGAGGGCCAACCGTCAGGACACCCCCGAGATAGACCTGCAAATCACCCTGTGTTGCCAAAGGCAGAATCAATGGGGTTAATGGATCCGAAGTTCCGGCGTTCATGGCAAGAGTGCCTCCCTGGTTTCCGTTTAACGTTGCAAGGGGGCCGGAAAGTACGTGAACAATTGTTCCCGGGTTTCCTTCAATGTTGAATATTGCCGGAAAATATGAATAGCCGTAATTTATCAGTATAATGTCACCATCAGCAGTTCTGAGCCCGGAAGGATATATGATGACAGTGCCTCCCCCCGTTGCCTGTGTAAACGCACCGAAATTAAGGTTTTGAATAAAGGACACAGTAACAGGTTTTGGTGGCATCTCCTGGGCTGCCGTCTGTAAAACAGCAACAAGAAAAATAAAAATTACAGCGATTGTTCGCAACGACCTTATAATCGGGGTGTTTTCCACAGCACTACCATTGATTGTTGATATACACTTTCTTACTTAGAACTTCCTCTCCCATTGACAGATGCACAATATATATGCCCGTAGGATAATTAAAATCAAATTCAGTATAACCATCCACATGGATGGACTCATTAAACAGTTTCTGACCTATCACGTTATATATAATCATGTCCGCCTTTTTCCCGGCATCAAGATTTGCATGAACGAATATCCGGTTCCTGAAACTGTAAATAAACAATGCGTTATCCTTTCCGGGTTGATATCGCAGGTCTTTCATGCTGAAAATCACAAAAAACCGGTCATCATAAACCCCTGGTTTCAGGTAAATCTGATAGTCCGGGTGCAGGGCGATATTCTGCTTTATGCCGGTTACCCGATCGCAAAAATAAATATAAAGATTTGATGGCATACATTCCACATCACAAATCCGGAAATTTACCAGCCCCTCCATGTTCGTTTGCAAACCAAGCCTTACTTCCGTGATGCTGTCAACCGGGTAAGGAATCGCGGAAACTGACAGTCGGGTCGAATCGTCAGAAAGCGAGTACAGGTTTGGCACAACAATTTCCGTGTTCATAAGTTTCAACGCATCATATTCTTTATCAAACACTTTTGATGCCACCCCGGTAAAATAAATCACAGTAGGATCAATCGCTGATCCCTCAACATCGTTTTTTGCACTGATGCGGAGTAAAGGCCGCAACTCCTGAGTTGTTTTCTTATGGAAGGATGGAGAAAGGTTGTTCACCCGCACGCCATTGGTGAAGATCAGTGTGGAAGCAACCGGATAAGCGCCATCAGAGACGTGAATGAAGAAACCCTGCATTGCTGCTATGACATTGCTTGCACTGCCTCCGCTTGGAACTCCGTTTATGTAGGAACTATAAGTGCCGGTATATTGATATGTATTGCCAGCATTAAAGTAATACAAAGCATTGTCAATATTGGTCTTTACCCAGCCTGACTGGGCATCCCAGTCAATGGGTGAAGGATAAGGATTCCCGATCAGGTTGAACCCTTTGGTGAAGGGCCTGTTGCCGTTGAATAAGGTAAGAGGGATCATGTTCCTGTTGTTTACAACCCCGAACAAATCAAGGGTATCAGGATCAAACGCAGGCCCGAAATTTACCGCATAGCCCTCCATGGGGTTTAAAACACCGGTAGGATTGGTATAATTGAGCCAGCCTGTAAAAAACCGGTTTTCATCATACCTGTAAAAAGTCGGGAAAGGGGCAGTCAGATCCACATGACCAGCAAATTGGGTTACCATTGCCCCCTGAAAAGGCGAACTGAAATATTTATATCCGAACCCAACTGGGAGGTAGCGCTGAACGATGAGGTTCCCGGTAATCTCTCCTTCGCCCGTACCATCTACCAGTGCCGTTTGTGTTGCATTTGAAAGCAGTGTGAGTTTTTTATTGGCGCTGAGGGTCCCGTCGCACAAAAGAGTCCCGCGGAGGGTTTGGCTGGAGGCAGATACCGAAGTGCTGCTGCCTGATTCAATGACTATATTTTCAAAAAGAGTCGGGGAACTGCCTGCTATGACCTGAACTGCCCCGTTAAAAGTAAGCGTGCCTGCATTGTTGGTGAAAGTGCCGTTGTTGGTGAAATTTGTTGCAACACAAATTGTATCAGAAGCGGGTCCGGTCAGGGTTTTACCTGAATTTATGGTGATGTTTCCAAACTTGCTTGTTTGAGTCCCGCTGATCAGCGTTGTACCGTCAAAAACAGTTCCTCCGTTGTTGTATACAAATATTCCGTTATTCACCCAGTTACCGATTACGGTAAAATTGGCGGAACTTTTACCGGTGAAGGTACAGCCGCTGTTAATCAAAACATTGTTGAATACGGTGGTGGCACTGCCGCTTAATGTGGTGTTTCCTGAAAAATAGACGGTTCCGGAATTATGATTGAACGTACCGTTGTTGATCCAGTCACCGGCAAATCCGAACGAACCGGATGACGGGCCTGTTAAACTGCACGATGTGTTAACGGTCGCCTTGTACATGGTAATCGGAACAGCCCCGCTGAGTGTTGTACTGCCGTTGAAAACAGTGGTGCCATTGTTGTGATTGTATGTGCCGTCATTGATCCAGTCACCGTTAATGGTAAGTTTACCAACAGCAGATGCTGTAAAAACACTGCCCGATTGATTTGTCAGGGATCCGTTTAGCAGGATATCTGCATCTGCCATCAGTTTTACCCCGGCCCCTGATAAGACCAACCGGTTATATATTTGAAGGTAAGGAAAAACTGCCGTCCCACTTGGGTTTGTCAACTCAATACCCCCTCCGGCTGCAGAGGTAAAAACATTATAGTCCCCGGCCGGGAATACATAATAGCTGAATGAAGAAGGGGCGAGTTTAACCGTTCCTGTGCCGGTAACAAGGCCGAAATCATGTCCAACAGAATTGGAAAGATCCAGCAGGGCGGTGCCGTCTAGTGTAAGTGTATACGCCCGGCGCAGGTTGCCGCTGGTGGTAACCGTATGCCCTGAGGCAATGATAACTACCTGACCGTTGGGAAATGATGATGCCGCAGGGCCGGCATGTGATACAGTTGACCAGGTATTCAGATTGTTCCAGGCTCCCCCGGAGGTTGCATTCCGGCTGTAATATGTTGAAATTGAAAGAAACTCATTGGGGTACCCTGCCGTATAATCGCCATCCAGGAAACTGGAATTCAAAAAGGTGAATTGGTGGGAAGTGGTGTTAACTGCCGCTCCTGTAGTCCAGATGTTATTATAATACCTTGCAGCTACGTAGTTTGCCTCTCCTCCGACAGGAACAACATCCGACAGAAGGTAATTGTAATAATGACTGACCTGTACACCGCTGAATCCGGTACTCGTTACATGCCAGTAATATTTCAGCTGAAATTCACCGGAGTTTGTGGTACAGTAGTGTTTGGTATTGACCGGTATCACGGTGATCGTGCCAGCCGCCGTGTTGGTTGTCACGTCAATCCTGGCAGGGGTATATTTAAGCTGGCATCCGACAGGGAATGTAAAATCCGAAGCTGTTGCAGGGTATGACTTTCTCACACCGGCATCACTTGTCAAACCGTCAGTTCTGATGTAACTGGTTGCAGAATTTCCTGTTACAGCACCATTCCCGGTGTTTGATAAAATCAGGAGGTTATTGCCGATGTCCAGCATTTTCCCCTGCAAGGTCAGTACTCCGGTGATGTTCATGATAGAGATCATTGAAACATCCTTGGTGCTGTTCAGATAGAGATTCCCGAATTTACCGGTCCCATTCCCCGAGAGCACCTGTACTGTTGTGCCGGCCAGCAGGATCCTGCCGGTTCCCGTGTGGGTTGAATTGTTTACAATATTTCCGATAACGGTGATAATGTTCCCGCCGTCATTGAGTGTTCCGCTCGTCAATGTGAGATCACTGTTGACACGCATGGCTGTATTGGCCGATAAAGTAACCGATCCCGCAGCATTGGTGTTCGCGATCACAACCTTTGCAAAGTTGGTAATGTTGGTTCCTGCACCCGTAATATTCTGGGTGGCCGTTGTGCCGTTGAAAGTGGTTACCTGCCTGAGCGATCCGGAACGGTACCCGCCGGTATTTATACCCGTTCCGGCATCTGCATTCAGATTTACAAGGCTACCGGCAATATTAACATCCAGACTGTCGGCCATAAAAACAGAGGTTGCCTGAACAGTGAGTGTTCCCTTCAGGGTAATTCCATGTACCGAAAGTGTCAGCGTTTTGGCCGTGGTAGTCCCGTCTACCGTAATATTGTATAGCGGGACCTGGGTATCAATGGTAAGTTTGTTGAGGTTATTGATGGCTTCGGTGGCAGAACTTCCGAATACAACAGTACCACCGGTCACAGTTGATTTCTCAGGCCTGAGGTAAAGATCATTATAAGTCGTACTTGCACCCCGAACAATCGTAAGCGTCCCACCAGTCATGTTAAACGTACTCCCCGGGTTTAGAACCTCCAGTTTGGCACGGGTTGGCTGTGAATTTCTGCCATTGATGGTCACTGTACTCGATCCCGATTGTTTATAAACCAGTGAACCCAAACCATTGATCATGCTTCGTCGGACCTGCCCGTTAACAAACAGTGACCCGCCGCTGACTTCAATGGTGGGGTACCCTGCACCGGAATATTCTATGTCGTTATTGACATTATCTGCAACATTACCAACAAGAATACCACCCAATTTAACTTCAATCATCCCGGCCAGGATAACATCCGCATCATTGTCAGGAGTGGTAGCCACCTGGATAAAGCCGCCGTTCGCCGACAGGCAGGTTGAGGGAGGAATGGCAAATTTCTGCTGTGCAATAGTAACGTACAATGCATTGGTAGACAACCTGAAGGTTCCGTTTACAAGCGTCAGTGGCGCCAGGTTGTTTGAGAAGGTGAAAGCAGTTGAGGTAATATTCAGCACCGGCGTGGCATTGGTGCCTTTGTCAAGGGTGAGTGAATAAAAATCGGTGGTGGTTCCCCTGCCCGAAATGGTTGCAGCCTGGCTTCCTGTAAAGGTCACATCGCATTTGTAAGTATTGGCGGAAACAAGATTGCTTAAATCAAGTGTCCCCTCGTTTGTGACATTTCCTCCGATTGACAAAGTATGATTTACCACAGTTCCGGTGCTTGCCAGGTTGAAAATGGCACCTGCCGCGATCGTAATATTTTTGTCGATTCTCATGGTTTGTTCCGTTCCATGCAGCATAACGAGGTTTCCGGCAGTAATTGCCAGGTCGGTCTTGATTGTCAGACTGCGGGAAGCGGTTCCGTTTAGTCTCACCAGGCCGGTGGCACTGGCCCCGTTCACTGTCATTGTGCCAAATACTAACTGGTCAGCATTGGGCATGTTGATAATTCTGCCCGTACCCGGGGAGAGCAACAGGTTGAAATAATTTGTAATCGCCCTTGATGTGGGGGCACTTGAGGTCAGGGGCAGTGTAAAATCCACAGATCCGGTGAAATACTCAACTGTACCCCCGTTTGCACCCAGGAAGTTGCCGAAATCTCCTGCCGGAAACAGGGCCGTTGCTCCGGTGGAAGAAATCCGAAGTTTGCCCGAACTTCCGGGTATGACATTTCCGAAATTATGTCCCGATGTTGTTCCGATATCCAGGATTGAATTTTGCTTCAAAGACAAACTTCCTGAAAAACCAGATCCGGAAGAGACTGTTACCGTATGATTATTCGTTACCCCGTCGCCAATAAACACCGGGTTTCCTGCTCCGGGAGCCGTTGATGAGGCCACCCCTCCGTAACCCACTGTTGACCATGTTGCCGGAGTGGCCCACTCTCCGCTCTGCCTGCTGTAAAACGCAGTTACTGTACCGAAGGCAGCCGTAATCCCGGCAGTATAGTCGCCGGTGAAGTTGTTCTCCGCAGGAAATGAGATGATGTTGGTTGTTTCGTTTACCAGGTTCACATCATTCAGAATTGTCCAGAACGCCGGATTGTATTTCCCGGGCAAATAAAGTATATTGTCGGGCAGCGACCCGTAAAAAAACGAGAGTGATATTGAGCCGGGCTGAATGGTTGTAAAGCCTGACTCTTCAACCTTCCAGTACCATGGCAGGCATGTAGGACTGGTAACAAACGGATGTGCATTCGGCACAGGTTTTACCGTGACACTTCCATACGTGACAGGTTTCTTCATCAAATGAACAACGGCCGGCATATAGCTTGTACCGCAGCCAACCGGGAAAACAAAAGAAGTCGTATCTGCAAACACCCGGCGCAGGCCTCCATCCGAGGGGGCTCCGGAAGTAAGGATGAACCTGGAATTGCTCATGGTGCCTTCAATACTGGCAAGGGCATTCAGGGTTAATGTATACTTTGAAATATTAAATAAGCGGTCATTCGTCATAGAAAGCACACCCGTAACGCCAATATCTGCACCAAGTGATACCTGCGAAGAGCCGGTAGCACCATTGGTGTTGTTAATCTGGAGATTTTGAAAAAATCCAAGTCCGTTCCCGGTGATAGTTTGTGCGCCGGTGGTGTTGACCATGGCGATTTTTCCTGCCCCGATATGGGTGCCGTTGTTGATCACATTCCCGTAAACATTCACAGTTTTTCCTCCGTCGGCCAGGATGCCGTTGGTGATCATCAGGTTGTTTCTCACCACGAATGATGCGGAAGCAGAGGCCAGGATAAGGCTTCCCAGAGGTTTATATACCTGCAGGTTATAGAGCCCGTTGGTGATTGTGCCGAAATTCCAGAGGAAGTAGTTCCCGTATCCTGTGAAAGTGGTGGTATTTTCATTCGGAGTGTAGGTCCCTCCTGAATTGATTAGAAAATCATCGCTGATGGTTACAGGAAAATCTCCAACTCCCGACGACAACGTTGCATTCGCAAAAATATTAATCTTATTGGAGGCAGTAAGGTCATAGAGGAGGTTAACAGTAGAATTTCCGGTTGCTCCCAATCTTTTTATCTCCAGGTTCCACAAGGTGACCCGTGAATACAGGTCAACGGAAGGTGTGTTTGCAGGGTTTGTTTCAAAAATAATTTTGCCACCGGTAACAGAAAAATTCCCCGGATCACAGTTCAGGTAAAGCCCGTTTCCTTCGGCGCCGTTACCGTTGCATCTGTCGCGGATGATAATTTCACCGCCGGTCATGATGAAAGTTGAACTCGGGTTGGGAATATTGAAAATGGGAACGCTCGACATCTCCCCTGATTCGGTTTCATTACCGCGTACAATGACGGTACCGCCCGTCTGAACATAAGAGGTTTTTCCTGACGCTGTCCAGGTACTCCTCATAACACTGGCATTTAACACACCACCTTCCACAATCACCATAGAAGATGAATTGGCCGTATTCCAGAAAATAATACCGGCACTGTGCCGGGTACTGAAATAACCGTCTGAAATCCTGAAGGTTCCAAAAATTGACAAGGCGCATTCAGCATTCGTGCTCACACCAAGGGAATTCACTGGAGCCTGGGGAAAACCGGTGGCATTTGCAGCAGTTGTGTATACTGAAACATCCGGACCGTCAAGCCACAGTTGTCCTGCCAGGGGAATAGCGTAATCCCCGTTCTGATCGGCCGGCCCCACCGGCCCTTCAGCCAGGGAAGGTATCAATATGCTGCCGGTAAGTTTTAAAGTTCCGTTTTTAATCCACAAAGCCTTTCTGACTTCAGGATTATCAAGTGAAAACGGGGCTGCATAAACCCGTTTTACAGCATTTGAGCCATATAATGAAAAGTTTGCTACATCCGATGAAAATACAGTCAGAATATAAGTCTGATCCGTTCCCTTATCAACGATCATGTTGTAGAAATCTGTAATCCCGTTGAGGGTTATGGTATTGTTTGATTCCCCGGTAAACCTCACCGTCACTGCGCCATTGCTGGCAAATTCCCCATAATTTGGTGCAGTCAGGTTGGTGAACCTGACTGTACCGTTGTTGGTAAAATCACCGTTGATGTTTAACTGATGATAAACGGCATGAAACTGACCGTTGGGAGGTAAATACACTGAAGCAATGGAATAGTTGTTTGTATTCGTATTTCCGGTACTGACAGTGATTTTGCCATTGGCATCTACGGTCAGGTTACCGCCGACGGTGATTGTTCTTTTTGTGGTTGAAGCATCATTTATCTGACAAATACCCCTGGTGATGGTGGCTGATCTGTAGACAGTAACGTTTCGTCGGACAACCATGATCTGGGCAGCGGTATTCATGTTTATGATCAAGCTCCCGTAAGTGGCGATATTGTCATCAATGTAACAGCTGCCGGCATTGGGGTAGTATTCAACTGTTCCTCCGCCAATACCAAGAAATGTTCCTCCGCTGATAGATGGTAATTTTGCTACGCTGGATGATATGAGGCTGGTGCGGATCCGACCTTTTCCATTCAGCGTTATTGTTCCTGTACCAAAGGATCTGCTTACGAGATCCAGAATAGCACCTACATTTATCGTTATTATATAACCAGCTCCAGCAATATTCTGGGAGGCAATAACAGTGCGGCCAGTGAGGATGCAAACGTTATCATTTGCGACAGGAATAGTGCCCCCAGCATTAACATAGGTAGTACCGGTAGAGTCAGTGGTCCACACCAATGCATCATTCCAGTTACCCGACTGATAACTGTAATATTTGGTTGCAAATCCCGCAGGACTATAAAAAAGAATTACAAATGAAAGGGCGATAAGTGCATATATGGCTTTTGAAAATTTCATTTTCATATCTCCGGTCAGTCGCTAAAAAGGCTCTGAAGTGCCACATAATACTCAGTTCAAATGGATTACTTCAAGATAAGTTCGGCAGTTGCCAGTTTTTGAATCTTGGTATCCACAGGTGTTGAATAAACCACGGTCAGCTTCCCTGATTTGTAATCAATTCCGGGAATCCTTTCCAGGTTGCATTGAAATTTACGTAAAAGGTTTGGGGTATATACGGCAATACCTTTCACAGATGCAACTTTGGTTTCTTTTCCCTGGTCAGAAATATGCTTGACCAGGATATCGCCGAAAACTGAAAAGTTGCCTGTTCTGACAAAATTCAATTTGAGCTTTGGAACTGTATCATTCTGAACTTCAAAGGCAAGATTGTCGAGGGAAACCTGGGTGTTCTGCTCCCCGATCCGGATGATGACCGGAATAGTAATCCCGAAAACAGGTGTTAATTTGGCCGTGACTGCCCCTGTGTCGCTGTTTTTTTCTTCCTCACCGCGTACCTTGTACTTGGGAATAGCTCTGAAATAGATATGAGAGCGGTATTCACCCGGCGTCATTTTTGCGGATTTTACAAATTGCATTTTTACAACCTGCGATTTCTTGGGAGGGAGTTTTACGGTACGGGGATAGAAACGAAGATACTTATCTGCAAAAAGCTGCCCGGAGTCAGGCAAGGTTACCACTTCAAATGAACCGTCATCTTTCATTCTCATTTGTACAATCGATACAACATATGTTGCAGAATCGTTGCCGGGATTGGCAAGGGTCAGTTCCTGTGATTTCATTGCTCCTTCGAAAACAACCCTCCTGGGAAGGATGAGCAGGTTCCCCTGCGCTGAAATTTCACTTAACGGTGCAATTGCAAAAAGTGCTACGATTAACAATCCTCTTAATAACAATGAAATCCGGAAACCTCCGGATGCCGTAACAGACAAACCTGGGAACTGCATATTTTTTGTTTAAAAAAACTGGCGGCTTAACTATAAATTATCAGAAAAGAGCACCAGCTTTTCTTTTCTGACATAGTATGCTAGTTGTAATTCACTGTCACATTCAATGGTGATACCGATACAAATACACCCGCCAGAAATTCGGAATCCTTGGTCAGAATGGGATCACTTTCAAAGGAACGAACCAACAGATTGCCTTTCGCGCTCGGAATGATCACCGGGGATTCCGGAACGGTAATTTTGTAGGTATAGGCGGTTGAACTGTTCATGAAAAATGATGCGGCAGTAAAGGTACCGGATGTAACCGGAAGAACAATCTGTGCTGATTGTGCCCTGACATGCGACGGCACCAATTCAACAGATCCGGCAATGATAATGGCCACGCTCTCAAAGTCAAGATCAACAGATCTTGTTACTGTAATTGGCTCTACCACTGCGGCACTGACCCGTGTACCGGTGGATCCGAGCTGGGCGAACAAACATGTGGAAAATAATACAAAAACAGGAATGAATATAATGCCTTTATTCATGGAATTGCGTTTTATTATTTTCAGTATAAAGATACAACAAATTTTGGGTTTTGTGTGCTGATGACAAATTAAAAACGAACGGAAATAAAAAAAACGCTGTGGTTACACAGCGTTTTTTTTGAAATTCATTTTCTAGTTATAGTTTATAGTCACATCAAAATCAGCAGCTGACTGGTATACACCTGCAGCTTGTGCGGCAGCAACAGTTACGTCGGCTCCTACAAACAATACACCAACACCACTGGGATCAAGTAAACCTTCTCCGACACCAGCACCGGGAGGATCAGATGCACTTGTAAAATTGTCAACATCCATGGTTTCACCACCAACACCGGTTGTATTGGTGATTACAACAACTGTAGAAGGAACAGTAATATCATAGGTACCATCAGGTTCCCCGGTCACTGCAAATTCTGCAGCTGTGACAGTTCCGATAACAACTGGGAAAGTAACACCACCAACCTGGTTACGGATGGCAGGATCAGATGGAGAGAGTGTGACAACACCGCCAACAGCACTAACGGCGAGGTTTCCGAAGTTTAAATCAACTGTATTTAAAATAGTGATAGGTGCGACAATCGTCGCTTCAGTGCTTGCTGATCCAGTCACCTGCGCTTGCGCCGCAACTGCGAACATCATCAGCAATGATGTTAATACGAATAGTCTTGAAATTGTTTTCATGATTTTTGGGTTTTGGGTTTTGGGGTGAATAATTATTGTTTAACACATATTAATTTGAAACATTTACAATTCAAGGAAAATTCGCAATGTGATTTTATCCGTAATTTCTTCTGTTAGCGCACTAACAATAACATATTTTAATGCATAACAAATATAATGACTGAAAATGGCAAGCGCAATTGATGAATACCAGAAATATTTATTGTGGTAAACCGGATGTTTGAAATAGCAGTAAAAATCATATATTCTTAGTTAACAGCTCTGTATTTAAAACTTCTGACCGAACAAATGCCAGCCTTACACACCCTAACAAATGCTTTTTCAACATAAGATTGTTAATAAAAACACCACCCAAACTACAAATTGCTTTTGTTTTCATCATATCAGCTATTTTCCGGGAATCGTGGCAGTTTCATCCTGGATTGTTAAATCTCCGGTGAGGGTTAATACAGCCCCGGGAATGATTGTCAGCATCGCACCTGATTTGATCAGGAGATTCCTGCAGCCCGTTGTTATACCTGACACAACAGGGAAATTCGGACTTGCCGGCGATATGATGACATTCTGGTCTGACGCAGGTACTGCATTGGGCGTCCAGTTTGATGGATTGCTCCACTGCGCTGAAACCGAACCGTTCCAGATGATGGCCTGGTCGTTGATTGTAATGTTGTCAATGTATAAATTATTTCCTAAAGCACTGATTCCTCGGAAAATAAATTTGGTAACGCCAGGATTAACCGCATAACTTTTTGAAGCCCATTGGCCGGCCGTCGGCACAAAGGATGTGTAGGACTGCCCTCCTGTGTTCAGAGAACCGTTTAACCCGCCGGGCCAGGTGGTTAAAAGTGAATAGGACGCCCCGTAATCATACGAAACCCATAATTCAAGAATATCCACCTCCGTGGAATAGGTCGCATACGCATGATCAAATGATACCACCGGATTTGAAAGACCGGAAAGATCCAGGTCAGGAGATACAAGGTCAAAGGAAGCCCCGGAAGGAATATTTATATTATAGAAGTTGGCATACACAGACCCGGTTCCAGTGCCAAATGCACTGACGCTACCGTTTCGCACCCACGGTTTTTGCGCGATGGTCCAGCATACAGGAGGAAAAGTTTCCGATTCAAACTGCGTGATATTCGGAAAACTTTGCAAGGCAACACATTGGGTCGTCGCAGAAGTGTTTGTTCCAACAGAATATCCGGGAACCGGAGGCAGGACTGACCAGGCCCTGTAATAATAGGTGGTCGCAGGATTTAAACCTGTTACATGACTGTAACCTGATGCCGGGCCAATGTATATAACGGTTCCTCCCCCGGCAATACTGTTTCCGGCAACATAGGTTCCGGCGGGATTGCCGAAAACGCTTGTTGTATTATAAGCAATCATCACATTGTTGCTGGCCGCATTTTTCTTCCATGTAAGGTCAATCTGACCAGTACCGGCAGTTTGTGCCATAAAACCTGACGGTGGATGCGGAGTGGTAAGGGGCACCCAGGTAATCTGAATATCAGGCCGCAACGGATCAGTTATACCGGGATCGGTGGGCGGCGTTTCATACTGCTGCCAGTATTCATGCATATCAGGGTTGTAACTATAAGAAAAGAACGGATAACTCGGTGCACCATTCCCTCCGTAATTTGCCTCACACAGAACAAGCAGGTTTTTCCCGCCGGTGCTGTTATAAACAAAATCAGCAATGTCAATCGTTTTCCATCCGGTATTGGGAAAATTAACCGAGGCATCATATACAAGGGTGGCCCCGTCAACAAGGTCACCCCAGGAGATTGAATACAAGCTGCCATCTGAGATGTGTCCAAGGTATATCTTAACCGGGCATGACTCCACATCTGAAGTAACAACATTCCAGGCAAGTGAAGTGATCACGCCAGAAGTACCTATCTCCCCCAATGTGTAAATGGAGGCGGAACGGGCGTAGCCTCCCCATAAATTAAAGGGGTATGGCTGTGAGTCCGTTCCGGGTCCGATCGTAATCACTGTCTGGGCCGACAGAAACCCCGTAACCGAGCAGAAGACAAAAAACAATAAAACTCTTTTCATCAAATTGACCCATTAATTGGTTTGGAACAAATACCATACTCCGGGTTCTCCTCAAATAGGAAAAACAAAGAAATTATCTACATCAAAGATATTTGTGAATTGTCCGGAAAGCAATTGTTGAAAACCACACAATGAAACTGCCGGAATCCGTAAGAAAACAGCATGATACTTCAAGTACAGCTTTATAATACAGGAAGTTAATACCGGGAAGTGACAATCCGATTTTACGCCATTCTCCCATCAAACAGGTTGGAGTGATGCAGCAGGATGCCAGCAGTAAAAGAAAAAGTTGATTTCCGAACGGGAGATTCGGTGAATAGAACTAAACTTAATGAATTTCAAATCCAACATCCCGGAGATGGTTCCAGAATTGAGGATAAGATTTAACAACCACATCCGGATTAATTATTTTCAGAGATCCTGACTTGAGTGCAATGGGCGCCATGGCCATGGCTGTCCGATGATCGTTATACGACTCAAAGGTCAGGCCGGCTGGAAAAACCGGCTTTTTTGGAAGGATTTCAATGGCACTGACGGTGTGACCGTCACCATGCATGCTAACAGCAAACCCCAGTTTCTCTATTTCACTTTGTAAAGCCCGCAGCCTGTCGGTCTCTTTGATCTGCAAACTCTGAACCCCTTCAAATCTCCCCCTGATGCCAATACCGGCACAGGTCGTAATGACTGCCTGGGCTATATCCGGATAGTCGGAAAAATCAAAATAAAAGCCATCGACCCTGGTGTTGACCTTTGTGAGACGGATCCCCTTATCAGAAAATTCGGTACGGATACCAAAATTCTGATAAATGGCAGGCAAAACAGCATCACCCTGGATACTGTCAAATTTCAACCCGGGCAATTCAAGGTCAACCTCATCAGCAAACACAGCTGCCTCATACCAGAAAGCGGCTGATGACCAATCTGGTTCTACCGTATAATCAGCAGGCATATATTTCCCGGGTTTAACATGAATCCTTGTTTTGCCTTTCTTAACACTGGCGCCGAAGAGTCTCATCAACCTGATTGTCATATCTATATACGGTTGTGACACCGCATTGCCTTTCAAGTGGACCGTGAGTCCGTCGGGGAGATATGGCCCGATGAGCAGCAATGCCGTTGTGAACTGGCTGCTGATGCCCGGATCAACAGTAACATCCTTTCCATGCAGTGCCTTGCCATTAATAAGCAAAGGCGGATAACCCGGTTTTGAAAGGTATTCAACGGAGGCACCCAGGTGTTTCATGGCATCAACGAGGATGCCGATCGGGCGCTGTTTCATTCGCTCTGACCCGGTCAACACCCATTTCCCTTCCCGCATTGCGAGGTAAGCAGTAAGAAACCGCATCACTGTTCCGGCATTGCCGACATCAAATTCCCTAACCTTCTTTTGCAGGCCCGCCTGGACCATTGCAGACAAACACTTCTGCAACATCTCCGTATCGTCTGCCACAGAGAGGTTTCCGATCTCAAAATCCACCCCGCTTAATGCCTTAATGATCAACACCCTGTTGCTGATACTTTTAGATGCCGGGAGATGAATGACACCCCGAAGCTCTTTACCTGACTTACTTACGACTATTGATTTCATCCGGCATGAGGTTAGTGAACAGTATCGACCGCATTAATCCCCGGGGGAAAATGACCCTTTGAGTGCGGAATTGTAATACCTGACAGCATCTGTTATCTCTTCTTCATTGCATTCCACATTGATTACAGGATGCCCCGGCTTTGATATAAGCGAAAACTGTGTTTTCCGGTTGTTATGCTTTTTATCCTGATGTATTTTATCCATCAGCGCAGGGATGGAACTTTCGTCAACCGGAAAAGGAGGAAATCCCGAAACAAGGTATTTTGTGATTTTTTCCAGGGCGGAACCGGGAAGCCCGGTTTTTATGAAGGAAAGGTATGAGGCGCATATCATACCTGCAGCCACAGCCTCCCCGTGTAAAAGTGCCGTTTCGTTCTGCTGCATAGAGAAGCTTTCCAGCGCATGGCCTATTGTATGACCAAAATTGAGTGCTTTACGATGGTTTGCTTCCCGGAAGTCGCGCATAACAAGTTTGTTCTTGTAATGAACAGCATGAAGGACAAGTTTTGACCAGAACCCGCCATCCAGCGGCAACTGAAGCAATTCATCAACTGAATGTCCGGAAAGCCGGTTCCAGCCTGCCTCATCACCAATCAGCAGGCATTTGACAACTTCAGCAAGGCCTGAGCGCAAATGTGCGGCCGGCAAGGATTTCAAAAATTCGGGCGAGATGAATACACCTGCCGCAGCGTAAAAGAAACCAACCTGGTTCTTGAGGTTCCCGATATTGACAGCAGTTTTACCCCCAACAGAAGCGTCTGCCTGTCCGATCAGGGAAGTAGGAACATTAACATACCTTATTCCCCGCTTGTATCCTGCAGCGACAAAACCACCCAGATCACTGACCACGCCCCCCCCCAAGTTGACCAGCAGGGAGGAACGGTCGGCCCCGGCTTCAAGGAGCTGCTGCCATATCTTTTCAGCGTTTGCCAGTGATTTTGAGTTCTCTCCCCCATCAATGCAAATGATACGGGAGTTGTCAAAGAACCCTGAACGGTTAGTCAGAATCGGCAGGCAATGTTTTTGGGTATTTGGGTCAACAAGGATAAAAACACCAGTCGGGTGGAGGTTCCGGATCATGCCTTCCATCTCCGTGAGCACATTTTTGCCGGAAAAAACAGGAGTACGGTTAACTGTTACAATACGATTGGAAATTTTCATTCTTGAGCCGGCAAATCAGGTTAATGGAAAGCGGCCATCAGCAGGCTGATATCCTGAAATGGCAGGTTATAGGATCGGCTTATAAACTGGTTTGTGAGTATACCATTATATATATATACTCCCTGTCTCACTCCGTAATCGCGCTTGAGCAGGTTTTCAATACCCCCTTCAGATCCGATGTCAAGAATAATCGGAACAATAATATTATTCAGTGCCTGTGAGGCAGTTCTCGGAACTTTGGAAGGAATATTTGGTACTGCATAATGAGTTACACCATGTACTTTGTAAACAGGTGATTTATGTGTGGTAGGCCTTGATGTTTCAAAACACCCCCCCTGATCAATGCTGACATCAATGGCAACAGCACCGTCTTTCATGTGCCTGATCATCTCTTCGCTGATGATGCAGGGGGTTTTGCCTTCCCGTGCATGAATGGCACCGATCAGGACATCGGCGGTGTGAAGTGACTCAACCAGGGCATTCGGATGCAGTATGGAGGTAAAAACACGCATGCCAAGGTTACTCTGAAGCCTGCGCAGGCGATAAACAGAATTATCAAACACCTTCACCAGTGCCCCCAGGCCAATGGCAGAGCGGGCGGCAAACTCCCCTACTGTGCCTGCTCCAATAATTACAACCTCCGAAGGAGTTATCCCGGTGAAACCGCCAAACATCTCGCCCCGCCCGTAATCGGGACTTGCCAGGTAGTCGGCGGCAATGAAAATGGAGGTACTGCCGGCTATTTCACTCATGGCACGAATGATGGCCAGCTGGTTCGTTTTATCGCGGATGGTTTCAAATGCAAGGGCTGTGACTTTCTTTGAAAGCAATGCACGGAAATAGGCCTCAGTCTGCATCGCAACCTGGATGGCTGAAAAGACCGTCTGCTTTGGCCTGAGCATGTCAATTTCTTCGCAATTCGCAGGGCCCACTTTGAGGATGATATCGGCTTTAAAGACCTCCCCGGGAGAATAAACAACATGTGCTCCTGCCTCACTGTATTCGTGATCTGAAAAATGGGCGGCAACACCGGCCCCGGCCTCCACCATTACCTGGTGCCCGTTGCTGCAAAGTAATGCCACACCATCAGGAACAAGTGATACACGGTTTTCCTGAACTGAAACCTCCTTTGGAACACCGATCAATAATTTACTTGGCTGACGTCCAACCTCCAGAGTCTCTTCCAATGGCATAAGTCGCTCGACCTGGGATAAACGCATAAAATCCGGACGGGGTTCTTCCATGGGGTATAAAATTTAGACGAAGATACAAAAAAATGGCGAAACAGCCAAACAGGAATAAGGTCAGCCTATCCGGCTGATTTTACGGAGTGCTTCCACATCAAAGAGTTCCATCTCATGATCTGAAATTTTCACAAGTCCCTCTTTCTGAAAATCACGTAAAATTTTAACAGCGCTCTCACGCGACATGGCCGAAAGATCAGCCAGCTCAAACCGTGAAAGGATCATTGGAAACCTGGGCAGGTTAAAAATCTCGTCATGGAGATACAGCAAAGCATCGGCCATTCTTCCCGGCATCTGTTTTTGCGTGAGGAAGATAAGACGGTTGTACACCCGCAAAACATCCCGGCTGAAATCCCGCAGGAACTCTTCTGCAAAGGACTGGTTTCCTTTCAGAATGTCTTTAAAAACCTGGAGGTTGATGAAACAAACAGCTGAATCGGTAAGCGCAGTAATAGTAAAATGATGGCGCTGATCAAAATAGATCCCGGGCCCTCCAATGAAACTGGTAGGTTTTACGATCCTCAGTATGGACGACCTGCCTTCAATCCCCTCAATATACACTTTCGCAAGCCCGCTGTTTACAGATAAGACATGGGACATGAAAGTGCCTTGCTTTTTAATGGTCTCCCCTGCCTTGAAATTAACATGGATCTTGTTGGCATCCACGAGTTTCAATTCCTCTTTGTTTAAAAAGGAAAAGATAGGCGCCATGCATTGACAACCTTCGCAACTCCGAGATGATTTTTCAAAATACTCCGACATCAGGAATATGTTTTTGCTTTTGAGTGCATAAAATTAACGCAAAATTGATATATATCAACTTTTATTAATGTTTAATTCCGGTTTGCAAACATTAAATATCCACATTTATGTGTCAAAATTGCCGGAAAAGAGTGCCAAGACTGAAAATTTATCAAGGTAGATTTGACAAGTTGAATAAACGAACGTCTGGCACCATGAAACACAATTCGTCAAATCGCAGAAACTTCCTTAAACTGGGCATTGCCGCCGGAGCCACGGCGCTCATTGCCGGTGGCGGGAGCGCTTTATCGGCCATTGGGGAACCGGAAAACAAAGAAACCGGTGAAAAAATTAAGCTCCTTACCCCCGACGGTAAACTGGTTGAAGTGGATAAAGGGCATGTATGCTGTCAGCCGGCAGGCAACCTTGAAGCCAGGGAAGGCCTCCCAAATAAAAAAATGGTGATGGTCATTGACCTTGCGAAGTGCCGAAACGCCAGGAAATGCCTTGAGGGATGCCAGAAAATGCATTTTCTGCCACCCCAGATGGAGTGGATTAAATTCTATCTGTTGCGTGAAAGCGAAGACCAGGCACCATACTGGTTCCCAAAACCATGCCTGCATTGCAACAATCCCCCGTGCGTTAAAGTATGCCCGGTGGGTGCTACTTTCAAACGCACCGATGGTATAGTTTTAATTGACAATGACCGTTGCATCGGCTGTAAATTCTGTATGGCTGCCTGCCCGTATTCTTCCAGGGTTTTCAACTGGGAGGAACCGAAGATACCTGATGCAGCCAATCCCGGCAAATACTCCCCGGAAACAAGTACACCTCCCAAGGTAGGTACGGTGAGCAAATGCGACTTCTGCCCTGACATGGTCAGAAAGGGCGAACTTCCCTCGTGTGTCACTTCCTGTCCCAACGGGGTAATTTATTATGGCGACAAAAATGAGGATTCGGTCACAAACGGAACAGATACCGTAAGATTCAGCGAAATGCTCTATGCCCGGGCAGCCTACCGGTATATGGAAGAACTGGGAACCGAACCCAGTGTATATTATCTTCCGCCTGTTGACCGTGCCTTTGACTACAAGGAAGGTTTTGAGGGATTAAGCGAAGAAGAAATTGCCCTGTATAAAAAAGAAGCCAGGATCACTGAATAAAAAAACTACCTATGAACGAGGAGGAAAAAACACAACAGAATCTGATTGCCTTCAAGCCCATGCTTGAAACCATGAACAAAAAAGGCATCGCTGTAATTGTCTTTTTGTTACTGGTTATTTGTTTCGGGCTCTATTGCCTGTACATCCAGGTGGCAGACGGCCATATCGTAACCGGGATGAGGGACAATGTAGTCTGGGGGCTTTACATTGTCAATTTCATCTTTTTTATCGGGATCAGCTACGCCGGTGCATTAATCTCCGGTATCCTGCATTTATTGCGGGTTCCATGGCGGACACCGATCATCAGGATGGCGGAGGTGATCACTGTTATCTCCACGATGATCGGCCCTACCTATATATTATTATGTATCGGCAGGCTTGACCGGCTTCCTAACTTAATACTTTTTGGCAGAATCCAGTCACCGATCATCTGGGACGTAATCGCGATTACCACTTACCTGTCGGGCAGTATCATCTTTCTTTACCTGGCCATGATCCGCGACCTCGCAATACTCCGCGACAACCCGGTAACGGTAGCAAAGTGGCGAAATCCCATTTACAGGTTCTTGTCTGTCAGGTATAAGGATACGACCAAACAAAAGGAACTGCTCAACTTGTCAACCGACCTCCTTTCAATTGTCATCATTCCGCTTGCCATCCTTGTTCACTCCGTGCTTGCATGGATATTCGGGATGACCCTCAGGCCGGGATGGCACAGTACGATTTTCGCGCCCTACTTTGTTGTCGCAGCGGTGTATTCCGGAACCGGCGTTCTCATCATGGTTATGTGGGTCTTCCGCAAGATCTATCACCTTGAATCACAAATAACCAAAATCCACTTCAATTACCTTGGCATGATCATGATCATCCTTGGGGCTCTTTACGGATATTTCACTTTCAGTGAATACCTGACCAGCTGGTACGGCTCCATCAAATGGGATATGGACGTGCTGTACAGGTTGTTCAGTCCGGATGAATATTTGTTGCAATTCATCTTTGCCGCTTTCCTGGGTGTTCTTGTTCCAATCATCATTGTGACTGTTCCAAAGTTCAGAAACATAAATTCAATAGCAGTAGCTGCGACGATTGCGGTGGCTGCCATGTGGGTAAAACGTTACCTGATCATCATCCCCACCCTTGAATCACCTTTACTGCCGTTGCATGACCTGCGGCCTGAATACGCCCAATACTCGGCTACCTGGGTTGAATGGGGGCTTACTTTTGCCGGCATTGCCATGTTTATTCTGCTCTTTTACCTGTTTTCAAAGTTCATTCCGATCCTGCCTGTCGTGAGAACAGGTGAAGAAAAGGACTATTCCAGGTTGAGGAAAATTGTTTTTGAAAAGCAGATGAAACAGGTTATCCGCGAGAAAAAGAAGAGTGATACCGTGGTCACCGGATTACTCATCCTCCTGCTCATGTCACCGTTTACATCTGCCTTTTCCCAGGAAGGGAACGAATTGCAGACAGTTTTAAAACTGGAATATTTCCATATAGACTCAACCCAGAAACTCACAGCCACCCTGCGTTCAAAGGAATCAGGAAAGTTTTCCCCCGTTGAGGGAATGGAAATCACTTTTAAATATAAAAAGGGTGATACGGAGACTGCTTTGGGAACAGCCTCAACGAATAAAAAGGGTAAGGGTTCTGTTGAGATACCAGGGGAGATTCTCACATCAGGCGGTGATAAAGGCATCTATTCTTTTGAGGCAACTTTTGCTGGTAAAGATAAATACCCGGCAGCTTCCGGCGAAACCTCCATAAAACCGTTAAGGCTGGAAATGTCGTTCAATCAACAGGAGGCCGATAAAGTTGCAAATCTGAAAGCTTTTGAACTGGATGCCAGCAACAACTGGGTTCCTGTTGAAAACCTTGACATACAGTTTTATGTTCCGCGAACCTTCAGCCTGATGAATGTGGGGAAAAGCTCCTTTGTGAATGGACTAACCAGCATTGAATTTCCGACCAGCGTGCCGGGGAACCAGCTTGGATATCTCACCCTCCTGGCTAAAATCGAGGACAACGAGCAATATGGAAATGTTGAGGTAAGCGGGACCATTAACTGGGGAAAACCTTTACCACCCGCGAACATCATTGAAAGGGGATTGGGTGACACGGATGCACCCCTCTGGATGGTTTACACCCTCATCGTTTTACTGTCACTTGTGTGGTTTCATTATATGTATGTTATTTTCACCGTTTTCCGGATCAGACATTTGGGAAAATCATAGTCAATTTTATAATTCTTACCTTTGCCATATTATTCGTTAAACAATTATAATCATTATCTAAACAAGGAGATTTTATGAAAACAAATCAGATTAAATTAATCTTTTGTTCTGCTGTACTGCTTGCAGCTTTTTCAATTTCAAGTGTAATGCAGGCTCAAACAGCAGGTGGCTGGAATATCCCGGCTAAATTCAAGACAACAAAAAATCCTGTTGCAGTTACCAAGGAAAGTGTTGCTGACGGGAAGGAACTTTATGCAAAACATTGCAAATCATGCCACGGCCCCAAAGGACTTGGCGACGGACCAAAAGCCGCCACACTGGACGTTGGTTGCAGCGATTTTTCAACCAAGAAGTTCCAGGCAATGACCGACGGTGAGATTTTCTTCCAGATCAGCGAAGGAAAAGGCAAAATGCCTGCCTTCAAGAAAACCATTGCTGAAGATAACGGACGCTGGGCAATTGTTAACTATATCAGGACCATGGCAGCCAAATAAAGCGTAATCAGATGTCACAGGAAAACCAGGATCAATCGGCCGGCATCAGCGAATTACTGTCAAAAATTAATTTGCTTGAACAGAGGATTGACCGGATAGAAGGACAATACAAGATTGCAATTCAGGGAATGGCATCGGCTCAGCCGGCACGATACCAACCTGAATCTGCTGTTAATCCTGAAAATGAAGAGGACCTTGTTGACAAAGGATTAATAGAATCAAATATCTTTGAATACGGCCTCGCATGGTTTGGCAGCCTGGTGCTGCTTTTTGGCGTTGCCTTCCTCTCTAATTTCGCCAGAAATTATCTCAATGGCCCCCTGGCCAGCTTAGTCGGATACGCTGCAGTCGGCGGCGTTTTTTTCCTTGGGTGGTACCTTCGCAATTCATTCTCCCACCTTTCATTCATGCTCAACCTCAGTGCCCAGCTGCTCTTGTATTACATCACCTTAAAGTTATTCTTCTTTATCGACCACCCGGTAATCCCGGTTAAAGGAATCGTATTAACGCTGCTGTTCGGAGTCATCGTGGCACAAAGCTACCTGGCCCTGCGCAACAATTCAGAACTGCTCGCAGTCATCTCATTGTTCTCAGCCCTGGCAACATCCCTGTTCGCAGACATTCATTATGTAAGCCTCCCTGCCATTGCCATCACTGCAGGATATTCTGTTTTTCTGCTCCATCGAAACGGTTGGTGGAAACTGATGCTGGCTGTATTGTTTGCAGTCTACATCACGCAATGTGTATGGCTAGTTAATAATCCTGTGATGGGGCACCCTGTTGGCGCATTCGGCACCCACGGTTTCAACCTTGTATGCCTGTTTATTTATGGCACAATCTTTTCCCTGGTCCCGATGGTCAGGCAGCGCGGATTATTTCCCGACAGCATTTACCCGGCCACCACCATCATAAACGGCATGACTTTTTCCTTAACCCTGCTGCTGGTGATTGCTTCTTTTTATGCAGCCAGTTACGTCTGGATTTTCTCATTTATTGCCGGTGTTTGCCTGCTGTATTCCATTTTCCTGAAATACCGCACAACGAGGGTATTTGATCCGGCATTTTACGCCATCTACAGTTTTATGGCACTGAGCGTTGCGGTTTACGGCTATTCGAAACTCCCCGACGCATTGTGGTTACTTGCCCTTCAGAGCCTCCTGGTGCTTTCGTGGGCGCTCTGGTTCCGTTCCAGGATTATCGTGGTCATGAACACATTGCTGTTCCTTAGCATCATTATCTTTCAAATGGCATTTTATCCCCCGGTGAATAAAGTCAATTTTGCTTTTGTCATTACCGCATTTGTCAGTGCCCGGGTCATCAACTGGAAAAAGGAGCGCCTGACACTCCAGACAGACATGATCAGGAATACTTACCTGATCACATTGTTCTTTACCCTCCTTTTCGCATTGTACCATGTTGTTCCTAAACAATATGTAACCCTGTCGTGGACCTGTGCGGCGGTTTTCTTCTTCACGATGAGCCTGATCCTGAAAAACATCAAATACAGATGGATGGCCATTGCAACCGTACTTTTCACAGGCTTTTACCTCTTCTTTGTTGATCTGTCGAAACTTGAAACGGGGTACAGGGTGCTTGCATTCCTTTTCCTTGCAGCCATCTCCCTCGGAGCTTCGCTTTATTTCACCAAGAAAGTGCGAAAAAAAGCACATACGGAGACCGAACAATCCTGATTTTCGCTCTTCCTTAAACCCCGCCAAACCTTCATTCCCGCTATCATTTGCGTAAAAATACGCTGTGAGCGTCGGTTCCTTTACGTTGCTGAAAATGTGTAAATCCGCAGTGAGATCAGGCATTTCAGCGCTTGAATCCACCCTGCCGTCTGTTGTAATTTTACATCATCAAACTCAACAACTAACCTTAAAAAAACAAAGCCATGAAAACAACAAAAATTTACACCGTTCTCAGTTTAGTACTGATCTTCGCAGCCGTAACTTCAACATTCGCATCAGCCATTGGAAAAATAACCAGCGATGGCACTGTGAACAAGGGCATCCGTCACCAGGTGAATGTATCGATATCGGTTGAAAAACCACTTTGCAATACCTATCTTATCGAGATCCGCGACGGTCACGGTCAGTTGATTGCTCCAGCTCAGCGTTTCGTACCGGGTGTCAGCAAATATGAATTCTTTGAACGCGGACCTGCCTCAGGCGTAAGGGTTGCAAAACTTGTAAGAGCAGAATATGGAGACCGTTATATCTGCGAATATGAGCTCTTTACAACACCGGCCTTTGTTGCAGGCCCTTTCCTGACCGGACAGACCTACCGTTATGACCTGTTCCCAAGCCTTCAGCCAAACAAACAATAAGAGGTCACGAACAAAACCAAAACAAAAAAGCCGCTCCGTTGATCCGGGGCGGCTTTTCTGTTTCCAGTTAAGACCTGCTAATTTGTTTACTTCGGTTTTAATGTGACAAACGGAATCAATATCTCCTCCATTGAAATTCCACCATGCTGGAAGGTGTTTTTATAATAGTTCACATAGTAGTTAAAGTTATTCGGGTAGGCAAAGAAATCATTGCTTCGGCTGAACACATAGGATGAATTCACTGTTGTTCGCGGAAGAAAGATATCGGCAGGATTCCTGACCTCGAAAACTTCATTCTGTTCAAATTTCAATGCACGTCCTGTCTTGTAACGCAGATTGGTATTGGTATTCCTGTCACCAAGGATCTTCACAGGATTATCAACCCTGATGGAACCGTGATCTGTGGTGATCACAACATTAACATCCTTTTCCGACAGGTATTTCAGGATGTCGATCAACGGTGAATGCTGAAACCAGCTCACAGTGAGCGACCGGTATGCCTTTTCATCGTCGGCCAGCTCACGGATAATTTCCATTTCTGTTCGGGCGTGCGACAGCATGTCAACAAAATTGTAAACAATGAAATTGAGTTTGTTTACCATCAGGTTGGGCATCAGTTCCACCAGTTTTTTTCCGTAACTCTGATTCAGAACCTTGTAATATGAATATTTCACATCCCTCCCATAGCGTTTCAGAAGTTCACCCAGCAGTTCACTTTCAAAATTGTTCTTTGGCCCTTCCTCATCTTCGTTTATCCAGTATTTCGGATATTTTTTTTCTATTTCGGTCGGAAGAAGTCCTGCAAAAAGGGCATTCCTTGCGTATTGTGTTACGGAAGGCAGGATACTGTAGTAAATTTCTTCCTTTTCAACCCGGAAATAATCTTCAAGAATGGGCTGCAACATTTTCCACTGGTCAAAACGCAGGTTGTCAATGAGGATCACAAACAGTGGTTTGTTGTCGTTCATCAGCGGGAAAACCTTTTCTTTCAGCAAGGTGTGCGACTGTACCGGCTTATCCTGTCCTTTCCCGTTTATCCAGTCAACATAATTTCGCTCAACAAATTTGCAGAATACCTGGTTTGCCTCATCCTTCTGCATTTTCAGCACCTGGTTCATGCCATCGTCCATCAGCTGGCCAAGTTTCAATTCCCAGTATATCAGTTTTTTATAAACTTCAGTCCACTCCTCGAAATTCAGCCTGTTGCTGATCTCCATACCTATGCTTCGGAATTCCTGCTGATACTGGTGCGTTGTTTTCTCACTTACCAGTTTCTTGTTCTCCAGGTTTTTCTTCAGGCAAAGCAGGATCTGGTTGGGCTTTACTGGTTTGATCAGGTAATCGGCAATGCTCGAGCCGATGGCGTCTTCCATGATACTCTCCTCCTCACTTTTGGTGATCATCACCACAGGCAACGAAGGATATATTGCCTTGACACGCATCAGGGTCTCTATTCCCGACAGCCCGGGCATCTGTTCATCAAGGAACACAATGTCAAAGGGTTTGCTTTTTATAATCTCAATTGCATCGTGGCCGTTGTTCACCGTTTCAACATCGTAGCCCTTTTCTTTCAGGAAAATAATGTGTGGTTTTAAAAGGTCAATCTCATCATCCACCCATAAAATTGCGATCTTATCCATAGATATTGTTTGCTTAAATAAATGTCGTAAGTTTGTTTTTATTGTGCCGGCGCGGCTGTTTTATATTATTTTAACAAAATTCAGGCGATTTTGTATACCACCAACAAGCAAAAGATCATCAACGATCCTGTTTACGGATTCATCACCATTCCCGATGCGCTGATTTTTGACATAATTGAGCATCCGTACTTTCAACGGCTGCGGAGGATCAAGCAACTCGGACTTACCCATTACACCTACCCATCGGCCCAGCACACCCGTTTTCAGCACGCACTGGGAGCCATGCACCTCATGGGTCTGGCGGTCGGGGTTCTGCGTTCCAAAAATATTGAAATAACACACGAAGAAGCGGTTGGGCTTAACCTGGCGATCCTGCTTCACGATATCGGGCACGGCCCGTTTTCCCATACACTTGAACTTTCCATTGTCAGGGATCTTTCTCATGAAGAGCTTTCCAAACTTTTCATGGCTGAGTTAAACCGCCAGTTTGACGGCCGGCTGGACATGGCCTATGCGATTTTCAACGATACTTATTCAAAGAAATTCCTTCATCAGCTTGTATCAAGCCAGCTTGATATGGACCGCCTTGACTACCTTGCCAGGGACAGTTTTTTCACCGGCGTAGCCGAAGGGGTTATCAGTTATGACCGGATCATCAAGATGCTCACCGTGCACAACGATGAACTGGTGGTTGAGGATAAAGGCATCTACTCCATTGAAAAGTTCCTGATTTCCCGCCGGCTCATGTACTGGCAGGTTTACCTTCATAAAACCGTTATTGCTGCCGATCAGCTCCTTGTCAACCTCCTCAGGCGTGCAAAACATATCGGGGAACAGGGCGACGTGCTTTTTGCAACACCGCCATTCGAGCTGTTTTTGAGGAATAACCCCACCAGAGATAACTTCAGGACAGACCGCAAGTGGCTTGACCAGTTTGCATTGCTCGATGATTTTGATGTATTTACCTCTTTGAAGGTTTGGACCAGCCACCATGACAAGGTGCTGTCGGACCTCTGTACAAAACTTGTTAACCGCAACCTTTTCAGGGTTGAAATGCAAACAAGCCCCTTTGACCAGGAATATGTAAACAGTATCCGTCAGAAGACAATAGAGGCCTGTCATCTTGCACCTGAAGATGTATCCTACTATTTCACCTGCGACAAAGTTGAAAATAAGGCGTATGACCCACGGCATGAGCGGATCATGATAAAAGGCAAATCAAATGAGCTGATGGACATTTCAAAAGCATCCGAACAACTCAACAATGCGGTCATGCCCACCACCGTGAGCAAGTATGTGCTATGCTACCCGAAGGAGATCAGGTAGCATTGTGTGTCAGTTTTGAGACCAATACCATAGCTCCATTTTACAACCCACTGTAAACCCGCCTGTTGAAAAATTTGCATGGGTGTTTACGGAAAATTTCGGTAAATTGCGCCACTTTTTATCCAGAAAAAACTTACGAAGTCTAATTGATGGAATTCACTGCGAAGCAGATTGCCGGTTTTCTGAAAGGCACCGTTGAGGGTGACCCTGAAACGAAGGTTTCAAACCTCTCGAAGATTGATGACGGAAAGCCGGGAACACTGACATTTCTTGCCAACCCAAAGTACACCTCGTTTATCTATCATACGCTGGCATCGGTTATTGTTGTCAACGAAGATTTTATTGCCACGCAGCCCGTCCAGGGAACGATTATCCGGGTGGCGGATGCATATTCTTCATTTGCCACCCTGCTTGAAATGTTCGACAAGTCAAAATCTTTGAACACCGGAATTTCAGCACATTCGTCCATTGATGCATCAGCAAGGCTTGGTGAAAATTTATCGGTCGGAGACTTTGCTGTAATTGGCAAAAACGCGGTGATCGGCAAAAACTCCGTGATCTATCCGCAGGTCTTTGTGGGCAACAATGTCACCATCGGTGAAAATGCCATTTTATATCCCGGCGTGAAAATATATCATGAATGTATCATCGGGAACAACTGTACCCTGCATTCCGGCGTCATCATCGGTTCCGACGGATTTGGTTTTGCCCCTGTTGCGGGGAACAATTACCAGAAAATCCCCCAGCTTGGGAATGTGATCCTTGAGGATTACGTGGAGATCGGGTCCAACACCACCATTGACAGGGCTACCCTTGGCTCTACCATCATCAGGAAAGGAGTTAAACTGGATAACCTGATCCAGGTGGGCCATAATGCCGAAATTGGCGAGAATACGGTGATTGCAGCTCAAACCGGGATCAGTGGTTCAACCAGGATTGGCAAAAACTGCATGATCGGCGGACAGGTTGGCATTGTCGGGCACATCACCATAGCCGACGATGTGAAAATCGGTGCCGGTTCAGGAATTGAAGCGAGCATTACCGAGGAAGGCTCTATCGTACTTGGTTCTCCAGCCATTCCAATCGCCAAAGCAAGGCGCAATTTCATACACTGGCGCAATTTTGATGAAATCGTCAGGAAAATATACTCTATTGAAAAACAATTGAAAAAATCGCATGAGTAAAAAACAGAGAACGATCCAGGCTCCTGTAAGCATCTCAGGAGTAGGACTACACACAGGGAACCAGGTTGTCATCACATTTAAACCGGCACCTGAGAACTATGGTTACAAATTCCGCAGGGTTGACCTGAACACCGGGACACTTGTTGATGCCGATGTTGAACATGTTGTTGACACATCCCGCGGCACGAGCATAGAACAGGACGGGGTGCGCATTGACACCGTTGAACATGTGCTGGCTGCCCTCGCAGGACTTGAAATTGACAATGCACTTATTGAGCTTAACCAGTCTGAAACGCCAATCCTCGATGGAAGTTCAAGATTTTATGTAGAGGCTTTAAAGAAAGTCGGCATCGTGGAGCAGAAAGCGCTGCGCCAGTATTTTGAAGTCACATCAAACATCACTTTCCTGAATGCAGAGAAGAAGGTGGAGATGATTGCCATCCCCTCAAATGAATTCAGGGTTTCGGTGATGATTGATTATGAATCGAAGGTACTGCAATCGCAAAATGCCACACTGAATTCAATAAGCCAGTTTGAGAATGATTTCGCAACTTGCAGAACATTCGTATTCCTCCACGAACTGGAATACCTCGTCAACAACAACCTGATCAAGGGGGGCGATCTCAGCAATGCCATCGTTTTTGTTGACCGTGAAATGTCGCGGACCGAACTTGACCACCTGGCCCACCTTTTCAATAAACCCAAAGTTGAGGTACTGAAAGAGGGCATACTCAACAACCTTGAACTGCAGTACCCGAACGAACCTGCAAGGCATAAGTTGCTTGACATCATCGGCGACCTTGCCCTGGTGGGAATGCCAATCAAGGGGCATATCATCGCCACCAGGCCCGGACATTATTCAAATGTGCAGTTTGCCAAGATGATCAAGAAGCAGCTCAAGAAGGAGCTGCGCCCGGAGGAAGGGCCTAAGTTTGACCTCAACAAGACACCTTTGTACAACATCAACCAGATCAAAAATATTTTACCACACCGCCCACCGTTTCTTTTCATTGACAAAATCCTTGAAATGGGAAAGGATTATGTTGTAGGTGTTAAAAATGTAACCATCAACGAGACCTTTTTTGTCGGGCATTTCCCCGACGAACCAGTACTCCCCGGAGTCATACAAATTGAGGCCATGGCGCAAACAGGCGGTATTCTCGCTCTTAACATGGTTGAAGATCCCCAGAACTACAACACCCTGTTTGTGAAGATTGACAGCGTCAAATTCAGGCATAAGGTGGTTCCCGGCGACACACTCGTGTTTTTCAATCAACTTACTGCCCCGATGCGCCGCGGATTGATCTGCATGAAAGGTGTGGCGTATGTAGGTAATAAAATAGTCATGGAAGCCGAAATGATGGCACAAATTCAGCGAAAATAACTTTTAGGTCATGAACCAACCCTTAGCTTATGTAAGCCCCCAGGCAAAAGTGGCCGCCAACGTGGTCATTGAGCCCTTTGTATCAATAGATAAGAACGTTATTATTGAAGAGGGAACCTGGATCGGATCCAATGTCACCATCATGGAAGGTGCGCGGATCGGAAAGAACTGTAAAATATTCCCGGGGGCAGTTATTTCTGCCATTCCGCAGGACCTTAAATTCGCCGGTGAAGACACGATCGTGAAGATCGGGAACAACGTAACCATCCGTGAATTTGTGACCATCAACAGGGGCACCAAGGCCAGCTATGAAACTGTGGTTGGCGACAACACACTGCTCATGGCCTATGTCCATGTGGCGCACGACTGCATCATCGGCAACAATGTAATCCTTGCCAATGCCGCGATGCTGGCAGGGCATGTCATTGTTGATGACTGGGCTATTGTTGGCGGACTTGTCCCTATTCATCAGTTCTGTCATGTCGGCACCCATTCTATTATTGCCGGAGGGTCGGGTGTCGGGAAAGATGTACCTCCATACACCAAAGCCGCCCGTGATCCGCTGTCGTATGTGGGAGTTAATTCAATCGGGCTCCGCAGGCGGGGTTTCTCAACCGATGTGATCAACAAGATCCAGGAAATATACAGGATCATTTTCATCAAAGGATACAATGTTTCGCAGGCTGTTGAAATCATTGAGGCCAAAGTTGAAGCTACTCCCGAACGCGATGAGATCCTTTCATTTATTGCGAATTCAAGCCGCGGAATCATGAAGGGCTATTCCAAATTCCGGGAAAAATAGCACTCCTTCCACTGTTGCCTGAAAGGGCAGCCAGGTAAATTCAACCAATGAAAATCCAGCTTGAGCAAATAGGGAAGAAATTCAACACTGAGTGGATTTTCCGCAATGTTTCTTTCACTTTTGAAGATAATACTGTTTCCGCCATCTTAGGCCGCAACGGATCAGGGAAATCGACCCTGGTACAGGTTGTTTCAGGAAACCTTCATCCCACTGCCGGCAGCGTAACGTATACCCTCAACGGAAAGATCATTCCCGGGGATGACATTTTCCGCCATCTGACCATGGTTGCCCCCTATCTTGAACTTATTGAAGATTTCACCTTGCAGGAGATGCTCCGGTTTCATTTTTCTTTTAAGCATTATTATCCGGGGTATGACAGTGCTTCCGTTACAGCACTGCTTGAATTTCCCACCATGAAGCACAAGCAGATCAGGCAATTTTCATCGGGCATGAAACAGCGGGTTAAACTGGTACTGGCTTTTCTCAGCGACGTACCGCTTATCCTTCTGGACGAGCCTACGATGAACCTTGACAAGGCAGGCATCGACTGGTACCTGGGGCTTGTAAACAATTTCAGGGGGAACCGCACCATGATCATCTGCTCAAACCTGCATCAGACAGAGTCGGGGTTTGCGAGCAGGGCGTTGGAAATTGAGGATTATAAGTAGCGAAACAGCAAAATGGCAAATTGGCAAAACGGCAAATGGCGTTAATTGTCGTTGTCAGGGAGATCAACTCTGATTCTTGCTATGGGTGGCCGACGAAATAGTATTCTCTTCCTTCGTTGAACATACGGCAAAACTGCTCTTCGGTTAGTGACGGAGCATGGTCAACATAGGACTTTAGCGTTGAAATTTTCATGCCGCACTCATTGCATAGCAGGGTAAAGAGTTCCCCGGGAGATGAGTTGTAAAAATCGGCGGCACCAAGTCCGAATTCAAAAATGATGACGGGTTTGCATCTCTTAATGGTGTTCACTGCACCTTTCATCACCTTGAACTCCGCCCCTTCAACATCAATTTTCATCAGGTCGATCTTTTGATCGGCCGTAATCATATTATCAAGCAACCCGGTTTCAACCGTGATCTGATCTATTTCAACCTGCTTTCCGTCATACTTCCGTTTCTTGATCCCACTGTATGCAGGCGCATTGAGCACATGCTGAAATGTGGTGGTTCCAGTCTGATCGTATAATGCAGTGGAGAAGATGGAGACAGTTAAATCACCGGAATACTTTTCCTTTAAAAAGGAGAAAAGTTCCGGGATAGGCTCAAAACCGATTTTCCGCCCGTTAGGGGCGCCTTTGATCATGAGGTCAAGGATTTCCCCTTTATGACAGCCGATGTCGATGCAATTCGAATCCGGTCTAAGACTTTTCCTGATAATTTTCCTGGTATATGCATCGTATTTCTGGTTGCGTGTTACCGAAATATGGAAAATTGCCAGAAGCTGTTTAAGAAGCTGTTTCATCAACCGGGGTATGCCTTATTTTTCAATTCGGGCGCAAAATTAACACATTTAATTCAAGATTTTTAACTAATTTTGCAGCCCTTTAAAACAATCGTCAAAATATTTTTATGGCTACAACAGCAGATATCAGAAATGGACTTGTTATTGAATTCAACAATGATTTATACAGTATTGTTGAATTTCAGCATGTAAAACCCGGCAAAGGCCCGGCATTTATCCGTACCAAATTAAAGAGCCTGAAACATGGCAGGGTAATTGCCAACACCTTTGATTCAGGTGCAAAACTTGAAATTGCCCGCGTGGAACGCAGAAAATACCAGTATCTTTTCAAGGAAAACACCGATTACCATTTCATGCATACCGAAACATTTGAGCAAATTTATATCCCGGAATCCCTTATTAACGCACCACAGTTTTTAAAAGAAGGCCAGGAAGTTGAAATTCTGTTTCACGCTGATACAGAAACAGCACTTACCTGTGAGCTTCCCCCATTCGTCGTCCTGAAGATCACCTATACAGAGCCCGGGATGAGAGGCAACACCGCCACCAACACACTGAAAGACAGTACAGTTGAAACAGGTGCTATTGTCAAGGTTCCCCTCTTTATCGGAGAGGGCGAAACCATCAAAGTTGACACCCGCACCGGTGACTATTCAGAGCGCGTGAAAGTCTAATAACAAACTACTTACTGTTTCCTCCAGATTTAAAACAGTCCAGATGAAATTCCCCAGCCCTTTGAAACTTTCAGCCCTTGCTGAAATGCTCCATGCGAAGCCTGTTGGTGACCCTGACTTTTTGGTCACGGGAATAAATGAGATCCACATGGTAGAAGCTGGTGACCTTACGTTTGTTGATCATCCGAAGTACTATGATAAAGCGCTGAATTCCAACGCCACTACCATCCTTATCAATAAGGAAGTGGAGTGCCCTGCCGGTAAAGCGCTGCTCATCAGCGATAAGCCGTTTGACGATTATGTTTCCCTGGCAACGCGTTATCGCCCTTTTGAAAAAGCCGTCAGTGCTGTCAGTCCAGGCGCTGTAATCGGGGACGGAACAGTTATCCAGCCGGGCGCCTTCATCGGGAACCACGTTACCATTGGCAAAAATTGTATTATTCATGCCAATGCCAGCGTCTATGACCATACAGTAATCGGCAATAACGTTATCATCCATTCAGGTTGCGTAATCGGGGCGGATGCATATTATTACCAGAAACGTGCCGACGGTTACAAGAAACTCGAATCCTGTGGCCGTGTGATCATTGAAGACAGGGTGGAACTTGGCGCCCTGTGCACCGTTGACAAAGGTGTTTCGGGAGATACTATCATCTCGCAGGGTACAAAATTTGACAATCATGTACAGGTTGGCCACGACACCTATATTGGCAGAAATTGCCTTATCGGCGCATTTTGTGCCATTGCAGGTGTAACCAGAATTGAGGATGACGTAATTCTCTGGGCAAGTGTACTTGTCAACAAAGACCTGGTAATCGGCAAAGGGGCTGTGCTTTTAGCCGGTTCCGGCACTGAGAAATCCCTTGAAGGAGGAAAAACCTACTGGGGAGCGCCTGCCATTGAAGCAAGGAAAAAATGGAGAGAAGTTGCTGCCCTGAAAATGTTGCCCGATCTCCTGCATAAACTCAGATAAACCAGCACTAATTACTCTGAGAATTTCATTGGATGGGCAAGCGCTTATTGCTCATTGCTCATCCGCTTCCCTCACCCCAACATCTTCCTTTTTACCAGAATAAAGGTCCAGCGCCACAATGGCAGCCAAAAATCCCCATACCGGCACTGATGCTTTATCCGTATCAAGAAAGTTATTCATCGTTCCGTGCATGAAGTATGTCAGAAGTGCAAGCATGAGTGACAGCGTAAGCATTCTCACCTCGGAGTCACGGCTCCGCCGGTAAACACGCATAGCCACCCTGATAAAAACGGCAACAAGCAAAAACACGAGCAACATACCGGGTAACCCCTGTTCTGCAAGCGGGCCGATATATTCACTGTGCGCATTGCCTTTATCTCCCGCATTCGTACTTATGAGCGTTTTCTCCTTCGCACGCTGAAAAGGTGCATATTCAAACTGGTATGTTCCGGGCCCGTAACCGAATACAGGCCTGTCTTCAAACATCCTGAGGGCTGATTGCCACCTGTTGATGCGTTCCAGGTTGGAATTATCAGTAGAGATATTCGAAATGGAACGCAGGTGTTCAACAAAGTTCGCTGACGGTCCCTGCCTGTTTTTCTCCAGCCTGTCGAGGATCTGAAAAGAAAAGAGGTAAAACAGTATGCCAAAGATAATTGTTACGAACACGATCCACTTGAACTTGATCTTGAAGAGTACCACGAAAAGCACGCCCACTGCAAACACAAGACTGAGCCAGGCTGCACGGCAGAAGGAAAGAACCAGTGCCATCAGGAGTATCATCAGTACGATAAATGAAAAAAAGCGGGTTGTCCTTGAATAGACCTTACTGAAAGCAAACCCGCAGAAAAGAGGTACATAGAGCGACAGGATGGCGCCATAGGCGGTATGGTCGTTATAAAACGGTTCCATCACCCAGTGTCCGGGCTGTTCATCAAAGCCCCACAGTGAATGGTTATAGGTGGTATAAGCGATCACCACGATCAGCGGTATTGTATAGAACCAGACAAACAAATTAATATTTGACTGTTTCCTGAAGAGTTGAATTCCAAGGATATAAAACGGGATTACAAACCATAACCTGGCCAGAAGATGTTTAAACGACACCAGGGGCAGGTCGCTGGTGATACTTGTAATCAGCATCCATACGAGCTGCAGCCCGATGACAATGGTAAGCGGATGCCGCCAGATTCTCTGGTCAATGTCATTGCTGTAGAACATTTTGATTATGAAAAGCAGCAGCACTCCCAGCATCAGAGGCTCGGAGGGGATAGAAACGCCAACATTGAACTCAAACTGGGTAATGTTGATGGCAATGGGAGTCAATGCTGTTATCAGCAGCAGAATCTTGTCAAGGGAATAAAAGTAAAGGTAAAGGATTACAAGGAACAATGGAAAGAAAAGCAGCCAGTATACCTCACGGTAGATCAGAAAGCAGTTGAATCCGATAAATATCGCACTCAGCACGTAAAGGATGGTGATCCTCTGCTTGCTTCCGGTCAGGTAACTACGCATTTCTGCAATTTTATCCTTCATTGCCTTCTGTTGACAGGCCGCGGAATTTGCCGCGTTCAATAAGTCCAATGATGAGAATGGCCATGAAGAATGCAGCCATGGTGCTGAACACCACGATGAGCCAGCGAATCGGATATGCCTTTTTATCTGCAACAAACGGTTTGCTGAGCACGTTTACATAGGTGTATTCGCGGTTGTAATCAAGGAGTGCCCGGTCAGCATCAAGTTTCATGGCACTGAACGTTCCGGCCTCGGAACGAAACATCTCAGACAGCATCAGCATTTCACCACCTTTTTCCTCCAGGTTCTTCTTCATGGCCTTTGCTTCTGCTGAGCGAACCGATCCGCCGCCAGTACTCAGGTAGGCACGAAGCACCTCACGCGTTTGTGCCTGGTATTCAAGAAGCCCATACTTGGTTCCCAACTCTTCAACACGGGTTTTCAGTGAATCCAGGTAGCCCTTCTTCACCCCCATGATATAATTATAATTGGACACAACTTCACCGAATTTCTGCTTATGCATCGTCCTGATCTTCTTGTTATAAGCATCGAGCATGGCATTGATGAGATCGCGGGCCATCACAGGATCCTGGTCAAGAACTTCGATTTCAACTGCTTCAAACGGAGTTTTGTTGACATGAACCCGCTGGCTGTATTCCCAAACCAGCGTACTTTCAAAATGGACGTATGCTGAATCAATTCCCCAATGTTTCGCCAGGTTGAATTTCTTCACAAGGGAATCGCGGATATCCCTTGACTGAAATATTTCAACACTTTGCTCAGTCTCGCTTTCATCGGAATAAGGCGAGATATTGGATGGATACAACAGGCAATTTGACTTGTAAAGTGGTTTGATGAATATCGGGCTTGAAAAGAAAACAGAGAGTATGACTGCAGCAATAACCACAACCAGTAACTGTACTTTCCATTTGAGCACGATATCAATTATATTTTTACTGTTGAAGAAACTGTCCATATATTGGATTTTATTTATGATTGTCCGAGCTGAAATTTCTTATGTGAATTGTAGTCCGATATTTTTTCCATGACCATGATCACGATGATTGACATAAAGAGTGCGGCAATGGTTGAAACCGTTATAATAAGCCACCTGATCGGGTACGATTTCCGCTCAGCTTTATAGGCATCGCTTACAATAAACTTCTGGGGGAGACTCTCCTCTGCATCCACTTTGGCCTGCTTAAATTTTGTTTCCAGCAGGATGAGTTGTTCGGTTTTAAATTCAAGTGAATTTTTCAGTGCCATGTAAATCCCGCCATATTTTCCGAGAACGTCAAGCTTCTTCTGCAGTGCCGCCTGCGCCGTACGGTTCCCGTTCATGATGGTAATGGCTAACTGCTGGTTGAGCACCTGCGACTGGTACTCTACATCATTCACACCAAGGCTGCCAAGGCTGATCAGCGAATCAACAATTTTATCCTTCTCCGCCTTCATTGAATTATATTCGGCTTCAACAACCTGGAACCCTTTAACGGAACGCTGGCGCATCATGTCATTTTTAGCCGAGTCAAGAAGGGAGGCAATGGTATTTGCAATATCTGCCGCCATCTGAGGGTCTTTGTCATAAACCGAAACCTGCACTGCCATGAATTCGGTGCGCCTGAAAGTAATATTGTTGTCGTACTCCTTGAAAAGATTTGAATACTTTACATCCGAGGTGCTGTCAATATCATAATGCCGCATCAGGTTGAACTTACGCATAACCCTGTCGCGGATCCTGTTAGAGTTCAGTATCTGCAGCAGTTGTTCAGCCTGGTCGTCTTCGCCGAATGCAGTAATATCCTGGCCTTTTACCGACTGTTCATTCAGCAAAGATTTGGAGATGGAACTGCTGCTCGCAGGGAACATAATCACTGTTGACTTATATTTGGGAGTTATGAACCACGGGCATGAAAAAAACCAGGATCCCGCGAGTGCTGCAAGCATGACAATGAACAAGGGTTTTCGCCATTTGTAGAGAAAGATGATAAGATTCGAAGAATCAAAATCTTCTCCTTTTTTTAATTGGTTGGCCATAGAAAACTTTTCAAAATTGAGAGCAAAGGTATTAATTTATACGGAAAGCGGCGACGTAGGTTACGGGGGAAGGCCAAATTATCAGCGGTCTTCACGTAATATCTTCATCATGGAACCAAAACTCCACAGGCGTAAAATAACAGCAAGAATGACACAGGCGAGCAGCATCAATCCGAAATTGCCTGCCCAGAGCTTTTGTTCCGGGAGAAACCCCCAGTGAATGACAAACATTTTTGAAACCAGGTTAAAGGTGATTACCCCAACCAGGAAAGCCAGAAGTGTGAGCAGGTACCGGTAATTGACCTTAAACTTAAATACGCGCTGAACCATCATCACCTGTAATATCGCCATCGCGAATTGCGTGACCAGGCTTGAAATCGCGGAACCGGTAGCCAGGTATACCGGGATCAGCAGGTAATTAAGGATCAGGTTGATCACCAGGCCTGAGAATGCAATGATGTTCAGTTGTTTCAGATTTCCGTTTGCTGTCAGCAGGGTGCCGAAAATGTAGGTGGTGGAAACGGCAATAAATGCCGGGATCAGCAACCTGAATACATTCGTTGATGCCTGAATGTGTGTATCATAGAGTAAATCCATCAGTTCGTAGCTGTAAAAGAACAAACCAAAGCCAACAATAACTGCAAGGGTGATGATGAGCGTAAACGACAGTTTCAGCATGTGCTCAATGGGCTGCCTTTTCTTCAGCATCTTGGAGAAAATAGGAACAAGCAGCACACCAAAAAGATAGGCGATCATATTCGCTGCATCCAACAGCCTGAAACCCGAAGCATAAATGCCGACCTGTTCATTGCCGATCTCTTTTGGCAGCAGGTATTCAAGCATTACCGGATCAAGCCGGTTGTAGAAGGTCATCAGCAATACCAGCAGGGCAAACGGCATGCTCTGCTTCATGATCATGAGGAAAAACGGCCAGTTCCAGTTCAACTTGCGGAACCGCGCCTTTTTAACAACGATGAGGAATGCGAGTGCTGCAGTGATTGAATAGGCAGCGGTTTGGGAATAAACGAACCATTCGATCCTGAAAGAGGAGGATGTTACATGCCCCCACAGCAAAACGCCGCAGAAAAGGATCATGAGCACGCGGTCAAGAACAGAAAGAACGCTGTCTGTTTTAAACATCATGAAACCTGATATGTTTGACCTCAGGTACAGAATGAATGACAGCAGGAACTGATTGAACGCCAGCCAGCCAAGCAACCTGAATTGTGCTGCATTGTAATGCAGGATGTAGGCTCCGACGAACGCGATCACCACATAGGTCAGCCCGAGTAGAAGTTTAAGCACCAGGATGCCTGAGAAATGCTTGTTCAGGAGGTGGTTGTGCTGGGCAATATTCCTGTTGTTGAAATTGGTAATGCCAAGATCAAGGATGATGTTGAACAGGAAGGAAAAATTCAGAATAACGAAATAGAACCCATACGCCCCTACCCCAACATTTCGCTGCACGGTTAGGTCAATCCCAAAAATCCAGATGGGTTTTATGAGAAGATTTAAAAAGAGGAGTAACCCCAGGTTTGTCAGGAACTTCCGCTGCATCAAAGACAAATAAAAGTTACCGGTAGCGGTAACTTTTCATGATAACTCAAAAAAAATTCAGATATTTGCTACAAAGTTAAGAAAATTAATGAACATCGCTGTCAATACCCGGCTGCTAATTCAGAACAAACTCGAGGGGATCGGTTGGTTTACCTATGAATCATTAAAGCGCATCACCACCCAGCATCCGGAGCATCAGTTCTACTTTATTTTTGATCGTGAGTTTGATCCGGAATTCCTTTTTTCCGACAATATAACCCCAATCATTCAGTACCCTCATGCCCGTCATCCGGTATTGTATTATACCTGGTTTGAGATCGCCATCCCAAAATTGCTGGAGCGCATCAAGCCCGACCTGTTTTTATCCCCCGACGGATTTCTGTCGCTCAAAACCCCGGTTAAATCAATGGCCGTTTTTCACGACCTCAACTTTGAGCACTACCCGCAGGACATCCCATACTGGACCCGGCGCTATTACAGGCAGTATTTCCCGAAATATGCAGCCAAAGCGGCACGCATTGCAACAGTATCTGAATTTTCCAAGGCAGATATTGTAAAGCAGTATAATGTTTCACCTGCCAAGGTTGATGTAGTTTACGACGGAGCAAACGATGCATATCACCCCCTTACAGAAGAGGTTAAACAGGCAACCCGCCAGGAATTCAGCGACGGACTGCCCTATTTTATCTTTATCGGGTCGCTTCATCCCAGGAAGAATCTTGTGAACCTGTTCAGGGCTTTTGACCTGTTCAAGAAATCAAACCCGTCTGAAGTAAAACTCCTCATCGTGGGAGCGAAGAAATGGTGGACAAGGGACATTGATATCGCGTTTAACCGCATGGTCTTTTCTGATGATGTGATTTTCACGGGCCGCCTGGATGTTGAGGAACTGGCATTGGTGCTCGGAAGTGCCATTGCCCTCACCTATGTTTCATATTTTGAAGGCTTTGGTATCCCTATTGTGGAGGCTTTCCGTAGCGACGTCCCCGTGATCACCTCCAATGTAACATCCATGCCGGAAGTGGCAGGTGATGCCGCTTTACTTGTAGATCCTTTTGATCCTGAATCAATTGAGGAAGCTTTATACAAAGCCTATCAGTTTGACAGCATCCGAAAAGAACTTATAGTCCGGGGCCGGCGACGCAAAGACATGTTCTCATGGCAGCAAACAGCCGACCGGCTATGGGAATCCATTGAAACAGCAGTTAAATCCTGATTATTTATGAACATCCTTCTGCTTGGTTCGGGAGGCCGCGAGCATGCCATGGCGTGGAAACTCGCCCAAAGCCCGCTCCTGTCCCGCCTTTATATTGCCCCTGGAAATGCAGGCACTTCAACAACAGGAACAAACCTGAACCTGTCTGTCAACGATTTTAATGCTGTTAAATCGGCAGTTCTGGCCTATCAGATTGAGATGGTTGTTGTTGGCCCGGAAGATCCGCTGGTAAATGGAATCCACGACTTCTTCCTGGCAGACCCGTCCATAAAACATATTCCTGTAATCGGTCCGGGCAGGCACGCCGCCAAGCTGGAAGGCAGCAAAGACTTTGCCAAGGAATTCATGATCAGGAACGGTATCCCGACAGCACGGTACCAGACCTTTACCCGGGCAACATTAGAGAATGGTATTTCTTTCCTCCAACAACTTTCTCCCCCCTATGTTTTGAAAGCCGACGGTCTGGCTGCAGGAAAAGGGGTGATCATCTGCCAGACCATTGATGAGGCAATCATCGAATTCACTGAAATGATCCTGGGATCAAAATTCGGAAATGCCACTCAGAAAGTAGTGATTGAGGAATTCCTTTCGGGAATTGAACTCTCCGTATTTGTCATCACCGACGGAAAAAGCTATAAGTTGCTCCCGGAGGCAAAGGACTACAAAAAGATCGGGGCCGGCGACACAGGACCCAACACCGGCGGAATGGGCTCCATCTCCCCTGTGCCTTTTGCAGACATGCAATTCATGCAGAAGGTTGAGGAGAAGGTCATCGTGCCCACCATGGAAGGGCTCATCAGGGAAGGGATAGACTATAACGGTTTTATCTTCTTCGGACTGATGAAAGTCGGCGATGAGCCTTTTGTGATCGAGTACAACTGCCGTATGGGCGATCCAGAAACCGAATCGGTCATCCCGCGGCTTAAAAATGACCTCGTGGCACTGTTCAGGGCAGTTGCAGACAAGACCCTCGATTCAACCACAATGTCAATCGACCCACGAACCGCTGCCACGGTCATGCTTGTTTCAAAAGGTTATCCCGGGGAATATGAAAAAGGGGCCGTCATTACAGGAACGGAGATGGTCACTGACAGTTATGTATTTCACGCCGGGACTGCGGCCAATCCTGAAACAGGAAGCACCGTAACCAACGGAGGGCGTGTAATCGCTGTAACATCCGTAGGAGCAACAATGAAGGAGGCACTTGAAAAATCCTATGAAAGCATCGGAAAAATAAACTACAAGGGTAAAAATTTCCGTCCCGACATCGGATTTGACCTCACTTAAATCTTAACACTTAAAACTTAATACTTACGCCTTTTTCGTGTTCATAAAATTCTTTAAATCCAGCTTCTTCATCCAGTACCTGGTTATTGCAATCACAGGGTTATGCCTTTGGTTCAGTGCATTCCTCGGTCCTCCAGGAATGCCTGCTCCTGAAGGCCCTGTTCCCCTTTATGTCATCGTATTCAACCTTCTGCATGGTTCACCGCTTGCTGCCACCATCCTTGGGTTTTTATTGATACTGGCTGAAACCTACTGGCTTACGAGGATCCTGAGCGTACATGAACTTGTGCTCAAGAACTCATCGCTCTCTGCCCTGGTATTCCTCGTGATGATGAGCTTCTTACCCGACCAGCTTACCCTTAACCCGATCAATATTGCGCTGGGTTTTATGATCCTCATCCTGCATCACCTGCTGATCTCGTATAATAAACCCGAACATCTCGACCGCATTTTTGCAGCAGGCTTTTTCACGGCCATTGCAAGCTTATTCTATTTGCCGTTCATCCTCTGGTTTGTGTTTGTCATCATCAGTTTCCTTGTTTTCAGGGCAGGCAACTGGCGGGCATGGATGGCAGCGTTCATCGGCCTCATCACCCCTTTTCTCTACCTGTCGGTGTGGTATTACTGGTACGATGAGTTCATTGTGAATGCCCTCAGCTTTTCATCTTTTTTCAGCCATATTTTTGTATTCCCGAATCCATTCCACACTGATTTCTATATCCTGTGCGGGTTTACGGTATTGCTGGCCCTATGGGGAATTTTCCTTTTCGGGAGTGGACCTGAAAAGACTGTTGAGATCAGGGTTAAGACCAACATTTTATTATGGACTTTTGTTTTCACCCTGCTGTCATTTATCTTTTCCAGGTCAATGGCTGTTTTTCACCCCGCCCTGGCCATGCCCGCGCTGGCCATGGTGATTACCGGGACACTCATCGGCCTCAAAAAGACAAGGGTGGCGGAAATGATACTGATGATCTATTTTTTAAGCGTGTTGCTGAATAATTTGTTTATCCATAACCTTGTCTACAATTGACCGGGCCAACAAAAACCCTGTCACTATGAAGAATGTAATCTTTGAATACTAAGGCAATAAAGGAAGCAAATTCAAGGGTTAAAAACACAAACATCAATGAATCGCGTCGTATGCTTTTTAGCCACTTTACAAGCGACCTGACCGAAGCCGGATGTGACGAGGCAGGTCGGGGTTGCCTCGCCGGACCTGTGTTTGCAGCGGCAGTGATCCTGCCGCGTGATTTCAGGAATGAAATCCTGACAGATTCAAAGCAACTCTCAGAAAAACAGCGCGACCGGCTTCGCCCCATCATTGAAGGCAATGCGATTGCGTGGGCTGTGGCAAGTGTGGATGCGCCGGAAATAGATAAAATCAACATCCTCAAAGCGTCAATCCTGGCCATGCACCTAGCTGTTCAGAAACTTTCAACTCAACCCCAGTTCCTGCTGATTGACGGAAACCGCTTTATCCCATTTCCGGGGATTCCGCACCAGTGCATTGTCAAAGGGGATGAAAAATACCTGTCCATTGCAGCAGCCTCAGTACTCGCAAAAACCCATCGCGATGAGTACATGCAACATCTTCATGCGGAATATCCTGCTTACGGATGGAACCTCAACAAAGGGTATCCTTCGGCAAAACACCGGAAGGTGATCGCTGAAGTTGGCACCACGCCGTATCACAGGATGACCTTCAGGATGCAGGGGGTGACGCGTGACGGGTGACGCGTGACGGGTGACGGGTGACGGGTGACGGGTGACGTGTGACGCGTGACGGGTGACGCGTGACGGGTGACGGGTGACTTAAACGGTTATTGTCCGCCTGTCCGCCTGTCCGCTTGTCAACCATCTCCTCCCCCTTAAACTATTAACAATCCCCCTCTCCTGCTATTGATAACTTTTTTCGCAGAATGCATTTCTTCAGCATACCTTTGCGGCGGTTTTTGAAGAAAACCGTCAATGAAAAACATCAGAAGTTTCCTGATTATTCTTATTGTGTTTGTTGCCCTGACCGGCTTTGGCTGGCTCGGCTTCATCCTGTACAACAAATTTCAGCGACCTGCTGAATCACCCTTCAATGCCGTGCCAGGTAATACCGCCATCATCATTCAACTAAACAAAGCGGGCAACCTGCTGGAAGAACTCAACCGCTCCAACCTGCTATGGAAAGCACTGTCACGGTTTCCGGGAATCAACGTTGTAAGGAATGAACTGCATTATGTTGACTCATCCAGCCATAAAAATGAGAAAATCAGCAAAATATTCCAGCAATACAACATCCTGGTTTCAATCACTCTGAGCGGCAGGAACAATTTCGGGGCTCTTTACCTTGCCTCCGTCGGCGGGCGGGATCCCGAATCTTATATCCTTGATTTCATCAATGAAATTAATGCAGGAAAGGCGATCCTCTCCGAAACACCTTATTCCACCACCAAACTGCACCGGATCCAATCGGGCGGCAGCCGTGAGGCCTTCTACTTTGCTGTGCTGAAAGGTGTTTTCATGGGAAGTTTTCATGCAGACCTGGTCAAACGGGCCGTCGACCGCCTTTCTCTCAACACGCCGATGGCCACATCCGCAGGGTTCCGCAAAGTGCAGGCGACCGCAGGGAAAAAAGTTGATGCCAACATCTATATCAATTACAGGTTCTTTTCACTTGTCCTTTCAAAACTTACACGGGAAGAAAACCTCCCCGACCTGCTGAAATTTTCAAATTTCGCAGAATGGAGCGGATTTGACCTTATCATCAAGAAGGATGAATTGCTGTTCAATGGTGTTACTGTTGCCACAGACAGTAATCAGCAGTTCCTCTCATTATTTGCGGATCAAAAACCTCAGAAAAAAGAGATCCCGTCAATCATCCCTGAAAAAGCGCTGTATTTCACATCTTATGGATGGAGCGATCCGTCTCGCTTCTGCCAGCGGTTTCAAAACCGTGTACAGCGGGAAGAAAATTTCAGCGGCGAGCAGAATGATGTGATATCGCTGATTGACCGTTACCAACTCAATATCAGCGAGTACTTCCTTTCGTGGATGGGCAATGAGGGTGCCTATTTCGTGATCCAGGACCCAAAATCGGGCGACGAAACGGGATTCACGGCTTTCAAAACACGCGATACTTCCCAAACGTCATCGTCACTTTTTGCCCTGGCAGACACCCTGGGAATCCGTTACGATTCCCTGCTTTTCAAAGGGCATAAAATTTACAGGCTGGCCCTGCCTGCCTTTATCCCTTCTCTTTTTGGGGAGTTGTTTGGCAAAGTGGAAGCGAATTGTTTCACTTTCATAAACGATTATGTCGTTTTCGCTGCTCAGCCAAAAGGTCTGGAAACTGTAATCGAGTCCGAGTCAGATAAAGCAACACTCAATAGAGACAGGGTCTTTAACGATTTTGAGGCCAATCTTTCCGACAAGTCAAATGTGTTCTCCTACTTCAACACAAACAACTCCATGCCATCATTGCGGGGGATGCTGAACCAGGACCTTTCAGCACAACTTAATCCCATGATTGACAGTCTTCGGAAATTTGAATCTGTTGCCTTCCAGTACAGTAATTCAGACGGGCAATTCTACTCAAGCATCTTTTTAAGGTACAATCCGAACCTTGGAAAAGACGGGCCGTTGCAATGGCAGGCCAGCCTTGATACAACGATAACGGGCAGGCCAATGATCATCCCTACCACTACTGCCGGAAACCCTGCTGTGGTTGTGACCGACGTTGCCAACAACCTGTACATGGTAAACTCCCAGGGGCGTATTGCCTGGAAGCTTCATATCATGGGCGATATAAAGGGAGAAATCCACCCTGTGAAAATGGCTGGCAGTGATTCGTTATTCCTCCTTTTCAACACCGACACACATCTGTACCTTCTTCATGCCGATGGCAGGTACGCCGATAATTTCCCTATGCGCTTTCCTTTGCATGCAACCAACGGCATCACGGTAACAGACTGGGATAACAATGGGGATTACCGAATTCTTGTGGCTTTTCAGGACAATCGTGTTTATTGCTTTTCCATGAACGGAGTATCGGTGTACGGATGGAAAAGACCAAACCTGGAGGAAGAGATTACGCAACCCGTTTCATGTTACCGGGTTGGGAGGAAAGACTATATTATTATTTCAGGCATTACCGGCAATACCATGATCATTGACCGTGACGGTGAGCCCCAGATTACACCCGGTCCAAAGTTCACCCATGCCCCGGTGTCAGGGTTTCATTTGAATAAATCCAATAAAAAGGGCCCGTTCATAACCACCGGGTCAAGTGGCAAGATTGAATACATCCAGGACAATGGTAAAATTTCAGAGGTAACCCTTAACATCTTTTCCCCTGAGCATAAGTTTTTCTACGAAGATATAACCGGCAACGGCCAGCCGGAATTCATTTTTTCTGACAGGAACACTATATATTATTATAACCGCAACTATAAAATGATCTATTCCTATGCGTTCCGCAGGGAGATAACCAACCCTCCTTTTGTATTGCACGGAGAAGGTGGTAAATCGATGATCGGTTATGTCGTTCCTGAAACCAATGAGCTATTCCTGTTTGACCACAAGGGGTTTCACGAACTTGAGTCGGGTATCCGTGGCAATACTCCGTTTGATTTAGGCTACCTGGAAAACGACGCGCAACTGAACCTGATCGTCGGGGCAGGCAAGGTGCTGAAAAATTACCGATTACCGAAGCCGTAAAATGGTTCCGGCAGCAGGCTCATTGCCGGTGCGAAGGCCATTCCGTTTGTAAATCATTTTCAGTTTCATCCCGTAAAGCTGGGAAATTGCATAGAGTGTCTCGCCATCCTGATAGCTGTGAAAATCCTTGCTGCCTTTTCGGTGCTTGCCGTCAAGATATACGATCTGACCGGGCACCATGGATGCAGGATCTGACAGGTCGTTGTATTTAAGCAGTTTCTCCACTGAAATATTAAAATCCCCTGAAATACTGTAAATATTGTCATCGGAAGATGAAATAACCATCGGGATATGGTTATTTTCATAAACAACCCTTGATCCGGGCCCGGTTCGCAGTACCATATATGGCAATCTGCCAGGATTTTGCGGGGCAGTTTTCATTTCCGTGCGCGTATTGTTTGCAATAGCAGCTTTTTTCTCATCATACTGCGACAGGGAAAAGGTTTCAATTGTTTTTATCAGCAATTGCGGATAAGCGGGGTTGGTGGCATATCCGGCTGCCTTTAACCCGTTTGCCCAGCCTTTATAATCAGTCATCTCCAGGTTGAAAAGGCCCTTGTAGCGGTCGCGGGTTGTTAGGAATTGAGAATGATCCCGGAAAGATTCAAGCGGGTCGGTGTACTTCCTGAAACATTCATTCCTGGTTTCGTCGTCTTTGATAAAGGTGGGCCCTGTCCATTCCTTGTGACACTTGATGCCAAAATGGTTGTTGGCCAGCGTTGCCAGGTCGCTTCTGCCTGCATTTGACTCAAGGATGCCCTGGGCCAGCGTAATGCTGGCCGGTATAGCGTACACCTTCATTTCATTGATGGCAACACCCTTGTATTTTTCAATATACCTGCGCACAATTGCATCATAGTCAGACTTTTGCGCACATATTTGATTCAAGGCAACAAATACAATTAAGATATGGAAACCCAAACGTCTCATGCTCCCATTTAAAAAGAAAGTTTCTCTTATAAAATCCTTCACTGTTGTGCTGTTACGCGCTGTCGCCCTTTACCAGTCTCCTGAACCGTATCCCCCGCTCCTCGAAATTTTTAAATTCATCATAACTGGCCGCGGCCGGTGAAAGCAGACAGGCATATCCTTTTCGGGTAACCTGAAAGGCGATGGGTTGAAATTCGTCGAAGTGGTTAAGGTGAACAACATTTTTACCATTTATGCCATGTAATTCAATGCATTTCATGATCCGCTTGCCGGCGGTCCCAACCAGCAGGATGTTGCTGATGGATGAATTACTGAGAAAGGCCCCAAGCCCGGAATAATCAATTCCCCGATCAAAACCCCCGGCAACCAGGGTATCTACATTGGGTATGGCTTTTACTGCTTCCATGCATGCCTCCGGGATGGTGGCGATGGAGTCATTATAAAAATGGATCCCCCGGAATTCTCCAACATATTCAAGCCTGTGTTCCAGTCCCTTAAAGGTCGCGATACCGTCTTCAATATCCTCGGTGTTAATACCGGAAATCATCGCCACATTAACAGCAGCGAGGATATTCTTCAGGTTGTGTTCACCCCTGAGGAACCTGTCCTGGTGGACTTTCCAAACGGGAGTGGTTTTTATCCCGTCCGAGAAGCACACATCACCATGCTCAATAAACCCTCCCCTGGACAACCTGCCATTCAGCGAAAACGGAAAACCTTGCCTTTGCTGTAAATAAGGTGCAACCAGCTGTTCAACAAGGCGGTCATCTGCATTGAAAACAAGATAATCGCCATGTTTTTGAAATTTCGTGATGTTTATTTTGGCCAGCTGGTATGCTTCATAAGACTCATAGGCATCCAGGTGCTCCTGGTACAGGTTAAGCAGAACACTGATATTCGGAGCCCGTTTCAGAAATTCAAGCTGATGGGACGACAGCTCAAACACAATAACCGTTTCCGGGGTGATCAGGTCAATGAAATGAAAAACGGGGTTTCCGATATTCCCCACAAGCAGTGCGTCCCTTCCCGCTGTTTTCAGAATATGATGAATCAGGCTGGAGGTGGTACTCTTCCCCTTTGTCCCCGTAACACCGATTACCTGTTTTGAGTAGAATTCAAGAAACAATTCAGTCTGGGATGTAAATTGTGATCCAGGATTCAGGGAGACGCCATTTTCATCCGGTTTTACCGCATATAAATCGCTTCCTGAAGAGTTCAGGTTCCACACAGGTATACCGGGCGACCGGAATATGTAATCAAAGGTGCAGGTTTTTTGCAGGTAACCTTCCCCGGTAATAAATTCGAGGCAGTTATCTCCGGTTAGAAGCGGATTATCCCGGATGCCATCGTTCAGGTCGGCAATGGCGATCAGTTTGTCGGGAAATACCTTCCTCAAAAGCAGGTAGGTTGACTGTCCTTCCCGCCCGAATCCAAGCAATACGATAGATTTGCCGGCAAACCGCCGACGGATAAGGTTTATCATGAGATGAGACTTGTATTCGGAGATTTCCCTGTTATTTTTTGCATCTCTTCAACCAGGAAATGCATGAATTCAGGAATAACGAAATGCGTATCAGAAAGGGTTGACAATTCAAGATTAAAATCCATTCTGTTATAACGCGAAAATGAAGCTGAACTTATATAATGCATAAGCAAATATGGCAAATCGGTCGAACCACGGCGGCGTATTGCTTCGCATAAGGCAAGGTTCACGTCAGCAATAGTTCCGATGCATTCAAACGGTTTCTCATCTGCATCGCCGGTGAGCTGGTCAAAGAAGGGCAACAGGGCACTGTCGGCCAAAAGGTCTTTCCCGAAGATTTCAAACAGCCTTTCATCGGAAAGGAAAGGTGAAAGGATGATTGCGGTAAACAGGCATTTGGCACATTTCCCACACCAGGAATTCGTTTTACTTCCGGCGTTACAACTTCTGAAAACCCTGTGATAACGGGTAAACCGGGCAAACATAGCCGCTATCTGAAGCTCATTTAAAGGCCGCAGAAAACTGAAATAGTTAATATCTCCCCCGATCCATGTATGAACATAGCTCCGGAAGTCAGACTCAAACTGAAACGATTTGGAATACTGGTGGTTAATATCAGTGCCTTCGATGGTGGCCTCATTCGCACTTGATTCATTGGAAAGGGCAATGTTATTTCGGCCAGTCAGCCTTGCCGCAAGAATCGTAACAAATGCAAGCATGGCCGAGAATGGGGTGTGTCCATTTAAGAAGCCCAGATCGTTTAATTTGAGCAGTTGTGGATCAATAGACCGTTGGATTTCAATAAATTGATCATCCGAGAATCCCATGGTCATGATTGTACCTATGCTTGCTCCCCTTGGATTCATGATCAGCGGGATGCTCCCCGGCAACCGGCCCAGCAATTCCAGGGTAACGGCTGAATCTTTACCGCCGCCAATGGGGATGATTATTGTGTTGGTCATTTGTTGTAAAGGCGCACCGCGGTGCGTCTCTGCAACAAACGATCCTGCCTGGGCAACCTCAACCGACATAAAATTGTCTATATTAACATCAATGGAATTCAGGTAAAAAAATTCGCCCAGTCCATGAAAATAAAGCTTTTTCCACCATGCAACCTGTTCCGGGGCCATTCCTGTTGGCATAATGATAACACGCGGAGGGCAGGCAGCTTTCCAGTAACTGATCAATTCAATCATCCCGATGTTGAAGACGTACAAACCGAGGTTGTCAGCAATTTCTTCATCGGGCAGGAAACAGGCCTTTCTGGGGATAAAAAGCGCAGGGTGAAACTTGTACTGGTCGGCAAGATTAAAGGTAAAGGAGATATGGAGGCCCCTGTCGGTGAGCGAATACTCCTGCTTTTCGAAGATAAAAAAAGGAAATTTTTCCCTTAACTGAAAAAAATGCTCCTGCCTGCTTGACCTGGCCATGATTTGGTATTATATTTGTCGGGATCACCCAAGGCAAAATTAATAAAATTGTAAGTACTCAATGGAAAAACCGCGTATCAAGCCCAAACAGGGAAGTATACTTATTTCAGAACCGTCATTGCGCGATTTTTATTTCCGGCAATCGGTGATCCTCCTGGCGGAACATAATGAAGAGGGCACTTTCGGCGTAATCATCAACAAGCCCATTGAAGCAAGGCTGAAAGATGTGATCAAGGGTTTCTCCGGATACAACCTGCCTGTTTACCTCGGGGGACCTGTTAAAACCGACAGCATTTTCTTTATTCATACAAGGGAGGATGTTGAACAAAGCCTGCCCATCATGCAGGGCCTTTACTGGGGCGGAGACCTGGACAAAATCCGCGACATGCTCAAATCGAAAATCATGCTTCCCCGGGAAATCAGGTTTTTCGTAGGTTATTCCGGATGGTCGCCCAGTCAGCTTGACCGGGAGATCCTTGAAAAATCGTGGGTATTGTCACAAACCACAGTTAAGGAAGTTATTAACGACAAGCCCGAACTTCTCTGGAGTAATTACCTGAAGAACATGGGCGCTGACTATGCTATCTGGGCAAATTTCCCTGCCGACCCCACCTTCAATTAACCCCCCTCAAAAAAAAAACTACCTTTGCCCCCCGAAGTTTAAACTGACTTTTTAAGGCATGAAAAAGGCTGACCTGATCATCACAGGAGCTGTAATTATTGTACTGCTTCCATTCTTCATTTTCGCCCCGGTTCTGGATGCATATAAAGCATTAAATGCAGAACATGCCTATCTCATGAGTTTCATCAAGTTCGCGATCCTGGCCACATTTGGTGAGTGCATCGGATTAAGGATCAGGAAAGGAGTTTACAATAAGCCCGGTTTCGGAATCCTTCCCCGTGCGATTGTATGGGGCATTCTTGGTATTTCAATTAAAATGGCGTTTGTGATTTTCGGCGAAGGTGCCCCCGCCATGCTGAAAACAATGGGCATTCATTTCAGTTCCGTCAATCCGGCCGACATCCTTCGTGAACCGGGCTTCAGCTGGATGAAACTGTTTACAGCCTTCAGTGTAAGTACCACGATGAACCTGATTTTTGCACCTGTGTTTATGGCTTTTCACCGGATCACCGACATCCATATTCTTCGCACGGGAGGTACCCTTTCCGGTTTCTTCACCCGGTTGAGGATCGGTCAGTCGGTAAGGGAGGTCAACTGGTATGACTTCTGGACTTTTGTCATTAAAAAGACGATTCCCCTCTTCTGGATTCCTGCCCAGACAATCAATTTCATGCTCCCGGAAGGATATCGCATCCTGGTTGCCGCGGTTTACGGCATCATCCTGGGGATCCTTATGTCGCTCGCTGCACTGATGCACGACAAGAAAATACATGAAAACTGAGATAATATTTTATTCTCCTCCGTTTATTTGTTAATTTTAACGTGCTTCTGTAACAACTTATTTCCATGGGCAAAGTGGCCTGGTTCTGTATTCTCCTCACCTTCAGCCTTCCTTTTGCTGTTTTCGGTGAAGGCACGAAGCAAGTCATGCCCGCCCCGGGCGATTCAGGCCAGTTGTGCATTGACAAATCACGCAACGATTTTGCTTTTTTTGATGCAGCACCTGAATTCAGGCTCAATATATACATTGCAAACCCGGGTGAGAAAATTTTCTTTGGCCTGGGAAAAATAACCAAGAATGATACCATCAGGAATGTGGTGTACCAGTTAAAGGATCCTTCCGGGAATATTGTATTCGGCCCGGTACTGGTTCCAAAGTCAGGTCCCGGATTTATCAGTTCCTATGATGAGGCCGTTGCCGGGCCTTTCATCCTGGCCGGAGGCTATGATCCGATACAGCATGTTCCTGCGGTGACTGGAAATTATTCGCTTGAGTTCTTTTATCCTCCAGACCAGGGCAGTGCCTATACCTTTACCAGTTATATCAAATTCGCATATTTCGACATCACTGTGACGAATACACTTAACCAGCCGATCAGCGGGAGAATATGGTCAAAGGCATGGCAATTCAACTCCGGCCCGGTTATGAAGCCCAAAACCAGCAACAGGTTTTGGGGGAAACTGTACATCCTGTCGGATGACAGTATCGTAACCAGCATAAACTGCAACGGTTTTGTTGGCGGGACATTCTCCATTTCAAGCAACAAAACCGGGTGCTCGGCAACCGGGAACATCAACATTGACAGGCAGTCAAGGACAGGATTTCATACCTATCCGCAATACAAGATCTTTTTAAACGACCCCGACAGTTTGATTTTCCCGACAGGCAAAGCCCAGCCGGGTATCACACTCCCCATCCTCACAACGCCGCATTGTGAAACCGGTTTCGTTGACCTGGGGATAAAGGTTGACCAGGACGGCATCATGGAGGTGTTTATTGAAATTAATCCAACCCCTGGAGCTGATCCGCAGGATATAAAACTGACAGCCAGCGTATTTGCCAATCCGGGTGGCTCGGGGTACAACATCATCCAGTGGAACGGTAAAAACGGACTGGGCCAGAATGTGAAAAACGGAACCACCGTCACTGCAACGATCCGGTTTATCCATGGCATTACCCACCTGCCCATTTATGATATTGAATACAACGATCATGGTTATAAGGTTGAGGTGGTTCGTCCGCCCGGGATCAGTCCGGCCATTTTCTGGGATGACACCCTGATTCCTGAAGGCAACACCGTTAACCTCACAGGTTGCAGCGATGCCTTCGGATGCCATTTGTGGGACGAACCTGCCGGTGATACCAATACCATCAATTCCTGGTGGTATGTTGCCAGTGCGGTTGCGCCGGCTGTGACATTCCAGGTGAAGCGGGCCCCCTCCTACCCGGGCTCCATCAGTGGTGAAGCAGGCCACTGCGCCGGGATCGTTTCAAAAAATTATGCCATTGTTCCTGACTCAAATACCACAGCCTACACCTGGAACTATTCAGGTACGGGTGTGGCTGTTTCAGGCAGCGGAACAGGGATCACCCTGAATTTCGGCTCAGATGCCACCGCCGGAACCTTAAGTGTGTTTGGCAGCAATGCTGAATGCGGAGCAGGGCCGCCTTCAAACCTGTCGATCCTGGTATTTCCTATCCCATTGGTAACCCTCGATCCTTTTGACACTGCCTGTTACAATGCTGCTCAGTTTCAATTGACAGGCGGAAAACCTGCCGGCGGTGATTTCCTGGTCAACGGGGCCGTTCAAACCACTTTCGCCCCTTTAACAGCAGGAGAAGGCAGCCATTCTGTTCTTTACAGGTTCAGTGACATCCATGGATGTCAAAGTTCCGACAGCACACAGATCATTGTAAAAAAAGGCCAGGAGTGTGAAATTGTAATCTGGGTACCCACCGGATTTTCACCAAATGGCGACGGGCTCAATGATTCGTTTAAAGCATTTTCACGTAACATCCAGGAATTCAGCATGAACATTTATGACCGTTCCGGTGAGTTGGTTTTCACATCAACGCAACCTGATACTGGCTGGGACGGCACGTATAAAGGAAAACTGTGCCCTGTTGGAAACTATATTTACATGATCGTTTATCAAATTTCCCCCGCTGTACAGAAAAATAAAACCCTGACCGGCGACCTGGTCCTGGTACGTTAACCGACAACCCATCCACCCCCGGACAAGGCTGAAGGAAAATATTATATAAGCACGCAGAAAACCTTTGCAAGGTTGAGAAATTTTCTCCACTTTTGTTGTCTGTTATTAAGTTCACTAACTTGTTTTCTCAGTACAACTTTATGAAGGACACCCCCATTAACTACGAAGTAGTAACACGGCACATTCAGGAAAGCAAAATCCGGAGTATTGGCAAGGCGACCATCCGTGAAATCAAACGCCTGATCAACGGAATAGAAAAGGAGACGGGTGAGAGATTCATCCGGATGGAGATGGGGGTTCCCGGCCTGCCGGCCACGGCGATCGGTGTCCAGGCCGAAATTGACGCGCTGAACAGAGGCGTGGCATCCATCTACCCTGAAATTGAAGGAACTTCTGTGCTGAAAACCGAAGCCTCAAGATTTGTCAAACTCTTCCTGGATATTGATGTGGATGCCGCCAACTGCATCCCGACAGTGGGAAGCATGCAGGGCGGATTCGCAGCTTTTCTTACCTTTTCAAAGATCCACACTGAAAAGGATACCACCCTGTTTATTGATCCGGGATTCCCTGTACACCATCAGCAACACAGGGTGCTTGGCCAGAAATTTGAAACCTTTGATGTTTACAACTACCGCGGGGATAAACTCAGGGATAAACTTGAAAGCTATTTTTCAAAAGGAAACATCCATTCAGCCCTCTATTCCAACCCGAACAATCCTTCCTGGATTTGTTTTACCGATAAAGAATTGCGGATCATAGGCGAGCTGGCAACAAAATACAACGTGATCATCATTGAAGATCTCGCCTATTTCGCCATGGATTTCAGGAAAGATTATTCAAAGCCTGGTCATCCGCCTTATCAGCCCACCGTTGCAAAATATACCGACAATTACGTGATGCTTATCTCCAGTTCAAAGGTATTCAGCTATGCCGGGCAGCGTATCGGACTGATGATCGTTTCAAACCACCTGTTTAACATGCAGGCTCCTGATCTGCTCAGGTACTATTCAACCGATCTCGTGGGCAGGGCCCTTATTTACGGAACGGTTTATGCTTTAAGTGCCGGAACAACCCACTCCACCCAATATGGCCTTGCCGCGATGCTGAAAGCAGCCAACGACGGCACTTTTGATTTTGTGGATGCGGTCAAGGAATATGGTGCCAAAGCAAAAATCATGAAGAAAATGTTCACCGACAACGGGTTCACCTTTGTTTACGACAAAGATGAAGACGAACCCATTGCAGATGGCTTCTATTTTACCTTTGCATATCCCGGCTTCACAGGGGAAGAACTGCTGCAGGAACTCATCTATTACGGCATAAGCGCAATTGCACTCAGTATTACCGGAAGCGAACGGATCGAAGGCATCAGGGCATGCGTTTCCCTGGTCATGAGAGATCAGTTCCCGGCTCTTGAAGAAAGGCTGAAGAAATTCAGGGAAAACCATAGCAATTAATAAACCTGCGAAGTAACAGCATAGCGAAATAGCTGAAAAGTGATTCATCAGATATTAAACTATTTTTTGTACTTTCGCCCTGTGAATCTGTTAACAATCCAACCCCTGTCATATGGCAAAAATTAAAGGTGATATTGTAATTAACACCGAACGATGCAAAGGATGTGAAGTGTGTCTTGCTGCATGCCCTTTCACGGTCATCGCAATGTCAAAAGAGGTAAACAGCAAAGGCTATCATTTTGCGATGAAAGTAAATGACGAATGCACCGGATGCACTAACTGTGCCCTGGTCTGCCCCGACGGAGTTATCACCGTTTACCGGGCCAAAGTTGCAACAGAATAAAAAATCAAAACATATTTCTCAATGGGTGAACTAAGATTAATGAAAGGTAACGAAGCCGTTGCCGAAGCTGCTATTCGCGCCGGTTGCGATGGTTATTTCGGATACCCGATCACCCCGCAATCGGAGGTGATGGAGTACCTGATGGCTGAAAAGCCTTACGAAAGGACAGGCATGGTCGTGCTGCAGGCTGAAAGTGAAACTGCCTCCATCAACATGCTCTATGGCGGTGCAGGAACAGGAAAAATGGTGATGACTTCTTCTTCCAGTCCGGGCATCAGCCTGATGCAGGAAGGAATCAGTTACATGGCCGGCGCCGAGTTGCCTGCCGTGATTGTGAATATCACGCGCGGCGGCCCCGGACTCGGAACAATCCAGCCTTCACAGGCCGATTATTTCCAGGCAGTAAAAGGAGGCGGACACGGCGACTATAAGATGCTGGTCCTTGCACCCTCTTCAGTACAGGAAATGTGCGATCACGTGAAACTCGCATTCGACAAGGCATTTGAATACCGTACCCCGGTCATGATCCTTTCCGACGGTGCCATCGGTCAAATGATGGAGAAAGTGGTCCTGTTTGACCAGATTCCAAGGCGTACTGATGAGGAAGTTATCAAACAGTGCCCGTGGGCTTCTACCGGCCGGCCAAAAACCCGGAACCATAACATTATTACCTCCCTCGACCTTGATCCTGCCGGACAGGAACGTGTAAATCTCAAACTCCAGGCCAAATACAAGCTCATGGAGAAGAATGAGGTTCTGTACGAAGAGATCCAGTGTGAAGATGCCGATTATCTTTTTGTTGCTTTCGGGCTTTCTGCCCGCATCTGCCAGAAGGCACTTGACCTCGCCAGGGCTAAAGGCATAAAGGTGGGCCTCTTCCGCCCCATCACGTTATTCCCCTTCCCGGCCATTGAGGTTTCCAATGTTGGGAACAGGGTTAAAGGTATTCTTGTGGTGGAAATGAATGCCGGCCAGATGATTGAGGATGTTAAACTGTCAGTTGGGTGTAAGGTGAAAATTGAACACTATGGTCGATTCGGCGGGATCATTCCATCCCCGGATGAAGTAGTTAATGCACTTGAACAACAAATTATCGGAGGTAAGTCATGACAGAACAATTCGCAAAACCCGAAATCCAAAAACCGGAAAACATTGTTTATAAAAGGACCGACCTGCTGGTTGACCGTCCGTTAAGTTACTGCCCCGGTTGCGGTCACGGCACTGCGCACCGCATGCTGATGGAAGTTATTGAGGAGATGGACATCCAGGAAAAAACGATCGGTATTTCCCCGGTAGGATGCTCTGTTCTTGCCTACGATTTTCTTGACATCGACATGATCGGTGCCGCACACGGCCGCGCCCCCGCACTGGCAACTGCGGTTAAACGCATGTGGCCGGATCATTTCGTATTTACGTACCAGGGCGACGGCGACCTTGCCGCCATTGGCACTGCTGAAACCATACATGCCTGCAACCGCGGTGAAAACATTACCGTCATCTTTATCAACAACGGCATCTATGGTATGACAGGCGGACAAATGGCGCCAACCACCCTTCCCGGTATGCGGTCGTCAACATCCCCTTACGGGCGTGACGTCCCCACCATGGGCCATCCGCTGAAGATCACAGAGCTCATTTCGCATTTGCCGGGTGTTTATTATGTTACCCGTCAAGCGGTACATACCCCGGGCAATGTGCGTAAAACAAAAAAAGCCATCAGGAAGGCATTCGAACTTCAGAAAGAAAATAAAGGCCTCTGTTTTATTGAAATCGTCTCCAACTGCAATTCAGGCTGGAAAATGACACCGGTACAATCCAACAAATGGATGGAAGACAACATGTTCCCATTCTATGAACTCGGAGACATCAAGGTGGATGGAAAGCTCGTTGAGGCAGCAAAGTAAACTGGTGGCGAAGCAGTATAACTGAAAATCAGCAAAGTGACGAAATCGTAGACCGTAATTTGTAAAATCGTAATTTGAGATGACAGAAGAAATCATTATAGCAGGGTTCGGCGGACAAGGTGTCCTTTCCATGGGAAAAATCCTTGCCTATTCAGGTGTGATGCAAAACAAGGAGGTGAGCTGGATGCCTTCCTATGGCCCGGAGATGCGCGGTGGCACAGCCAACGTTACGGTGATCATCAGCGACGAACGGATCAGCTCCCCGATCGTTAACGCCTATGATACCGCGATCATTCTGAATCAGCAGTCAATGGATAAATTTGAGAAAACTGTGAAGCCGGGAGGATTGCTCATCTATGATCCAAACGGACTCACCAGGCTGCCTGAACGTAAAGATATAAATATCTACGCCATTGAAGCGGCTGATGAAGCCGGTAAACGGGGACTTGCGAAAATTTTCAACATGATCGTCCTGGGCGGATTTCTTAAGTTAAAGCCGTTGGTCGCCCCCGAATACATTCACAAAGGCCTTGAAAAATCACTTCCGGCGCGCCACCATGCCCTTATTCCTGAGAACGAAAAAGCCATTGAACTCGGAAAAGAGTTGCTGCAGGCGATTCATCTTGTGAACTAACCGCATTTGACGCCAAACGATCTGCATTCATTTCTTGAAGAAAAATACGACCTGTATAACAGGCCGAATTTTATTGAATCAGATCCGATTTCAGTTCCACATCGTTTCAGCCTCAAACAGGATATAGAAATTTCCGGTTTTCTCAGTGCAACCATTGCATGGGGAAACCGGAAATCAATTATAACGAATGCCATGAGGCTCATGGAGATGATGGACAATGTGCCTTATGATTTCCTGCTGCACGCCAGGCCCGAAGATTTCAAACCATTTCTCCGCTTCGTTCACCGTACATTCAATGGCGACGACTGCCTGTTTTTTCTTACCTCACTGCAATATATATACAGAGAATACAACAGCCTGGAACCGCTTTTCAGCTCAATGAATGATCATGGCAGCGAGCATGCCATCGGCAGGTTCAGGGAAATTTTCCTTACTTGTGCGCACCTGCGAAGGTCGGAGAAACATATTGCGAATCCACTGGCAGGATCTGCTGCAAAAAGGATCAACATGTTCCTGCGGTGGATGATCCGGCAGGATGACCGCGGGGTTGACTTTGGCTTGTGGACGTCGCTTAATCCTGCAAATCTTGTGTGCCCGCTCGACATCCACTCGGGCCGCACAGCACGTGCATTAGGCTTATTGCAGCGTCCGCAGAACGACTGGAAAGCTGCTCTGGAACTGACTACATCTCTGAGAACTTTTGACCCCGTTGATCCTGTGAAATATGATTTCGCACTGTTTGGCATGGGTATCATGGAAAAAAGCCGGATGATTTAATCCGGCAGCCGCCTTCAAGTCAAATTCCACTTTACATTTTCTTTACAATAATACCCCTGAGTTCAAATCTTTGCAATATTAAGTATTACATTTGTTGTAATTAAATATGTATTGTTGGTTCTTTTGCTTGAATTTTGCCGACCATGGAGAAATTTGAAAATAAATCAGATCCTGATGTCCTGCGACAAAAAGCAGAGGAACAGCTAAAAGAGAGACGAGGAAAAACATCACCTGCTCATGCTGAATCAAATGAGAAGCTCCTTCACGAGATGGAGGTTCACCAGATAGAACTGGAACTTGTCAATCAGGAACTACTCAATACAATCGAAGTTGTTAACGGATTTGCCGGAAAATCAGAGGAACTTATTAACTCATTGCCAATCGGTTATCTCATCATTAACAGGGAATGGATCATCTCGGAAGTAAATCTGCATGGAGCGCAGATGCTGGGAAAATCAGGCCTGCAACTACAAGGAATTCGGTTTGATTTGTTCGTTTCCGACGACACGAAAATTGATTTTCAAAACTTTCTTGCTACGGTATTCACGGCCAGGGCGATAACAACCTGCGAAGTTTGTTTAATACCTGACGGGAAAGAAATTTGTTACATTCTCCTGTCGGGAATGGTACAGAATAATGACGTTTTGTGCACCATAACAATGCAGGATATTACAGAACGAAAACAGCTTGAAAAAATAACCACCGCCAGGGGCCTTTTGCTCCAGTTTTCTGAAAACCGAAACCTCGATGATGTTCTGGAAGAAACAATTAATCATGCCGAAAACATAACCGGAAGCCTCATTGGATTCTTTCACTTTGTAGATCAGGATCAAAGCACCTTGTCACTGCAAAACTGGTCAACCAGAACCAAGAGGGGGTTCTGTCAGGCTGAAGGGAAAGGGGAACATTACGCGATTTCCCTTGCCGGCGTGTGGGCTGATTGTATCAGGGAAAGCCGGCCAATCATACATAATAATTACGCTGCACTGCATAATAAACAAGGACTGCCTCCGGGTCATGCAAATATTGTTCGCGAAATGGTTGTTCCTGTTTTTTATGGAATGAAGATCGTTGCAGTATTGGGGGTTGGCAATAAACCAACGGACTACACTGAAAAAGACCTTCATAATGTCTCCATTTTAGCCGACCTGACCTGGGAAATCGCCAGCCGTAAAAAAACCGAAGAAGCGCTCCGTCAACGTGAAATATTATGGGCCAATGCATTCAACAGCAGCCCGCTGCTGATGACCATCAGTGATGCTGCCACTGGCAGATACCTGGATGTGAATGAAAGCTTCTCTGCTATTTCTGAGTACAGCAAAGAGGAAGCAATCGGAAAAACGTCAGTTGAATTGGGCTGGATAACGACCCGCGACAGCGAATGGATGACTGGAGATTTACTGAAAAACGGAAAGATAGAGGGGGTTGAAGTATCACTCTGCAGTAAATCAGGAAAAGAAATAATTTGCAGTCTTTCTGGTGTTGTTCTGGATACGCCCCAGGGCAGGAAATTATTTTCCACCGCACTTGATATTACCGCCCGCAGGCACCTGGAGGACAAATTTGTTGCAGAACAGGCATTACGTATGGCAGTTGAGTCATCGCTCAACCACGGAATTGCCATAGTTGATTTTGATGGCCAACAGATTTATGTCAATCACTCCTTCTGCAATTTATTGGGCTGGGAGGAAAAAGAACTTCTTGGCAAGTCGACACCCTTTGTCTACTGGCCAAATGATCAGTTAGCCTCTATTAATGAAGCCTTTCAAAAAACCCTTGCAAACCAGGCTCCTACAGGTGGGTTTGACCTTGTGTTTGTTCGTAAGGATAAGGCTCGCATCCCGGTTCAGGTTATAATTTCACCATTCGGCGATGGGAAGAGGCAAATTGGGTGGCTGGCTAATGTCATTGACATAACCGATCGTAAAAAACAGAAAGTGAATTGCTGAAAAAAGACACTTTATTGAATTTAACCGGATATAGTGCAAAAGTCGGTGGTTGGGAATTTGACACTGAAACATTGGAACAAACATGGACCGATGAGGTATACAGGATTCATGAAATAGACTATCCGTTTGAGCCGACAGTCAATAACGGCATTGGTTTCTATGCTGGAAATTCAAGGAAGGCGATTGAAAAAGCGGTGCGACATGCGGTTGAATGCGGTGCGCCATTTGATCTTGAGCTGGAATTCATTACAGCCAAAGGTAATCACCGGTGGGTTCACTCAATCGGAAAGGCACTTCTTGAGGATGGCAAGGTTACCAAAGTCTATGGATCTATTCAGGATATAACTGATCAGAAACTGGCAGATAATGAAGTTCACCGGTTAAATGAGAACCTTGAATTACTGGTTGCAGAAAGAACCAGAAACCTTGAAATAGCCTACCAGGAACTCATTTTTCATTTGAATGAAATTGAGCAGTTCACCTATATTTCAAACCACGACCTTCAGGAACCTCTCCGAACTATCTCATTGTACAGTCAGTTGCTGAAAGAGGAGTTTTCCGACAAACTGGGTCAGGACGGAAAGCAATACATTGATTTCATGCACAACTCAGCAACCAGGATGAAGGCAATGGTTAAAGGATTATTTGACTACTCGTTAGTAGGAACGACAGGAGAAATTAAAATTGTCGACTGTAAAATGCTCTTTGAATCGGTTCTCTCAGGTTTACAGTTTGCCATTAATGAAAGTCAGGCAGAAATAACCATCTGTTCCCTTCCAACTATAAGTTGTTTTGAAGCCGAACTGAGCATGTTGTTCCAGAACCTGCTGTCAAACGCAATAAAATTTCATCGGCCCGATAATCGTCCGTTGATAGAGGTTTCTGCCCGTGAACTGGAAACAGAATGGCTTTTTTCGGTGAATGATAACGGCATTGGCATTGATGAAAAATACGCAGAGAAGATCTTTATCATTTTTCAACGACTTCATAACCGGAATGAGTATACCGGCACTGGAATTGGGCTGGCCCAGTGTAAAAAAATAGTTAAATTGCATGGTGGCAGGATCTGGGTTGAATCCCAAGTGGGTAAGGGGAGTACCTTTATGTTTACAATACCTAAAAAACTGTCGGTTGTGAATTTCCAACATCAGCTGAGTCAGAACATTCATGCACCCGGCTCCTGAACTTCCCTGGCCATAAAGTTAACCCGGTTCACTATTATTGCAGAAGCTCGGCGCCACGTGATGAAATCAAGGTATCTTTGTGGTGTCAAAGATGTTTTATGAGTCCGAAAACAATCAGGCTTTTCCGGATCGCCATGGCACTGGCAATCTTCACGATCATTTACAACCTTCTTGAAGGACTGGTGAGTGTTTATTTCGGCGTATCAGACGACAGCCTGACACTGGCCGGTTTCGGCGCCGACAGTTTCATTGAGATGATTTCAGGGGCAGGGATTGCCGGCATGATCGTGCGTATCAGGAGAAACAGTGAAACTGACCGGAGCATTTTTGAAAAGCGGGCACTGCAGATAACCGGAACAGCCTTCTACTTGCTGGTAGCCGGTTTGGTAATGACGGCAGTTTATAACCTGGTCAACGGGCACAAGCCGGAAACAACGGTCTGGGGCGTTGTCATTTCATGCATTTCCATCCTTGTCATGCTGGTGATGCTCTTCATGAAGCTGAGGGTAGGAAAAAAGCTTGACTCCCCTGCCATCATTGCAGATGCACACTGTACAAGGGTGTGTATTTACATGTCGGTTGTATTGCTGGTTACCAGTGCCGTTTTTGAGTTGACCGGAATTGGCTGGATTGACATTCTGGGAACATTTGCGCTCGCCTGGTTCTCCTTTACAGAAGGGCGGGAATGCTTTGAAAATGCAAAATCAGGATCAACATGCACTTGTCATCAGCACTAATTCGTAATTCGTAACTCTCAAATTCGTAATTTACAATGGGTCTGTTCAGAGCCATCCTTTGCATCCTCTTCCCGCCTCTTGCAGTCATCGACAGGGGTTGCGGTGCTGTTTTACTGGTGTTCATTCTAACCTGCTGCGGATGGATTCCGGGGGTTATTGCAGCGATCGTATTTAATATGAGGAAATAGCAGATGAGATCATTGAGAAAAAAAATCATCACCTATTTCCTGGCGCTGTTCACCTTGCCCCGGGTGAAGGAGATCATAGCAGGTAGTGCCAGGATGTTTATGGGCGAGGCAGGCCGTTATTCAAGCGGGATCAAGACAGAAGCGATTGAAACCAGAGAAACCTTTACGATATTGTCCAAATATATCAGAAAGGAAAAATTAAGCCGCGATGAAAAGAAGAAATTTAAACGCCAGGTTGTTGATATATTAAGAAGCTCCGGTGTCATGGTTCCTGTGATGCTGATCCCGCTGCCGTTCGTTGGCACCCTGCTGCTGATCATCATGGATCACCTGCTGCTCAGCATGCATATCCAACTGTTACCTGATGCCTTTTATCAGAAAGAGAAAAACGACATCCTCACACCGGAAGGAATTGAAAAAGACCTGAAAAAGGAAACGAAGTTCATCTTCTGACCTGTCACCCGTCACCCGTCACCCGTCACTTGTCACTTGTCACTTGTCATTTCAACTTCCCCAAAATCTCCAACGCCTCGGTCACATGTTTCTCAAAACTGAGCTGTGACGAAAACACCATCTGCACAACACCCTGTTTGTCAATAACAAACGTCACTCTGCCCGGCAAAACGCCGAGTGATTTACCAACGCCGTATTTTTCTGCAACGGTTCTGCCCCGGTCAGATAGAAGGATGAAAGGCAGTTTATGATTGGCTGCAAAGGCCTGGTGGGAAGCGACATCGTCAGCACTGATGCCGATAACTTCCGCACCCGCAGACCTGAATACCTCATAGTTGTCGCGGAAACTGCATGCCTCCTTGGTACATCCATACGACTCATCCTTCGGATAAAAATATAAAACCACATTTGATTTCCCGGCGTAATCGCTCAGGTTCACCCGTCTGCCGCTCTGGTCAGGCAACGAAAAATCGGGCGCCTTGCTCCCCGGTTCAATTTTGTTTGTCATGTCGATGTTTGTTTTTCCATTCCTGCCCGATACCGGCCTTTCATCATCTCCCTTACAGGAGTATAATCCCATGACGAAGAGGGTTGTGAATGTTACGGCAAGAAAAAGTTTAAAGCTCTTCATTTAATGATTTACAGTGGTCCATGCAGAAACCATAAAGTTATGAATTATATCAATGCAATGAACAGCCTCTTTTCCATGGGTACAGATTATGGCACAGACCAACCATTAATCCGATAAAACAGATATATTATTTAGAATTCCTCCAAATAAACTTAGAATTCCCTACCTTTGCAGCCAGTTTAAAAATCACAAACAATAAAGACAAGTATATGAAAGCAATCCTTATCATACTAACCTTCCTCACCATGACCACATTGTCCAGTGCACAGGAAAAGAAATCTTTCTATGATTTTAAGGCCACAACCATTGATGGTCAGCCTTTTGACCTTTCATCCTTAAAAGGCAAGAAAGTACTGGTGGTCAATGTTGCCTCCAAATGCGGATACACCCCCCAGTATTCCCAACTTGAAGAGTTGTACGAGAAATACAGCAGCAAGAATTTTGTGATCGTGGGCTTTCCCGCCAATAATTTCATGGGCCAGGAACCCGGCACCAATGAAGAGATCAAAGAATTCTGTACAACAAAATATCATGTTACCTTCCCGATGATGTCGAAGATTTCGGTAAAGGGTAAGGACATTGATCCTTTATATGCCTGGTTAACCGAAAAGGATCAGAACGGGGTTGTTGACGCACCTGTGAAATGGAATTTCCAGAAGTTTATGATCAGTGAAAACGGCCAGGTGGTTGATTTTGCCGCCCCGGGGGACAAGCCTTTTGATGATAAAATAGTTAAATGGATTGAAAACAGGTAATTACATTTTCTTAATTTCGCCTCCATTCTGTTCCATCAATTAAAATACAGTAGTCATGTCAAGTCCCGCTAAATATAAATGCACCGTGTGCGGCCATGTTTACGATCCTGTTGCCGGCGATCCGGATTCAGGGATAGTTCCCGGCACCCTGTTTGAAGACATTCCTGACGACTGGGTATGCCCGATATGCGGGGTTGGCAAGAGTGATTATGTAAAAATGAGATAGCACTGTTGTGAGCAGATCAACGCAGGAAGCGGGAATTCAGATTTTTGATGTACCTTTGACTCTTCAAATTAACCTCCCCTGAAATGGAAAAGAGCATCAAAGGAACCCTGACAGAGAAAAATCTGTTAAAAGCGTTTGCCGGTGAATCCCAGGCAAAAAACCGGTATACATTCTTTGCCAAACAGGCGAAGCGTGAAGGGCTTGAACAAATCTCCGCATTTTTTGCCGAAACCGCACTGAATGAGGAGAGCCATGCCAAAACATTTTTCAAGTTTCTTGAAGGTGGCCCGGTTGAAATAACCGCTACCTACCCGGCCGGCAACATCGGAACCACTCTTGAAAACCTACGGGCAGCTGCGGCAGGGGAACATGAAGAATGGACACAACTTTATCCGGAATTTGGCAGGATCGCTGCTGAAGAGGGTTTTACAAAAGCTGCAACAGCATTTAAACTGATTGCCACCATCGAAGCGCATCATGAAAAGCGATTCCTGAAACTTTTAAACAATCTTGAGAAGGACCGGGTCTTTGAAAAAGATGAAAAAACCTATTGGGTTTGCCGCAAATGCGGTTACATCCATTACGGATTAAAAGCGCTTCAGCATTGCCCTGCGTGCGATCACCCGATGGGGTATTTTGAGGTGGTGCTGGAGAATTATTGAGTCGGGCGGACTGGCGGACAAGCGGACGGGCGGACTGCCGGAAAGGGGAACAATTGGACAAGCAGACTTGCTGACAAGTGAATCAGAAAGCACATCTGAAAAGTCCTGAAAGATTATACGGATAAAAATAGAAATTTAATTATCGTACAGTTAACAAATTAAAGACGATGAAGGGTAACAATTAAATAGTTTGCACGTGCACTAGTTCACAAGTCCGCAAGTCCACTCGTCCACTCGTCCGCTTGTCCGCTTGTCCACTTGTCCGCTTGTCCACTTGTCCGCTTGTCCACTTGCCTCCCTCGTCGCCTCAACATCAAACAACAAAACAAACAAAGCAATCAACAAATGTCAAAAAAACGCAAATTCAACAAAGAAGAAATCTTAAAAGACTATAAACTCGCGAATGAAAGCCGGCAGGTAAGTTTACTTGGACGGCGTGAGGTACTGGGTGGCAAGGCCAACTTCGGCCTTTTTGGAGATGGGAAAGAGATCCCGCAGATCATCAAGGCCAAATTCTTCAGGAACGGTGACTGGCGCTCAGGCTATTACCGCGACCAGACGTTCATGATGGCTGCAGGATTGTCGAACCTGGACATCTTTTTTGCCCAGTTATACGGGGATACTGACATCACCCGCAATCCAGACAACGGCGGACGATTGATGAATTCCCATTTTGCTACCAGGAGCCTTGATGAAAAAGGAGAATGGAAAGATCTGACAAAACAAAAAAATTCATCCGGCGACATTTCGCCAACTGCCGGTCAGATGCCACGTTTACTTGGCCTTGCACTGGCGTCAAAAGTTTTTCGCGACAGCCCTGAGATGTGGGATGCTGCCAAAAAATTTACCAATAAAGGAAACGAGATCGCTTTTGGAATGATCGGCGATGCCTCTACATCCGAGGGCCATTTCTTTGAAACCATCAATGCGGCAGGTGTACTGCAGGTGCCGTTTGCACTTTCCATCTGGGACGACGGGTATGGGATCTCTGTTCCAAAAAAATACCAGACAACGAAAGAAAACATTTCTGAATTGCTCAAAGGCTTTGTTGCAGATGAGAAAAACCCGGGGATCAGGCTATATACTGCGAACGGCTGGGATTACGCAGCGCTTTATGAGATGTATGAAGAGGGAATGGAAGTTTGCAGGAAAGAACAGGTTCCTGTTGTATTCCATGTAACCGAACTCACCCAGCCACAGGGACATTCAACCTCGGGCTCGCATGAACGTTACAAATCGGTTGAACGGCTTGCATGGGAACGCGACCATGACTGCCTTCCAAGGATGCGCAAATGGATCCTTGCGGAGAAGCTTGCCACCGAAGCTGAACTGGATGCCATTGAATCGGAAGCAGTTGCTACCGCCAGAAGTGCCCGCGACCGTGGGTGGAAAGCATTTCTTGCGCCATTCAAAGCTGAAAGGGAGCACCTTATCAGCGTGGTGAAAACAACACACTGTCCGTGCAAAAAGCAGGCCCGGATTGATAAAATTGTTGCTGACCTTGAGGCTATTGCCGAGCCCATCAGGAAAGATATCATTTCTGGTGCAAAGAAAATCATGCGGGATGTCTGTACTTCCTGCAGCATGAAGAAACCGATGAAGGCAGACCTCGATGTGTGGATGGCAGAACAGCGCAAACTCAATGAGGCTCGGTACAGTTCACATCTTTACAGCCAGTCGGAAATGAGTGCATTAAAGGTTTCCGGCATCCCTCCTGTCTTCAATGACAACTCACCTGTTGTCACCGGAAGGGAAGTCCTCAATGCAAATTACGATATCCTCTTTAAAAACAACCCGCTTGCACTGATCTTTGGTGAAGACGTCGGGAAAATCGGAGGCGTAAACCAGACCCTTGAAGGGATGCAGGCAAAATACGGCGAAACACGTGTCTCCGATACCGGGATCCGGGAAGCAACGATTATCGGGCAGGGACTTGGCATGGCTTTACGCGGTTTACGTCCGATCGCTGAAATTCAGTATTTTGACTATCTGCTCTACGGACTTCAGGTGATGAGCGACGACCTCGCCACCACCCATTATCGCACCGCAGGGGGCCAGAAGGCACCGCTTCTTATCAGCACACGCGGACATCGTCTTGTTGGCATCTGGCATTCAGGTTCTCCCCTTAGCATGGTCATCAACTCCATCAGGGGTATCTATGTGATGGTTCCGCGTAACATGACACAGGCCGCAGGATTCTATAATACCATGATGGCCTCCGACGACGCCGGCCTGGTGATTGAACCACTGAATGGGTACCGCCTGAAAGAACAGATGCCTGCAAACGTAGGCAATTACCGGATTCCTCTTGGAGTGCCCGAAATACTGCAGGAAGGATCTGATATTACCATTGTGACTTATGGCTCCTGTGTGAAAATCGCCCAGGAGGCGCTGCCCCAGATCAATGATTTCGGCATCTCCGTTGAATTAATTGACGTGCAGACACTCTTACCGTTTGACATCAACCATGAAATCCTGAAATCTTTGAAAAAAACGAATAAGATACTTTTCTTTGATGAGGACGGAAGCGGCGGAGCAACTGCTTTCATGATGCAGAAGGTGATGGAAGAACAGGGAGGATACCGCTATCTGGATGCAGAACCACGCACACTCACCGCGAATGATCACAGGCCTGCATACACCAACGACGGCGATTACTTCTCAAACCCCAATGCCGAAGATGTATTTGAGAAGATATACGAGATGATGCATGAGTATAATCCGAATAAGTACCCGAGAATCTGGTAATAATAAGCAGCAAAGCAGCGAAGTAGCGAAATTGAGAAATTGAGGAAATCTTCAGAGGTTCAAATTTCTAAAACTGCCGATGGGTCGGATACCCTGTACAACCCCGAATATGATCAGCATTATCATTCGACGTTCGGGGCTGTGCAGGAATCGCAACATGTTTTCATCAGAACAGGGCTTGATTATGCGTTGGAGTCCTTCATCCCCGGCGTGCCAGGCAATCAACGAAATATTGACATCCTTGAAGTTGGGTTCGGTACCGGCCTGAATGCTTTCCTTACCCTCGCAGAATCAGAAAAACACGGGTTAAAGGTTCGCTATACTACAATTGAACCATATCCCCTGGAACGTACATGCTGGGAAGCACTTAACTATCCGCAACTCCCCGGAATGCAACAATATGCAGGGAAGTTCGCCCGGCTCCACCAGTGTGAATGGGATATCGGTGAACAAATCTCACCTTATTTCATGCTCAGGAAAGTCAGCAGCCGGCTTGAAGATTATACCCCCGGCCCTGCTCCCTTTCAACTTGTCTTTTTTGATGCCTTCGGTCCGGACGCCCAGCCCGAATTATGGACTGAGCAGATTTTCAACAAGCTATTTATAAGCCTTGACACTGGCGGAGTCTTTGTGACGTACTCCGTGAAAGGCAGCGTGGTAAGGGCACTACGCAGTGCCGGTTTTACCACTGAAAAGATTCCGGGGCCACCAGGGAAAAGACATATTCTTCGGGCAATTAAGATATAAGTGCAGGATTTTTCCTGCAGTGACATCTTACTATAAAAAGACTTCATGGGCATTGCACCGGAATTGGTAAAACTCAGGGAAGGCGATGAGCTCGCATTCCGTCAACTGGTTGACCAGCATCAAAACCGTGTGTTCAATACCGCCCTTGGATTGCTTCAACACCACGAAAATGCCCAGGATGTGACCCAGGAGGTCTTTGTTGAAGTCTTCAGGTCAATCAGCAAGTTCAGGGGCGACAGCACCCTTTCAACCTGGATTTACCGAATAACGGTTCAGAAAGCGCTCGGGCATATTCGCTCCGGCAAGCGGCTGAAACGCTCAGGCACCATATTCGGCCTTTTCGGGAATGAATCACAGTTGAACATTCAAACCAATCAGCCATTTGACCATCCCGGCATTCAGCTTGAAAATAAGGAGCGGGCAACCATTCTCTTCAAAGCAATTGCCCTTCTGCCATTGAACCAGCGTACGGCATTCACCCTTCACAAAGTGGAAGGGCTTTCACAGAATGAAATTGCCGTGATCATGTCAACTTCAGTTTCATCCGTGGAATCGCACCTTGTAAGGGCACGGCGAAACCTGCGCGAACTCCTCTCAGATTATTATGAACAAAATGAAAAGTAAATGCAGGATTTTCATCATAACGACATCAAATTATCATGAACAGGAAAGAAACATGGATCAACGAAACGATGAACGCACTGGACGGCATCCGGCCAGCAGCGTCAGATCCTGAACTGGTCAGGAAATTGTACAGCACGGCTTCCGAACCACATGAGAATAAGGACCTCTTTCCCCGGCCTGTTTACTGGTCAGTAGCGGCCGGAATAGCCCTGCTAGTAACATTGAATGTGCTCACTGCCCTGCATTTTAACAGGAACCACACGAATTTGAAGGAGGCACCTGCGGCGGTTGCAACAGAATACCTGACATACCTTGGCACTGCAAAACTCTGAAAACATGAACACCATCCGATTTTACAAAGGCGTTATCATCGCCCTCATCCTCCTCAACCTGGGATCCCTGTCCTTCCTCTGGCTTGGGCGTACCAAAGGTGATCAATCTGCCAATCAGGGCCAGGCCGCAGAATTTTTAATCCGTGAGCTCAAACTCACACCCGGCCAGCAGGAACAATTTGGCACCATGCGAAGTGAACACCGGGAAAGGCTGAACTTCATCCAGGAACATGACCGGAACCTCCACAATAAGTTCTTTGAGCCCCTGTTTCTCCCGACCCCTGACACAACCCTTGTTAAATCCCTGGCCGACTCGATTGCCAACCTTCGCAGGGAGATGGAACTGATCACGTTTTCTCATTTTATGCAATTGAAGCAAATATTAAGCGCCAGCCAGAAAGAGAAATTCCACAATATCTTCAGGGAGGCACTCGATCGCGTAATGCCGCCACCACCCCCGCTAAAAAAACCAGGCAAGTGAGAAAAATGCCCGGCTGCAAACACTCCTGTCATCTGCTCCCGTTAATGAAAAACCTGCATTCCAGGTGGACGATGATATTGGAAACATTGAAGCAGGCATCCTGAAAGAGCTGATCCGTCACGACCAGGCCCTGCGCAACCTGCTTACACCCGAGCAACAGATCATGTTTGATGCCAGGCCTAAGCCATTTCTGCACAGGCAGAAAAAGCCCTAAATCTGAGCCGACAAAAAAGGATACCATAAAAAGTTTTCAACATTGAGGTAACCTTTTAAATATTCCAGGATTAAGCATCAAAAATTTCAGCATTTTTGTTTGATGCATAAACTGTAGATCATGCTTGAAAATCATCCGATTGAAAAGATTCTTTTCCTTGATATTGAAACAGTTCCTCAATATCCGACCTATGACCAACTGCCTGAAAACCTTGCCGCACTCTGGGATAAGAAGGCAGGCCAGCTTTCAAGGTTAGACAAATTCAGTGCTGACATATTGCCGAACCCTGAAGAAGTTTATGACCGGGCCGGGATCTATGCCGAGTTCGGAAAAATAATATGCATCTCAACCGGCTTTATCCGAAACAATACATTACGGATCAAATCATTTTCCGGGAATGACGAAAAAGAGTTGCTTGCCGGGTTCGCACTGATGCTGAACAAACTGAAAGAAAAGAACATTGACTTCCTGTGTGCACATAACGGCAAAGAGTTTGACTTCCCTTATATTATCAGGCGCATGTTGATCAACAGGCTCGAAGTACCTCCAATACTTAATCTTTCAGGAAAGAAACCCTGGGAAGTTAATCACCTTGACACCATGGAACTGTGGAAATTTGGTGATTTCAAAAACTACACCTCTCTTGAGTTGCTTGCTACCGTATTTGGCATTCCGTCGCCGAAGGATGACATTAAAGGATCTGATGTTTTCAGGGTATACTGGCAGGATCAGGACCTTGAGCGAATTGTCACCTATTGCCAGAAGGATGTTGTAACTATTGTTAATTTGCTACTCGCTTTCAAAGGTAAACCAGCTGTGGAGGATGAAAACATTCAGATAGTAGGATAAGAATCCCGATGTGTTGGTGGCAGACCCTTAACGATGTTATCCTTTTTCCGCTACTTTTGCAGTTAAAATATCCTATGAAGGTTAATCAGTTCAACATTCGCGTCTACGGGTTTCTCCTTCATGATGACAGTGTTCTAATTACAGACGAATACAGGCTGGGCACCTACATGACCAAGTTTCCGGGTGGAGGCTTGCACTTTGGCGAAGGAACAATTGATTGCCTGAAACGTGAATTCATGGAAGAACTTGGTCTGCCCGTGGAGGTCGTTTCCCATTTTTACACAACTGATTTTTTTCAACCCACCAGCCTAATTCCCACCCCGATGCAACTGATCAGCATCTACTACATTGTAAAGACAGACTGGCCGCTTCGCATCAGAATCTCAACGATGAAGAATGATCTCCCGCCCATTGAAGGAGCACAAAGCTTCCGATGGTTAAAACTTGCCGGGCTGAATGAAGAAATGTTCACTTTCCCTGTTGACAAATATGTTACCGGCAAATTGCTGAAATGGCATCAATCTGAAACCACACAGAAATAACAAAATGATCCGACAAATTGCATTTACAACCACCCTTCTGATCGTTCTGCTGGCAGGGTGCCATCGGCCCAACGCCAATGTTACCTTTATTGACGGAACCCTCAAAGATGCAGCCGGTACGAAACTGATTCTGCAGGAAATGGACATCAGGGAGATGAACCCTGTTGATTCTGTAATCCCTGGCGAAAATGGCCTGTTTAACTTCAAAATTGCACTGAAAGAATCCGGATTCTGGGTCATTAAAGCACAGGATGGAAAAATCCTGGTACTGTTGCTGAATAAAGGCGACCGGGTTTCCCTTTCCGGAAGTGCACGGGATTTTCCCGACAATGTAATTGTAAAAGGTGCCGTGGAGGCGATGTTGCTTGCCGACTTTTTCAGGCATACCCGTAAAAATGAAAAGTTGGTTGATTCGCTTGAAATGCTGCTTGTTGATCAGCAGGACAGTTCAAATTACTACCAACTGTCGCAAAAGCTTGATACATCATTCAAACAGATATGGGATGCACAGCGAAAATACGAGAAGGAGTTTATTGCCAGCCATCCCGGTTCGCTTGCCTCCATTGTCGTACTGAATTATGCATTCGGCATGAGCCCGGTATTAAGTCCTGAAGAAGACTTGCAGGATTACCGGCGTGTTGACTCTGCGATGTGGAAGCAGTTTCCGGAGAACAAGCATGTAAAATTCCACCATCAGCGAATGGCTGAGATCACCCGCGACATGTCTCACAAATAGCATTTTTTCGTAATTTGCCTGAAAATTCTCCAATGCCCAAAAAGATCTATTTCGCTTCTGACTTTCACCTTGGCATACCTGACCGCGACAGCAGTCTCTTGCGCGAGAAAAAACTGGTAGCCTGGCTTGAAATGGCCCGGGCCGATGCTGAAGAAATATTTCTGATGGGCGATCTTTTTGACTTCTGGTTTGAATACAAAACAGCCGTCCCCCGGGGGTATGCCAGGCTTCTCGGGAAGCTTTCCGAGATCACAGATGCCGGCATTCCTGTTCATTTATTCCGGGGCAACCACGACATGTGGGCCTTTGACTACCTTACTTCGGAACTGAACATTCAATTGCACCGCGATCCGGAATTCCGTGAGTTCAGCGGGAAGCACTTCTACCTGGCCCATGGCGACGGTTTGGGCCCCGGCGACAGTGGATACAAATTCATCAAAAAAGTTTTTGCCAACCGGATAAATCAATGGCTTTTCCGCCAGATACACCCTGATTTCGGTATCAGAATGGCACTTTTCTGGTCAAGAAAAAGCCGCCGGTCCGGTATTGAAAAAGAGAAAAAAGTACAGGATATAACCCTGAATCACATTCAGCAGCGCATCACCGTTCATTCCCGGGAGTTATTGCTGCAACATCCTGAGATCAATTACCTGATTTATGGACATTACCATTATCCCCTGGATTTACCCCTCACCGATACTGCCAGGCAAATTGTACTGGGGGACTGGATTTCCCATTTCACCTATGCAGTTTTTAACGGTGAAAAGCTCGAACTGAAAGTTTTTGAACAGTAGGATGCTGCAAAAGAAAAAAAGGCAGCAGTTTTGAAAACCTGCTGCCTTTTTCAGATCAATTTCATTCCAGATTACTCAGGATGAATTGCTTCTACCGGACAAACATCAGCGCAAGCGCCACAATCGGTACATACTTCCGGATCAATTTTATAAATATCACCTTCGGCAATAGCTTCCACAGGGCATTCATCGATGCAAGTTCCGCAAGCGGTGCAATCATCATTAATTTTATAAGCCATGATCTATTGAGTTTATGTCCTTACTTTGAAGGACGAGTTAATAAAGCGGTTTTCATGGCAAAGATAAAAATATTTCACGGATTTGACTTAATGTACCACGATTTTTAGCCTTAAGTTTTGTCTTTTGCACTTTGGTTTTTGACTTTATTAAGTACATTTGCAACTTTAAACAACAAGAAGTTATGACTAAGAAAAAAAGACCTGTTATTGAACGTGAAGAGGTAGTAGTAAAGTTCGTCGGAGACTCCGGCGATGGCATGCAACTTACCGGCAGTATGTTTTCTGACGTGGCAGCAATCGTGGGGAACGACCTTGCCACTTTCCCTGATTTTCCGGCTGAAATCCGTGCTCCTCAAAACACTGTTGCTGGTGTTTCAGGGTTCCAGGTCCACATGGGAAGTTCCAAAATTTACACAACAGGCGATCTTGTTGACGTGCTTGTTGCCATGAATCCTGCATCCCTCAGATCCAATCTGAAGTGGGCAAAAAAAGGCGCCACCATTCTTACAGATACGGATGCCTATGATGATAAGACCATTGAAAAGGCAGGATACAAGCAAAATCCGTTTACCGACAGTTCACTTGACAGCTTTAACATGGTCAAGGCTCCCATTACAACCCTTACCAAAGCAAGCCTGAAGGATCTTGGTGTTGACTCCAAAACAGCCGAGCGCAGCAAGAATATGTTTGCCCTGGGTATGCTTTTTTATATTTTTAACCGTGATCTGAAGTCATCCTTCAAGTATTTTGAGCAGAAGTTCAAGAAAAAGCCTGAATTGATTGAGATCAATAAAATCGTTCTCCAGGCCGGCTACAACTACGCCGATACCATTGAAGCGCTTGAATCAGTGATCCAGGTATCAGCCGCAAACATGGAAAAAGGCCGATACAGGAATATCACCGGTAATGTTGCCACCGCATGGGGATTGCTTGCTGCCGCAGAAAAATCCGGACGGCCGCTGTTCCTCGGCTCCTACCCCATCACCCCGGCCACGGAAATCCTGATGGAGCTGTCAAAACACAAGTCACTCGGAGCAAAGGTATTCCAGGCAGAAGATGAGATCGCAGGCATCTGCTCCGCCATCGGCGCTTCATTTGCCGGATCCCTCGCATGTACCACCACATCCGGCCCGGGACTTTCGCTGAAAAGTGAAGCTATCGGACTCGCGGTGATCACCGAACTTCCGCTGGTCATCGTGAATGTACAGCGCGGCGGCCCTTCCACCGGGCTTCCAACCAAATCAGAACAAAGTGACCTTTACCAGGCGCTGTTTGGCCGCAATGGAGAATGCCCTGTGATTGTCATAGCCGCATCATCATCAGAAAATTGTTTCTACTATGCCTATATGGCAGCCAAATTGTCAATGGAACACATGACCCCGACAATTCTGCTGACGGACGGCTACCTTGGATTCGGTTCTGCGTTGTTCCGCATTCCGAAAATGGCAGATATGCCCGCCATTAACCCACCATTGGCTGAAGCCAATGATCCGGATTATAAGCCGTATAAAAGAGATCCTGAAACGCTGGCACGCCAGTGGGCCATCCCCGGAACAGAAGGACTGCGTCACCGTGTTGGCGGCCTTGAAAAAGAGAATGTGACCGGAGTTGTTTCCACCGATCCGATGAATCACCAGGTGATGACCACCATGCGGGCACAAAAAGTTGAAAAGGTTGCAGATTATATTCCTGATCAGGCAATTGACGGTTCCCCTGAAGGTGACCTGCTTGTTGTAAGCTGGGGTGGTACTTATGGCGCCGTTCATTCTGCTGTAAGTGAAATGCAGAAAGAAGGCAAAAGCGTCAGTCATGCGCATTTTCACTATATCATGCCGCTGCCAAAGAATACCGAAAAAGTGCTCAAAAGCTTCAAGAAAATTGTGGTGTGTGAATTAAACAGCGGACAGTTTGTGAATTACCTCCGCATGAAGTTCCCCATGCCCAACATATCACAGTTCAACAAGGTACAAGGCTTACCTTTCATGATCAACGAGTTAACAGATAAGTTTAACCAACTTTTGGAGGAAAAATAACATGGATTTCATAAATATGACTGTTGAACGAACCAATGTTCAACTTACCAAAGCAGATTTTGAAAGTGACCAGATGGTCAAATGGTGTCCCGGTTGCGGAGGCCATGCGATTCTCAGCGCCGTGGAGCGTGTATTCCCTAAAATCGGCTACCGTAAGGAGAATTTCTGCATGGTATCCGGTATCGGTTGCTCATCAAGGTTTCCATACTATGTGAATACCTACGGCATTCACGGTATCCATGGGCGTGCTGCCGCCATTTCCACAGGTGTGAAAATCGCCAACCCGCGGTTGAGTGTATGGACAGTTACCGGTGACGGCGATTCACTTGCCATCGGGGGCAACCATTTTATTCATGTGATCCGCAGAAATGTTGACCTTAACATCCTGTTATTCAACAACCAGATCTACGGACTTACCAAGGGGCAATTTTCTCCGACAACTCCGATGGGCAAGGTGACAAAAACCTCACCAATGGGTACCATTGAACACCCGTTCAATATTGGAGAACTGGTGATCGGCGCGCAGGGTACTTTCTTTGCACGTGTTCCCGACAACAACATTGCCCTGATGACCGACTGCATGTTCGAAGCTGCAAAGCATGATGGCACCTCCGTTACTGAAATCATGGAAAACTGTATCATTTTTGCAGATAAGGCCCACGCACCTGTTACCGGCAAAGATGTGAAAGACGAAACGATGCTGATACTCAAGAGTGGCTCACCGATGGTTTTTGGCAAGAACAACGAAAAAGGTCTCATCTTAAAAGACACGATGCTCGAAGTTGTTGAGATCGGCAAAAATGGGATCACGATCGATGATATCCTCGTTCACGACCAGTACAGCCAGGATCCAGGGATTCAGTTGATGCTGGCCAAACTGGCACCTCCTCATTTCCCGATGGTATTCGGCGTTATCCGGTCTGCCATGTATCCTACTTATGACGACCTTGTGGAGGAACAAATCAAATATGCCAAGGAAACGTCAAAGATCAAGAATGTTGATGATCTGCTGAATTCCGGGGATACCTGGGAGATATAGAGAACGGGCGGACGAGCGGACGGGTGGACAAGCGGACGAGCGGACGGGCGGACAGATGGACGAGCGGACAAGCGGACTGGCGGACGGGCGGACAGAGAACGAGGTTTAAGGCAGGCAATTCCTATGAATCATAAGGATCTTATTTCGTTCATTGAAGCAAACAACCTTTTTTCCAGTAGTGATAAAATTCTTCTCGCAGTAAGCGGAGGTATCGATTCCGTTGTGATGGCATACCTCTTCCGCGTGGCAGGATACCGGTTCGCGATAGCCCATTGTAACTTTGGATTGCGCGGTGACGAAAGTGACGGTGATGCTGTATTTGTTAAAAACCTCGCTCAAAAATTCGGAGTACCCTTTTTCCTTGAAAAGTTTAACACGGAACAGGCCGCAAAGCAAAAGGGGGTTTCAATCCAGATGGCTGCAAGAAATTTGCGGTATGATTGGTTTGAAAAGGTAACCCGGGAAAACAAATACAATTATACAGCTACCGCACACCATCTTGACGACCAGGTTGAAACATTCCTCATCAACCTGATTAGAGGTACAGGAATTGCCGGTTTGCATGGCATCCCGGTTAAAAATGACATGGTTGTTCGCCCATTGTTGTTTGCATCTCGGAAAGACATCGAAGAATATGCTTCAGAATCTGAAATTTCATGGCGTACCGACCACACCAACAATGAGGCTAAATATCTCAGGAACAAACTTCGACATGAAGTGATCCCGCTAATGAACACCATTAACCCTGATTTTCCATTGGGGTTGTCGGAAACCGTCAGGAGAATTGCGGCATTTGAACGCATCGGCAATGCTGCGCTGGAACAGTGGTGTATTAACTCACTCCAGACTGATGGCGAATATGAATTCATTGACATTACCTGTTTCCGGAACCTTGATCCGGCAGAACCATACGCATGGATGTTGCTATCCCGCTATGGATTTAATGAAACACAGGTGTCAAATATACTGAGTTCCATGTATAAACGAACCAGGAAAATCTTCAACTCTGCCACACATATCCTTATAAAGGAAAGGGGCCGGCTTGTAATATCCGGGCATGAAGTGTACAACCAGGTCAAACCGTTGGAAATTAAAAAATTTACCGGGGAAAAGCGAATCAGGAAACCGGTTAAATTAACATTCAAAAGGTTTTCCGGCGAGGGCTCATATCAAATTCCTGCCCTGGAAACAATTGCCAGCATTGATTACAGCAAACTCAGGTTCCCTCTTTTGATCCGAAAATGGCAGCACGGCGATACATTCGTTCCCCTGGGAATGAGCGGAAAAAAGAAACTCAGTGATTTTTTCATTGATCAGAAATTTTCAAAACGTGAGAAAGATGAAACCTGGCTGCTCTGCTCCGGAGATGACATTATCTGGGTAATCGGCCGTCGCCTTGACCACAGATATCGCGTAACCCCGTCAACAACCGAAATCCTCACTGTTCAATATCATCGTCAATGACCTGACGTCACCTGTCACCTGTCACTCGTCACGCGTCACTACTTTTCATATCTTCGCAAAAAAAACACCCATGGTAAAAATCGGTCTTATCGGTGGTTCAGGCCTGGAAAAGCTGAACATCTTTACAAATATTAGCGAATTGAACATCCAGACAGCCTATGGCTCTCCGAGTTCCTCTTTTTTCACGGGGACGATCGGCCAATGTGAAGTTTTCATCCTTTCACGCCATGGCCGAGATCATTCCATCCCGCCAACCCAGGTGAATAACCGTGCAAATATTGCAGCACTGAAGGAACTGGGATGTCAGTATATTTTCGCCACAACCGCCTGCGGAAGCCTGAGGGAAGAGATCGGCCGCGGGCACATGGTTGTTGCCGACCAGTTTATTGATTTCACCAGGCTTCGGATCAACACCTTTTACGACAAATTTGAGTCAGGCAACATCGTGCATACCGCCATGGCAGATCCTTTCTCGGAAAAACTCAGGGTGATGCTTATAAACGGCTGTAAAGAACTTGAAATTCCGTTTCACCCGGTGGGCACGATCGTAACCATTGAAGGCCCCAGGTTCTCCACCCGGGCTGAATCAAAGATGTTCAGGTTAATGGGCGCGGATGTGATCAATATGAGTGTGGCACCGGAAGCGAGCCTTGCCATGGAGGCAGGAATTCCCTATGCCGCCGTGGCCCTTTCAACCGACTATGACTGCTGGAAACTTGACGAAGAACCCGTAACCTGGGAGGATGTCCTGAAAGTTTTTAATGAAAATGTAAAGCATGTTACCGGGCTGCTGGTTCATGTACTCACAAACTTTAAAGCATAAAAAAAAAGAAGGCAAAAAACCATAGCAATAAAAACGCCATAGCCTTTTGCCACCCCGTCACGCGTCACGCGTCACGCGTCACCTGTCACACGTCACCTGTCACTTGTCACGGGTCACCTGTCACCTGTCACGCGTCACCTGTCACCTGTCACGCGTCACCCTACTTTCTCGAATATTTAAAATCCTTACCCAGGTACTTCGCTGTACTCCCCAACTGCTCTTCGATCCTGAGCAACTGGTTGTATTTTGCAATCCTGTCGGTACGGCAGGCTGATCCGGTTTTAATCAATCCGGTGTTCAGAGCTACTGCAAGGTCGGCTATGGTTACATCTTCAGTTTCCCCTGAACGGTGGCTCATCACAGCGGTATAGCTGTTACGATAGGCCATGTTCACGGCGTTGATCGTTTCACTGAGGGTTCCGATCTGGTTCACCTTGATAAGAATTGAGTTTGCAACTCCCTTCTTGATTCCCTGCGCCAGACGGTCGACATTGGTCACAAAAAGATCATCTCCAACAAGCTGTATCTTACTCCCCATCTCTTTGGTCATCAGTTTCCAGCCATCCCAGTCATCTTCTGCCATGCCGTCTTCAATGGAAATGATCGGGTACCGTTTTACCCAGTCTTTCCAGAAGGCCACCATTTCAGCAGGTGTTAATTTGTCTCCCGTTGATTTTTTAAGGTGATAAACATTTTCCTCAGGTATATAATATTCTGAAGAAGCAGGATCCAGTGCAATACAGATGTCATTGCCCGGCTCATAACCAGCAAGCTCAATTGCTTTCATGATCATTATAAGTGCTTCCTCATTTGACTTGAGGTTTGGTGCAAACCCACCTTCATCGCCAACATTTGTTGAGAGTTTTCCCTTTTTCAACACTTCTTTCAGGTTGTGAAAAACTTCGGCACCCATGCGCAACGCCTCGCTGAATGACGAAGCACCAACAGGCATAATCATGAATTCCTGGAAATCAATTGAATTATCAGCATGTGACCCGCCATTGAGGATGTTCATCATTGGAATAGGCAAAGTTTGCGCAGAAACGCCACCAATATACCTGTACAATTCCTGGCCGGTAACCTGGGCAGCAGCATGTGCTGCGGCGAGGGAAACACCGAGAATGGCATTGGCCCCAAGCTTAGACTTGTTTGGTGTACCATCAAGTTCAATCAGCTTATTATCGATTTCAATCTGGTCTGTAACAAACATACCCTCTACCTCCCTGGCAATAATGGAATTCACATTATCAACAGCCTGAAGTACACCTTTTCCCATGTATACCTTCTTATCACCATCCCGCAATTCACATGCTTCGTGAACCCCGGTGGAAGCACCTGATGGAACAGCTGCACGTCCCAATATCCCGCTTTCAGTTACAACATCAACTTCAATGGTCGGATTGCCCCTTGAATCCAGTATTTGCCGGGCATGTGTAGAAACAATAGTGCTCATAGCTTATTTGTTTTATAGTTAAACTTGGTTTATTGTGTTAAACAAAAAGGACAACATAAGTATGTCATCCTTTTCTTTGTAAACAGTATTTTCTGTATGAAGGTTTTAAGCTGCCGGGGTTTCTTCAGAAGCATCCGGTGCAACTTCAGCTTCTTCTGCCACTTCAGCCTTGGGTTCCTCAACTGCTTTTTTCGGTTCCTCTTCCTCTTTCTTAGGCTCCTCTTCCACCTTCTTCGGCTCCTTTGTCGGTTTGGCAGTTTCAGCTGCTTTAACACCGGCATCATCTCCTTCTTTTTTCTTGGCACCGGCCCTTTTTCTGCGCGTTGACTTGGTTTTGCTATCATCCTTAACGGAGAGCATAGCCTCATTATAGTCAACCAACTCGATCAAACACATTTCAGCATTGTCGCCAAACCTGTTTCCGGTTTTCAAAATCCTGGTATACCCGCCCGGACGATCCATGACCTTTTTTGAAATCTCACGGAAAAGTTCAGTGACGGCCTCTTTGCTTTGCAGGTAGCTGAATACAGTACGGCGCGAATGCGTGGTATCCTCTTTTGACTTGGTGATAAGAGGTTCTACGTATACGCGGAGTGCCTTAGCTTTCGCCACTGTGGTATGAATCCTCTTATGAATGATCAGAGAGGCAGCCATATTTGAAAGCATGGCCTTTCGGTGTGCACTTTTTCTTCCTAAATGATTAAATTTCTTCTGGTGTCTCATCGCAATTAATCCTTATCTAATTTATATTTTGTAGTATTCATACCAAATTCAAGACCCTTGGATTTAACCAGTTCTTCAAGTTCGGTCAGTGATTTTTTGCCAAAATTGCGGAATTTCAGCAAGTCGTTTTTATTGAAGGCAACCAGGTCGCCCAAATATTCAACATCAGCAGCCTTCAGACAATTCAACGCCCTCACAGAGAGGTCCATGTCAACCAGTTTGGTTTTAAGCAACTGTCGAATATGCAGTGAAGTTTCATCAAATTCTTCTGCAACAGCTTTTTCTGATGAATCAAGCGTAATACGCTCGTCAGAAAATAGCATGAAATGGTGAATCAGAATCTTGGCTGCCTCTTTCAAAGCATTTTTGGGCTGGACTGAACCATCCGTTACAACTTCTATAACAAGCTTCTCATAGTCGGTTTTCTGCTCAACCCTGAAATTCTCAATGTTGAAAGTAACATTTTTAATCGGGGTATGAATCGAGTCAATGGATATCCTTCCAAGTGATGAACTCAGCGTTTTATTTTCTTCAGCGGGCACATAACCACGGCCCTTGTCTACAGAAAGTTCAACAGTCAATTTTACATTTGACTCCATATGGCAGATGACAACTTCCGGGTTTAAAACCTGGAAAACAGAAAGGAACTTGTTGATATCACCTGCTTTGAATTCTTTCTGCTGGGCGATGATCACGGTTACTTTTTCTGAACTTTCAGTGTCAATCAAGCGTTTGAACCTGATTTGTTTAAGATTCAGGATGATCTCGGTAACATCTTCAATAACACCTTTGATGGTTGAAAATTCCTGTTCCACCCCTTCAATTTTCACCGAAGTGATGGCAAAGCCTTCCAATGAAGAAAGCAAAATCCTTCTGAGTGAGTTTCCGATGGTCACACCAAAACCAGGCTCAAGCGGGCGAAATTCAAATACACCGCGGCATTCATCTGCTTCCACCATGATCACCTTGTCAGGTTTCTGGAACGGTAATATTGCCATATTGTAATTTTTTGTTGTTAACTATTAACTATTCGGGCAAACAGCGTATTTCTGACGTTACTTATCAACGCCGGTGGAGACGCATCGCAATGCGTCTCTGACCATATTATTTAGAATACAATTCGACGATCAGCTGCTCCTTGATATTTTCAGGAATCTGTTCCCTTTCAGGGTAATTCATGAATTTCCCGGTCATCATTCCTCCGTCCCACTCAAGCCAGGGATACTGATTTCCGCGGCCTGACAGTGAATTTGTAATGATCTCCAGCGATTTGGACCGCTCACGTACCGAGATAAGGTCTCCCGGGCGGAGTTCCATGGATGGGATGTTTACAACTTTACCATTCACAAGGATGTGCCTGTGGCCGATCAACTGGCGGGCACCGTCGCGGGTGGGTGATATTCCCATACGGTAAACAACGTTGTCAAGTCGTGACTCGATAAGCTGCAACAGCACTTCACCGGTAATCCCCCCTTTACGGGCAGCCTTTAAAAAGATATTTCTGAACTGGCGCTCAAGGATACCATAGGTATATTTGGCTTTTTGTTTCTCCATAAGCTGCGTGCCATATTCAGAAACTTTTGCTCTGCGCTTGGTTTGGCCATGCATCCCCGGTGGATAGTTCTTTTTCTCATAACTTTTATCAGGCCCAAAAATGGGATCCCTGAACCTTCTTGCAATTCTCGACTTTGGGCCAATGTATCTTGCCATGGTAATAAAATATAATTAGTGTTAAACTCTTCTTCTTTTAGGCGGACGGCAACCGTTGTGAGGCAACGGCGTGATGTCTACAATCTCCATCACTTCAATACCTGCCGTATGCAGGGTCCGGATTGCTGATTCACGTCCGGCTCCCGGCCCTTTGATAAATACCTTCACTTTGCGGAGCCCGAGATCGTAAGCCACCTTGGATGCATCCTGGGCAGCCATCTGCGCAGCATACGGAGTATTCTTCTTTGATCCCTTAAAACCCATTTTCCCTGCGGAAGACCAGCTGATAACCTGGCCACCGTTGTTTGTCAGGGTGATAATGAGATTGTTGAAAGATGCGTTGACATAAGCTTTGCCTATTGTGTCAACCTTTACAACCCTTTTCTTTGAACTTTTTTCAGTCTTTGCCATATATTATTTTACTACGTGCATGAACGATTAACCCTTGGTTGCTTTCTTCTTATTCGCCACGGTTTTCTTCCTGCCCTTGCGGGTACGGGCATTATTTTTGGTGCTTTGTCCACGAACCGGTAATCCCAAACGGTGACGAATTCCGCGATAGCATCCAATGTCCATCAATCTCTTGATATTCATCTGTACCTCAGAACGCAAGGCACCTTCAATTTTAAAATTGTCGTTGATGATGGTACGAATTTTATTCTGTTCGTCATCATTCCAGTCCTGAACCTTCTTGTTCCGGTCCACACCTGCCACATCAAGGATCTTTTGAGCGGTGCTTCTGCCAATACCGAAGATATAGGTAAGCCCAATTTCACCCCGTTTATTTTTAGGTAAGTCAATACCTGCAATTCTGGCCATATTAATCCTATTTTATGTTTGTAATATCTTAACCTTGTCTTTGTTTAAACTTCGGGTTCTTCTTGTTAATGACATATAACTTGCCATTCCTGCGAACGATCTTGCAGTCTGCAGATCTCTTTTTGATTGATGTTCTAACTTTCATTTTACGTTAACTTTAAGTCTATTGGTATCTGAACGTAATTCTTCCTTTTGATAAATCATATGGTGACATTTCAATCCTCACTCTGTCTCCGGGAAGGATCTTGATATAATGCATCCTCATTTTACCGGATATGTGGGCGGTAATAACATGCCCGTTTTCCAGTTCCACACGAAACATTGCATTTCCCAGGGATTCAATGACCGTGCCATCCTGTTGTATCGACGATTGTTTTGCCATACTATATACTGCTTGATCCTAAAACTTCTTCAATGTACCGGAACGTAGACAGAACATCCGCCTTGTCTTTCTGTACTGCAACTGTTAACTCAAAATGTGCAGAAGGCATCCGGTCTGTTGTGCGGATCGTCCATCCGTCGGCATCCTGAACAACTGATTTTGTCCCCATGTTAATCATGGGTTCTATGCAGATGGTCAGTCCTACAGGCATTTTAATACCCGTTCCCCTTCGTCCGTAGTTGGGAATATCAGGCTTTTCATGCAACTGATTTCCGATCCCGTGTCCTACCAGTTCTCTGACAACCGAATAGCCAAACCCCTCAACGTATTCCTGAACAACTGCACTGATATCTCCTACCCTTCTGCCTGCCACTGCCATTTCTATGGCAAGAAACAGGGATTGCTTTGTTCGCTTCAACAGGTTTAATGCATCTTCAGAAACTTCTCCAACCGGAAAAGTATATGCTGAATCACCGAAGAAACCATCACGCTGACAGCCGCAGTCGATTGAAACTATATCACCATTTCTAAGAACTCTGTTACCCGGTATTCCATGCACCACCTCTTCATTCGTGGAGATGCACAAGGTTCCCGGAAAACCTCTGTATCCTTTAAACCCGGGTATTGCACCTTCAGCCCGGATAAAATCTTCAGCTACTTTGTCAAGTGTCAACGTATTGACACCAGGTTTAATGTATTTCGCTACTTCAGCGAGTGTTTTACTAACAATGATGGCATTTTCCCGCAGTAATTCAATCTCGTCTGCCGACTTTACCGTCATTTGCTTGTTAAACATAGTTTACTGACCAGTCATTGAATAAGACGAACGCCCTTTAATCCTGCCCGACTTCGTTAAACCGTCGTAATGACGCATCAATAGATGGCTTTCTATCTGCTGCAGTGTATCAAGGACAACCCCGACAAGAATCAGCAGTGAAGTGCCTCCATAGAACTGGGCAAACTGGGATGTAACACCAACCACCCCAACAAGTGCAGGCATGATGGCGACAAACCCAAGAAAAATTGAACCAGGCAATGTGATGCGTGACATGACGTCATCAATAAATTCAGCCGTTTTCTTTCCGGGTTTCACACCTGGAATAAAGCCGCCATTCTTTTTCATATCCTCAGCCATCTGATTTGGATTAACCGTGATAGCTGTATAAAAATAAGTAAAAAGAATGATCAGAATGAAAAACGTTGCATTATATACAGGACCATGGATATCTGTGAATACTCTCGCGAAACCGGTCAGCGTTTCATTGCTCGCAAAACCGGCAATTGTCAACGGTAAAAACATGATAGCCTGGGCAAAGATGATTGGCATTACCCCTGCAGCATTAACCTTCAAAGGAATATACTGCCTGACTCCGCCATATTGCTTGTTCCCGACTATTCGTTTCGCATACTGGACAGGAATCTTACGTGTTCCCTGCACTAGAAGGATAGTCACGAGGATAACAAGAACCAGGAAAGCGATTTCAACTACAAAAAATACCAAACCGCCACCTTTCTGCTCCATCCTGGAAACCAACTCGCCAAATAATGCGAACGGCAAACGGGCAATAATCCCGATCATGATGATCAGCGAGATACCGTTGCCAATACCCTTATCCGTGATGCGTTCGCCGAGCCACATGACAAGCAGTGAGCCTGCAGTTAATATGATAATGGAGGATATTCCGAAGAATGAGAACACCGAATGGTGTGTTACATTAGGATTAAACGGAGATATTGCCTCTGCCGGCAATTGTGATGCCAGGTTTGCAATATAAGCAGGTGATTGGAAAATCAAAATGATAACAGTGAGGTAACGTGTCATCTGGTTGATTTTCTTCCTTCCGCTTTCTCCTTCTTTCTGAAGTTTCTGGAAATAAGGGATGGCCATTCCAAGCAACTGCATTACGATGGATGCAGAAATATAGGGCATGATCCCCAGGGCAAAAATAGATGCATTTGAAAAGGCACCGCCAGAAAACATATTAAGAAGCCCTAACAGTCCAGACTTGGTCTGATTTTGAAGGCTGGCGAGCATGCTTGGGTCAACACCCGGCAGAACTACATAAGATCCCAAACGATATATCAGGATAATTCCGATTGTATAAAGGATCCTCTTTCGCAGGTCCTCAATCTTCCAGATGTTTCGTATGGTTTGAATCAGTTTTTTCATTCAAACAAGTTTAAAGTGTGTTAGCGACTCCACCTAATTCTTCAATAGCCTTCTTCGCAGTGGCCGAAAAGGCATGTACCGTGATATCAAGCCTGGCTTTTAATTCGCCCCTGCCTAAGATTTTAATACGGTCATTCTTGGAAACTAATCCGCTTTGGATAAGTACCTCACGGGTTATCACCGTGACTGAGGTTTTCTCGGCCAATTGTTGCAACACATCAAGGTTGATCCCTTTATATTCAACCCGGTTGAAGTTCTTGAATCCGAATTTTGGTACGCGTCTTACAAGAGACATCTGTCCGCCTTCATATCCCAGTTTCTTGGAATATCCGGAACGGGACTTTGCTCCTTTATGGCCACGGGTTGATGTTCCGCCATGACCGGACCCTTGTCCCCTGCCAATACGCTTTACCTTTTTTGTTGAACCTTTTGCCGGTTTAAGATTGCTTAAATCCATTTCAGTATCGTTTATCTTTTGTTATACTTTTTCAAATGTAACCAGGTGCTGAACCTTGTTAACCATGCCCAGAATCTGGGGCGTGGCATCATGTTCAACAGTATGCCGGATCCGTTTCAATCCCAGTGCCTGGAGTGTACGCTTCTGACGCAACGGTCTTCCGATGCCACTGCGTACCTGTGTTATTTTAATTTTTTCCATTGTTATATCCAGCCTTTATTAATATAAACTTAGCCATTAAATACTTGATTCAGCTCAATTCCCCTGAGTTGAGCAATCGTATAAGGGTCCCTCAATTTGATCAGGGCATTGATCGTTGCTTTCACAACGCTGTGCGGATTGGATGAACCTTTAGACTTTGCAAGAACGTCTTTTACCCCAACGCTTTCCAACACGGCACGCATAGCACCACCGGCGATTACACCGGTACCGGGAGCTGCAGGCTTGAGATAAACAAGCGCGCCGCTGTATTTCCCCAACTGGTCGTGAGGTATGGTACCTTTAAGGATTGGAACTTTGATGAGGTTCTTTTTTGCATCATCTACACCCTTCGCAATAGCGGCTGTAACTTCTTTTGCCTTACCAAGGCCATAACCAACAACGCCATTCTCGTTTCCAACTACAACAATAGCTGAAAAACTGAAAGTACGACCTCCTTTGGTTACTTTGGTTACACGCTGAATACTGACCAGGCGATCCTTGAATTCGATTTCACTCGACTTAACTCTCTTTACATTAACGTTTGTCATATCTTCCTTAGAATTTTAGGCCACCTTCCCTGGCAGCATCGGCCAAAGATTTTACCCTGCCATGATATAAATAACCATTACGATCAAAAACCACCTTTTCAATACCAGCCTGGATTGCCTTTTCAGCAACATGCTTTCCTACCATCTTGGCAAGGTCACTTTTGGTACCTTTCCGGTCGTTCATTCCCTTTTCCATTGATGACGCAGCAACAAGCGTTTTACCTGACTGATCATCGATCAGCTGAACGTAAATAGCTTTACAACTGCGAAACACCGTCATGCGAGGCCTGTCAGGAGTCCCTTCTACGATTTTACGTATCCTTTTTTTGATCCTGAACCTGCGAAATTCTTTTCTACTCTTGATAGCCATTGTTTATTGTTTTTGTTGTTGTGGCAATTTTAAAAATCACCTTTACTATCATCTTTGCGACTCCTGAGAACCGCGGTTATGCTCTTCTGCGATTCAAAGAATCGCGTTTACTGTTATTGTCCTGCTGCAGACTTACCAGCTTTCTTCTTGATCTCTTCACCCTGGAACCGGATACCTTTTCCTTTATATGGTTCAGGACGACGAAAGGAGCGGATTTTCGCTGCGACCTGTCCAAGAAGCTGCTTGTCAATGGATTTTAAAATAATTGAGTTATTCTTTCCCTTGACAGCTGTTGTCTCTACCTGAATTTCAGTCGGCAATTCCAAAATAATATTGTGTGAATAACCAAGTGAAAGTTCAAGAAGCTGACCGTTATTGGATGCTTTGTAACCAACGCCAACCAGTTCCTGCACAGAGGTAAAACCCTCAGATACGCCTTTTACCATATTGAAAATCAAAGAACGATAAAGTCCGTGCATGGCCCTGTCCATTCTTTCTTCAGAATGACGCTCCATGGTTAACGTACTGGTTTCAATTTTCAAGGTGATTCGTGGATCAACCTGCTGTTGCAATTGTCCCATTTTCCCTTTGACTGTAACCAGGTTGCCCTCGGAAACAGAAATCTGTACACCAGCGGGTATTGCAATTGGTAGTTTTCCTATTCTTGACATGTTTATACTCTCCTAATTAACTGATGTGACATAAAACCTCACCGCCTACGTTTTGAGTACGGGCTTCCTTATCGGTCATTACACCGTGAGATGTTGAAAGGATTGCGATCCCCAGGCCGTTCAATACGCGTGGCAGATGCTCATTGTCAACATACTTACGCAAACCGGGTTTTGAAATTCTCTCCAGGGTGTTGATTGCGGAAATCTTTGACACCGGGTGATACTTCAATGCTATTTTGATAATGCCCGGACGGGGTTCATTCTCAACCTTATAATTAAGGATATATCCTTTTTCAAAAAGAATACGGGTAATTTCTTCCTTGATCTTCGACTTAGGAATTTCAACAATACGATGATTGGCCAAAACGGCGTTCCTGATTCTCGTCAAATAATCTGCAATGGGATCCGTAACCATTTATTTATTTTTTATTTGTTTGTTTGTTTTGTTGTTGAGACGCACTGCAGTGCGTCTCTTCTATCTCTCAGGTAAATCAATTACCAGCTTGCTTTTCTAACTCCGGGGATTAATCCTTTGTTGGCCATTTCCCTGAAATTAATACGGGAAACACCAAAAAGCCTCATATATCCCTTAGGTCTACCGGTCAGTTTGCAACGGTTGTGCAAACGAATCGGACATGCATTCTTCGGAAGTTTCTGAAGTGCGATATAATCACCGGCTTCCTTGAGTGCTTTACGCTTCTCTGCGTATTGTTCAACCAGTCGTTCACGTTTGCGCTCTCTGGCTTTGATCGATTCTTTTGCCATATTTACTTTGTTTTAAAGGGGATTCCAAATTCTTTTAACAATGCATGTGCTTCCCGGTCGGTGCGTGCAGTAGTCACAAATGTGATGTCAACACCGTTGATCCTGGTCAGTTTGTCGATATCGATTTCCGGGAAGATAATCTGCTCGGTTATACCCAGCGTATAGTTACCTCTTCCGTCAAATCCCTTGTCGCTCACTCCACGGAAATCACGAACACGCGGCAGTGCAACAGAAATCAAACGATCAAGAAAATCAAACATACGCTCATCACGCAATGTTACCCTGACTCCGATTGGATTCCCTTTTCTGAGTTTGAAATTGGAAATATCTTTTTTGGATTTGGTAGACACCGCCTTCTGACCGGTTATCATCGTCATTTCGTTAATGCCGCTGTCGATGAATTTCTTGTCAGTATTGGCAATACCCAATCCCTGGTTAAGACAAATCTTGGTGATCCGTGGAACCTGCATGGGGCTTTTATAGTTGAACTGCTGTATGAGCGCAGGAACAACCTCCTTCAGGTACTTTTCCTTTAATCTTGGTGAATAATCCATTATTTTATAACCTCCCCTGATTTTTTTGAATAGCGAACCAATTTTTCCGTTTTCGGATCCAGTCTTCTGCCGATGCGCGTCGGTTTACCCGAGTTGTCAACGATCTTAAGGTTGGAAAGATGCACGGGGGCCTCTTTTTTTACAATGCCGCCCTGCGGACTTTTAGCGTTGGGTTTGGTATGCTTGGAAACCATGTTAACCCCTTCCACGATGGCTTTATATTTGTCAGTATCAACGCGGAGCACCTTTCCCTGTTGCCCTCTTGAATCACCGGCAATGACCATTACAGTGTCGCCTTTTCGTATGTTTAACTTCTGCTGCATGATAATTTTTGTATATGCTTAGAGCACTTCAGGTGCTAAAGAAACGATTTTCATGAATTGTTTTTCGCGCAGTTCCCTGGCAACCGGGCCAAATATACGGGTTCCGATCATTTCACCTGCATTGTTGAGCAACACGACAGCATTGTCATCAAAGCGGATATATGAACCATCTGCACGGCGGGTCTCTTTCTTGGTCCGGACAACAACTGCTTTCGCAACTGTTCCCTTTTTAATGTTTCCGGAGGGCAAAGCGTGCTTTACCGTTACGATTATCCGGTCGCCCACCCGGGCATACCGTTTGCGTGTTCCGCCAAGAACTTTAATACAAAGAACTTCCTTGGCTCCGCTATTATCTGCGACTGTTAATCTTGACTCTTGTTGTACCATGGCTATTTAACCTTTTCAATGATTTCGACAAGTCTCCAACACTTATTTTTACTTAACGGCCTGGTTTCAGCAATCCGTACTTTATCACCCTCGCTGCATTCATTTTTGTCATCATGGGCCATAAAACGGGAAGATTTCTTTACAAACTTTCCGTATTTTGGATGCTTAACCTTGCGTTCGACCGAAACAACGACAGATTTCTCCATCTTGTTACTGACAACGATGCCGGTTTTTTCTTTTCTTAGGTTTCTTGTTTCCATTTTTTTTCTTTTGTTGAGACGGGATTCTCCTGTCTTTAAGAGACGTACTGCAGTGCGTCTTTATTAACTTTTACCAGTTTTAGTGATCGTTTCACCTGCCAGCACCCTGCGGCGCAGTTCGGTTTCAAGTCGGGCGATCGTTTTACGATAAGCCTTAATCTTGTTCGGGTTTTCCAATGGAGACACAGCGTGGTTAAGCTTGAGCTTAGTCAGCTGCCGCTTTTCTTCATCCATCCTTTCCAGGATTTCGGCCGAGGTTAATTCTCTGATAACTTTCTGTTCCATTTTTTCGTTTTGTTTGCGGCGACTTCAAAAATCACCCCTGCGATATTTAAACTGATTCTTCAATATAATCTTTACGAACTACCGTTTTGGTCATAACCGGAAGTTTCTGGGCTCCGAGACGAAGTGCTTCTTTGGCAACGACTAAGGATACACCTTCAATTTCAAACATGATCCTGCCAGGGTTGATACGCGCCACGAAATATTCCGGGGCTCCTTTACCTTTACCCATGCGGACTTCAGCAGGTTTTTTGGTGACAGGCTTATCAGGGAAAATACGAATCCATAACTGACCTTCACGTTTCATATGACGGGTTATTGCCTGACGGGCGGCTTCAATCTGCCGTCCTGTAATCCAGGCTTCTTCCATTGTTTTGATCCCGAATGAGCCAAAAGCGAGTTGATGACCACGCTGGGCATTGCCCTTCATCTTTCCTTTCTGCTGCTTCCTGAACTTGGTTTTCTTTGGCTGTAACATTATTCAAATATATTATTGGTTACCTTGCTTTCAATTATCTTCTTGGACCTCCGCTTGGTCCTCCGCGTGGTTTACCACCATCCCTTGAAGGGCCACGGTCGCCGCGACGATCATTACTACGGTCGCCGCCACGGTCGCCGCCACGGTCTCCGCCACGGTCACCACGAGGTCCGCGATCACGATCACGCTCGCCCGGACGATCTCCGCCACGATGCTGGGCAGGCTTTACCTTGGTTGCAGATGCATCAGGCACCAGGTCGGGACGACCATAGATGTCACCTTTGCATATCCATACTTTAATCCCGATGATGCCGTAAGTGGTATGCGCCTCAGCCGTTGCATAGTCAATGTCAGCACGGAAAGTATGTAATGGAATACGTCCTTCCTTATACTGCTCGCGACGGGCCATTTCAGCACCGCCAACACGTCCTGAGATCATGATCTTGATACCTTCTGCCCCGATACGCATTGCTGATGCAATAGAGGTCTTGATGGCACGACGGTATGAAATACGTCCTTCAATCTGGCTGGCAACCGTGTTGCCAACAATAACGGCGTCAATTTCCGGACGCTTGATTTCAGAGATATTGATCTGGATCTCCTTCTTGGTGATCTTTTTCAACTCCTCTTTCAACTTGTCAACTTCCTGTCCGCCTTTCCCGATGATGATACCCGGTCGTGCGGTGTGAATGGTAACAGTTACCAGCTTCAAGGTACGTTCAATAACGATCTTTGCAATACCAGCCTTTGACAGACGGGCGTTCAAATATTTACGAATTTTATCGTCCTCAACCAGCTTGGGCTCAAAATTCTTCCCGCCGAACCAGTTTGAATCCCAGCCGCGGATGATGCCTAACCTGTTAGCAATCGGATTGGTCTTTTGTCCCATTAAAACTTGCTTTTAATTATTGCTTATTAATTTTTATTAACTCTTACTTTCCTCAACTTCGTTGCTCTCTTCTTCAGTAACAGCCGGCTTGTTCAGGCTGTCAAGGAGAATTGTAACGTGGTTTGAACGTTTGCGGATCCTGTGGGCACGGCCCTGGGGTGCTGTGAGCAACCTTTTAAGCTGTCGGCCACTGTCAACAAACACTTCTTTCACAACGAGATCACTGTCTTCAATGCGAAGTCCTTCATTTTTGGTCTGCCAGTTTGCAATGGCTGACAAAAGAAGCTTACGCAAACGTTCAGAAGGCTGCTTCGCATTGTTCTTCAGAATGTGAAGAGCAAGCTCAACGCGTTTTCCCCTGATCAAGTCAGCAATCAAACGCATTTTACGCGGTGATGTCGGGCAATTATTCAGTTTGGCAAAAGCCACATTCTTTTTGGCCTCCTTGCGGTTCTCGGCTCTGGCGCGGGTTCTAACTCCCATAATTTATCTTAATTAAGAGGTTATTTCTTTCCTTTATCTTTATTACCTGCATGTCCGCGGAAAATCCGGGTCGGTGCAAATTCTCCCAATTTATGTCCAACCATGTTCTCGGTTACGTAAACCGGGATGAACTTGTTGCCATTATGTACGGCAATGGTTTGGCCAACAAAATCCGGAGAGATCATGGAACCACGCGACCAGGTCTTGATGACAGTCTTTTTCTTGGATTCCAGAAGTTCCGTTACTTTTTTCTCCAGCTTGTAGTGGATATACGGACCTTTTTTAAGCGATCGGCTCATAGTTTGATATATTATCTATTACTTCTTCCTGCGTTCAATGATGTACTTATTTGACTGCTTTTTGCGGGCACGTGTCTTGTATCCCTTTGACGGGGTACCTTTACGTGAACGTGGATGTCCTCCTGATGCACGTCCTTCACCTCCACCCATGGGGTGATCGACAGGGTTCATGGCAACACCACGGGTTCTTGGACGGCGTCCGAGCCAGCGGGTGCGACCTGCCTTTCCATAAGATTCCAGGTTATGGTCAATGTTTGAAACCATTCCAATAGTAGCCTTACAGGTTTGCAGAATCATGCGGGTTTCACCGGATGGCATCTTCAGGATGGCAAATTTACCATCGCGTGACATCAGCTGTGCATGTGCACCGGCACTGCGAACCATCTTTGCTCCCTGTCCCGGACGCAATTCAACATTGTGAATTACTGTTCCAAAAGGAATCTCACTCAGGTATAGTGCGTTTCCGATTTCCGGAGCCACACCTTTTCCTGCAAGGATAGTCTGTCCTACTTTCAGTCCGTGAGGAGCAACAATGTACCTTTTCTCACCATCCTTGTAAACAACAAGCGCGATACGCGAAGTACGGTTAGGATCGTACTCAATGGTTTGAACTGTAGCAGGAATATTTTCCTTGTCCCGCTTGAAGTCTATAATTCTGTACATCTGCTTATGACCACCACCAAGGTAACGCATGGTCATTCTTCCCTCGTTGTTTCTGCCTCCGGATCTTTTTGACGGAGCCAACAGGCTCTTCTCGGGTACGTCTGCAGTTATTTCATCATAAGTGCTGATTACTTTAAACCGCTGACCGGGTGTTGTCGGTTTATATTTCTTAAGCGCCATTTATTTAAATATTGCTGTAAAAATCAATAGTTTCTCCTTTAGCCAAAGTTATGATGGCTTTCTTATACGTGCTTGTTCTTCCCGAAATCACGCCACTCTTAGTAAAGCGGGATTTGTTTTTACCTGAGAACACCATGGTGTTTACCGAAGTTACATCCACTCCATACAGGTCCTTGATGGCCTGGGTAATCTGAAGTTTGTTAGCCCTCCGGTCAACCATGAAACCATAACGGTTGAGCTTCTCGCCCAGCTGCGTCATCTTCTCGGTTATGATCGGTTTAATAATAACTGTCATTGTCGTATCGAATTAATCGGTTTAATTCTGATGGATTTTTTCAATTTCCCTGATGGAGCCAGCAGTAATTAAAAGCTGCGTTGCATCAAGTATTTCATAGGTATTGAGATCGGCTGCGTTTACAACCTTCACCCTTTTCAGATTGCGTGAGGACAATAAAACGTTCTCTTCAGTTTTTGCAATCACGAGGAGGGTCTTTTTACCTGTCAGCTGGAAGTTCTTCAGAAGCTCCGTGAAGTTCTTTGTCTTTGGCGTATCAAAGTTGAAATCTTCCAGGATGGTAAGATGATTGTCTTTCACCTTATAGCTCAGTGCTGATCTGCGGGCGAGTTTTTTCAGCTTCTTGTTAAGTTTGAAACTGTAATCCCTGGGATGTGGCCCGAAGATACGTGCACCACCGCGGAAAAGAGGGCTCTTGATACTACCCTTACGTGAACCGCCAGTACCTTTTTGTTTGTGAAGTTTCCTCGTACTGCCGGATATCGTGGATTTCTCCAGTGTATCATGGGTTCCCTGGCGTTGATTTGCCATGTACTGCTTTACATCAAGGTAGATGGCGTGGTCGTTGGGTTCAATCCCGAAGATTGAATCATCCAATATAACCTTTGCGGCTGTTTCTGCGCCTTTGATATTATATACTGTTACTTCCATCGCTCAATCTTTACATATGAACCATTGTGTCCCGGTACTGCACCTTTTACCAAGATGAGATTTTTGTCGGGCATAATTTTTAACACCTGCAGGTTGATGACTTTTACCTTATCTCCACCCATGCGGCCTGCCATGCGAATTCCTTTCATAACACGTGATGGCCAGGAAGAAGCACCAACTGAACCGGGTGCCCTGAGCCTGTTGTGCTGTCCGTGGGTTGCTTCCCCGACACCGGCAAAATGGTGGCGTTTCACAACACCCTGAAAGCCTTTTCCCTTGGAGATACCGACCACGTCAATAAACTCACCTTCGTTAAAGATATCAACCAGAAGAACATCACCAAACTGTTTCTGGTGACCCGGCTCAAAGCGGGTAAACTCAGCAACGACCTTCTTAGGAGTTATGCCTGCCTTTGCAAAATGGCCAAGCTCTGCCTTTGTGGTATGCTTTTCTTTCTTTTCATCGAAAGCAAGCTGGATGGCTTCGTATCCGTCTTTTTCCATTAACCGGACCTGTGTTACAACACAAGGGCCAGCTTCTATCACGGTGCAGGGGAGGTTCTTCCCGTTGGCATCGTAGATACTGGTCATTCCGATTTTTTTTCCAATTAATCCAGACATTTCGTACGTTTCTTGCGTTTTTACTTTACTTGCTAATTACGATCAAACTTTGATTTCAACTTCAACTCCGCTAGGAAGTTCAAGTTTCATCAATGCATCAATGGTTTTCGACGTGGTACTGTAGATATCGAGCAACCGCTTGTAGGTGCACAGTTGAAACTGTTCCCGTGACTTTTTGTTCACGAAGGTTGAACGGAGTACCGTGAAGATCTTTTTATCCGTTGGCAAAGGAATGGGACCGCTGACAACAGCACCCGTAGCCTTTACGGTTTTTACGATCTTTTCGGCTGACTTGTCAACCAGGTTGTAATCGTAAGACTTCAGTTTAATTCTAATTCTCTGGCTCATATAAAAAATTAATATGCGGGAACATATCCCCGGATTTTATATAATACTTCATCCTGAATCTCCTTCGGAGTAATATCATATTTTAAAAACTCCAGCATCTCAGTAGCTCTGCCGGATGATAAACTGCGTAATGTCGTAACATAACCAAACATTTCTGACAATGGCACCCTGCCACGGATAACCTGGTTGCCAATCCTCGATTCAACCTCTTCAACCTGGCCACGGCGTTTGGTAATATCGCCAGTTACCTCGCCCATGTATTCACTTGGGGTGATAACTTCAAATTTCATGATTGGCTCCATGATGACCACCCTGGCTTTTCTGCTGGCTTCCTTAAAAGCAATGCCGGCAGCCACCTGGAAGGAGAGTGCATCAGAGTCAACACTGTGGTAAGAGCCGTCAATAAGGCGGACCTTCACACTTTCCATCGGGAAACCGACAATTGGGCCATTCGTCATGGCGGCTTTTAAGCCCTTCTCAATAGCGGGGATAAATTCACGGGGAATGTTACCGCCTTTAATATCATTGATAAACTGCAAACCTTTAAAACCTGCATCAGCCGGACCCACTTCAATCACGAGGTCGGCAAAACGGCCTTTGCCGCCGGTTTGCTTTTTATAAACTTCATGATGCATTACAGTGTTAATAATAGCTTCTTTATAAGCCACCTGGGGATTTCCGCGGTTAACATCAATGTTGAATTCGCGACGCATACGGTCGGCGATGATATCAAGGTGAAGTTCTCCCATTCCGCTGATAAGAGTCTGACCTGTTTCGTCATCCACCCTGACCTGGAATGTAGGATCTTCTTCTGCAAGCTTATGTAAGGCAACGGCCAGCTTCTCAACATCGTCCTGTGTTTTGGGTTCAACGGCCATGTTGATAACAGGCTCAGGGAAAACCATCGTTTCAAGGACAAGCGGATGTTTAACATCGCAAAGAGTATCGCCGGTGCGGATGTCTTTAAATCCGACAGCAGCAGCGATCTCACCGGCTTCAATATGTTTGAGCGGATTCTGCTTGTTCGCATGCATCTGCATGATCCGGAGCAACCGTTCTTTTTTATCGGTACGGGTATTCAGCACCTGTTCACCTGCCTCCAGTTTCCCTGAGTAGACGCGGAAAAATGCAATACGTCCGACAAACGGATCTGTTGCAATTTTGAAGGCGTAAGCAGTAAACGGTTCAGCGGGATCAGGATGACGTGCTTCTTCTTTTTCAGTAACCGGGTTCATGCCGATAACAGCAGGCATGTCATAGGGTGAAGGAAGGAATTTAACAACTGAATCAATCAGTAACTGAACACCTTTATTTTTAAACGAAGCGCCACAGATAACAGGGGTTATTTTCCCTGAAATCGTGGCTTTGCGCAATTCTGCAATAATGTCTTCCTCTGTTATTGAATTGGCATCTTCCATGAACTTGTGAAGCAGTTCTTCACTCTCTTCGGCGACACCTTCAACCAGCTTCATCCTGGCTTCATGAACGAGTTCTTTCATCTCACCCGGCATCGGAATCTCGAAATATTCCCGTCCGAAGGATGCGTCATCCCATCCGTAAGCCTTATTCGTAATAAGGTCAACCACACCGGCAAAATCTTCTTCAGCACCGATAGGTAACTGGATGATCACCGGGTTGGCTCCCAGTTTCTCGCGGATCTGATCAACAACATGTGAAAAATCAGCACCGGTGCGATCCATTTTATTGATATAACAGATGCGTGGTACGTGGTATTTGTTTGCCTGTCTCCAGACAGTCTCTGACTGAGGCTCTACACCACCAACAGCACAGAAAATAGCAACTGCCCCGTCGAGTACACGAAGAGACCTTTCAACCTCAACGGTAAAATCAACGTGGCCGGGTGTATCAATAAGGTTGATACGGTAATTTTCATCCCTGAAGTTCCAGTAAACAGTGGTGGCGGCTGAGGTGATGGTAATGCCCCTCTCCTGTTCCTGAATCATCCAGTCCATGGTTGCCGTGCCGTCGTGCACTTCACCAAGTTTGTAACTGCTGCCGGTATAATACAAGATCCGCTCAGTCGTCGTGGTTTTACCCGCGTCGATGTGCGCCATGATGCCAATGTTTCTTGTATTTTCTAATTTACCGGTCATTGTTTTTTATAGGTGCGCAGCAAGCTGCGCTGGTGAGACGCACATCTGTGCGTCTTTACAATATACTAGAAGCGGAAGTGAGAGAAAGCCTTGTTGGCTTCTGCCATCCTGTGAGTATCTTCTTTACGTTTGTATGCAGCGCCTTCTTCTTTGTAGGCAGCCATTATTTCTGAGGCAAGTTTCTGACCGAAGCTTTTCTCATGGCGTCTGCGGGCATAATTCACGAGTGATTTCATGCCGATGGAACTCTTCCTGCCAGGCCTGATTTCAGAAGGAATCTGGAAAGTGGCACCGCCGATACGACGGCTCCTGACCTCAACGGATGGCGTAACATTTGCAAGCGCTTTTTTAAAGACTTCCAGACCATCTTCTTTTGTCTTTTCAGACACAGTGTCAATGGCTTCATAAAAGACTTCGTAAGCAATGTTTTTCTTTCCAGCCATCATGACATTGTTCACAAATTTTGTGACAAGGGTGTCATTGAACCTTGGATCGGGAAGGATGGGCCTTTTTTTTGGTTTTGACTTTCTCATGGTCTTCTTATTGTTGAGACGCACTTAGGTGCGACTTTACTTTCTTTTTTATACTGGCTGAGACGCACTGCGGTGCGTCTCTATGACTTAGGATTTCTTTTCTTTCGGGCGTTTTGCTCCGTACTTGCTTCTGCGTTGCTTGCGACCCTCAACACCTGAGGTATCAAGTGCACCACGTATAATATGGTAACGAACACCTGGGAGGTCTTTCACACGACCGCCACGAATCATCACGATGGAGTGTTCCTGAAGGTTATGGCCTTCACCCGGAATGTAAGCATTTACTTCTTTCCCGTTGGTGAGGCGAACCCTGGCGACCTTGCGCATGGCCGAGTTTGGCTTTTTCGGGGTCGTGGTATAAACACGAACACAAACGCCACGGCGTTGCGGACAGGAATCCAAAGCAGGAGACTTACTCTTATCTACTAATTTTTTTCTTCCTTTACGAACCAGTTGCGAAATCGTAGGCATATCAATGGTTTTATAATACTTTTTATCAATTTTCCCTGAAAACGGGAGTGCAAAAGTACAAATAATAATTACACTACCAACATTTCAAGATAAATCTTTTATGTCTGGGTGGGTTTACACCCCGACTGAAAAAGTCGGGATTGATCCCTGAATATATGGGCCGGGAAAAATAAGGAAGGGTATGAGTTTCGCGAGACTTTCTACCGCAATCATCGGTTTGATTGCGATTGAAACCTATAGTTGTCTCACTTTATCAGGTTTCCTTGCCGTTTCCGGCTTGCTATTCAATCAAAAACGTAACATGGTTTTTGAGGGTGCAAAGGTACACCTTATTTTCAATCGTACAAGAAAATCGTGAAAAAAAGTTAAAAAATTATTTGTTCCTGATAATCACAGCAGTTCCGTTGATATCAGGGATGAGGGTCATCTGCTCAGGGATGGTTTTGATAAAGTCATCAACCGCCTTCAGCACTCCGGGCCATTTGTAATTATAATCATGGATCATGATCACTCCGCCAGGCGATAACAGCGGATAAAAACACTCCAGGCCGGCCTTTGTCGGGTTATAAAGGTCCGCATCCATATTGACCAGTGCAATCGGGCCACCGGGATCTGTCATGGTTGCAGGGAAATAACCCTTATGCAATATAATATTATCGTTCCCGTTAATTTTTTTCAGGACAACGGCTACATCGGTGTCTGCAAAATTATCTGCAGTATAGGTTGCTGCTTCGCCGGTCTCTTCAACAAGATCTTTATCCGTAAAACCGGTAAATGTATCAAACAGGTGAAAAGGTCTGGAAGGATCAAGGTGGTGCAGGATGCGGGCACTCTCCCCTTTATATACCCCCAGTTCAACGAAAACACCCGGCACCTGTTCTCTTTTAAGCCTTTCAACCTGGATCCACCAGTTGTAAAAACGGACCTTGTCGGAATAATTCCTTTTTAACCCTTTCAGCAAAGGGGTGATCTGCCCGTTATGAACCGCATGCGTCCATTCAACCGGTTTCGTGTCTCTGCTGAAATATTCAATCCAGATATACCTTATAAATAAGATAACGAGGATCAGTATCAAAGTATAATTGGCAATCTGGAAAAGTGAAAGGTTCATGTTGAAGATTCAGCAGGAGTGTAGAAAAAGCAAAATTATTAAATTTCTCCGATCTTATTCAATGGTTCTCCGGTGAACCTGCGGTGAATGTCCGGTGAACCTGCGGTGAATGTCCGGTGAACCTGCGGTGAAGCCTCGGTGAATGCCCGGTGAATGCCCGGTGAAAACAGACAATATGAATATTGAATATTGATCAACGAATTTTGAAGTTTGAAGTCTGTGCTGCCAAACATCAGGACCAGTTGTAAAAACACTTCAGGCAAAACAATTTTCAGCTAAATTTGCATCTCAATTTTACACATGTCGAACAACATCCTCAACGAACTTAACGACGCCCAGCGTGCTGCTGTCGTATCCACGGAAGGGCCGGTAATGGTGATCGCAGGTGCCGGCTCCGGGAAAACAAGAGCACTCACTTACCGGGTGGCATATCTTATAGAAAAAGGGGTTGACCCTTTTCATATCCTTGCACTCACCTTCACCAATAAAGCGGCCCGGGAAATGAAGGAGCGAATCATCCACCTCGTGGGTGATGAAGCAAAGAATGTGTGGATGGGGACATTCCACTCGGTTTTTGCCCGTGTGCTGCGTATTGAAGGCCACCTGCTCGGGTATCCTTCGAATTATACCATATACGATACTGACGACGTAAAACGTGTCATTAAAAACCTGATTAAGGAAAACAACCTCGACGACAAAGTATACCAGCCGGGATATATCCTGAACCGGATATCGTCGGCCAAAACAAGCCTGTTGTCGGCAGAAGAGTACAATCAAAGTCCCGAACTGAAGGAATATGATTCATCTTCAGGAAAGCCCCTCACCGGCCAGATTTACCTGCAGTACCAGGGCAGGCTTCGCAGGGCTTCCGCCATGGATTTTGATGACCTCCTTTTCAACATGAACATCCTGCTGCGTGACTTTCCAGACGTTTTGTACAAGTACCAGCAAAAATTTCACTACATCCTTGTAGATGAATACCAGGATACAAACTTTGCCCAGTACCTGATCATCAAAAAGCTGGCTGCCAACAATGAAAACATCTGTGTTGTGGGTGATGACGCACAGAGTATCTATGCATTCCGTGGCGCCAATATCCAGAACATCCTGAATTTCAAAAGCGATTACCCCGATCACCAGGTTTTTAAACTGGAACAGAATTACAGGTCAACCAAAACCATTGTAAACGCTGCCAACAAGATTATTGAGCACAACAAAAATCAGATTTTCAAAGAGATCTGGACCGAAAACGAGGAAGGCCCCCGGATCCAGCTGATTAAAGCCTCTACCGACAACGAAGAGGCCAACCTGGTAGCCCAGTCAATTTTTGAAAACAAGATGAACCACCAGTTGCAAAATACTGCATTTGCCATCCTCTACCGCACCAATGCACAGTCGCGGGCACATGAAGAGGCATTGCGGCGAATGAACATTCCATGCAGGATCTACGGCGGATTGTCGTTTTACCAGAGGAAAGAGGTGAAGGACCTCCTGGCCTACTTCAGACTTACAATCAATAACAGGGATGAGGACGCTTTGCTCAGGGTGATCAATTTCCCGGCCCGCGGAATAGGCAAAACCACCCTGGAAAAGCTCATTGTCATGGCGGATGAGCACAAGAAGAGTATTTTTGAACTGATTGAAAACCCTGCAGAAAACAACGTGCGGCTCCCGGACGGAACCTCACAGAAAGTTTTTGGCTTTGTAACGATGATCAAAAGCTTCTCTGCACTCCTCCGTGCCAAAAACGCCTATGAACTGGCTAAACACATCGCAGGATCTTCGGGGTTAATGAAAGAACTTTATGACGATAAGACCCCTGAAGGCGTAAGCCGGTTTGAGAACCTCGAGGAGTTGCTCAACGGCATCAAGGAGTTCTCAGAATCACCGCGTACCAACATTGAGACCGGGGAACTGGAACCAAACGTTGTGCGAACCCTTGATGAGTTCATGCAGGACATCGCCCTCATCACCGACGCTGACAAAGGGAACCCCGACGACCTTGACCGTGTCACCCTGATGTCGATCCACGCCGCAAAAGGCCTTGAATTCCCTTATGTTTTTGTCGTCGGAATGGAAGAAAACCTCTTCCCGAGCATACAATCGCTCAATTCCCGTACCGACCTGGAAGAAGAGCGCCGGCTGTTTTATGTCGCAGTGACCCGGGCACAGCAAAAACTGACCCTCTCCTACGCAGAGAACAGGTTTAAATGGGGAACCCCTATGATGTGCGAGCCGAGCCGTTTCCTGAGTGAAATTCCTGAGCAGTATATTGATTTCCCTAAAAAAGTCCAGGCCGCAAAAACTGCCTTTTCAAAGGATGTCAACTGGTCGGCCTCACTCCCGGGCGTTAACCTGCCACCTAAAAAACCAGTTGTTCCCAAAAATTTCCAGAAAGTGTCCGGGACAACAAATCCCGTAAGCCAGCCCACCCATGACGGACCGCCTTCGGAGATCGAAGATATCCAGACCGGCATGGAGGTGATCCACGAACGTTTTGGCAAAGGAAAAGTGGTGAACATGGAAGGCGCCGGACCCAATAAAAAAGCAACTGTGTTCTTTCCTGAAATCGGCCAGAAACAACTGCTGCTGCGGTTTGCCAAACTCAGAATCGTAATTTGATTTACGAATAGGGGAATTACGATTGCAGATTGAATTGTTCAATTTCCGATTTCCGATTAGCGCTGACCAATCGTAAATCGTAATTCATTCAATTCAATCTGCAATCGTAATTCGTCCAATCGTAAATTAATTGTCTATCTTTGCAAAAAATTACACGTGAACGAACAAATGGAATACAACACCACCCGCGAGATGATGTTAATCCCGGAATATGGCCGGAACATCCAGCGGATGATACAGTACAGCTGCACAATAGAAGACCGCGAGAAACGCAACAAGGCAGCAAAATTCATCATCAGTGTCATGGCTGAACTTCACCCGAGTGTGAAAGAATCGGGAGATTACAAGCATAAACTGTGGGATCACCTTTTCATCATTGCCGATTTCAAACTTGATGTGGATGCGCCTTACCCCCCGCCCCCTCCCCTTTCGCTCAGCACAAAGCCTGAACACCTGTCCTACCATGACAAGGAAATTGAGTTCAAACATTACGGGAAAAACATCGCCCTGATGATTGAGAAGGCCACAGAATATGAAGAAGGCAAGGAGAAAGATGCATTGATCAAGGCGATCGCCAATCATATGAAGAAATCTTACCTGAACTGGAACCGCGAATCGGTCAATGATGAACTGATTGAGAAACACCTGAGTGTATTGTCAAAGGACCAGCTCAAACTGAACCAGGATTTCAGGTTCACCAACACCAATGACATCCTGGCACAGAACCAGAAAAGGAAACCCTTCCGCCAGGGGCCCGACAGGAATTTCAACAAGCAGGGCTTTCCGAAACAGAATTTCAACAACCAGCGCGGCCGCAACAAACCCCAATGAGTTCCTTTGAAATCATCGGAGGTGCGAAGTTAAAAGGTGAGATCATTCCCCAGGGCGCCAAAAATGAAGCATTGCAGGTCATCTGCGCCTGTCTGCTCACCTCCGAAAAGGTAACCATCCATAACATTCCCGACATCCGGGATGTGAATAAACTGATCGAACTGCTGAGTTCCATCGGGGTGAAAGTCACAAAAACTGCAAAATCTTCCTATACCTTTGAGGCATCAGAGGTGGATTTTGATTTTCTGCGCACCAAAAATTTCCGGGATAAAGCTGGCAGCCTGCGGGGGTCTATTATGATCCTCGGGCCAATGCTGGCCAGATATGGAAAAGGGTTCGTTTCTATCCCAGGCGGAGATAAAATCGGGCGCCGCCGGCTCGATACGCATTTCATCGGGCTTCAGAAACTTGGCGCACAGTTCAGTTACAATCCTGAAGAGCAGCTCTTTACCTTCACTTCAAACGGACTGACAGGTTGTTATATGCTGCTTGACGAGGCCTCCGTTACCGGAACAGCCAACATCGTCATGGCCGCTGTGATGGCAGAAGGAACAACCACGGTTTTCAATGCTGCATGTGAACCCTATGTTACACAGCTTTGCACCATGCTGGTCAATATGGGTGCAAGGATTGACGGAATCGGATCCAACCTGCTCACCATCGCCGGTGTTGAAAAAATGCACGGATGTGAGCACACCCTGCTGTCGGATATGATCGAAGTGGGCAGTTTTATCGGCCTCGCTGCCATGACCGGCTCTGAAATCACGATTAAAAACGTGAATTACCAGCACCTTGGCCTTATTCCGGATGTATTCAGGCGGATGGGCATTCAGTTTGAAAAGCGCAACGACGATATATTTGTGCCAGCCCAGGAGCATTACGAGGTAGAGACATTCATGGACGGCTCCATCATGACGATTGCCGATGCCCCCTGGCCGGGCTTCACTCCTGACCTCATCAGCATTGTACTTGTGATTGCAACACAGGCCAGGGGCAGTGTCCTGATCCACCAGAAAATGTTTGAAAGCAGGCTGTTTTTCGTTGACAAACTCATCGACATGGGTGCAAAGATCATTCTCTGCGATCCGCACCGGGCAACTGTCATAGGACTTGACCACCAATACCTGCTCAGGGGAATCCGGATGTCATCCCCGGATATCCGTGCCGGTGTGGCTCTGCTGATCTCCGCATTGTCTGCTGATGGAAAAAGCATCATTGACAACATTGAGCAAATTGACCGCGGATACCAGGAAATAGACCTCCGCCTCCAGAAACTGGGCGCCAACATCAGGCGTATCAGCGGCTGACATTTTGTCGCAAATCAATAACTGGCAAATTTTTTGATAGGACCAAAACGGATTATATTCGATAATTTTACTTTATGATGCGCAGTAACAAGAAAGAAGATAAAAACAAAATGAACAAAACCAAAGAACAAACCCGGCAAGAGCAGGCAGAGAAAGAATCACAGGAAAACACGCCCATAACTGAGAGCAAAGCAGTAAACATAGAAGAAACCACCGAAACCGACCCGGTGAAACAATGTGCCGAATTGAACGACAAGTACCTCCGCCTCTATTCGGATTTTGACAATTTCAGGAAGCGGAGCCTGAAAGAAAAGATTGATTTAAGTAAAAGCGCTTCAGCAGATATCATCATCAAATTGCTTCCGGTGCTCGATGACTTTGACCGTGCCATCAAGGCCTTTGATATTGCTTCTGATGCTGGCCAGGCCCTGAAAGACGGCATGGTTCTTATATTCAACAAATTCCTCTCCATCCTTACCCAGCAAGGACTGGAGCAGATGAGGACCATCGGGGAAACGTTTGACACAGATTTTCATGAGGCCATCACGAACATTCCGGCACCAACCCCGGTGCAGAAGGGTAAAATCGTTGACGAGATTGAAAAGGGATATCTCCTGCACGGCAAGGTAATACGGTATTCAAAAGTTGTGGTTGGCAGTTAAACACATACTATGTCAAAAAAAGATTATTACGAAATACTTGAGGTTGGTAAAGATGCCTCCCCGGAAGAATTGAAAAAAGCCTACCGGCAACAGGCAATCAAGTACCACCCTGATAAAAACCACGGAAAAAAAGACACCGAGGAGAAGTTCAAGGAAGCGGCCGAAGCCTATGAAGTGCTGAGTGATCCGAACAAAAGGCAGCGGTACGACCAGTACGGGCATGCCGGGGTCGGAAACGGCGGACAGGGAGGATTCGGCGGCGGCGGAATGAGCATGGATGACATCTTCAGCCACTTTGGTGATATTTTCGGCGGCGGCGGCGGCGGCGGCGGCAATGATCCCTTCAGCTCGTTTTTCGGCGGTGGCGGCGGAAGAAGGGGGAAGTCGGTCAACCGGGGATCCAACCTCCGGGTAAAGGTTAAACTGACCCTTGAGGAGATTGCCAAAGGTGTTGAGAAGAAAATCAAGGTAAACAAATATATTTCATGCAATACGTGCCATGGAACAGGGGCAAAAAACGGAAGTTCATACTCAACCTGCTCCACCTGCCGTGGTTCAGGACATGTATCACGCGTAACCTCTACCTTTCTCGGGCAGATGCAGACCACCCAAACCTGTCCGAATTGCGGTGGAGAAGGACAGATCATCACCGACAAATGCACCGACTGTGCCGGGAACGGCGTGGTGAAAGGCGAAGAGGTGATCTCCATCCGCATTCCAGCCGGTGTTTCGGAGGGGATGCAGCTTTCGATGGGAGGAAAAGGCAATGCTGCAGCCCGCAGTGGTGTGGCGGGCGATTTGCTGATCCAGATTGAAGAGGTGCAGCATGATCTCTTTGAGCGGGACGGGAACAACCTGATATACCGTCATTATGTCTCATTTTCAGAGGCAACCCTTGGCAGCAGCACTGAAGTCCCTACCATTGAAGGGAAAGTAAAGATTAAAATTGACCCGGGAACGCAAAGCGGAAAAGTGCTGAGGCTGCGCGGCAAAGGGCTTACGAGCATCAACGGGTATGAAGGGAAAGGTGACCTGATGATAGAAATCATCATATGGACTCCGAAAACACTGTCGAAGGAGGAAAAAGCCATGCTTGAAAAACTTGCTGCTTCCGACAACTTCAAGCCTTCTGCCGGGGGACGCGACAAGAACATTTTCAGCCGGATGAAAGACCTTTTTGAACAATAAAAAGACAATTCATGGATCTATTTACAGCGCGCGCTGTTTCAAAACAGTATGCCAACCACAAAGCCCTTGACAAAGTCAGCATCAACGTCCCGGATGGCCATATTTTCGGCTTGCTGGGTCCCAACGGTGCCGGAAAAACAACCCTGATCCGCATCATCAACCAGATCATTGCACCCGATGAAGGAGAGCTCTTTTTCATGGGCCGGAAACTGGAGCCAAATGATATCTCCTATATCGGATACCTGCCTGAAGAACGCGGGCTGTATAAAAAAATGACTGTCGGGGAGCAAACCCTGTACCTCGCACAACTGAAGGGCCTCAGCCACCAGGAAGCGCAGAAGCGGCTCATGTTCTGGTTTGAAAAGTTTGAGATCAAGGGGTGGTGGAACAAGAAAGTGGAGGAGTTATCCAAAGGGATGCAGCAGAAGATCCAGTTTCTCGTCACCATCATCCATGAACCTAAACTGCTTATATTCGACGAACCATTCAGCGGTTTTGACCCGATCAACGCCAATCTCCTTAAAGAAGAGATACTGGCACTGAGACAAAAAGGGGCAACCATTATATTTTCCACGCATAACATGGCATCGGTTGAAGAACTGTGTGATGACATTGCACTGATCAACCGTTCAAAAGTGGTATTGAGCGGAGCAGTCAGGCAAATCAAAAAAACCTATAAAACCAACACTTTTGACATCCGGTACAACTCCTTTGACGGCGACCTCCGGACGATTCTCCCCGGCTCCTTCCAGCTCATCTCTGAAAACCAGGACATCGAACATCGCCAGGCACTGGTAAAATTGCCTGCAGAGGCCACTCCGAATGACCTGCTCAACGCCATACTGCCGTCAGTCACTGTTTATTCTGTCAACGAACAGATTCCGAACATGAATGACATTTTTATCCAGGCAGTTACAGTTCAAACCCCTCAGCCCGTAACGCAAGACTGATATGAAAAAAATCTTCCTTATTATCCAGAGGGAATATATCTCCCGCGTAAAAAAACGTTCGTTCATAGTCATGACCATCCTGGGGCCGCTGCTCATGGCTGCCACCATTATCGTTCCGATATACCTGGCCACACGAACAGATGAGAAAAAGAGCGTTGCCGTACTTGACGAGACAGGGATTTTCTACGAAAAGTTCAAGGATTCCGATAACATCACCTTCCACTACCTGGTAAGTGATATCGCCACAGCGAAGGCCAACTTTTCAAAAAGCGAGGACCATGCGCTGCTGTACATTCCCAAAACCGAAGTCACCCTCCCTACCAACGCAATTGTTTATTCCGAAAAGAGTGTCAGTATTAATGTGACTGCTTACATCCGGAATGTGATGACGAAACAGATTGAAGACCTGAAACTGCAGGCCCGGCTTACTGAAATTCAAACAGATAAGAAAGACCCGGTGTCTGTTGACGACATCCTGAGGTCAATCAAAACATCCGTGGATATCAATACCATGAAAATCGGGGAAAACGGAGAAGAATCAAAGAGTTACACCGAGATTAACATGGTTCTGGGAATGTTTACAGGCATCCTGATCTACTTTTTCATCTTTATGTTCGGTGCACAGGTGATGCGCGGGGTTATTGAAGAAAAAACCAGCCGGATCGTGGAGGTGATCATTTCTTCGGTTAAACCGTTTCAGCTGATGATGGGTAAGATCATTGGCATCGGGCTTGTCGGGCTCACCCAGTTCCTCCTGTGGGTCATCCTTACATTTGGAATTGTGACAGTGGTGACTGCAACCATCACTCCCGGTGACACCAAAAAGTCAGCAACGGAACAGATGATCAAGCAGCAAAAGGCCATAAACCCCGCAGTTTCGGAGGCAATGTCGTCTCAAAACGACTCTGAAGAGGGAATGGATGGGGTGATGGAGGCGCTGAATTCGGTGAATTTCCCGGTGATGATCGGTGCATTCATCTTTTTCTTCCTGGTAGGTTATCTTCTCTATGCCGCGTTATTTGCAGCCATCGGCGGCGCAGTTGACAGTGAGGCGGACACACAGCAGTTCATGTTCCCGATCACCATCCCGCTTATACTGTCTATTGTCATGGCCCAGTATATCATCCGAGACCCGGATGGCCCTGTTTCTTTCTGGTTCTCCATATTCCCGCTTACCTCCCCGGTGATCATGATGATCAGGATCCCGTTTGGCGTGCCTTACATGGAGGTTATTTTATCCATGGTGCTGTTGTTGCTGGGATTCCTGGGAACGACATGGCTGGCCGGCAAGATTTACCGGACAGGTATCCTGATGTACGGAAAAAAGGTCAGCTACAAGGAACTGTGGAAATGGATACGGTATAAATAATTGTTATTTATCCAATAATTTCGTCCATTCGTATTTTTTCCGTTTTTTCCAGTCGCCCTGGTGATACACATAACTGGCGATTAATGGAAGAACGCTTGTAGCCTCAGCATAAACCATCTTTTCATAAACCGTGTCTACCTTACCCCAGCTTGCAGCCTCTTTCAGGGTGGAACTTGAACAAGCCCCGTCGCGTGAGTCGGCCACTGTGATCTGAACGGCATACTTATGCATCGGCACATCTTTTCCAAGCACTTCTGCGCAAATAACGGTATCCTGAACAAAGTTTTTAGGCACTCCGCCACCGATCATGAACAATCCGGAGGTCTTGGCAGCCATCTTGATCAGGGTCAGTTCGAGGAAATCCTTCACGGAATCAATTGACACGTGCTTTTTTGGATTGTCCCACTGATGCTTTACAAGACCGAAGCCGGCACTGCTGTCGCTGAAAGCAGGACAGAAGATGGGCACATTGTGCTCATAGCAAACCTGCACCAGGGAATCCTTTTTCTTTGAGTTCGTTACAAGCCATTTTCCCATTTCCCGGATAAACTCCCGGGATGAATAAGGCCTGGGCTCAAGCAGGTTGGCAATTTTATTGATGGTTGCATCACAATGTTGAAGTTCTTCCTCATCAATGTAGGTGTCGTAGATCCTGTCGATATAGTGGTCGCGAAGCTCTTTGTCGTCGGCATACGGAGTGCCTTTATAATGCTTGAAACCAAGCGCTTCAAAGAAGTCCATATCAACAATGGAGGCCCCTGTCGCAACGATGGCATCAACCATGTTATTCTTCACCATGTCGACATATACCTGCATGCATCCGGCTGCACTCGTACTTCCGGCAAGGGTAAGAAATACAGTACAACCCTTGTCTTTGATCATCATGTTCAGAATATCGGCAGCTGCAGCGGTATCCCTGGAGGTAAATGACATGTCGCGCATGGCATCAATGATCGGAGTTGAGTTGATCGCTTTGATGTCGATGTGCTTCACCTGTTCTTTTAAAATGCTCTTTTTACTCTTTTTCATTGTTCTTTTTTTTGCAAAAATAATAATTCAATGCGGGATACGAAACAGTCAAGTTAATAACCGAGAATTTTTAACATGGATTTGAAGCTTTGCTCCTTCGACCAGAGTTTCGTAGTAATTTCCTCAGTTTCTTCGTCAATATCAATTAAAACATGCTTTGGCGCAGGGATCAGACAGTGCTGAATCCCGCCATAGCCGCCAATGGCCTCCTGGTATGCCCCGGTATGGAACATGCCGATATATTGTGCTTCGCTCTGGTTGAATTTAGGGAGATACACGGCATTACTATGTTCCTCTGCATTGTAGAAGTCTTCGCTGTCGCAGGTAAGCCCGCCCAGGAACACCCTTTCATAATCACCGTCCCAGTTATTGACCGCCAGGAGGATAAACTTCTGGTTTATCGCCCATGTATCGGGCAGGGTATTCATGAACGAACTGTCGATCATGTTCCAGATTTCCCGGTCGTTCTGCCTCTTCTGGTCAATGATGGAATAGAGAACCGCCCCGCTTTCACCTACGGTAAAGGATCCGAACTCAGTAAATATATCTGGCTCAGGCACTCCATTTCGCTCACATATATTCTGAATCTGGGCAATGATCTCTTCAGCCATGTACTCATAATCATAAACAAAATCAAGTGAGTTCTTGATGGGGAGGCCGCCTCCTATGTTCAGTGCAGTCAGCTCAGGACATATTTTCTTAAGGTCGCAGTATACCTGGACACTCTTGGTTAACTCATTCCAGTAATATGCCTTATCCTTGATCCCGGTGTTGATAAAGAAGTGGAGCATCTTCAATTCAAACTTCGGATTGCCATTAATCTTCTCCAGGAAATAAGGTACAATATCATTATACCGGATACCAAGCCGGGAGGTATAAAAATCAAACTTGGGTTCCTCTTCAGAGGCAATCCTGATACCAAGTTTAACTTTCTGCTGAATGTTGGATTCAAACTTTTCCAGTTCAAAAAGGTTGTCAAGAACCGGGATGACATTGGTGAATCCATTGTTCATCAGGTTCACAATATTCTCAATATACATGGGCCTTTTGAAGCCATTGCAGATGATGAACCTGTCCTTGTTGAACAGTCCCCGTTCCGCAAGATCCTCAATGATATTGATATCGAATGCCGATGAAGTTTCAAGGTGCACTTCATTCTTCAGCACCTCCTCCAGTACAAAGCTGAAATGTGAGCTTTTGGTGCAGTAGCAGTAGTGGTAATCACCCTGGTAATCTACTTTGGCCATGGCCACATTGAACAATCTTTTTGCACGCTGGATCTGTGTGCTGATCTTGGGCAGGTAACTTATTTTCAATGGAGTGCCATACTGTTTGATAATATCCATCAAGGGTACTTTATGAAAATAAAGCTCATTATCAACCACTTCAAACTCAGGTTGAGGGAAGTCAAAAGTTTGTTCAATCAGATCAATGTACTTATTCTTCATGATAATATTTCTAAATGCAGCATTCCCGGATTACATTTTTTTTAACTATCCGAATCACCCGGATGTAAAAATAAAATGCAAAGTTAGTTCATTGGATGAGAAAATTGCAGGTTAATTATAAAATTATTGCCCCAATTAATCACAAATATGGCCGGATAAATTGTTGCAGAAATGTGAATCCTTTTCCTATTTATTCCGTAAAACACTCCATTACTGAATTTTCAGTTGCTGTAACAGGGCATACCGTGAATAAAGCTGAAGCAATCGAGCGTGATCTGCTGTATGAAACAGGCAGGAAGAATACGGATCGGGTTTCTGATCTTGTGTTGCAAAAACCTGAATTGTTTGAGGAACTGTTCCAGGTCTTTGCCATCAACCAGGAACCGGTTAGCCGCAGGGCTGCCTGGGTAATTGACACATTTTCTGAAAAATACCCGGAATTTATTGCACGTCACCTAAACAGCATCGTCGACCTGCTGCCAACATTCGGACATGATGCACTAAAACGGCATTCGCTGCGGATCCTGGCACGCTCACCCCTGCCGTCGGGTGACAGGTTGGGACTGCTCATGACTAAATGCTTTGACTGGTTGATTTCACCGGCTGAAGCTCCGGCTATCAAAGTTTACTGTATGGAGATCCTGTACAGGATCTCCCAAATTGAACCCGAGCTGAAGAAGGAATTATCAGACACAATTGAATGGCGGCTGAACGAAGAAAGCGCAGGTTTTAAAAGCCGGGGGCGGAAAATACTTTGTAAGCTATCCAGGGAGATTGAAATTACGAAGGACCAGAATGAGCATCACCAGTGTATGTGACTATTTACCGGGATGCTCTGAAATCAGTGGCTCTGTGTAAGCGGCACCCTTTTAACCCACCTTTTCCCGGCACCGTCAACAACAACAGTATATAAACCGGGCGATGCACCACGGAGATCCATTGTCCAAAGGTATGTGCGATTAAACAGGTTTATTGTTTTGGTGTAGATTTCAGCCCCGCTGCCGTTAATTACATATACAGTAAATGAACCTTGCAGGATTCCATCCAGACTGATCACGAACCTTCCATCGTTGGGTGCAGGGAACAGCGTAACCTCAGGTCCACTGAAAGACGGAGTTCCGGTTGCAATGCAGGAATACACTGCCGACATGAGGGATTCACATTCGATCAATGTCACCTTCACCGAATAATTTCCTGTTACTGCGGGCTTCAATGAGTCATTAACGGCTCCCATGATGGCCATGCCATCACGGTACCATTGGTTCCCTGAAAGAGCGCTGCTAACAAGCCATTCACCGCTCTGTATAATTTCAGGGACAGGTGGAATGGGATTGACTATCACAGGGACGGGTACAGCAGGTTCACCGTTTCCGCATAGGTTATTTCCATACACGGTAACCGAACCCGACTGGGCCATGTCAGAGAAATCCACGATGATGGAATTTGTTCCTGCTCCGCCGGTGATTTCCACACCGGGAGGCAACGACCAGACATAAGTGGCCGAACCGGCGACCGGTGGAACAGAATAGTTCACACCCATGGAGCCGGCACATACTGACCTCAGACCCGTCACCAGGCCAGCGGCAGCAGGGAGCGGATCAACCATAACGTTCAGTTGTGAAGGGGTTGCAACAGTACATCCATTGGCGTTGAAATAGTTAACTGTTACCAATTGCAATCCGGGTGAGTCCCACGTAACGATCAGTTCAGGCGTGCCATTCCCCCAAATCATGGTGGCACCGGCAGATACAGTCCATTGATAGCTGTTCATGCCCGGGTCAGTGACATAGTGATAATATCCTGAACTCACGCACATATTGCTGTCGCCTGAAATGGATGGAACGGGCATCAAAAATCCGGTCACAGTGATTGAATCAGTGCCAGTGCAGCCGGCATTGTTTGTAACTGTGACAGCATATGTGCCGGAGCCGTTTACCAGGATGGTCCGGGTAGTGGCTGCCGTGCTCCACAGGTAAGTGTCGCCGGGATTTCCGGCATCAAGCAGCAGGCTTGCCCCCTGGCATATAGAAGTATCCTTGCCCAGAAAAACAGATGGTGAGGTGCCATTGCGAAATACAGTAATAAGCATACTGCCGCAGTTATCACCGTAAAAACTGTCGCCATAGGTAAAAGTAAGCTGATTGGATGTAGCCGTAAACACACAACTTGTATAAAAGTGGGCTGGATTATAATCAGGCGGACAGGGTGTGCTGGTGAAATTTGTCCCGATGACCGGGGAATATTGGGGGGGACCGCTGTTGTAGCGATAATAAGCATCCCATTGCCCGCAGGGTGTACCGGAGTAAAAGTTCATGGTTCCGGAAACGGTAAAATAATACATCTCTCCAGTGATCGCAGGGACATTTCTGACGAAGGGAGCCATAAAGGTCATCGTGAACTGATCAACCTGGACCGGATTACATGGAGTGGATGAGAATCCCTCCATATGGACGAACAAGCTGAGCATGACAGCGAAAGCCGCCCATGCCCGAATAATACGTGTGGCTGACATCATACGGCGGTGAAATTATATTGTTTGATATTGAAAAAAAATGATGGATTGAAAAACCACATTATCCGGCTAATTTACTTAATATACATACCGTTGTCAACTGTTTCACCTGAATTCATGGCTTATTTTAAAACCAACCATATACCTGCCAGATGAAAAAAACACCTAATTTCCTTTTGTTATCATTAAATCAATGCTTTTTTATTTGGAAATATTTATATTTGCTATGTTAACAAATTCTGCCCCACTAAAAACCGAACTCATGAAAGCTAAAATACTGGTTCTTGACGACGAACAAACCATCCGCTTGCTCCTTGAAGATTTCCTAACTAAACGAGACTATGACGTTGTTGTCCAGAAGGATGGCATGTCTGCCCTTGAATGGCTCGAAATCAACATCCCGGACCTGATCATCTGCGACATCCAGATGCCTTATTTGGACGGCCATGAATTCCTGAAAAAAGTGAGGCAAAGGGGATATACGAAACATACCCCGGTGGTTATGCTCTCCGGCTCCAAAGAGAAAAGCGAAGACCGGGTAAGGTGCTACCGGGAAGGGGCACAGGATTTCCTTGCGAAGCCCTTTAACCCCGAAGAGCTGGTTGAGCTCATAAAAAAGAACCTTTCTCCGATTCATTATGCAATAAAATGGTAATTCATTGACCTATGACACTATCCATTTTCTATATCGGAGACTCGGCAGAACTGATCGCCTCATTATCCGGCTTTCCTGATCCCGAGGTTTCATTCGCGCATGCAGCGGATGGAATGGCTGCCAGCAAATATTTAAAAACAGGGCCAAAGCCCAATGTCATATTATGTGCTTTGAAGGCTCCCGGCATGAATGCCTTTGACCTCCATTCCGACATCAGGAAGGATCCGACCTACAATCATACTGCGTTCATTTTAATATGCGATGAATTCAGGGAAGATTTGTTTAAACAGGCTTTCAGGCAGAGAATTGACGATTATTACGTACTCCCGATGGATGACATTCAGGGACTTATCTCACGGGTTGATTTTCTGTGCAACTTCAGGCTCAGGAAAATAGAGGGCCCGGTTTATCATATGCCCTTCATTAAACGGCTGTTTGATATCCTTGTAGCTTCTGTAGCATTGATCCTGCTTTCTCCCCTGCTGTTGATTGTCATGATTGCCATCCGGCTGGAATCCAAAGGAAAAGTTTATTACATCTCAAAAAGGATCGGCAAAGGGCTTGAGCCATTCAATTTTTATAAACTCAGGTCAATGAGAGTTGGTGCAGATGCTGAATTAAGTAAACTGGCAAAGGAAAAAAACCAGTATGCGACAGCTCAGCAAAAGCGCGGAATTGACTATACACTCCCCTGCGAAAAATGCGCGGGTTTACCTGAAGGCCAAACATGTTCAACCGTCCTTTTTATTGAAGGCCATGAAATCTGTGAGTACTGGTACAAAAAGCAGAAACAGGCTCTCTCAACAACATTTTTCAAGATATCCAATGACCCCAGGGTTACGCGTGTAGGCAATTTCATCCGCAACACCAGCATAGATGAATTGCCGCAACTGCTCAATGTTCTCAAAGGCGATATGTCAATTGTAGGAAACAGGCCCCTGCCATTATACGAAGCAAACGAACTCACGAATGATGATATGTCAAAACGCATGCTGGCACCCGCGGGTATCACCGGGCTCTGGCAGGTAAAACTCAGGGGCCAGGGCGGGGTGATGTCGGAAGCAGAGCGCAAAAGCCTTGACAATGATTACTACGACCATCTTGTCGGCAACAAATATTCATTCCTGTTTGACCTGAAGCTGATGCTCATGACGGTAAGAGCGTTGTTTCAAAAGGATTCGGTTTAATGGCAAATGCCCGGTAAAACATTTACTATGAGTTGTCTCCGTTCAGGATTCATTATTTTAACCTGTGTGTTGTTTTGGTCAATACAAGGCCTGTCCCAATCAGGGAAGGCGTTTGACCCGACAACAGATGATATCAGCCTGAGGCTTCCTCCCCTTGCCGACCTAATCGACTCGGCCCTTGTACATGACCCGAGTGTGAATTACCGAAGTTTACAGGTCACCTTTGATCAGTATAACCTGCAGGACAACCAGTTTGAATTCCTCCGGAACTTTGGGCTTCAGGCCAATGTGGGATACGGCACTTTTGATTATTTATATAACAACACCCTGGGGGGACAAACTCCCGGTACCTATACCAACACACAAAACCTCACTCAGTATGGAGTCGGAGCCTACATCAGGTTCCCGATCTCCGACCTGATCACCAGGCACAGCCAGATAAAACAGGCCAAAACGTTAATTCTTCAGTCAAAGGAAATGGTTGACGTTCAGATTCAGGCTGTCAGGCGCCAGGTTATCATGCAATACAATGAGGTGATCAATAAGCAACATTTGCTTAAAATCCGCGTAAAATACCTTGAGACAACAAGGATCAATATACAGTCTGTTGAAAAAGATTTCGCCAATGGATTGTTGCCTGTGCCCGAGTATGCGCGTATTTCAGAAATTGCGACACGGGCTGAGGCAGACGTTGAAAACACCAGGATGGAATTTCAGACAGCATTTATGCTCCTGGAGGAACTTGTCGGCATGAAATTAAAGCTCTACTAATCCTACTCTCTGCACCCATGAAGCTCATAGAATTACTGAGGTTGTTGCGAAGACATATAGTTCTGTTGGTGCTGACACCAATCCTTCTGGCAGGTGTAGTTACTTTCCTGACCCGTCATCCTACCTACAAATATTCTTCTGCAACGATCCTGTACACCGGTATTGCATCCGGTTCTTCCGTAGAACTTGATAAATCATTCAGTTATTTTGCCAACAATACTGCATTTGACAACCTGATCAACATCATCAAATCAAGGGAAACCCAGCAGGAAGTTGCCATACGTCTTCTTGCACAGCACCTGATGCTTGACCAGGCCGATCCAAAATACATCTCTAAACAGTCATTTGAGGATCTGAAACTGATCACCCCTGATTACATCCGTAACCTGCTGGTTAAAAAATCAAAGAAACGAGCAAGGATCAAAGTCGAATCTGATACTACCGAAAGTGAAAAAATATGGATTTTGCAGCCGCCATACCTGAACCGGGATGACTACAATCAGACAGTAAAGAACCTCATGGCCTACATGACGCGCGACGATACGAATTTTGTTTACGGCCTGCTCAATTTCTCCAACCACCATTATTCGATTGATGCCATCTCGGCGATGACCGTAACCAGGATCGGATCCAGCGATCTTGTCAAGATCGGCTTTGACAGTGACGATCCCGGAATCTGTCAGCAGACCCTGGCCATACAGACCGGCGTTTGCATTATGAACTACAAAAACCTGAAGGAAAACCGTTCGGATGCCGTAGTGAAATATTTTGAAAACCAGGTAAGCAAGGCGTCAAACAGACTGATTGTTGCGGAGGACAAGCTTCTCAAATTCAATGAAGACAACAACATCATCAACTATTACGAACAGAGCAAGGCTGTAGCCATTGTCAAGGAGGACCTGGATGTTGACTATAACAACAAAAGAATCCATCTTGCCGGGGTTGATGCAGCCATAAAACGTATTGAAGACAAACTAAAATCAAGCAAACAGGTACAACTCAACAGTACCAGGATCATTGACAAGCGTAATGAACTTGCTGAGATAAACTTCAAAATCGCCAATGCCGAGATTGCAGGGTCGAGGGATTCATTGAGCGGACCTTCCCTGTCAAAACTGAAATTCCAGGCCGAAAAACTCAAGGATGGACTCCGGGATGATGTGAACGAGCTTACTAAATTCGGCCATTCTGTTGAAGGATTGCCAGTCAGCGACCTGCTTGGTGACTGGCTCAGCAATGTGCTTGATTATGAGAACACGAAAGCCGGGATCAGTGTGCTGGGTGACCGGATCAAGGAATTCCAGAAGCAATATGCCGCCTATGCCCCGGCCGGTGCCAATCTGAAAAGAATAGAACGCGAAATATCCGTTTCTGAGCAGGAATTCCTGGAACTTCTTCACGGACTCAACCTGGCCAAATTAAAAATGCAGGATGCGGAGATATCGTCGAACATTAAAGCCGTTGACCCGCCATTTTATCCATTGTCGCCCATTCCCGGCAAACGGAAGCTCATGATCATTCTTGCTGCCTTTGTTGGATTACTCCTGGTGTTTGCAACCATCCTTGTGATGGAATACTTTGATGAGACACTACATCATCCCAAAAAAGCCTCAAAGATACTGGGACTTGTTCCTGCAGGAATCTTTCCGAAGATCATTCACACCAAATACCAGCTGAACTTTCCCTTTATTACAAACCGGCTGCTGGAGATGATCATCCAGAATACCGGGATCTACCTCAACGGCAATTCTGCTTCAAAAAAACCGCACGTAATACTGATTTTCAGCACGATAAGAAGTGAAGGAAAGACGATTATAGCAGGCAATACTGCCCTGAAACTCAAGAAACAGGGAGAAAAGGTTTTATACCTCACTTTTTCGCATGAAACCCTGCGGCAAAACGAAATTTCACAGCTTGGATATCCCGGCACCCCTCCTGCACCGGCGGGTCCCAAGTTTGTCAAACCCCACAACAATTTTTCGTTCATCAACTGGCTATTCGGATTTCCCAACACACGCATTGATCATCAGAGTCCGTTTCTTGCCGATCCGGAAACCCACCTGTCGCCCAATGAATACCATGTATACCAGGTAGATAAAAACTATTTTACTGCCACCAACTACACAGAACTGTTGCAGGAAGGCGATTTTAAAAGCCAGCCGGCCCCTGATTATGTCCTTATTGAACTACCTTCCATCCTCTACTACCCCTATCCCAAAGGGCTTGTCGCCTCTGCGGGGATATCCATCCTGGTGTGCAGGTCAAACAGGGTTTGGTCTTCAGCCGATAAAGGAGCCCTCGAAACATGGATGAAATTTACCTCCCAGGACCCGCTGTTCCTGTTGAACGGTGTAGACCTCCAGGTTGTGGAATCCGTATTTGGTGAATTGCCGCAAAAAAGGAGCCGCCTCAGAAGGATCATTAAAAAAATTGCCAGTTTCCAGTTTATAGCCCGACAGCAAATTTAGACCCAAACCCTTGAAATCCACCCTGAAAAAAATTTCACGCGAAGCGAATACACTTTCTCTTGCAGGAAACCTTTCCTTTGCGGTGTTCGGATTTGCCGGGTTCGCCATCCTGGCCAGGACATTTCCTCTGGACGTTTTCGGCGAGTGGGTTTTGTACATCTCTTCTGCTACATTTATCGAGATGTTCAGGTTTGGGATTACAAACTGGGCCATTATCAGGTATCTCTCAGGTGTAGCGCAGGAAGACAGGGTTAAATATATCGGGTCAAACGCTTTGATTATCTTCCTTGCCACCATTGTCATCGCAATGATCATCTGGTCTGTGCATTTTGCATTTCCCGGACCGATCAAAGCGGCCGGGTATGAACTTTTCTTTACGTGGTACCCCTTTCTGGCCTTTATCAACATCCCGTTCAACAGTGCCCTTGTGATCATGCAGGCTGATCAGCGGTTTGGTAAAATACTCTTTATTAAAACCCTGAACAGCGGCGGTTTTTTCGTAATCCTCCTTATAAATTACCTGTTCTTTAAAATGACCCTGACACAGCTTGTCTGGGCTCAACTGGGCATCAACATTGTTACTTCAGCGATATGCATTGCTGCCGGTTGGGATGGCTTAAAACATATACGTAAAGCCACACGGGAGACAAACAAAGTGCTGCTTGATTTCGGAAAATATACGATTTTCACCCTCATCGGAACAAATTTATTAAGGAGCGCCGATACATTAATTATCAGTCTCAGCCCACTGGGAACCGCTGCTGTAGCCTTGTACAGCATTCCCATGAAACTGACTGAACTCCAGCAGATTCCCTTGCGAAGTTTTGTCGCTACCGCTTTCCCGAAAATGTCTAAAGCCAGCGTGCAGGGTAAAGTGGAAGAGGTTAAAGAGTTCTTTTACATTTATTCAGGTGCCATGACCTACCTGCTCCTGGCTATCAGCGTGGTAACATTTGTGTTTGCCGAGTTCTTTGTCCTGATCCTGGGCGGGAAACAGTACCTTGGCATCGACCCTTTAACAGGAGTTAACACTGCGAATATCGTCAGGATTTTCTCCGTGTACGGAATACTGCTGCCCATTGACAGAATGACCGGTGCCGGCCTTGACAGCATCAACAAACCCGACCGCAACTTCCAAAAAGTGATGTACATGGCAATTACCAATGTGATCGGTGACCTGATTGCAGTATTTATCTTTAAATCACTGGCGATGGTCGCATTTGCCTCCATCCTTTTTACGGTGCTGGGGATCTGGGTAGGCTATTATTTCCTTGACAGGCAACTTGAGCTTAATTTCAAAAAGATTTTCTCAGCAGGCATTGAATTCTATGCGTCACTGTACCGGAAGTTTCGAAACCATGCCATGTAAACAACTGATTGGATCGCCATGAAGGCATCATGGTCAATTTTCTGAACGATGGGACAAAACGACAATCCATTTGAGGCATATTCAGGTTCCGGGAAACTCGGAACCCCGAAGTATCTTGCCTTATGGTTGCTTGTCATCCTGTTTTCTGCATTCCTGATCAGCAAAGTCGGCGTAACTGCAGGAATGGGCCTGATTGTTCTTCCATTTGTCGTGCTCTATGTTTACCTGCTGTTCCAGTACCCGGTAATCGGCCTGTATTCAGCCATCGCGTTTGGTTTTGTTTTACTTGGAATCCCACGGTATGCCAAGGCAATCAGCCAGATCGGGATGGCGATGGATGGCATCCTGTTTCTTACCTTTTTTGCCTTTTTTCTGAAACGGTTCTGGGTAAAAATTGACTGGACCCCGGCAATAAAGGATATTACCATATTGGCTGCCATCTGGTTCGGATATGCCATGTTCCAGTTTTTCAACCCGGAAGTAAGAGACAGGCAGGCATGGCTGGCTGGTATGCGGGGAATGTCCCTTTATATGCTGCTGATCGTGCCGCTTGTATTGCTTTTTATAACCGACAGGCGTAAATTGTACATCTTCTTTTATATCTGGGGTTTTTTTTCAATCCTGGCCACCATGAAGGGGTTGATGCAGCTGACCATTGGGGTGGATCCCTTTGAAAAGCAATGGCTGGATGAGGGCGGTGCCGTCACCCATGTCATTTTCGGAAAACTGCGGGTATTCTCCTTTTACAGCGATGCAGCACAATTCGGATCAAACCAGGGTTATACCGCCGTCGTATTCAGCATCATGGCGATAGGTGAAAAAAACTGGAAGAGGAGGTTCTTTTACCTGGCCGTTGCGATCCTCGGATTAATCGGCATGTTCATATCCGGAACCCGGGGAGCGATCAGTGTTCCGCTGGGGGGCTTTTCGTTATATTTTATCCTCAGAAAAAACTGGGCAGTCATGATCACCGGGTTTGTCATGCTGGTGGTTGTGTTTGTCTTTTTCAAATACACCACAATAGGTCAGAATAACCAGCAGATCAGGCGTATGCGTTCTGCCTTTGATCCGAATGACCCGTCCTTGCAGGTGAGGCTTGCCAACCAGAAACTGTTGAGCGCCTACCTTGCCTCACGCCCTTTCGGGGGCGGGATCGGACATGCCGGTGTAAAAGCACAGAAGTACCTGCCCAATGCCTTCCTGTCGCAGATCGCCACCGACAGCTGGTATGTGCTGATCTGGGCAGAACAGGGGGCTGTGGGGTTGTCCCTGCATCTTTTCATCCTGTTCTATGTCATCATCAAAGCCTCCTTCCTTATCATGACAAGGATCAGGGACCCGGAGCTTAAAATGACCATGTCGGCCCTGGTATCCGGAATGCTGGGGATCATGGTTGCATCTTATGGCAATGCCGCCCTCGGGACCTTCCCCACGGGCATGCTGATCTACACCTCTATGGCGCTGATGCTCAATTCAACGTTTCTTGACAGAAAATTTACCGCGGATGACACTGCGGCTGCCTGATTTTAAACCGGATTATTTTTTCCCGGCCAGCATGTTCTTAAAATAATCTGAGAACACACCGGTAAAGGTTTGAAAGGCATTCAGCAATTCAGCCGATTTTGAACGGGGCCTCAGCTGGCTGCTGATCATCTTCGCATCCCAGTATTCATTGAAATACTTTAGATATTCCTGTTCGGAAGGTTCAACCAGGTATTCAAAATTATTGTCCCATTCAATGGCCACATTGAACAGCTCAGGGTAACTCCTGATCAGCATTTTATAGGGGATGGATATCGTTGGAAGGTGGTGAAGGAAAACATCACCGAAATCAAAGGAGAGGGATCTGAAGAACTTTGCCTTCTCCACAATGACCACTTTATTGTTGATTTCCAGGATCAGCCACCTGTGTGATTCCTTAGGAAAAAGGTATTCGCCAAAAAGTGACGGAGCTTCAAGGTACCCACGTTTTGATACCCGCATCTGTTCATCCATGAACTTCGCAGGATTGTCAACATGTTCCAATACCTGGTTGCAAATCACATAATCGAATTCCTTATCCTTAAACGGAAGGTTCTCCCCGTCGGCCTGCAGAAACTTCTGGTCCTTCCTTACTTTGATATCCCCTGAACGATGATAGTTGGTGTCAATGAACTTGTCGCAAACAACATTTGACCTGGGATGCGGGTTATGGCCTCCGCCCACCTCAAGTACATAATCACTTTTGCTGATCTTCAGGTCACTTCTTGATTTTGGATTTCTAACTTTCATAATTTCAGGGTATTTTTATACAGTTACAAGCACATAAAAAGTCCGGGATCAATAAAATGGCAACAACATCCTCATCAATTTCAACAAAGAATGTGGTTAAAATTAAGAAAAGTTATTTGAATTCCTGATATTTTTTTAACAATGGGAAATTCCTGGCAAAAGGCACGATAAAATCTTAAGAATAAAAGTTATGCGAATTAAATGGAATTTGATATATTTGTAATGAAGGAGTTGAAGGTTGACTTTATTCATGTGGCTATCTTGCTATTTTTCAAATGATTAACCGGGTTTATCTTCACTGTTGAACCGACTGATAACACATTAACCATGGATTATCCACTTGTTTCAATCATTTCCATCAATTATAATCACCCGGAAGTAACGTGCCAGCTGCTTCATTCACTCAGGCAGATAACCTACCCCAACCTGGAAATTATTGTCGTGGATAATGCCTCACCAAATGACAACCCGGCCATCATCAAACAAAGTTTTCCGGAGATCACCTTTATTCAGAGCAAAGAAAACCTTGGATTTGCCGGGGGGAACAACCTTGGCGTCAGGATTGCGAAAGGGAAGTATATATTACTGCTGAACAACGACACAGAAGTAGATTCAGGGTTTCTTGAGCCCCTGGTGGCGAAGTTTGAAAACAACCCGGCAATTGGTGCTGTAAGTCCGAAAATAAAGTATTTCCACACACCTGATACCATTCAATATGCCGGTCTTTCCCCGGTAAACCCCTATACCATCCGCAGCAAGGGAATTGGCCACGGTGAAAAGGACCAGGGACAACATGACCTTGACAAACGCACCAATTTTGTTCACGGTGCGGCGATGATGGTTCCCATGGAGGTGATCCGAAAAACCGGGATGATGGCTGAATGCTACTTCCTTTACTATGAAGAGCTTGACTGGGCCAACCTGATTAAAAATGCCGGTTATGAATTATGGTACATCCATAATTCTGTCATTTTGCACAAAGAGTCTATAAGCACCGGAAAACTGAGCCCGCTGAAGGTTTATTACATGAACCGTTCACGCCTGCTTTACCTGCGCAGGAATGTGCATGGCTTCACCTTCCTGGTGGCCCTGTTATTCCAGTTAGGGGTATCCATCCCGAAAAATGCGCTGAAGTTCCTTATCTCAGGTGAAAAGGGACATTTCAAGGCATATCACCGGGCGGTAATGTGGCATGTTAAAAACCTTTTTTCAAAAGATATACACCTCAACCCTGTATTTTAAACTGTCATCATGAACCCTGCATTCTTACTCATCTTCCACATCATACAGATTTTCCTGTTCCTCATCCTGGGGCTGCCCGTGCTTTACATTTTCATATTCGCACTGGCAGGGTTGTTTTACAGGCAGCCCCGGTATTTAAAAGCTGAGAAATACTACCGGATTGCGGTCATGATCCCGGGCTACAAGGAGGATTTCGTTATCAGGGAGGTTGCAGCCGACGCGCTGCTGCAGGATTACCCGAAGGATTGCTTTGATGTGGTGATCATCGCCGATTCATTTCAACCTGAAACCGTTGATTACCTGAAATCCCTTCCAATTAAAGTTATAGAAGTCAAATTTGATAAGAGCACCAAGGCCAAAGCCCTCAACAGAGCGATGGAACTGCTTCCTGAAAAGTATGATATTGCCGTTGTACTTGACGCCGACAACCTGATGGCCCCCGGCTTTCTGTCTAAAATAAATGCCGTTTTCAACCGGGGATGCATTGCAGTTCAGGGCCACAGGAAAGCTAAAAACGTTGACACTCCCCTTGCCGTGCTGGATGCCGTTAGCGAAGAGATCAACAACCACATATTCCGGAAAGGGCACCGGGTTACCGGCCTGTCATCTGCCATCATTGGTTCGGGAATGGCTTTTCAATATTCCTATTTCAAAGACCTTATGCTGAATGTCACAGCCATTGGCGGTTTTGACAAGGATATTGAACTGCGAATGCTCCGGGAAGGCAAAAATATCCTATACCTCAATGACGCGGTTGTGCTTGATGAGAAAGTTCAGCAGGCTGAAGTTTTCTCGAACCAGCGCAGGCGGTGGCTCTCAGCACAGCTGGTCTATTTTCGCCGTGATTTTTTTTCCGCCCTTGGCGCACTGATTACGAAAGGCAACATTGATTACTTTGACAAGGCCATCCAGTTTATCCAGCCTCCAAGGATTTTGCTCTTGGGCGCAGTTTTGTTTTTCGGTTGTCTGTTTACCGGCCTCAACCTGCTTTTCCTTACAGCTGATTCGTACGCAGTTACATGGATGGTGATCATTCTGATGTGCCTACTGGCATTTCTTTTCTCGGTGCCCGGGTATTTTTATAACATGACCACCCTGAAAGCATTGCTGAGCCTGCCTAAAGGCATGTTCCTGATGCTCGGGTCGCTGTTGAAAATCAAGGGGGCCAACAAGCAGTTCATTCACACCCAACATTCGGCAAAGGCATCTTCCAAACCGTAAAAAAACTGTATTATGAAAATCGGAATTGAGGGACAACGGCTTTTTCGCAAAAAGAAACATGGGATGGACATGGTTGCACTGGAGCTGATCCGCAACCTGCAGGAGATTGACCGTGAAAATGAATATGTGGTATACGTAAGCCCCGACGAAGATAAAACTGCATTGCATCCTACGCCCAATTTCAGGATCGTTGAACTTGACGGAGGTTTCTACCCGCGATGGGAACAGTTTGCGCTTCCGCGTGCCGCAAGGAACGACGGCTGCCAGATCCTTCATTGCACCAGCAATACAGCACCTGTCAATACAGGGATTCCTCTTGTGGTTACCCTGCACGACATCATTTATATGGAAAGCAGTTACCCGAAGATCCTCCGCGGATCAGGAACCGCATACCAGAAATTCGGCAATGTTTACCGGAGGCTTGTAGTTCCAACGATCATCAGAAAAAGTGAGGCAATCATTACAGTTTCCAATTATGAAAAAACAAGGATCGGCGAGTTCTTTGGCATGCAAAACGATCGCCGGTTAAAAGCCGTGTACAACGGAGTCGGAACCCATTTTAAACCTGTCACAGATGAGGCTGAACTCGCGAGGGTAAAAACCAGGTATAAATTACCCGACAAATTCTTCTTTTTCCTTGGGAATACCGATCCGAAGAAAAACACCAAAGGAACTCTCCTGGCATTTTCCGATTTTATCAGGCAAACAGGCAGCACCATGCGGCTTGTGATGCTTGATTATGACAGGAATGAACTGGAGAAGATCTTAGACCAGATCGGCGACAGACCGCTGATGGACCGTATCATTCTCACCGGGTATGTGATGAACACCGACCTGCCGGCCATTTACAGCCAGTGCGACATTTTCCTGTACCCATCCCTGCGCGAAAGTTTTGGCATCCCGCTGCTGGAGGCCATGTCATGCGGGGTTCCTGTCATCACCTCCAACACTTCCTCCATGCCTGAAATAGCAGGAGATGCAGCATACATCATTGACCCTTTCAAACCTGAAGAGATCACTGCTGCCATGATCAAACTGACGAATGACAGTGCCCTGCGAAACACCCTTGTGGCAAAAGGAATCCCGCAGGCGGCAAAGTTCTCCTGGCGGGCGATGGCAGAGCATGTACTTGAAATATACCATGACATCAGCAAAAGCAATCACGGATTAAAAACCGGATCAGCATGATAAAGAATCGGGACATCGTTGTCGTCGGCATTCAGCCATGGGACATTGCAATCGGGAGCAATTGCAAGAATATTGCGGAGGAATTCTCCAAACACAACCGGGTGCTGTATGTGAATGCCCCCCTTGACCGGATAACCAGGCAGAAGGAGAAAAACACACCGAAAATCCAAAAACGCATCCGGATCCAGCAGGGAATAGAGCCTGACCTGGTTCAATTGGGAGGTACACTGTGGAACCTCTATCCCAAGGGTATTGTAGAATCAATCAACTGGATCAAGTCACCCTGGCTGTATGACCTGCTGAACAAACGGAACAACAGGATATTTGCAAAGGCCATACAATCAGCCACAGAACGGCTTGGCTTCAAGGACTTTATCTTATTCAACGATAGCTCAATGTTCCTCGGGTTGTACCTTAAAGAGATGCTTCACCCTGAAACATACATCTATTATACGCGCGACAATTTAATTGCCGTTGATTACTGGAAGCGACAGGGGGTGCGCATTGAAGCAGCAACCATGCAGAAAGCCGACCTAGTTGTCGCCAACTCCACATACCTTGCCAACCTGGCCCGAAAATTCAATCCGAATTCATTTTATGTGGGTCAGGGATGTGATTTGACATTATTCAATTCCGAACTCATCACAACTGTTCCTGATGATATCCGTGGTATTGCAAAACCAGTTATCGGGTACATCGGGGCGCTCTACTCCTTAAGGCTTGATATCAGCGTGCTTGAACACATCGCTGACAGTAAACCGGAGTGGAGCCTGGTGTTGGTTGGTCCTGAAGACACTGCATTCATGGAGAGCAAACTCCACAGGATGAAAAATGTTCATTTTCTGGGCAACAAACAGGCCACCGAACTGTCGGCTTATCTAAACCAGTTTGATGTTGCGCTCAATCCACAGGTTCTGAGCCCGGTAACGGTCGGAAACTACCCGCGCAAAATAGATGAATACCTGGCCATGGGTAAACCAACCATAGCAACAAAGACAGAAGCCATGGCCGTATTCGCCGATTACACATACCTGGCTGAAAACAGGCAGGAATATGTTGAGTTTATTGAAAAGGCACTCCGGGAAAACGACCAGGACCTCCGTAAAAAACGGGAGAATTTCGCCCGTGAACATACCTGGGAAAACAATGTCCGTGAAATCTACCGGGCCGTTGAACTGGTAAAACACCCATCTCATTAATAGCTGTCGCATGAGTATTATTGAAAAAATAAAGGCAAATCCCCGGCTCAAGCAAATGGCATTGGATGCCATGATGCCAAAAAACCAGTCGCGGCCCCGGCTCTGGGTGAAATGGTTTCTGAACCCGCTGAAACACAAAAAAGGGAAGAATGCACGCATCTGCCGTCGGTCCAGAATTGATGTGATGCCATTTAACAATTTTGTTCTGGGAAATGACTCCACCATTGAAGACTTCTGCACTGTCAACAACGGGGTGGGTGATGTGATCATCGGCGACAGGACCCGGGTGGGAATGAGCAATGTGCTGATCGGCCCGGTGACCATCGGGAATGATGTAATGCTTGCCCAGAATATTGTCATGTCGGGACTAAACCATGGATATGAAGACATCCATGTCGTTCCCCACAAGCAACCCGTTACAAAGAAAAAGATCGTGATTGAAGACGAAGTGTGGATCGGGGCAAACTGCGTGGTTGTTGCCGGTGTTACAATAGGCAGACATTCTGTAATTGCAGCAGGAACAGTGGTTACCAAAGACATACCACCCTACGCTGTGGCCGTGGGAAACCCGGCAAGGGTCATCAAGCAATACAATTCACAATCCGGGCTCTGGGAGCGGGTTCCAGGGTGAACCTGACAATATAAATTCAACAATTATCACTTCACACAACTCTTTCCAGGATGAAGAAACTGCTGACCTATTACCGATACTTTTTTGAATACCTGAAATACGGAGATTTCAAATCGATCTTCTATTCTGTCATGTATGTGCTCTTCAGGAAATCGCATAAAAGTGACCGGATCATCCGCACTTCTGTCGGGAAATTTTTCTGCAGGAAGAACACCAACGATTTCCAGTTTGCCAATTATGCCTATGAGTGGGGCGTGAAAAAGTACCTGCTTGACCACTGCAGGGAATACACCGTGTTCATTGACGGTGGGGCCTGTATCGGCGATTACTCCATCCTCCTCTCCCGCTTCGGTTTGAAATGTTATGCCTTTGAACCGATTGAACAGAATTTCAATGTCATGCAGAAGAACTTTGAGCTGAACAATCTTTCAGGCAAAATCACAGCCTTAAAACTCGGGCTCGGAGCGGAGAACGTTCAGAAGTATTTCATCTTTAATCCAGTCAATACGGGCGCTTCATCATGTACAACAGACCAGGGGAAGGCGAACTGCCGGGCGGATATCCGCACATTTGACTCGCTCCTGCCCGAACTTCAGATAGACCCTGATGAACGCATACTTTTCAAACTTGACATTGAAAGCATGGAAATTGAGGCAATCCGGGGCGCGGCATCATTTATCCGGAACTACCCCAATATAACTTTCGTACTGGAGGATAAACATACAGGCCAGGATCCGATTCAACAGGCCCTCAGCGATATTGCAACATTTGAATTCGGAATCGTCGACAACTTCAACATCTTTGCAAAAAAAACAACATCAACCAAATAACGTAATCTATGACGGCATTAAAAATTACATTCTGGATCCTGTTCTTTGTTGTTTTTTATGCTTATATCGGCTATGGCATCCTGCTGTTTTTTCTCATCAGAATAAAACGTATCGTATCCGGGAAAAGGCCGGAAACCGGACAGGACTATGAACCGGATGTTACACTTTTCATTGCGGCCTATAATGAAAAGGATTTTGTTGCCGAAAAGATCAGGAATTCGGCAGAACTCGATTATCCGAAAGAAAAGTTGCACCTCGTTTGGGTAACAGACGGTTCCGACGACGGCACCCCTGAACTGCTCAGGCAATACCCCGGAATAGAGGTCTATCATAGCCCGGAACGGAACGGAAAGATTGGTGCCATGAACCGCGGGATGAAGTTTGTAAAAACACCCATCGTGGTTTTCTGTGATGCAAATACCATGCTTGGCCATGAATCAATAAGAAGGATCGTGCGACTTTTCTGCGATCCGAAAGTAGGTTGTGTCTCAGGAGAAAAACGCATATTCAGCAAAGAAAAGGATACCGCTGCCGGCGCAGGGGAAGGATTGTACTGGAAATACGAATCCAAATTAAAGAAGTGGGATGCAGAGTTGTATTCAGTGGTAGGTGCTGCCGGGGAACTTTTCGCCATCCGTACCGATCTCTACCAGGAAGTGGAAAAAGACACCCTGCTTGATGATTTCATTATCTCCCTGCGGGTTGCACAGAAAGGCTATACCATCCAGTACGATCCGGAAGCCTATGCCATTGAAACCGCCTCCGCCAATGTAAAAGAGGAACTCAAACGGAAAATCAGGATTTCAGCCGGCGGGATACAGTCGGTTATCAGGTTGCGGTCATTGCTCAATATTTTCAGGTATGGCACGTTATCCTTTCAGTACATTTCGCACCGTGTATTACGGTGGACATTTGCCCCGCTTTCTTTGTTGTTCATGCTGATTGCCGGATTGATCCTGGCACTGGATGAAGGCATCACAGGTCTTGGTTTTTACAACATTATTTTCTGGCTCCAGGTGGCCTTTTACCTTGCAGCATTGCTGGGCTGGTACCTTGAGAACAGGTCGGTAAGGGTTAAACTGCTGTTTGTGCCTTATTATTTTTTCATCATGAACCTTTCCGTGTTCCTGGGATTCAGGCGTTATATGAAGCGAACACAATCGGTTAACTGGGAAAGGGCAAAAAGAGCTCAATGAAAAACAATCCCCTGAAGGGAAAACATCTCCTCATCACTCTCCTGCTCCTGATATTTTACCACCCCGGTAATATTTGTTGTGCCCAGAGATCCTTGTTTGTTGTTGATTCTCTTACCCTCACACTGGACGGGCACACCACTCCTTTCAACCAGGTTGTGGCCGGTGATACGATATTGTTGCTGGGTGGGAACAGAAAATTCCTTGCCATCCGCAATTTCACCGGTACAACTGAAAACCCCATTGTTTTTATCAATGGCAACGGAATTGTGACAATTGAAACCGACCACTACTATGGTATCCTGGTCGAGAACTGCAGGTATATCCACATCACCGGAACCGGGGTTGAAAATGAGTTTTACGGCATCCGCATTGACAAGGTCTTAAACGGTGCAGGGGTGAGTATGGCAAAACTCACTTCCGACGTTGAACTCGACCATGTATCAGTGAGGAACACACTCATGGGTGCCATCTATTCAAAAACAGATCCCGATTGCCTGTTTAATTCCACGCGGGAAAAGTTCATTCAGTATAACACAGTCATTCACGACAACTATATTGAAAATGCCGTCAATGAAGGAATGTATATCGGCAGCACCAAATATTTCGGCCAGCATCTGATTTGTGGCGGGGTTGACACCCTGCTGCTGCCCCACCTTCTCGACGGCGTAAATATCTATAACAACATCATTAAATATGTCGGCGGCGACGGGATCCAGGTAAGTTCTGCCTCCTCAAATTGCAGGATATATGATAACGTGATCCTGTTCGACAGCCAGGATGAGGTTTATGGGCAAATGGCCGGAATCCTGATTGGAGGCGGTTCAAAATGCGATTGTTATAACAACTATATCGCTAATGGGAAAGGCAATGGCATTGAGAGCCACGGATTGGGGGGGTACAGGATTTTCAACAATATAATTGAAAATGCAGGACTCGGCTACCTGCCCTCCGACCTTACACAGATGAAATACGGGATACTGGTTACCGACGTTACAGCGCAGCAGGACTCCTCATTCAATATTTTCCACAACAACATACTTCACCCCAAATCAGATGGCATACGGTTCATGAGTGTACACAGCAGGCATAACATCATTGCATCCAACATGATTATTGATCCGGGCAATTTTGATTTTTATGAAAACGGCCACTACAACGTAAAAGGGAAAGACGCTTATGTCATGGAACCTGATACCTCTGCAGATATCAGCCTGCTTGACAATTTTTTCTCCAGAAGCGTCGACAGTGCTGGCTTTGTTCCCTTCAGCTTCTCGCTCAGTGCCGGATCAAAACTGATTGATGCGGGGTATACCGGGAATACTGGTATCCAATCTGATTTCTATCATCACCCCAGGCAGTATGGCAGCAAACCGGATATCGGCGCCATTGAATTCGACCCGGCTTACCTTGGAATTCCGGTCCATCAGAAGCCTGACAAGCGTAAAGTAAAAGTATTTCCCGAACCTGTGCGGGAATCCATGACCTTACAGTTCCAATTACCTGAAGAAAGCAAAGTGGTTTTGGACATTTACCATCTAAATGGCAAACAGGCCGGTCAGACTTTTCCAGGAATTTTGAAGGCAGGACTTCAATCAATTTGTATTAACGTAGCGGATTTTCCGCCGGGCCTGTACCTGTATACCCTTCGAACAGGAAATCAATATTTTTCAGGGAAATTCATTAAAGCGGGGAATTAGAGCCCTCTGCATATCAGGCTATATCTCTTTATTCTGGCGCATCCTGTAAAGTGTTGACTTCCCTACGTCCAGTTTTTCTGCCACCAGTGTCATATTGTTGTGGTATTTTACAAGGTAGGAGGAGATAATCCTGCGGATATAATCATTCAATGTGAACGATTCGTTAATGATAAGCTCCTGGTTTTCATACAGGGACGGAAATAAAATATCAGCTTCGGTGATCTCCTCACTGTTTGCCATCACGACTGCGAGATCAATAACTGCCTTCAATTCCCTGACATTTCCGGGAAAAGCGTAATTCAGCAGTTTCTCCTTGGCTCCGTTTGTGAAGGTCTTTTTGGGGAATTTGTTGTCTTTGCAAAACTCATCGGCAAAGTGTTTGGCCAGGATTAACACATCGCCGTTCCTTTCGCGAAGTGGCGGGAGGTGGATCTGCAGCCCAAGCAACCTGAAATACAAATCTTCACGGAAATTCCCTTTGCGCACCTCTTCAGCGAGGTTGAGGTTCGTTGCGACCAGGAAACGAATGTCGAGGCTGATAACTTCGGTCCCTCCTATTCTTACAAGTTCACGTTCCTGGATTACCCGTAACAGCTTTGCCTGAAAGTTAACATCCATGTCCCCTATTTCATCCAGGAACAAGGTACCCCCGTTGGCCTGTTCAAATTTGCCGGGTTTCCGGGCAAGGGCATGGGTAAACGAGCCCTTTTCAAATCCAAACAACTCACTTTCAAGCAAATCCTTAGGAATGGCAGCCATATTGACGGCTATAAACGGCTTTTTCTTTCTGACAGAGTTGAAGTGTATGGCCTTTGCGACAAGTTCCTTCCCTGTACCTGTATCACCACTGATTGTAACCGTAATATTTGTTTTTATGGCTTTTTCAATCATGCTGAAAACACCCAGTATGGCCGGGCTTTTTCCCAGTATCACTTTATCAAAATCAAACTTTGTTGCAAGCGCCTCCCGCAAGGTTTCCACCTCCCCTTTCAGTTCATGGTTATTCCTTATCCTGTTAAGTGTATTCCATAATCGGGTCTTGATATCTATGTCTTTCTTTTCAAAATAATCGTATGCCCCTTCCTTGATGACGCCAACAGCTGTGGTAATATCTTCCTGCCCTGAAATCATGACGACTTCCACGTCAGGCAAAGTTTCCTTGACCTTCCTGAGGATTTCACGGCCATTCATATCCGGAAGGGAATAGTCAAGCGTCATGGCGAAGGGCTTACGGTACAGATTGGCCAGGCATTCCTTCCCGGTGGCATACCGGAATACGGAATAATCCTCATTTAATTTGATGCTGTGCTCCAGTAAGGTACCGAATATGGGGTCATCTTCCACGATAAAAACAACAAGGTCACGCATGATAGATAGGCTGTTTATTGACTGTATAAAATTGACTCCTTCGAAAATTAAAATGGTCCGGAAGCGGGCGGGTGATAGCCTGTTATTACCCCAGTATCAGTTTTTTAATCTTGTTGTAAAAGAAAACCTCCACCAGGAATGAAAATGCAATCATGACAGCCAGGTAGATACAAAACGCCAGCACGGGACTGTTGAGAAAATCCAGGTAGGTTGCATGAACCACCAGGTAAGTGTGTGAAATATAGATCACATAAGAACATGGTGCTATATACTTGAAAATACCGAATATATAGTTAAACCCGAACCAGTGCAGTTTGTGCCATACCACAGCAGCAAACATCACAATCAGCGCGAAGGCAAAATGCCTGAGTTCAATAATCGGGAACGCCGAATAAGCATATGTGTATGTTGCAATGGCTGCCCTGTTCAAATACAGGTTCAGTGCGAGTATCATGGTGATTCCCAGCAAGACCCCACCGTATGGGAGGATGCCCCGCATGGTGAACTTTTCATTGTTGAGATAGGTTGTTGCGAACTTCACCCCGATCCACCAGATCGCAAAATACATCACCAGTCTGTTCACAAAGAAAGGATAGAAAAGGTAAGATACGGCCGCAGTGACAGCCAGGATACATACCCAGAGGTTCAGTTTTGCAGAATTAATTTTAGTGGCCAGCAGAAAAAACAGCATGTAAAACCACCACTCGTAAGAGAGTGACCATAACGGTCCGTTGTTCATATAAACCCCCACGATTACATGAGGTTTTTGTGAGATCACATCCTGAAGCATCAGCAGGTTCCCGCCCAGCAGCAGCCAGTCGGGATCGGCAAAGGCCCCCTCATGAATGCACTTGATGACATATCCGAGGATATAGATAATGAACAAGGGAACGTAGAGCCTGATAAAGCGCCTGATGAAGTAGTTTTTGAATGATTTGTCCCTTGATTTCTCATAGGTGTATTTGATAACAAACCCCGAAAGGATAAAAAACAGGATGACCGACTCAGGCCCAAATCTGAAGAGAAACCCAAAATTGATGCCCCACAGGTAAAACTTTTGCGGCAATGCATGAAAAAAAACAACATAGAGCGCGGCAAACCCGCGCAGAGATTCCAGTTTATCCAGTTTTTGCTTTTTCATGCTGATGCGGGTTTACAATAAATAAAAAAAAGCGTCCTAGTGGTTGTATATTTCTTGTGTATTTCGATACCCCGCTTTTACTTTATACCAATCAAAGTAAGTCTGGCCACTTGATTCAGCCCAGGGGATGAATTTAGTAAACGCCTGGGTAACTTCAGCTTTTTCAACCGGGTAATCAAAAGGAATCGGCAAGTCAAGTACCCATGGCAGGTTGCTGGCGGTAACGTAGTATCTGCCGATTGCAGGATTGCTGTCGTCAGCACCCGAACCCAGCAGTGAAATATCTGCAAGGTCGGTGGGTGGTTTGTTGATCATATGAATCTCTTTCCCACGCTGCTTGTTTACGATCAGGAAAGGATTGTAAGGCGGTGTTCCGATTACAGAAAGGGAGATCGGGGATACAAGGTTAACCACCAGTTTAATGGTATCAGGCTGAACATAAGGTGCCCCGGGAGATGTATTTATTCCGGGGAAGTTGCCTCCGGGGAAAAGGAGTACTTTGTACCCGTTATCAAAGGCAATGAAGGTGGCCTTTGTTTGCCCGGCTTCTGTTCCGTTTGCATTCAGGTTGATATAATTCTCATGAAGTGCATAACCGGTAACACTGGCAACCTGCGACGGCGCAATGGGCAGCTGAATACCGAAACCATTGTTGTAGGATGCACCCATCGCTTTTAAAACCAGGTCAACTTTGATCTGAACAACCTTGTTCTGCCCGTTTGTGATCTGGTTGAAGTGGTAGTCAATGACCATATCGTTGCAGTCATAGTCACCCCTTGCCGGCCAAAGATCCTCAAATGCCAGGGTGCCATAGGGGCTTTGCGACGGATAATAATTATTAAATGCCTTGGTTGCATCAACGGGATAATCGTCAAAACCGTTTGAAATCCCGTCGCCATCCGTATCGGTCTGCGTATAGTTAGGCAATGGGATGTTTGCGGTATTCACTGCCTGGATGGGGTTGGCTGTGACGTAAAATACCGCATCATTGAAATCATTGTCGCAGGAACCATCCCTGCGCAGGTCTTCAAAGCTAAGTAAAAATTTCCCGCGTCCGAGGTCATTGAGCAATGTGGTGTGCTGCTTTAATGCACTGTTTGCCTCAGGATTCAACAGTTTATCAGAATAAAGCACCCAGTTTCCATTGGTGATTCCGCCATTGCGGAACCCATCAGCAATAAGCACCCAGGCGATCTCGGTTCCGGGGGCAAACGTTCCCAGGTGGACTTTGTTGCCTGATGTGAGCCCCCCGCCACTTCCTGCAAAGGAGACATTCGGAAAAATAACATGAATGGAATCGATGGCGGCAGGTGTTGCCGGCGGACTGTTCGTTTTGTAACGGTAATAACCCAGTACATTCCTGTATCCTGCGCCCTCATGAACAAAGGTGACCCAGACATCGCTGGCCTCTTTAAGAACAAGGTTAGGTTCGTTGGAAGCAGCAAAATACTGCGGATGAGAAGTTACAAGGCTGATATATTCAGGCAGCGTTGCATTGATATCTGCAAGCATGGCTGCATCTATGACATCATTCACCGGCATGAGGTTGGAAGGCACCCCCTGGCTGTTAAAGGGGCTCATGGGGTAGAAAATGGAAGTGGTGGATTTGAAACTGAACGCATCGCTGCTCTTCAGATTTCCAGGCTGGTGCTTGCCTCCCAGCTTACAGGTTAGGGCTCCGTTCACAATCGGCACTTTCTGAAAATTGACAAATCCGATCACCGTTGTGCCAACCACGAGTGAGTCAAGATAAGCTGCAAATTTGTAATCAAGGTGATAAATGCCCTGCGAATCGGTTGATCCGCTGAGAATGACAGTTCCACCATTTTCAGGGAAATCGGAATAAACATTCACACGGACGTTCGGAATGGGAACATCGGCATTGTCGAACGCAGTGATTGTTACACCAACAGGGTTGGCAGTCTGAAAAGTAAAATCGGAGCTGACGTGCAGGTTTGCAATGCTGGTAGCATGTACCACCGTAGCAGTGCCGTCACTCTTCCGGCAAGAGTATACGACAACCAGGAAACTCACTGCTATCATAACAGCAGCGAGTTTCTGAAAGCTAAATATCTTCATATTATATCAGGGCTAAATAACATGTATTTATAAAAATGTCAAATGTATCGTCATCCTTACACACCAATGTTGTGCCAAAATCACCGGATTTCGCATATCACTGATAATCAATATCAGGACAATTTTACAAATATAATGAAATTTCCCACACCGGGAATTATTTCCAAAATCAGGAGAGAGTGCTCCGATATGTACGAAGTTCCCGGACGAGGTCTTCAGAGGCAACTAAAAACCTGGCAAACACTTCATCCATTTGATCATTGACCTGTTCCTTCCCCATCATCTCAAGTTTAAGTGCGCAGTCAGCGGCTTCCGTCCCTCCGAAGAGCGCACAATTTGATTTCAGGTTGTGTGCCAGGGCCTGCAACTGGGAAAAGTCCCTGGCCTCAACAATCATCTTAAGCTTAGAGATGTTTGCAGGATAGTCCGCGATGAACATATCTATCAGTTTCAGGGTCATTTCCTGACCAAATGATTTCAAATACATGTTAAATGCTGACCAGTCAATCATTGCTTGGAAAATAAAGGGCAGGATATTATTTTAATGTATCGATCCCGATGCAGAAATAATCAAAGCCTTTGCGCTTGATTTCCGCCCGGTCGTAGATGTTTCGCCCGTCAAAGATCACCGGTGTTTTTACCAGTTTCCGGATGATGTTGAAATTGGGGAATTTAAATTCGGGCCATTCTGTTACCAGCACGAGGGCGTCAGCGTCAATCAGGGCATCGTACTGATCCTGGGCATATTCAATTTTATCGCCAAGGATGCGTTGTGCTTCATGCATGGCAACAGGATCATAGGCACGAACCTTTGCGCCGGCATCCAGGAATTTTTTCACCAGCACCAGCGACGGAGCCTCACGCATGTCATCAGTCTGCGGTTTGAAAGACAACCCCCACATCCCAATCGTTTTTTTATTCAGATCGCCTTTAAAATAATTGAAAACTTTGGTGAACATGACCGATTTCTGATCTTCGTTCACCTCTTCAACTGCCTTCAATACCCGAAGCGAATATTTAAAATCTTCAGCAGTGTGGATCAGTGCCTTTACATCCTTCGGAAAACAGGAACCGCCATAGCCAATGCCCGGGTAAATGAATTTGTTCCCGATACGGCTGTCGGAGCCGATCCCCTTGCGCACCATGTTGATATCGGCACCTACAATTTCGCAAAGGTTTGCGATATCGTTCATAAAACTGATCTTGGTTGCCAGCATCGAATTTGCGGCATATTTCGTCATTTCAGCCGAGGTGATATCCATAAAAATCACCGGATGCCCGTTGAGGGTAAAGGGTTTGTACAGGCTGTGCATCAGTTCCTCAGCCCGTTGTGATTCAAGACCAACCACGATCCGGTCAGGTTTCAGAAAATCGTCCACAGCTGCACCTTCTTTCAGGAATTCAGGGTTTGAAGCCACATCAAACTCAATCTGCACACCCCGTTTGTCGAGTTCTTCCTGAACCGCCTTCTTTACTTTCCTTGCGGTGCCAACAGGCACAGTGCTTTTTGTTACAATGAGAAGGTAATTGTTCATATTCCTGCCGCAGTCGCGGGCCACACTTAACACATACTGCAAATCGGCACTTCCGTCTTCATCAGGCGGGGTCCCTACAGCACTGAATACCACTTCACAGTCAACAAGGGCTTCGGCGATGTTGGTGGTGAACTTCAGCCTTCCCGCTTTCTGATTGCGGTGCACCATCTCCTCCAGTCCCGGTTCGTAAATAGGGATGATCCCCTGTTTCAGATTATCTATCTTTTTATGGTCAATATCAACGCACGTTACATCAATACCAACTTCAGAAAAACAGGTTCCTGTAACCAAACCAACGTATCCGCTTCCGACAATAGTGATTTTCATAGCTGTGGATTTTAAAAATTAATTGAACTGTTAATTGAAAAACGAAGTCAAATGTAACGAACTCTTGAGTAATAACCATAACAATTTTTAAAAAAAACAATTTTCAGTTTTTATTGTGGCATTTATTGCATCAAATATTTATCTTTGTTTCATTCTGCAAATTCACTGCCAACATTCTACATTTCAAGTGATCGTCAATATACCGGAGATATGAAGACCACCACCAAAATCACCGTACTCTTTATCTCCCTGTTAGGGGTTTTTGTTCTTTTACTGATCGGTTATCAGTTCATCCGTTTTAAAGAACAGTCATATTATCTGGAATTCAAGGCAAAAAGCGACAAGCAGATCATCGACAAAGTCCTTCAGTTTAAGTCTGAAAGTTTTCTAAAACCCACCAAAGACAATGCTGCCTGGGATGACATGGTGCAGTTGACCATTACCCGCGACACAACCTGGGCACATCAGAATTTACGGCCCATTCTATCAACATTTGACATGAGCTATATCGGAGCGTTCGACTCCGTGGGCCACCTCATTTTGTCAAGGTGCAGCCCTGATTGCAGCACGTTTACACTAAGCCATGAACAGGTTTTGGATATGTTCAGGGAGAAAAGCAGCAATCATGGTTTCATTTCATTTAACGGGTCGCTCTTTGAAATCTTCGGCTCCTCCATTGTACCAACCGCCGACAATTTTCATAAAACAAAACCCAGGGGGTTCCTCATCTCAGCCAAAAAATGGGATCCTGAATATGAAAATGAGCTTGAATTGACAACTGGTTTCAACTTCACACTGCGTCCTGCTGGTTATAACATCCCTGTCCTTGACTATGAAACAGATGAGATCGCATTTAAGACCCTGAGTGATATCCGTGGAAAACCTGTTTTCATTATTGAATATACAAATAGGAATCTCCTGGCCGGAAAACTTCACAGGTTTGGCTTGTTCGTATTCTCTGGAATATTTTTGCTTGTTATTGTTTTTATGATCGTTTTTTTCTGGACAAACAAATGGCTCACCAGGCCCATAAAAGCAATAACCCAAAGCCTGTCGGCCTCTTCAGAGGACCAACTTGAAAAATTACTTGGAAAACAGGATGAATTTGGCGAAATGGCGCGGCTTATCCGACAGTTTCACCTGCAAAAAAACGACCTGGTCGTCAAAATCCAGGAGAAGAATAAAGCGGATGAGATAATTGCCAAACTATCAGTGGCTGTTGAGCAAAGTGCGAACAACATCCTTATTTCATCTGTTGAAGGCAAAATTGAATATGTGAATCATCGCTTCACCCTTTCAACTGGTTATACAAAAGATGAAGTGCTGGGAAAAAGCCTTGATTTTCTTAAATCAGGCTATTATTCCGATGAATTCTACGCGGAACTTGGAAACACCATCCGTTCAGGCCATGAATGGAACGGTGAAATGTATAATATTAAAAAGGATGGCGGGTATTACTGGACTTCAACCAACATTTCACCCATTACCAGCCAGGAAGGAGTGATAACCAGTTTTATTGCCATTGAGGAAGATATCACAGCCAAGAAACAGGCTGAAATTGAGCTCAAAGAGGCAAAGGAATTTGCTGAAATGATCTACAAAGTTTCTCCAAGCGCCATCTTCACTGTCGACAACGAACGTGTTATTACCAGCTGGAATATCCAGGCAGAAAAAATCACAGGATACACTGCAGCGGAGATGATCGGAAAGCCATGCACTATATTTGCAGAAAACCCATGCAAAGAGAAGTGCAGATTATTTGACCCGGATGTAATCAAACCTGTGAACGGCAGCGAGGGGATCATCATTGATAAGAACGGGACTCCGATCCATATTTCCAAGAACATCAACATACTGAGAGATCTGGACGGCGAAGCCATTGGGGGAATTGAGAGTTTTGAGAATATTACGGAAAGGAAAAAAGCTGAAAAAGCTTTAAAAGACAGCCAGCAGCGATATGCCACCCTGGTTCACGAACTTCCCGATATGATCATCATCCACCGGAAAGGGACAGTTCTTTTTGCCAATGAAGTGACCTTGCAGGCCATAAACCGGACCCTGGAACAATTGGTCGGGTCGAGCGTACTTGATTTTGTAGCTCCTGAATACATTCCCGTCGTTGTGGAAGCGATGCAGAAGCGGGAAGAGGGCCACCCGAAAAAAGATTACGAAATTAAAGTTCAGACCAGCAACAGTGAGTTCAGAGACGCAATTATCCGGGCAGATGATATAATCTACGACGACGAGCCTGCCACACTGGTGATCCTCATTGATATCACCAGCCGTAAAATCGTGGAAGCCGAGCTCATGAAAGCCAAAGAGGAGGCCGAGAGTGCCAATCGGGCAAAATCTGAGTTCCTCGCAACCATGAGTCATGAGATCCGGACACCCATGAACGGGATCATTGGCATGACTGAGCTTGCCCTGACAACTTCACTGACGGTAAGCCAGCGCGACTATCTTGAATCTGTACAATCATCGGCGTTCCTCCTGCTTGAAACGATAAACAGTATCCTGGATTTTTCAAAAATTGAAGCAGAAAAACTTATTCTTGACCAGGTTGAGTTCCAGATGCGCGATTTGATAGAACGGAGTGTCGACCTGCTTACCGTCAAGGCGTATGAGAAAAACCTAGAGATTTTATGTGACGTGGAGCCCGGCATGCCGGAGTACTTCATGGGTGACCACCTGCGGATTCGCCAGATCCTCATGAATTTCATCAGCAACGCAATAAAATTTACCGAAAAAGGCGAAATATGCGTTTTTGCCAAGAGAATCAGCAAAGAAGGATCTCCCGACAATGTTGCATGGATAAGGTTTGGAGTAAGAGATACCGGGATTGGTGTATCCATCCAGAACCGTGAAAGTATTTTTAACAGTTTCATACAGGCCGACAGCTCGACCACCCGGAAATACGGAGGCACCGGTTTAGGCCTGGCCATTTGCAAAAAACTTGCAGAGATGATGGGCGGTAAAGTCAGTGTGGAGAGCGAGCTTAACGAAGGCAGTACATTTTACCTTGAACTCCCGCTGGATATTATTGCATCACCAGGAGAACAGGTGGCGGCTTCACATCCCGTCATCAAAAAAGCACTTTTGGTCGACGATAACGCCACAAATCTCCGAATATTGACCGGCATGCTTAATCACATGGGCGTTGAAACAACTGCTGTTGACAGCGGACTACGTGCCCTGGCGGCGCTCAAACCCGGCACAGGAAAAAATCCGGAATTTGATATTATTATCCTGGATATGCAAATGCCCATGATGGATGGACTGACTGTGGCTGAAACCATCAAAGGGGACCGTGAAATAAACACGAAACCGGTCATTATGATGTTTTCTTCCATTGAAAAGGAACATATTCAGGAACTTGGCAAAAAAGCCGGCATTGATTATTACCTGACCAAACCGGTCAAAATGAAAGATCTGCTTGAACTGTTGCAGACCGGCCGGAACCAGTCAACAAGGCCCTTACCGGGCAATATATCCACGCAACATGAAACTGAATTCAGTACAGGCAAAACAATCCTTATCGCCGAAGATAACAACATCAACCTGAAGCTGCTTAGTGTCATGCTCATGAAAACAACGGCGCACGTTCTCACTGCAACCAATGGGGCCGATGCCGTAAAGCTCTACATTAACAACCAGGTTGACCTTATTTTCATGGACGTACACATGCCCGAACTTGACGGGTTTCAGGCCACTCAAAAAATCCGCGAGCAGGAAAACGGCCTGAAGCATACGCCCATTATTGCACTTACAGCAAACGCAATGCCGGGCGACCGTGAAAAATGCATTGAAAACGGCATGGATGATTACCTTGCAAAGCCGTTCATTAAGGAAGACCTGGTGATGATCCTCAAGAAATACCTGAGTTAGGCTTCGTTCCGAAGCAGGCTGCTGATCTTTTTTGCAAGGAGATCCGGGTTGAATGGTTTTGGTATGTAATCATTCATCCCGGCCAACAGGCATTCATCCACTACCCCCTTTACCGCATTGGCAGTTAAAGCAATGATGGGAACATCAAGGTTTAACTCCTGGCGGATTTTCTTTGTGGCTTCCAACCCTCCCATTTCGGGCATCTGGAGATCCATCAGGACAAGTTCGAACGACTGTTCACCAAGTATTGCCAAAGCCTCCAACCCATTGTTGGCGATGGTAACGGCCATGTTCCATTTTTCCAGCATGGATTTGGCAATAAACTGGTTGAACTGGTTATCTTCAACCAGTAAAACATGTTTACCTGTAAAGTTGCCGATATTTGACAGAGCCGATTCTTCAACCTCCCTGTTCACTTCTATGATTGCGCGTTTGAAGTGGACAGTGAAGAAAAATTCACTTCCGGCATTTTTCTGACTTTTCACTTCGAGATTCCCACCCATCAGCTCAACCAATTGCTTGCTGATTGCCAGTCCTAACCCGGTACCACCATACAGTCGTGTGGTCCCTGCATCCTCCTGCTGAAAACTTTGAAAAATCCTGGAAAGATTCTCCGCTGCAATCCCGATCCCCGAATCTGACACATTGAAGTAAACACTGCATAGCTGAGGAGTTGAACTTATCAGTTTACATTCCAGCGTTACCTCGCCCCTGTTTGTGAATTTAATCGCGTTGTTCAGAAGATTCACAAGTACCTGCCTGCATCGTATGCTATCTCCAAAAATGGGGATCTTCAATGATTCATCAAATTTATTTTGAAGTTTGATCTCTTTTTCTGCCGCTTTGTACTCAAACGCTTCGAATACATTTCTCACAAGATCCTCCAGGCTGAAACTGGCTTCAACCAATTTCATCTGACCAGCTTCAATCTTGGTGAAATCAAGAATATCGTTGACAATGCCCAGCAAGCCCTCTGAGGAGCTGTTTAAGCCTTTGAGCAGTTTACGTTGTTCCTCGGTTATCTGGGTATCCTCAAGTAAACGGGTAAGGCCGTTGATCGCGTGCAGCGGATTCCTTATTTCGTGACTCATATTGGCCAGGAACTGGCTCTTGGCAATGCTGGCAGAAATGGCTTCCTGCCTGGCTTGCTTAATTTCCATTTCATTTTTCTTCCTGGAGGTGATATCGGAATAGCGCCACAAATTGCCCATGAATTTATCGCCAGACCAGATCGGGAGATAGTCACGTTCAAACACCCTCCCATCGTTCAGTTCAAATTGCTCATCAAATGCAGGCTTACGATCCCTAAGGATCTCGTCTATCCTGCTGACGAACGCCCTTGAATCCTTGAAATAGTGTGATATCTGCCTGGCTGTTGGTTCACAATTCAAACCGACCAATTCTTCCGGATCAGTGGTCATGTTGAACAGGTGACAGAATTCCTTGTTAACGAGTACGATTTCCCGTTTTTCATTTTCAACCAGAATACCTGTATGAAGGTTCAACATAAGTGTACTGATCCTCGAAGTACTTGATTCAAGTTCATACTGTGCTTGTTTCTGCTCAGATATATCCCGGATAAATGCACTGAAAAAGTTTTCGTTCTTTATCTTGATCGGATTTACTGCCAGTTCGACAAAGAACTGTTCGCCGCTCTTTTTTTTACTCAGGATTTCAATGCGCCTGTTTATTAAAAAACCAATGCCGGTTTCCTGGAATTTCATGAACCCGTTGAGATGAGCTGACTTTAGGTGCTCAGGAACGATCAGGTCTGAAATCTTTTTTCCGATGGCTTCGTAATTGGAATACCCGAAAATCTTTTCGGCCTGTTTATTCCATCGGATGACCTCCCCTTTTGAATTAATAAAGATATAGGCGTCCATGGCCGTATCAATGATCAGGCGGGTTTGCTTGATATTGACCTGCAGGGCATCCTCAATTTTTTTCCGGGCTGAGATGTCCCTGTGCATGGAGATATATTCTGTCAGCTCACCGTTTTCATTGAATACAGGCTGAATCTGGAGCCAGGCCCAGTAGGGCCTTCCGCCTTTCCTGAATAACTCCACGTTCATTTCAACCGATTTCCCGGCCATCCCGGCCCGGATGATCTCAGATGATTTTCTCTTTATTTTATTGGCGCCTTCAAGAATCTCAAGCGTTTTTTTGCCAATGATCTCATCCAGGGAATAGCCTGTTGTTTTCTCAAACGCACTGTTCACCCATACCGTCGCACCTTCCCTATCGGTAATAAGAACTGCATTATCTGTGTGGCGTGAGATCAGTGCCAGTTTCTGCAGCTCGCTCCGGTTAAGGATATGGCCATACACTGAGCCAGCCAGGTTGCCGATAAATGAGAATACAGCGATCTGTTCCGGGGTGAACTTACATTTTTCCTCGCTGGCAATAATGAAAACACCAACAACCTGGTCGCCATTGAAAACCGGGATGCTCAGCCGTGATCCGATGCTGAAACCCCGGGCACTGTCGCTTGTGATCCGCGGGTGTTCATTGTTTACATCGGGGACATACAGCATCTTCCCTGTTTTGAACACGTACCCCGGGTGACGATCCATTGCAGTTCGCTCAGCTTCCTGTTTTTCCTCCTCGGTAAAACCTTTTGCAAAATACAGTTTCAGCTTTTTGTCGGCAAAATCAAAGAGGAAAAGGCCTGTATACTCCATCCTGATGACATCCTCAAGAATCCGCTCCACCTCCAGGGCAAGTTCATGTATGTCACGTATCTCCGTTGAACGGGATGCGAACTTGTTGAGGACATCCAGGACTGGTATAATCTTATCGAACAACATATTATGAATTCAATTTATCTAAAACAGCCAGTGCGGCCATTGCACATTGCTCATCCTGTTTGTAATGCCCGCCACTGATGCCGATGGCCCCTGCCAATACACCGTCAATAATTACCGGCAGGCCACCTCCAAGCAGGATAAAATCCTGGAATTGCTGCACACCGTGAAACAGTATGGGGTCATCCTTGATATGATCGTACCAGGCTTCCCCGCTTGGCATACCATATCCGACTGCTGTGACAGCTTTCTTTCGTGCCGCATCGATCGTAACAAGCGCGGCATTATCCATCCGGCTGAATGCCTTCAGAACACCACTTTCATCAACAATATAACAGGATATCCTGATACCGAGCTGAACAGCTTTTTGCTCGGCTTCAATCAGCATTTGCCTGGCAGCTTCGGCTGAAATGGATTTTTTCTGAAAATTCGTATTCATTGTTTCAGCAGGTTTAATAATTCAAGACAGGACCTTAATTTAACTGATTGACCGCAATCATACCTGTAAAGTTACATTTAATCTTTAATGACGGTGTTATATCTAAAACTAACTGCCTGATTTTCAAAATAAATAATAAAACCACGAAGGCGATGAAGGACATACGAAGGCGCCAAAGATGTCTCACATTATAATTAAACTCTTTGTGC
>CAJBYO010000080.1 GCA_903959905.1 uncultured Bacteroidales bacterium
ACCAAAAATATCGTGAAAAGAGAATAAAGCACCTTGAAAAATTGCTGGAGCAATTAAAAAAAGCGGCATAATAAATAATTGTATGCGCAATATAATCAAACAGTTAAGAATAAGTTATATAGTAGGCACATAGGGCACATAGGATTTTCGTGTCTGCTGAAGTTTAAACTATATGTCCTATGTGCCTATGTAGTGAAAAGTGTGTCATAACTATCCAAACACTAGTGATCCCTGCAATTATCCCCGAGGCCAATCAAAATCTTTTTATTACCAAGTAAATTTTTCTATTGTTTCATTAAAACTACCTATATATGATTAAAATGTGGATCAAAGCGTTAAAGGTGATACCCCGGATCTCCTTAGAGGAATGGGGCGACCTTGACATCATATCAAGATGGCTGGTGGCCACCCGTGCCGCTGTTTTCATCATGACCGCCACCGCAGGCGTAATCGGCGGATTGCTGGCCTACCGCATGGGATCTCTTAATTGGGCCGTGTTTGTAGCTGCTGTTGTAGGGATTGTATTTGCCCATGCAACCAATAACCTCCTCAACGATCTTGTCGATTACCGCAAGGGGATTGATCACAACAACTACTACCGGTCACTCTATGGGCCACACCCGCTGGAACACGGCTTTTTATCAAAGAAAGCCTTTATGAACTACATCTATATTTCAGGTGCTGTAGCACTTATCCTGGGACTTTTGATCACCTGGAAAGTTGGACTGCCCACTTTATGGCTGGTGGGTGCAGGACTTTTCTTCCTCCTTTTCTATACCTGGCCGCTGAAGTACTTCGGGTTGGGTGAGCTTTCTGTGATAATCGTGTGGGGCCCGCTGATGATTGGTGGCACTTATTTCGTGGTAACCGGGGGTCACTGGGACAACTGGGTGGCACTTGTAAGCCTGGTTTATGCCCTCGGACCCACCACGGTGTTGCTGGGCAAACATACTGATAAACTGCCTGAAGATAAAGCCAAAGGGGTTCGCACCCTTCCGGTGATTTTGGGTGAAAAGCCAACGAGGTATCTCACATTGTCTTTCTGGCTGATGCAGTATGCACTTGTACTTTACCTTGTTTTAAGCCATCAGCTGGGATATGCCATGCTGCTGGTATTCATAACCGTTCCTGATTTTGTGAAGATGGTAAAGGTGTTTTCACATCCACGACCGGCAGAAGCCCCGGAAGGCTACGATAAAAGTGCATGGCCTTTGTATCTCGTAGCCCATGCTTTTGAGTTTAACCGGAAGTTCGGGCTGTGGTTTATGCTCGGATTGATTATTGAAATCGCAATGTTCAAGTTCCTGGGTTAGTGTTTCCAGGCTTCAAACAAGACTGAAAATTCCGGGTGGATCAAACTGTTTGTGGCGATGATCTGTTTTCCAAAAACATGGTTATCCCCTCCAAGAAAATCAGTGACGGTCCCCCCGGCATTTTTTACGATAATACCGCCTGCGTTTACATCCCATGGACTCAGGCCGTATTCAAAGAAACCGTCGTAGCGGCCGCATGCAGTGTAGGCCAGGTCGGCTGCTGCCGAACCAAGTCGCCGGGCTCCACGGCTGTTTTGTAAAAGATGTTTGAAAATAGCCAGGTAATCATCCAGCCGGCCGTAATCATAGTATGGAAACCCGGTGGCGAACAGTGATTCCGAAACAGTAGCAGTCTGCGATACCCGTATGATCTCACCGTTCAAAAAAGAGGGGGCGGATTTCCATGTATAGAAACATTCGTTCAGGTTTGGTTCATAAATCATCCCCATGATGGTTTCATCCTTGTGCATCAGGCCAATGCTGATACAGTACAGCGGCACGCCGTGGATGAAATTGGTCGTTCCGTCGAGCGGATCAATCACCCAGGTATATTCTTCAGGCAAAAGGGTCGGGTCCTCCTCTGCAATAAATCCGCATCCGGGGATGAGCTTTGAAAGACGTTCTATGATGCGCCGTTCTGATTCCTGGTCCACATAGGTGACATAATTGTGCAGCCCTTTCAACTGTATGTCGGCCGATTTCAGTTTTGTAACTTCATGCAACAGGAATTCCCCTGTTTCCCTGGCGAGGTCACAAACTTCACTGGTGATTTTTTCAAGGTTCATAATGTGCGGTTTACCTGTGCAAAGTAACGTCTAAAAAACGGAGCAGAGAAATTTCCGCCATCTTCAGGAAGGGAGGACTGCCTTATGGATTCAATAGTGTTGTTAATCAGCCAAATATGCGACAGTTATTATTTCCCTTAAGCATTATTTATCAATTGGAAATTTTGCAGTTTGGGTAAAAAACTCTGGCTGCCTGGGGTAATGCCTGCAGTAGGGCCACGCCAAGGCGTGGCCCTACAACATGGCCCGGATAAAGGGCCCCCATGCCCACGCCATGGCGTGGGCCTACACCCCGCCGTATCCCAGCAACCCCAATTTGGGAAACCGGTATCCGGTTCAGTTTCAGTTATTATCAACCAGTACAAATCATCTGTGAAGCGCTGGTGTAACAAAAACGGGTATGGCTTCTTTCAATGGCAGCCGCGTTTTTATGACCATATTATCAGAAATGACGAATCCCGAAACAAGATTGCAGAATATATAGTCAACAATGCCAAACAATGGGGAAACAGCAAGTTAAACCTGAATGACGATCTAAGTAAAGATGAGTGATAATAAGAGATACATTACATGAGCCTTAAAAACACCCATAAACACCTGCTGCATATCGCAACAGATTTCCTCACCTACAACCGCACCGAACAACGCGGCATCCTCGTCTTATGCCTGATCCTGCTGTGCGTTGGTATAGCCAATACCGTTATCCCTTCGGGCACATTCCGTAAATCACCCGATTTCAGGGCGTTTGAAATGCAGGTAATTGCATTTGAATCGGCGTGGCAAAAAGCAGCTGATTCAGACAGCATCGCCAGGACCCGGAATTACAGGAGTTTCAAAAATAATTATGGCAAGACCCTTTGGGATTCATCCGGTATGAAGGGCAAGCCTTCTGCACCACCGGTGATGATCGAGCTGAATTCTGCCGATACCCTTGACCTGCAGCAGCTCCGGGGAATCGGGCCGGGATTCGCCAGGCGAATAGTCCAGTACCGTGAACGGCTTCACGGATACTGTGATAAAAAGCAGGTGCTTGAGGTTTTTGGTATGGATACGGGGAGGTATCAGTTAATTGAGCGGAACCTGGCTGTGAACAGGGATTCCATCCGCCCTTTTGATCTGAATGCAGTCACGTTCAAAGAGTTGCTCAGGCATCCCTATTTCCCGTTTCCTGTCACAAAAAACATCATGATTTACCGGCAGAAAAATAAAATGTTCAGAAGCCTGGATGAACTAAGAAGGGTTGACGGGATCACCGACTCGCTCTTCAGCAGGATGATCATCTACCTGAGGCTGGGCCCATAAACCGTCGTCGTCTTCATCGTCATCGGGCCATTCATACTCTTTCCGTTGCGGCCCCTGTTTGCGGTAGTACAGGGCAAGGACCAGTCCGGCCAGCAGTCCCATCAGGTGCGATTCCCAGGAGATCGGCTGGTTTGGAAAAAGCTGTGGGAAGACCCCCCAGATGAGCCCTCCGTAAAGGAACGCAACCAGCATGGTGATCACAAGGAGCCCTTTTTCACGGCGGATCATCCCGCTGAAAAACAGGAAAGATGCAAGTCCGTAAATAACACCGCTGGCGCCGATATGCTCGGTGCCGGCACGTGCATAAACCCACACCCATATCCCGGTGATCAGGTACGTCAGGAAGAGGATCATCCAGGCAATGTCCTTATAAAAGTAAAACAGGAATGAACCCAGGATAAGCATGGGAATGGAATTTGCAAACAGGTGCGCCAGGTCGGCATGCAGGAACGGGGAGGTGAAAATGCCCGGAATGCCCTTGATCTGAAGCGGGTAGAGGCCATAGCTGTTCAGGTCAAGGGCAAAGGCAAAATCCACGGCCTTGATCAGCCATAATATGAGCACTAACAATATCGGGAATCTCAAACTCCGGTAAATCCTCAGCTTTTCTTCGTCCGCCACCGTATAATATTTACCGATAAAATTAGTTAATTTTAGGTCATCACGATACCGAAATATAAAATAAAACTACCTTTGACAGTTCATTATTACCTTTATTTAACCTTTTTCCAATGAATAACTCTTTGTTAACGAATACTTTAAGAGGCAGTGTATTGCTGCTGTTATCCATCTTGTTTGCAAACACTGCGCAGGCCCAGTCCCAGAAGCAGGATCCGAATGCCGGCTTGAAGAAATACAATGCTGCCATGCAACTGATCAATTATGCTTATGTTGATACCGTGAATGAGGCGAGGCTGGTTGAAAAAGCCATTGTTGAAACCCTGAAAGACCTTGATCCGCATTCTGTTTATATCTCCAAAAAGGATGTTCAGAAGGCCAATGAGCCGCTGGAGGGGAACTTTGACGGGATCGGGGTTCAGTTTGAGATACTTAGAGATACCATTTCAGTGGTGCATTCCATCCCCGGTGGCCCCTCCGAAAGGCTTGGAATCATGTCGGGCGATAAAATCGTAAAGATAGACGGGGAGGCCGTCGTGGGCAAAAAGATCACCAACCAGTTTGTGCTTGACCATCTCCGCGGCAAACGGGGCACCAAGGTCAATGTTTCCATCTTCAGAAAAGGTAAAAAGGAGCTGATTGATTTTACCATCACCCGTGATAAAATTCCCATCAACAGCATTGATGCAGCATACATGATCAAGCCGGGCATTGGCTATATCAATCTGAATAAATTCGCCCAGACTTCCATGCAGGAATTCACCGACGCCGTAACCCAGCTCAATTCACAGGGCATGAAGAACCTTATCCTCGACCTGCGCAATAATTCGGGTGGATACATGGGAACTGCCATCGAACTGTCGGATGAGTTCCTCCCTTCGGGCAAACTGATCGTTTATACCCAGGGGAGAAATACCCAGCGTGAAGATTTCTACTCCACTTCAAAGGGCCTTTGTGAGAAGGGAAAGCTTGTTATCATGATCAATGAAAACTCTGCCTCGGCCAGTGAGATCGTTTCCGGGGCGATCCAGGATTGGGACAGGGGCATCATCGTTGGCCGCCGGTCGTTTGGAAAAGGTTTAGTACAACGGCCGTTCAATCTGCCCGACAGTTCCCAGATCAGGCTGACCACAGCCAGGTATTATAACCCTTCCGGAAAAAGCATCCAGAAGTCATATGCCGAGGGTGTTGACAAATATTATGAAGACTTCAGCAACAGGATGAAACATGGCGAATTCATCCATCCCGACAGCATCAAATTCCCCGATTCGCTGAAATTCTTTACCTCCAAGAAGCGTGTTGTGTACGGTGGTGGTGGTATCATGCCGGATGTTTTTATCCCATGGGATTCAACGCCGATTTCTGATTACTACCTCGACCTGCGACGTAAAAACTTGATCAACAGTTACGTCAGCGACTATATTGACAAGTCACGTAAATCGCTAAAGGTGGATTATCCTGAGTTCAGTGGTTTTGAAAAGAACTTTCAGGTTGACGATGCTTTTATGGCTGATTTCTTTACCTATGCCGAAAAGGAAGGGGTTAAAAAGGATGAAAAGGGCTGGACTGCCTCAGAGAAACTGATCAAGTCGCAGCTGAAGGGCCTGATCGCCCAGAAACTGTGGGATATGACGGAACTCTATACCATCATCAACCAGTATGATGAAGAGGTTCAGAAAGCCATTGAGGTGGTGGAAGACGATGCGATCTACAAAAAACTCCAGATTGACCACTGATCCCGCCGGGAATTCACAGTTGCCCTTTCTTTACCTGGCCCTTCCGGTGATGGATGAGCCGGATTTCCTGCTGCGCCTGCTGAACTGCCTTGAAGCGCAAACTTACAGGCGGTTCAGACTGTTTGCTTGTGTAAACCAGCCTGATCACTGGTGGAACGACCCGGTTAAAATATCAGCCTGCCGTAACAACCAGGCAGCCATCCGGTTGCTGTTCAGTTTCACCGGTTTTGAAATTGATGTCATCGACCGTTCAACTAAAGGAGATGGATGGACCGGTAAAAAGCATGGTGTCGGGTACGCCCGAAAAACGGTGATGGACCGCATCAACCTGGTAGCCGGGGAGAACGATGTGATTGTCAGCCTTGACGCAGACACAGTTTTTGGTCCCGGCTTCCTTGAATCAGTTGCCCTGAACTTTTACACACATGCTGATGCCACAGCCCTGGCGATCCCCTATTTTCATAACCTTACCACAGACCCGGATGCCTGCAGGGCCATCCTGCGTTACGAGATTTACATGCGCCATTATTTCCTGAGCCTGGTCCATATCGGTTCACCTTATGCTTTTACTGCGCTCGGGTCGGCTATGGCGCTGCCGGTGTGGGCTTACCGTGCCATCGGCGGAATGACTCCCAAACTGAGCGGTGAGGACTTCTACTTTCTCCAGAAACTCAGGAAGTACGGCAAGGTGCTCCTCTGGAATGAGGGGGTGGTTTACCCGGAGGCCCGGTTTTCTGACCGGGTGTTTTTCGGCACAGGGCCTGCCATGATCAAGGGTGCAACGGGTGACTGGGAAAGTTACCCGGTTTATCCCGATACGTTTTTTGATGATATCCGGGAACTGTACAGCATGATTCCCCTGATTTACGGGGGCAGGGTTGATAACAGGGTTTCGAAGTTCCTTGCAGAAGTCTTCAGGGAAGACGATCCGTTTCAGCCACTCCGGGCAAACCAGAAAAACCTTGCCCATTTCACCCGGGCATTTCATGAAAAATTTGACGGACTGCGCATCCTGCAATATCTCAAGCGGGCCAAAGAAACCGACCCATCCACAGATGAAGAGAACCTGCTGAAATTCATGCAACGTTTTTATCCCGGACCAGAGACAGAGCAACTGATCCCTGACAAGGTGAATTTTTCATTCACAGGGGCCACTGTTGAAACACTTGAAAAAATAAGGATGTTCCTTTACAGGAAGGAGATGGAGGCGCGTTTTACCTCAGAACCTGGGTGACAAGGTCGGCAGCCTCTTTCAGCGTAATGGCGGAATGAACCTTCAGCCCTGAAGCATCAATCAGCTTTTTCCCTTCAATGGCATTGGTTCCCTGAAGCCTCACAATGATCGGGATGTTGATCTCCCCAATATTCTTGTAGGCATCAACGACGCCCTGTGCCACACGGTCGCATCGTACGATCCCGCCAAAAATGTTAACCAGGATCGCTTTCACGGCTGCATCTTTCATGATGATCCGGAAGCCTTCTTCCACGCGCTTGGCATTGGCAGATCCGCCAACATCCAGGAAGTTGGCAGGGTCGCCGCCTGAAAGCTTGATGATATCCATGGTGGCCATGGCAAGACCTGCTCCGTTCACCATACAGCCCACGTTGCCGTTCAGTTTCACATAATTGAGATCATGGCGTGTGGCTTCGACCTCAATGGGATCCTCTTCGTCGAGGTCGCGCATGAGGGCAATATCGGGATGGCGGTACAATGCGTTGTTGTCAATCACGATCTTGGCATCGGCTGCCAGGATTTTATTGTCGGATGTTTTAAACACCGGGTTGATCTCGATCAGTGAAGCATCGCTTGCTTCGTAAGCTTTAAAAATGCCGAAAACGAATTTCACCATGTTCTTGTAGGCATCCTCTTTTAAGCCGAGGTTAAAGGCAACTTTCCTGGCCTGGAAAGCCTGCAGCCCGATCTTCGGGTCAACTTCTTCGGTGAAGATAAGCTCAGGTGTTTCTTCCGCAACAGCTTCAATGTCCATGCCTCCCCTGGGCGAATACATGATCACGGTATGTCCCTTCTGCCTGTTGAGCAGGATGCTCATGTAAATCTCTTTCGGTTCTGAAGGGCCGGGGTAGTAGATGTTTTGTTCAACATATACTTTCCTCACAAGTTTCCCCTCCTTGCTTGTTTGAGGTGTTACCAGGGTCATGCCGAGGATCTGACGGGCAAACTGCCTGACTTCCTCAATCGATTTTGCAACTTTTACTCCACCGCCTTTACCGCGTCCGCCGGCATGGATCTGCGCTTTGACAACAAATTTGTCGCTGCCTGTTGAACTCTGCAGGAATTCAGCGGCTTTAACGGCCTCTTCTTCGGTGTGGGCAAGTCCGCCTTCAGGAACTGCAACGCCAAATTGCTTTAGAATGGATTTGCTCTGGTATTCGTGGAGATTCATAAGTTGGAGAGTTAAAAACTGTTGTCAAAATTAAGCGTTTGAATCGGATTTACAAAAAAGCAGGTGCAAAGATTTCTATTTTCTTAACTTTGCGGTCCAAGGCACCACTATGATCATTGCGCAGGACATTCAGAAATCTTATGGACAGATCAAGGTTCTGAAAGGAATCAACCTTGAAGTTAAAAAAGGCGAGATCATCTCGGTCGTGGGGGCTTCCGGTGCGGGGAAATCAACGCTGCTCCATATTATCGGTACGCTTGACAAGGCTGATTCGGGGACTGTTGAATTGAACGGGATCAGGGTGCAGGGGCTGTCTGAGCGCAGTTTATCCGACTTCCGAAACAAACAGATCGGCTTTGTATTTCAGTTTCACCACCTGCTTCCTGAATTTACGGCACTGGAGAATATCTGCATCCCTGCCTTTATCGCTAAGAAAAGCAGGAAAGATGCCACCGCCAGGGCGATGGAGCTGCTTGAGATCATGAACCTTGCCCACAGGGCCGGGCACAAACCATCAGAGTTGTCGGGGGGCGAGCAGCAGCGGGTAGCCGTTGCAAGGGCACTTGTCAACAACCCTTCCGTGATCCTCGCCGATGAACCGTCGGGGAATCTTGACTCGGTTTCTGCCATTGAACTTCACAAGCTTTTTTTCAAGCTCAGGGATGTATTCAGTCAGACATACATCATCGTAACGCATAACCTCGACCTGGCCGACATGGCCGACAGGAAAGTCACAATGAAAGATGGCGTGATTGATATGTAATTATTATTGAAAAATCGCGTTATCTTTTATCTATCAAAGTAAATCATCAGAACGCACGAACATCGCATGAAAATAAACGGTTTAAAAAAGTCTGTTCCAATTATTGCATCACTGCTTATTTCAGGCCTCGCATTTGCATTTTTTGTCACACATCAATCCCCGGATGTTCAAACCAGCCATCCGTCGTATTTGAACGATGATGCCGGTTATACCGATACCATCCCCGGCAAAAAGCAGAGTACGCAGGATTCGGTTTACAATGCCCTTATAAGCTCAGCCGACAAGTTCTTCGACCAGAAAAACTATGAGAAATGCCTCTCTGAACTGACTAAGGCCCTGCAGGTTAAACCCCAGGACCAGGCATTGAGAGATCGCATCAATACCGTGAAGGGCCTTGCCAGTACACAAAAAGAACAGGCTGATGCCAGCCAGAAGGCCATCGCATCGGGAGATGCCTATTTTAAAAACAAGGATTACCTGAATGCCAAATCATCCTACCAGCTGGCATTGTCGCAGAACCCCAATGATGAAACGGCAAAGGAGAAACTTCGCAAAACCATGGAATTGCTCCGTTCACAGAAGGCACAGAACATCCTCTTTGATGTGGCTGTTGCCAGTGCGGATAAGCTCTTTGCAGCCGGGGAGTATGAAAAGGCACGCGTCGAATATGAGAATGCCGGGAAACTGCTTCCGGGCGACCCTTACCCGAAAAACAAGATCAACGAGATCATCAAGATCCAGGTGGATAACAAGGTGAAGGGGGAGGAATATGCCGCAGCCATTGCCCGGGCCGACAAATTCTACAATGTAAAAAGTTACCAGGATGCCTTGCTGGATTACAAAAAGGCTTCTGCTATTAAGATTGAGGAGAAATATCCGCAGGACAGGATCACGGAACTTACGGCGTTAATTGCAGCACAAAAGGCGAAGGATGACGCGTATAACAAGGCAATTGCCCTGGCCGACCAGGCATTCAAGGCCATACAGTATAAAGACGCCTTCAAGTCGTACAAAGACGCTTTGGCTGTTAAACCAGAACAGGCGTATCCGAAAGAGAAAATCAAGGAGATTGAGGCGATTCTGGCAAGGATCACCAATGCCCAGGCTGATTACGACAAGTATGTTGCGCTGGCCGACAGTTTTTACATCGACAAAAAGTATTTCAAGGCCCGGGAGAATTATGTGATGGCATCGTCGGCAAAGCCTGCCGAAGCGTATCCCAGGGAGATGATCTCAAAGGCTGACAAGATGCTGACCGGGCAGGAGGCAGCGATGGCCAAAGCCCTGGAAGAACAATACAGCACCACTGTTGCCGGTGCCGATAAACTGCTCGCTGAAAAATCATTTGAACAGGCACGGGCTGAATATCAAAAAGCTTCCAACCTGAAGCCGGTTGAACAATTCCCTAAAGACAAGATCCGGGAGATTGACAACCTGCTGGCAAACCTGTTGAAGGACAAAGAGTCGCAGTACCAGGCTGCCATTGCCGGCGGTGACATGGCATTCGGGAACAAAGTATATGAACTTTCCAGGTCGGAATACCAGAACGCGCTGAAAATCAAACCCAATGAGGCCTATCCCAAAACCAGGATCGCCGAAATTGAAAAATTGATGGCAGCAGATGCACAACAGAAAGCTGCTGATTCGAAATATGCAAATTCCATTGGCAAGGCCGACAGCCTGTTCATCATTAAAGAGTATCTCCCGGCTAAAAATGAGTTCCAGAAGGCCTCCAACATGAAACCGGCTGAAGTGTATCCCAAAAACAGGATCAATGAGATCAACGGCATCCTGGCGAATATGGATAAGCAGAAAGCGCTTGATATTCAGTATGCGGCGGTGATTGCCAAGGCAGACAAACTGCTTGCCGACAAATCGTACACTCCGGCGAAGACAGAGTATGGCAATGCTTCTACCCTGAAGCCACTGGAAAATTATCCGAAGGAAAAAATTGCAGAGATTGACAAGATCCTTGCCGGCCTGGCCGTATTGAAGGCTTTGGATGAACAGTATACTTTGGCCATCGCAGCGGCCGACAAACAGTTCTTCCTGAAGAAGTACGATGATGCCCGTATCCTTTACCAGGATGCACTCGCGGTTAAAGCGGAAGAGAAATACCCGAAAGATAAAATCGCAGAGATTGATAAGATACTGCTGGCCCTGGCCGCGAATAAATCGCTGGAAGAAGATTACCTGTCGGTAATTGCGATGGCCGACAAGTATTTTGCAGCAAAATCTTATGAACAGGCAAAAAGCGAATATACCGGAGCTTCAGCACTGAAGCCCGCTGAACAGTATCCAAAAACCAAAATAGCAGAAATTGATGCCATTTTTGCCGCTGCGGCCAGGCAAAAGGCATTAGAGGAGCAGTATGCAAATGCCATTCTTGAGGCTGACAAACTGCTTGGCGAAAAATCTTATGAACCCGCCCTGGCCAGGTACCAGGGTGCTTTGGAAATAAAACCGGGAGAGGAATACCCGAAAGGCAAAGTGGCCGAAATCAAGCAGATCATGGCAGGCCTGGAAAAGCTGAAGTCAATGGAAGCCCAGTATAAGGGAGCCATCGAACAGGCCGATAAGCTGCTGGCTGAAAAATCATATGTCTCTGCACGGGCCGTTTATGTTAATGCATCTGCCATCAAGCCGGAAGAGCGTTATCCGCAGGAGAAGATCGCCTCCATTGACAAGACGCTGGCCGACGTTGCAGCGGCAAAGGCACTGGACGACAAGTATGCACTGCTTGTTGCGAATGCAGATAAACTGCTGTCAGCCAAATCATACGATGATGCCCGCGCACAATATCAGGCTGCTGCAGGAGTCAAGCCGGCAGAGACCTACCCGGCAGGCAAAATCGCCGAGATTGACAAGATCCTTGCCGATATTGCCGCCGCCAAATCGCTTGATGAAAATTATCTTTCCATCGTCGCCACCGCCGACAGGCACCTGGGTGAGAAGAGTTACGAAGCCGCAAAAGGGGAATATGCAAAGGCATCAGGCTTGAAGCCGGGTGAAAAATACCCGGTTGCAAAAATTGCCGAAATTGATGCCATCCTTGCAGGTATTGCCAAACAAAAGGCTCTGGATGACGCGTATGCTGCTGCCATAGCCAGTGGTGACAAACTGCTTGGCGATAAATCCTATGACCTTTCAAAGCAGCAATACCAGGCGGCCCTGAAGTTAAAAGCTGCCGAGCAGTATCCGAAAGATAAAATCGCAGAGATTGACAAAGCGCTCGCCGAACTCGCATTGTTAAAAGACCGGGATGAGAAATATGCCGCATCCATTGCCAGTGCTGACAAAATGCTGGCCCAGAAATCATACGCCCCTGCCCGGACGGAATATCAGACTGCCTCAGCAATGAAGCCCCAGGAAGGGTATCCAAAAGAGAAGATAGGGGAGATTGATGCAGCACTTGCCTCCATTGCCGCTGCAAAAGCGCTGGATGAAAAGTATGCAGGGTTCATCGCCGGGGCAGATAAATTATTGGCAGCCAAGACGTACGACCAGGCCCGGGGCGAATACCAGAAGGCGGGTGACGTGAAACCTGCAGAAAGCTATCCGAAAGATAAAATCGCTGAAATAGACAAGATACTTGCTGATCTCGCCGCGTTAAAAACCCTGGATGAAAATTACAACGGTACGATCACGAAAGCTGACAAATTGCTGGCGGCAAAAAGTTACGATCCTGCGCGGGTTGAATATGTGAAGGCTTCTGAACTGAAACCTGCCGAACAGTACCCCAAAGGAAAAATTGCCGAAATTGATGCTGCCCTTGCCGTGATTGCCAGGCAAAAGGCCCTGGATGAGGAGTATGCCACAACCATTGCCAATGCCGACAAACTGCTTGGCGATAAATCATACGACCTGGCAAAACCGCAGTACCAGGCCGCTTTGAAATTAAAAGCTGCCGAACAGTATCCGAAAGATAAAATTGCAGAGATCGATAAGGCCCTTGCGGAACTTGCCCTGATCAAGGACCGGGATGATAAATACAGTGCTGCGATTGCCAACGGAGATAAGCTGCTGGCAGAAAAATCCTATGCCCCTGCAAGGGTGGAGTATGTGAATGCATCGTCGCTCAAGCCCAAAGAAGGGTATCCGAAAGAGAAGATAGGGGAGATCGATGCTGCCCTTGCCGCCATTGCCGCTGCAAAAGCACTGGACGACAAATATGCCGGGATCATTACCGGAGCTGACAAATTGCTGGCTGCCAAAACCTATGACCAGGCCAGGAGTGAATACCAGAAGGCCGGGGAGGTCAAACCTGCCGAGGCATATCCAAAAGATAAAATTGCCGGGATAGACAAGATACTGGCCGACCTCGCCGCACTGAAAACACTGGAGGAGAATTACAAGGGTGCCATTGCAAAAGGCGACCAGCTGCTCGCAGCAAAAAGCTACGATCCTGCGAGGGTTGAATATGTGAAGGCTTCTGAACTGAAACCTGCTGAGCAATACCCAAAGGGAAAGATTGCAGAAATTGATGCAGCCCTCGCCGCCATCGCAAAACAAAAGGCTCTCGATGAGGAATATGCAGCCACCATTGTCAATGCCGACAAAATGCTGTCGGAGAAGTCGTATGAAACTGCCAAAGCAGAATATCAGAAGGCTTCGGGATTAAAAGCTGCGGAGCAGTATCCAAAAACAAAGATCGCAGAGATCGACAAGGCACTGGCAGATGCAGCCCGGCTTAAAGCCATTGATGATCAGTATACCGCTGCCATTTCAGGGGCCGACAAACTGCTTGCGGAGAAATCATATGACCAGGCTAAAACCGGTTACACAGATGCAGGGAAGATCAAGCCATCAGAAAAGTACCCTAAGGATAAAATTCTTGAAATCAATGATATCCTAGCCGGTATTGCAAAACAGAAGGCCCTGGATGAACAGTATAAAACCGCGCTGGCAAAAGCAGATCAGCTGCTTGGTGCAAAAACCTACGAGCAGGCAAAGGTGGAATACACCAATGCGTTGACCCTGAAGCCCGCAGAGCAATATCCCAAGGATAAAATAGCAGAAATCGACGTTGTACTTGCTGAGCTGAAGGCAAAGGAAGACGCCTACAAGGCCTCACTGGCTGCCGCTGATCAACTGCTCCTGGAGAAAAAGTATGAGGAGGCCCGTACGGAATATCAGAATTCGCTAACGATGAAACCGCAGGCCACCTATCCAAAAGAGAAGATCGGAGAAATTAACAAGGCGCTTGAAATGTTGCTTGGGAAGCAGAAATACTATGACAACCTTATCGTTGATGCCGACAATGCGCTGAAGGAAAAGGACTATTCCAAGGCTAAAGAAACCTATCAGCAGGCACTGGGGGTATTTCCTGCCCAGGTTTATCCAAAAAGCCAGGTTGACAGGATCACGGCCAGGATGGACAGTTTGTACCGTGCCAACAAGTCGTTCTACGATAAAGCCATTGCTGATGGCGACCGGTTCTACAACTCCTATGAATTTGACAAGGCGGTCGACGCCTACACCGATGCGGCAAACTTCCTTCCGATGGAGAAGTATCCGCGTGAAATGATCGTGAAAATAAGGAGGACCATTGCCGAAAACGCCATCGCAGATGTGCTGAACAGCAGTGTTACCATCAAATCAAATGATGAAAAGCAGTTCCCGTTTCCCCCGGTGAATATCGCCTCCAGGAAGAATAACTTCGTTTATATCAAGATCAGGAACCTGTCGGGCAAACCGTTCAATGTGCTCGTGAGGTACGGCAAAGACAAACAGCCTAACGGAGGGGTGGTTATGCGCAACCTCAACCCCGACGGGAAGATGAACGAACGGCTTGTCAGCGTGAAAGACCAGGATTTATGGTCGCGCGAGGATAATAACTGGATCAGCCTCTATCCGCAGGGTGGAGACGTGGAGGTGTCGTTTATTCAGGTTTCACGGGCGAAGTAGGTGACGCGTGACGCGTGACGCGTGACGGGTGACAGGTGACAGGTGACGGGTGACAGCTAACAGCTTATTTCCTTGTAAGCGTAATGAGTGTAATTTCCGGCCGGATGCCGATGCGGCCGGAGTAGCCGATGTTGCCGAGGCCCTGGTTAACGTATAAATACTGCGGTTGGGCGGAGACGGGATTTTGATAGAGTCCGCACCAGAACCTGGAAACCCATTTTACAGGGCTCCAATGTATCCCGCAGCAGTCAATGCCCACCTGTCCGCCGTGGGTATGCCCCGAGAAGGTCACATCAATATTCCTGTATTTTTTGCTGACAATGCTGTCCCAGTGAGAAGGATCGTGCGAAAGAAGCAATTGCACACCAACGCCCTCTGTTCCCTGTTGTGCTGTAGTTATATCCCCGAACCGCTGGAACCTGCGCGAGGCGCCCCAGTTCTCAACACCTATTACAGCGATGCTGTCCTGCTCCCGTTTGATGATATCATTTGAATTTCGCAGCAGTTTCCATCCCAGGGTTTTATAAAAAAGGACAAGGTCGCTGAAATTCTTTTCTTTGGCTGCCGGGGAAGGCCATGAAATGTAATCACCGTAATCATGGTTCCCCATGATGGCATAAACTCCATAAGGTGCATGCAGGGTTTTCAGTATATCTTCAAATCCGTTGCCGTCGGCCGTACAGTAATTGAACATATCGCCGGTGAAAAAGATCACATCCGGTTGCAGGCTGTTGATCTCTTTCATGGCATCCAGCAACTTGCTTTTCATACCCCAGCTGCCAAGGTGAACATCGGAAAATTGCACAATTTTAAACCCGTTAAATGATGGAGGCAATTCATCCAGGGTAATATCCTGCCTGTTTACGCGGAAATCAAACTGTCCGAAAACCATTCCTGCCAGCATAACAGCAAACAGTAAAAACCCTGTCAACCAGCCTGTAACTAATAAAGCGCCCGTCCGGGGGATGGAGCTGAGCAAAACCCCTTTCCCTGAAACATGCCGTTGAGGGATATAGCGGACCAACCTCACCGTATCGGCAACCAGGAGCATCAGGATCGGAAAGACCTTCAACAGGAACATCATCAGGAGGAAACTCTGCAGGTAGGTCCGAAGAGGCAGGTTCAAATCGATAAACGGCACAAACAACATGCTCACGGCAAGGCATATCATGAGTGAAAGCGGCAGCCAGTAAAGAAATGCTGCCGGGAGATACCAGGTACGACCCAATTGTTTCAGGCGGGAGCGTACCGACAGCCAAAGATAACCGTCGAAAAGCAGGAAAATGAAGAAAAACAGGAGCATCCCTGAATACTTTGGCAGGAAAGCACGGAAAACCAGGATCATGGCCAGGGAAAGAACAACAAAAAGTGTTGAAAACAGGTGTTTTCTCATTTGTTCTTTACATAATTCACGAGTCCTTTGGCGTCGAAAATTTCCATCAGTTTGGTTGGCAACGGTGCAAAGGTGAAACTTTTACCACCTACGATGACCAGTCCGTTTGCGAAGTCAATGGTTACCTCATCGCCTTGGTTGTAGGCATCCACAGCACCGGGAACAAGGAGGATGGGAAGGCCCTGGTTTACGGCCGACCTGTAAAATATGCGGTTTACTGATTTGCACACCACCGCTTTCACACCGGCAAAAGCCAGGCCCACGGAGGGATGCTCGCGTGAACTGCCGCACCCGAAATTGGCACCGGCCATGATGATGTCGCCGGCCTGTACGCGCTCCGAAAAGCTGTCGTCAAATCCCTTGAAAAGATAAGGCATGATTTTTTCAGGCTCTGAGCTCTGAACATTGTAAGTGAGGTTGCCGGCAAACATCTGGTCGGTGTTGAGGTTGTCAACATCGGCATAGTGCCATGTCCTGCCTGAAAGCCTGTCGTCGCCGGCTTTAATGTCGACGGTGGCACTTTGAGGCGCATGATAAGGATAGATGTCATTTGAGGCATATCCGCGCGGATCGGCGATTTCACCTTTCAGAGCCGACATGGCCACAGTGGAGGGGGAAGCCAGGTAAACGCTGGATGCGTTATTCCCCATCCTTCCCTTGAAGTTGCGGTTGGCAGTGGAAATGATGTTGGTATTGTCGGCTGGGATTCCCTGGCCCGTTCCCAGGCACGGTCCGCAGGAGGACGCCAGCACGTTGGCGCCTGCTTCCATAAATATGTCTATCAACCCTTCCTTCATGGCCTGCTTGAAAATTTCCCTGGAGGCTGGAATGACCTGTAACTGCATGAACCGGGGAACCTGTTTGCCCTTCAGCACGGCTGCTGCTTCGCGCAGGTCCTGGAGGCGGCCGTTTGTACAGGTTCCGATGAGTGCCTGGTGGATCTTTGTGCCCTGTACTTCCGACACGGATTTAACATTGTCAACATGATGCGGGGCGGCAACAACCGGAAACACATCATGCAGGTTGATTGCAATTTCTTTCAGGTATTTTGCATCCGGGTCTGCCCAGACTCCTTCCAGTTTGCAGCCAAAATGGCTTTCAAGTACTTCATCTGCAGGGAAAACGGCATTTTTTGCACCCATTTCCGAGGCCAGGTTAGAAAGCACCATGCGGTCGGAGATGGTCAGAGACTTAACACCGTCGCCATGATATTCAATGGACATGTAATCAGCACCCGAAGAACCAATCATGCCGATGATCCACAATGCCAGGTCTTTGGCATATACGCCAGCCTGCAAAGAACCGTTCAGGTTTATCTTGACTGATTCGGGAACGCGGAACCAGGTTTCGCCCTGCTTCCATAAACCGGCGGTTTCGGTGCGGTCGATACCTGCTGCAAAAGCGTTGTAGGCCCCGGCTGTACTGGTATGACTGTCGCTTCCGACAATGATCAGTCCGGGTTTTGCATAGTTTGCCATCAACTGGTGGCAGATGCCGTCGCCTGCATCATGGAATTTCCTGATCCCGAATTTTTCAACGAATTCGCGGATCACCTGGTAATCATTGGCCAGTTTGGCATTGGTAGGAGGGGCGTTATGATCAAGCGTGATCAGCAGGGCATCCGGGTTGGCAAGGGAAGTGCCACCCATTTTCTTGAATGTGCTGTAAATGCTTGAAGTGTTGTCGTGGGACAGAATGATGTCGGGACGTGCAAATACGATGCTTCCTGTTTCAGCACCAAAGATTTTTTCGGCAAAGGTTTTTCCTGTCATGGCAGTGTTGTTAAATTGTTTTACTTATGCAAAATTCAGTCTTTTTTGTTAATTATTAAACAGAATTCTTTATTTTTAACATTCAATTTACTGATTGACCGCAATCATACCTGTCAAGTTACATTTAATCTTTAATGACGGTGTTATATCTAAAACTAACTGCCTGATTTTCAAAATAAATAATAAAACCACGAAGGCGATGAAGGACATACGAAGGCGCCAAAGATGTCTCACATTATAATTAAACTCTTTGTGC
>CAJBYO010000081.1 GCA_903959905.1 uncultured Bacteroidales bacterium
AACAGATTTTCACTGATCAGAAAACATCAGCGTTTATCTGCCGGATCAGTGTCATCTGTGTTCCATTAGATTGATTTACGATTGACGATTGATGCCGCTGCTAATCGTAAATCGGAATTTGATCAATTCAGTCCGGCCCAAACCGGAACAATTGCACACAGATACCGCGGATGCAACAGATTTTCACTGATCAGAAAACATCAGCGTTTATCTGCCGGATCAGTGTCATCTGTGTTCCATTAGATTGATTTACGATTGACGATTGATGCCGCTGCTAATCGTAAATCGGAATTCGATCAATTCAGTCCGGACCAAACCGGAACAATTGCACACAGATACCACGGATGCAACAGATTTTCACTGATCAGAAAACATCAGCGTTTATCTGCCGGATCAGTGTCATCTGTGTTCCCTTTTTTACTGTTTGCACGTTAATCCTTGCTGAATCCTTACTGAATCCTATCTGAATCCTAACTGAAACAAAGCAGCATGAAAGCAGCATGGGAGCTGAATGGCTGCAGCATGATTCCAGCATGACAACAGCATGATTCCAGCATGGCAGCAGCCAGAATCAGCATTTTTTTGTTTGTGACCAGCTGTCATACTGTAAGTTAACGATGATGAATTATGCATGAAGAGTTTGTGCCCGACAGCCCTGAAAGGGCGTAATTTACCAGCCATGGGTGAAGCCCATGGTTCTGTAAGTGAATGCGCATGAAGTTTGTGCCCGACAGCCCTGAAAGGGCGTAATTTACCAGCCATGGGTGAAGCCCATGGTTCGGTGAAGGCCCGAAGGAGGCCCGAAGGAAGTCCGAAGGAAGTCCCATGGAAGTCCATAGAATGCCCGGTGATCTCCGGAGAAACTCCGGAGAAATAGAAGAAAGTGCAAAGTGCAAAATGTAAAATGACAGCTGCCATGTGTCCCTCAACGTTCACCCACTCACCCGCTCACCCGTTCACCCGCTCACCCGTTCACCCGTCCGCATATCCGCTTGTCCGCCCGTCCCCCCGTCCCCCCGTCCCCCCGTCCGCCTGTCCGCCTGTCCCCTTGTCCGCTTGTCACCTTTTCCCTACCTTTACCCCAAATTTCTACCCATGATCCACCCATCCCTCCTCCACCCCCAAAGCATAGTCGTTGTCGGGGGTTCCAACGATGTTCAGAAACCCGGCGGTGCGGTGCTTCGCAACCTTATAGAAGGTAACTTTGCCGGAAAACTGTATGTGACCAACCTGAAAGAGGCCGAAGTGCAGGGCATCACCAGCTTCAAAGACCCGTCGCAGCTGCCCGGGGTTGACCTGGCCATCATCGCCATTGCCGCAAAGTTTATTCCAGAGACGGTTGAGATACTTGTTAATCAGAAAAATACGCGCGGGTTTATCATCCTTTCGGCCGGCTTCAGCGAAGAGAGCCACGCCGGTAAACTGCTCGAGGAACAGGTGGTGGAGACCGTGAGCAAAGCGGGCGGTTCCCTGATAGGCCCCAACTGCATCGGTGTACTGTCGCCGGCCTATCACGGGGTGTTTACCAAACCGATCCCAACCCTCAACCCCAAAGGTTGCGATTTCATCTCCGGGTCGGGGGCCACTGCAGTTTTCATCATGGAAGCAGGCATCCCAAAGGGCCTTACTTTCTCCCAGGTATTTTCCGTGGGAAACAGCGCACAGCTTGGAGTGGAGGAGATCCTGGCACACCTGGATGAGAGTTTTGACCCGGAAACAAGTTCAAGGATCAAACTGCTCTATATTGAAACCATTTCAAAGCCGCAGATGCTGCTGAAACATGCGGCATCCCTGATCCGCAAGGGTTGCAGGATCGCAGCCATCAAGGCCGGTTCATCCGAAGCCGGCAGCCGGGCGGCATCCTCCCATACCGGTGCGCTGGCCAGTCCGGATGTGGCGGTGGATGCGCTCTTCCGCAAGGCGGGCATCGTGCGTTGCCATGGCCGCGAGGACCTCATCAGTGTGGCCTCGGTTTTCTGCTTTCCTGAATTGAAGGGCGATAACATGGCCGTGATCACCCATGCAGGCGGACCTGCCGTGATGCTCACCGATGCCCTGTCAAACGCCGGCATGCATGTGCCGCATATCGACAACCCGGCATCAAAGGAGCTTTTGACACAGCTTTTCCCCGGGTCATCCGTGGCAAACCCGATCGACTTCCTCGCCACCGGCACGGCACAGCAACTTGGTGCGATCATTGATTATACCGATACGAAATTTGATGAAATTGACGGGATGGCGGTGATCTTCGGCACCCCGGGACTGACCAAAATATTTGATGTGTATGATCTGCTGGATCAGAAGATGAGAACCTCCGGCAAGCCTGTTTTTCCCATCCTTCCCTCTGGACTGACCGCCAGGGAGGAGGTCAGCGTATTTGTGTCCAAAGGCAATGTCTTCTTCCCCGACGAGGTGTTGTTTGGCAATGCCGTGGCCAGGGTGTATCATGCTCCTAAGCCGGCCCCCTCAAATCCTCAGCTCCCCGCGGTGGATGTTGTGAAGATCCGGAGCATCATTGATCAGTCACATGACGGATATATTTCCCCGGAAGCCATCCAGGAACTCATGGACGCCTGCGGCATCCCGCGGGCGGGAGAGGCGGTGGTCACTTCGGCCGAAGAGGCCATGCGCAGTGCGGCACAGCTGGGATTCCCGGTGGTGATGAAGGTTGTGGGACCGGTACACAAGTCGGATGTGGGCGGCGTTGTTCTGAATGTAAAAGATGAAGCTACTGTTGCGCGTGAATTTGAACGGATGATCTGCATCAAGGATACCACCGCCGTCCTGATCCAGCCGATGCTTTCGGGCATCGAACTCTTTGTGGGCGCTAAGTTTGAACCGAAGTTCGGTCACCTCATCCTCTGCGGGATGGGCGGGATCTTCATCGAAGTGTTCAAGGATGTGGCAGCAGGGCTATCACCGCTCACAAAAGAGGAATCATTATCCATGATCCGCAGCCTGAAAAGCTACAAGATCATCACCGGCATCCGGGGAAAAGAGGGCGTGAACGAAGAGATGTTTGCCGATATCATCCTGCGCCTCTCCGCACTGCTGAATGCAGCACCTGAAATAATTGAACTTGATTTTAACCCGCTGCTGGGGTCGATGAAAAGGGTGGTGGCTGTGGATGCACGGATATGCCTGGGAAACAGGTAAAATGGTAAAACGGTAAAACGGTAAAATGGTAAAATGGTAAAATGGTAAAACGGTAAAACGGTAAAACGGTAAAATGGTAAAAAGGTGAACCCATCAATTCACGTCACCTGTCACTTGTCACTTGTCACTTGTCACTTGTCACTCGTCATTCTACTAGGCCAGCCCAATCTCCTGCATAAACTTCAATATCAACCCCGGCTTCAACGCCACCGTATACACCACCCCAAACACCGCCCCCCACAGGTGCGCATCATGCCCGATGTTATCCCGGCTGTTCTTCGCCATGTAATATTCATAGGCAACATAGAGGATCCCGAAAACGGGAGCGGGGATAGGTACAGGGATCAGGAACAGGAATATCTTCCCGGAAGGGTAGAGGATGATGCTTGAAAAGACCACTGCCGATACGGCCCCCGATGCCCCTACGGCATTGTAAAACACGTCGTTCTTATGCTTCCCGTAGGAGGGGATGATGGAGAGGATCAGTCCGCCGATATAGAGCATGATGAAGTAGAATCCCGACTTCCCCGGGAAATACACCTTGAAATAGGACTCCACGATCACACCAAAGGAGTAGAGCACCAGCATGTTGATGAACAGGTGCACATACCCGGCATGAAGGAACCCGTAGGTGAAAAACCTGTACCAGTGGTTGCTGTGTTTTACATCATAGGCGTTGAACCGGAGCTTCGCAAACCACTCTCCGCTGTTCATGGCGTAGGCGGAGATGGCGACGGTGAGGAAGATGATGAAATATGTTATTACCATAGATAAGTAGCGAAATGGTGAAATGGCGAAATTATTTCGTCGTTTGCGTGGGTTGTTCTTTGGTGAAGTCGATTTCGGAGCCGAGCACACTGTGAGGAATCAGGAAGACAATGAGCAGCACAATGGAGGCAACGATCGGCCAGAGCTGGTTTTCGCGGTTCTTTTTCATCACAAACACGGCGATGGCCCAGAAGATGAAGGCAACGATGGATTTGTTGTCGGTGAGGTCATGACCAAAGGGCCATCCGGTCCAGTAGGCGTCAAAGGCGAATTTTTGTACGAAGGGCCCGAGAACGAGCCCGCCGATGCCGACAGAGATCAAAGTGATCCATGCAAATAAATAGGTGTGTTTCTGCCTGAAAATGACCATCATTCCTGTGAGGGCTGAGAACAGCATGGCAAAGAACATAAAGAAGATATGCGGGAAGAGGATATACCGCGGCACATAGCCGGTATAACGCAACACGGCAGGATGATCATTGAGTTTTACCCGCTGGTCGTCTTTGATGAGGGTTACTTCGTACATCACTTTTCCTGCAGGTGCCTGGTGCGGAAGGGCGCCGATGAGGGTGTCGCCGTGGCGCTGCATCGGCTGGATCTGCCAGTTGTCCATGCTTTTGAAACGGCGGAGGTTCATCTCTCCCTTGATGGAGGTGTCGGGAACGATCACGGTTACTTTGGCATCATCAGATAAATCATACGACCTGATGAGTTTGTATTTGATCTGCTGTCCGGCAATTTCCGAATGGCCGCGGACAGGATATGTTGGCCCTGTCGTTCGCTGGTATATGGCGCTGCCCATGGTGAAAACCACAGCAACAAACCAAATCAAAAGTGTTTTAAGCGTTGAGTTCATTGTAATTTAATTTAAAGTTCATTACTGTTAAAATCCCATTGTTTGATACTAACCGCCCTTTCCCGGGCCTTCAATAGCTGCAATTCATTCTCATCTTTTAATTACACAGAGATCCACTGAGAAGTCACAGAGGTACACAGAGTTCAGGGTCAACATGTGTTTTTAGTGAATCATGATTAATAGTTTCCATGGTTTGATCATCAAACAAATTAACCTTACTCCTGTTAATAGTTACAAAGTTTTTTATTCTCTGTGGTTCTCTGTGTCTTCTCTGTGTCTCTCTGTGTAACTTTTTGTTTACCGCCTGCAAAGATAACCAAACTATTTTACCTGATATCTCTGAAGGATATCATAGGCAGCCTGATGTATATTTGTCCTGATATTCATCTCCGACAGTTTCTGATTTGCCGCCGTCGGATACACCCGGTTTGAAAGGAAAACATACACGAGCCCGTTGGCCGGATCTGTCCAGATGTAGGTGCCCGTAAACCCGGAGTGGCCGAAACTCTCATGGGATGCACTCCTGCATGCCGGGCTGTCACCCACAGAACCGAGTGCAGGCTTGTCAAATCCCAGTGCCCGCCTGTTGCCCTTACCGGGAAACTGGGACCGGGTGAATTCCTTTACGGTGGCGGGGGAGAGGTACTGCTTTCCGCCATAGGAGCCCTCCTGCAGTAGCATCTGCTGAAGTGCGGCAAGGTCGGAGGCATCGCTGAACAGCCCCGCATGCCCCGAAATACCGCCGATCATGGCTGCACCGGGATCATGAACATCGCCCCATACCAGTTGTTTCCTGAATTCCTGGTCGTATTCCGTCGGGATCAGGGTGGAGATTTCAAACCGTTCACGGGGGTTAAAGCCAATCGTTGAAAGTCCAAGCGGTTTATAGAAATTCACATCAAGAAATTTGTCAAACGGTTGTTTGCTGACGTGTTCCACCACCATCCTTAAGAGGTAAAACCCGAGGTCGCTGTATTTGTAATCCCTGGATGTGCGCAGGGGAGAGGTGACAAGGCGCCTGAGCACCGTGTCGGAATAATCTTTCCGTATGAACAGGTTTTCAGCAACCTTCACGGGAAATTCGGGGGATTGAACGGACTGGTAAATCGCCGGATCCGGCATGCCCTCCCTGAGGGTGGATTTGTAAAACGGGATCCAGTCCTGCAACCCGGCCTGGTGGGCCATCACCTCCCTGATCACCAGGTTTGATTTGTTGCTGCCTTTGAGAAAGGGGAGGTATTTGCCCAGGGTGTCGTCGGCGCTGAGCTGGCCGTTGTCGTACAACTTCATGATGGCCAGGGTGGTGGCTGCCACTTTCGTCACAGATGCAAGGTCAAAGACGCTCCGTGTAGTGATCTTTACCGTGTCATCGTACCTTGGATGGCCGAAGGCTTTTTCGTAGAATATCTGTCCGTTTTTCGCCAGCAACACCTGGCAGGAGGGGTAGGCGCGGGCCCTGATCCCCCGGAGGGCAATGGAATCTATCTCATCGAGTGCGTTGCGGGGAATGCCCAGTTCTTCAGGCATGACGCGGGCCATCCGTGTCTTCTCCGTTTTATCGCCGAGTCCTGCCGCGAAAGTTCCGGAGCTGACCGGCAGGTGCCCATGGGCGCCGATGCCTCCGAAGATCACTTCGGCAGCAGCGCGTTCGGTGTAAGGATTGTCCTGGAAGGCAACCAGGATGGCTTCGGGTTTACGGAGGTCGGGAATCCTTTCCAGGGAATAGGGTGTTCCGAAAAGGGCAATGATGGTGCGGTTCACACGGGTGATGGTGTCGATCAGCCGGTTCATCTCACGGGAGATCCGGAAGGAATCCGCTGCATTGCTGGAAATGCCGTGGATGCCCAGGATAACGAAGTCGGCTGAATTCACCGCCTTCACCACACTGTCGGCGAGTATTTGTGTGAATTTTCGCGGGACGTTGTAAGCTGACATTGGCATATAGTTTGCCAGGGCCGACTGGAAAAGATTGGGCACCGAATCACCCAGCGACACGACGGCAAACTTTCTGCGGTCAAGGCCGGTAAGTGGCAGGATCTGCAGGTCGTTTTTTACCAGGGTCATCGATTCATTGACCATGTTCTGCGCCAGCACGTCTGCCTCAGGCGGATTCAGGTCGGCGATAAGGTTGACGGTGCTGATCACAGGCTTAACGCGTAAACCAAGTTTATATTTAAGCGCCAGCATTCTTTTACACCTGGATTCAAGCAATGAATCTGTGAGCCACCCGCTGTCAATGGCGGTTCTGATGCCCTTGACGGCAATATCCACATTCAGCGGAAGAAGGAGGATGTCATTGCCCGCCTGCAGGGCTTTTACTTCAATATCACCGGGCTTTACATGCTTTGTAACGCCTTTCATGTCGAGGGCATCGGTGAAAACATATCCCTTGAAACCCAGTTTTTCTTTGAGCAGTCCGGTAATAATCGGCCTGGAAAGGGTGGACGGAGTGTTTTTTGCAGAATCCAGGGCGGGAATAAAGAGGTGTGCCACCATTACTCCCATCGCCCCCTCGCGGAACAATGCCCTGAAAGGCAGCAATTCGATCGAGTCAAGCCGTTCTTTTGAGCCGTTGATGACCGGCAGGGTGAGGTGGGAGTCGGAATCGGTATCGCCATGGCCGGGAAAATGTTTGGCGGTGGTCATGATGCCTTCGTCCTGCATCCCTTTCATGTACATGATGCTCTTTCTTGCAACGATGGCGGGCTTTTCCCCAAACGACCTGAAGTTGATGACCGGGTTTTTCGGGTTGTTGTTGACATCGGCCACCGGGGCATAATTGACCTGGATGCCGAGGCGCCTGCATTGCTTTCCTACCATCCGCCCCATGGCATAGATCAGCGAATCGTTGTCAATCGCTCCCAGCGACATCTGGCGGGGAAACGAAAAAGCGCTGTCGAGCCGCATGCCAAGTCCCCATTCCGCGTCAATGGTGATGAGGAGCGGGGTTTGCGCTTCCTGTTGCAGGCTGTTTGTCAGCATGGCCTGTTTCACCGGGGAACCCTTGAAAAAGCAAACCCCGCCCAGGTTGTGATCCCTGACCACCTTTACAAGGCTGTCATTGTAGGTGGAGTCTTTCCAGGAGTATGCCCGGATGATGAAAAGCTGGGAGATCCGCTGATCAATGGTGAGGGAGTTGTACACGGAATCCACCCAATGGCCCTCCCGTCCCTGTCCGATGACGGAATTGGCGGATGTAAGCATAAGGGTGAAAATGATGAGCAGGAACAGGTTTTTCATGGTGGTGGTAAATTGCAAAAGTCCAAACTTTGAACTTCCATCTGACATCCCTGTAAACGAATCTTTTCTTTTTTTATTAACACACGCTGAAGTCCCGCGGGTTAAAGTAATATCTTTGCCCACAACGTCAGGAGACTGCTTATAATGTCTGAATTCTGGCAAAGCGATTTACGAATATGAGATTTTAGATTGCAGATTGAAATTACGATTGACAATTTACGATTTACGATTGATAGCAATGCTAATCGTAAATCGTCAATCAATAAATTCAATCTGCAATCTAGAATCGTCCAATCGTAAATTATCAGATGGATGAATATTTACCATACCCTTAAAACATTGATTTCTTCATGCTTTCAATCGAGGATTTAGAACAAACCGCATCCCAGGTCAGACGCGACATCATCCGCATGGTGCACGGCGCATCTTCGGGGCATCCCGGCGGGCCGCTTGGCAGCGCTGATTTTCTTGTTGCACTGTACTTCAAGATCATGAAACCTGATCCGTTACAATTCACCATGGATGGCACCGGGGAAGATGTTTTCTTCCTTTCAAACGGCCACCTTTCGGCCGGATGGTACAGCGTACTGGCCCATTACGGGTATTTTGGAACAGATGAACTGGCAACATTCCGCAAACTGGGTTCACGGTTGCAGGGCCACCCGGCCACGGCCGAAGGATTGCCCGGAATCAGGATGAGTTCCGGCTCGCTCGGGCAGGGGTTGTCGGTAGCCATTGGTGCCGCCATGGCCAAGAAGCTGAACGGCGATGAACACCTGGTTTACTGTCTCATGGGCGACGGCGAACTCCAGGAAGGCCAGAACTGGGAAGCATTCATGTTTGCTGCCGGGAAAAATATTGACAACCTTATTGCCGTTGTAGATTATAACGGTGTTCAGATTGACGGTCCGAATGAGAAGGTGATGCCCCTTGGCGACCTGGAGGCCAAATTTGAAGCCTTTGGATGGAATGTTCTTTCCATGTACGGCAACGATATGACCGAAGTGGTGGATGGTTTGAAAAAAGCGCAATGGTTCACAGGCCAGGGAAAACCGGTGATGATCATCATGACCACCCACATGGGATTCGGGGTTGACTTTATGCTGGATAATCACGAATGGCACGGGGTCTTTCCGAATGACGAACAAACGGAGAAAGCACTGGGACAAATAGCAGAAACACTTGGAGATTATTGAAATGAGTGACAAAGTACAAATTACAAATGACAAATCCGGGGAATCGCCAACCAAGCCCCGTCACTTGTCATTTGTAATTAGTCACTTGTCATTTGTCACGCGTCACCTGTCACTTGTCATTAGTCACTTGTCACTCGTAATTTTCTTTCTACTCCCTCCGTCGGCCTTTCCCCAATCCACAAAAGACGAAGCCCGGCCTCGTCCCACAACCCGCATCCTCTTCGTCTTTGACGCCTCCCAGAGCATGTACGGCCGGTGGCAAAGCGATACGAAGTTTGACATCGCCGTGAAACTTTTTTCCAACATCCTCGACAGCCTGCGCAGCCAGACCAACCTGGAACTGGCCTTGCGGATGTACGGAAACCAGAAGCAATTTCCGCCGCAGGACTGTAACGACACGCGGCTGGAGGTGCCATTTGCCAAAGACAATATCAACAGGATCAAGCATGCGCTGAAAACCACCATCCCGAAGGGAACAACTCCCATTGCCTATGCATTGTCGCAGGCACCCAAGGACTTTCCCCCCTGTGATAACTGCAGGAATGTGGTGATCCTGATCACCGACGGGCTGGAGGAATGCGGTGGCGATCCCTGCGCTGTATCACTGGAATTGCAGAAAAAGGGAATCATGCTCAAGCCTTTCATCGTGGGCATCGGAAAAAATTTCAAAGAACAGTTTGACTGTGTCGGCACCTATTTTGATGCCTCCAATGAGACTGAATTCAGGAATGCCCTTAAGGTGATCATTTCCCGAACACTCAACCCCACCACCGTGCACGTGAACTTGCTTGATGCCTACGGAAAGCCTACTGAGACAAACATCAACATGACCTTTTATGATAATTTCTCCGGACTGGTAAAATACAATTTCATCCATTCATTCAATGCAAAAGGGGTGCCTGATACACTGGATATAGATCCGCTCGTAACCTATGATATGGTGGTACACACCATTCCGCCGGTGCGCAAGGATTCCATTAAACTCACCCCGGGCAAGCACAACATCATAGGGCTTGAAGCACCGCAGGGATACCTGACGTTCAAGGCCACCGGCAACAGCACCATGAAGTTTTTACCATGCATCATCAGGGCAAAGGGCGAACATGAAACCATCAACGTGCAGCAGTTTGACCAGACGGAGAAGTATCTTACCGGTACCTATGATGTGGAGATACTCTGTCTTCCGAGGATCAGCGTAAAGGATGTGGAGATAAAACAGAGCCATACCACCACTGTTGAGATGCCGCTGCCCGGTATCGCCGTGATCCAGAAATCCACCAACGGTTATGGCAGCCTCTATACCGGGGAAAAGGGGAAGATGGTCTGGCTCTATAACCTCCGCGATAATCAGCAGGCACAGGAAACGCTTTACCTGCAGCCGGGGAATTACAGGGTGGTGTTCAGATCTAAATACTCAAACCAGTCGTCATATACCATTGAAAGGACTTTTAAAGTTGAACCAGGCGTTACCGTCAATTTAAAATTATAGTACACAGAAATGACCGAATACTTGAACCAGGGATCCAAAGACACCCGCTCGGGCTTTGGAGAAGCATTACTTGAACTTGGAAAACAAAATCCGCAGGTTGTGGCCTTATGTGCCGACCTCACAGGATCATTAAAAATGGAGGCCTTTGCAAAGGAATTCCCCGACCGTTTTATCCAGACCGGGATTGCCGAAGCCAACATGATCGGTATTGCCGCCGGTTTGACCATCGGGGGCAAGATCCCTTTCACCGGCACTTTTGCCAATTTTTCGACGGCACGTGTTTATGACCAGATCAGGCAATCGGTTGCCTACTCCAATAAAAATGTAAAAATATGCGCCTCTCATGCCGGGCTTACCCTGGGCGAGGATGGCGCAACGCACCAGAACCTGGAAGACATCGGCATGATGAAGATGCTGCCGAATATGACGGTGATTAACCCCTGCGATTTTAACCAGACAAAGGCGGCAACGCTGGCAATCGCCAGTCATCCCGGACCTGTTTACCTGCGGTTCGGCCGGCCGAAATGGCCCAATTTCACGCAGGCTGGGCAGCCGTTTGTTATCGGAAAGGCGCTGTTGCTGAATGAAGGAACCGACGTTTCCATTTTTGCCACGGGCCACATGGTATGGAATGCACTGCAGGCCTGCAAAATTCTTGAAGAGCAGGGTATCCGTGCCGAAATCATTGACATTCACACCATCAAACCGCTTGACGAAGCCGCAGTCCTTGCATCTGTGTCCAAAACAGGGTGTGTCGTCACAGCGGAGGAACATATGCGCAACGGCGGGCTCGGCGACAGTGTTGCCCAGTTGCTGGCTCTCCGCAATCCATTGCCCATGGAAATGGTTGCCGTGAACGACACATTTGGCGAAAGCGGCAAGCCTGAAGAACTCCTGAAGAAATACGGGCTTGATGTGCCGGATATTGTGTCGGCTGCGTTGAAAGTTATCTCAAGGAAATAGTATAATTTATTGGGAGGACCCTCCAATCCCTCTGTGTCCCTCTGTGTCTTCTCCGTGTACCTCTGTGACATAAAAATAATTACACAGAGGTACACGGAGGAGACACAGAGAACCACGGAGAAAAAAAGGCAGGAATTAGGGCGTTAGCCCATCCGTTTTGTCTGGTCATTCCGCGACAGGAGAATGGGAATCTCCCGGTCAACATACAGCGGAACCGTTTCCACAGTTACATTGCTGGTATCCAGTCCGAGGGCCCGAACTTCGGTGATGCCGAACCGCTTGAAGATGGCGTACAGGTCCATGACGAACTGTTCCTTGGGTGGAAAATCAAAGTCATAATTCTGGATCCGGTCGATGACGACAAACCTGAAGTCAGCGCTCACAAAATGTTTCCTGAGTGAATCGTACCGGCTCAGCATGTCGATTTCATTGTTATGGCTCAGTTCTTCAAGAACCTGCCTGAAAAAGAGATTGACCCTCGGTTGCACCTTAAACCCGATCTTGAAGTCAACTTTGATCATGATTCCGGGGATGATATGGGTGATCTTGTACTCAAGCACATGGGGCTCATCAAGGATATCCACATGCAGCATCCAGTAAAGGTCGGCCCGTTTCGGATGCTTGTTTAAAATGGAATAGATGATCTTGGACTCAATGTCCGTCACTTTATTGGCTTTGGTCAGAAACACCAGGTTTGTGGCGTATTTCGGAACTGTTTTGTCATGGCTGAGGTCCTTGATCACCTCTACGTAGTTCTCAATCCGCAGGAATTCAATGAAACTGTTCTTGATCTTCCGGCCGCTGAACCACACATACATGATCATGAAAAGGAACCCGCCGAGCAGGAGGGTGAACCATCCTCCGTGCATGAATTTGTTGAGGTTGGCTACCAAAAATGAACCTTCAATGGAGAGGTAAACGATCAGGAAAACGATGATCACATAGATCGGTATCTTTTTGTAATACAGGTAGATGCTCAGAAGGCTGGTGGTCATCAGCATGGTGATGGTGATGGAAAGGCCGTAGGCAGCTTCCATGTTGGTTGAGCGCTGGAAAAAGAGCACCACGAAGAGGCATGAAAAATAGAGCATCCAGTTGATACTGGAAATATACATCTGCCCTTTGATGTTCGTGGGGTAGTTGATCTTGATCTTTGGCCAGAAGTTGAGCGAAATCGCCTCACTGATAAGGGTATAGGAACCGCTGATCAATGCCTGGCTGGCAATGATGGCCGCTGCGGTGGAGATGATAACGCCAATGATCAGGAACCATTGTGGCATGATAGAGAAGAAAGGATTGGTCCATTCGTAGATGCTGTCGGAGTTGAGGATAATCCATGACCCCTGTCCGAAATAGTTGAGCAGCAGGGTGCTCTTTACATAGATCCAGGTGATGCGGATGTTCTTCAGGCCGCAATGTCCAAGGTCGGAATAGAGCGCCTCAGCCCCCGTGGTACACAGGAATACAGCACCCATCAGCAGGAACCCGCTCGGATATTTTGTGAGGAAAACATAGGCGTAGTGCGGGTCAACAGCTTTCAGGATCATCGGGCTCTTCACGATCTGGGCAAACCCCAGCACCCCCAGCATGGCAAACCATACGAACATGATGGGGCCGAACGACTCACCCACGGCTTTGGTGCCGAATTTCTGTACAAAGAACAACCCTGTGATGATCACGATCACGATCGGCAAAACGGGAATCCGCGGGTTGACAATCGATAGTCCCTCAACAGCCGAAACAATGGTGATGGAAGGAGTGATTACCCCATCGGCAAGCAGTGTACTTCCCCCGATGATGGCAAAGACATAGGCCCATTTTGCCCGCTTCCGTATGAGTGCGAACAGGGAGAAGATGCCGCCTTCCCCGTTGTTGTCGGCCCGAAGCGTGATAATGATATATTTAACAGTGGTTTGCAGGGTAAGTGTCCAGAAGATACACGACAGGCCGCCCATGATAAAGGGAGCCGTAATGGAACTTGCTCCGCCCACAATGGCCTTCATGACATAGAGCGGCGACGTTCCGATATCCCCGTAAATGATCCCCAGGGTGATCAGCAACCCGGCGGCTGAAATGGCCTGGGTGTGACTTTTATGTGCGGGATTCCGCATAATCGTAAAGGATTAACTGTAAATACAAGGTACAAATGTAACCATTTTTAAGAACCTTGAACGAGACCTTCCAGCTTTTAAAACTCAGGTTGCTTTACAATTCTTTTCGTCTCTGCGTCTCTGCGTCTCTGCGGTGAAAAAGAAAGTAATATTTCTGAGACAGTCTCCCTTTCATACTATGCTTTCGTCTTCGACATCGATTTTTTCACAATGGCAATGACCATTGGCAGCAACGACACAAATATGATAGCCAGGATCACGATGGTGAAATTCTTTTTTACAAAATCTATATTTCCGAAAAAATACCCCGCTATGCTGAAAGATGCAACCCAGAGGATGGCACCTGCCACACTGAAGGAGATAAACCTGATGTAACTCATGGTACCTACGCCGGCAACAAAGGGAGCAAAGGTGCGGATAATGGGCATAAAACGGGCAATGATGATTGTTTTGCCTCCATGTTTTTCGTAAAATGCATGGGTTTTATCCAGGTATTCCCTTCTGATCAGCCGGTAATTCTTTTCGTAAACCGTTTTCCCGAGGAGTTTCCCGATGAAATAGTTGGTGTTGTCACCGCCAAAGGCAGCCCCGACAAGCAACGGAATAATATACGCTACACTCAGCGGATTACCGTCCATGGCGGCAACGGTGCCTGCGGCAAAAAGCAATGAATCCCCGGGAAGGAAAGGGGTTACCACAAAACCTGTCTCCATGAAAATAATAACAAACAGGATCAGGTACGTCCATGTCTGATACTCCGTAACCCATTGCTGGAGATGCACATCAATGTGAAGGATGATGTCAAGAAAATTCTTAAGTAGTTCAATCATAGTTATATAGGTTCGTGGTGAAATGAAAGGTCAAAAATACAATAAAAATCGTCGGGTATGATATTCCGGAATATTGTTTGCCGTAGGGCCACGCCATGGCGTGGCCATTTGATCCAATAATCGGTTCCGTATCATGACAAGGCCACGCCATGGCGTGGCCCTACACCGTTACGTGGTTCCGTATCATGACAAGGCCACGCCATGGCGTGGCCCTACACCGTGACGTGGTTTCGCATCATTACAAGGCCACGCCATGGCGTGGCCCTACATGTTAATTAACAAATTATTAACGTTTCTGAATTGAATTACCCTCTCATTTGCACCTATCTTTGCATCAACATGCAAATTCACCGGATCATATTCTTAAAGGTACTTCTTGTTGTGGTTGGACTTGGTTGTTTTGGCATCCACGGTCATACCGCAACGAATGTATTTTGCAACAAATTGGAATGTATAGCAGGATCAACCACTTCCGGTGATGTCCTTTCGTCAGAAATTGATTGTGCTGACGACGACCAGATTTACCATGGTCATGATACAAGATCATTTATCCCCACCCCTCACAGTATACCTGGTTTTCCATCCGGTTTTTCGATCCTGACTTTTCACCACCCAGTCTGGCAACCCCCGAAAAATTCATAGTGCAATCCCGTTCATAGCAAATGCACCTGTGCTGAAAACGCCCGGATGTGACATTGCTGCAGTTCATGCCATCACTCTCAGGTGGCCTTTTCTTACTGTTTTAATACAAATGCATTATGGATTTTGATGAATTATTTGAAAACAAACACAGGCGCACCGGGTACCAGGGTGAGCACAGTTATAACAATGGCGGAAGATACATGAATGATGAACGTTATTCCGGACATGGAAGAGGTGACAATATGCAATGGGTCGCCATTCTCCAGAAGCTCAGGAACAATAAAAAGCTGAAGATGATTGCCATCACGGTTGGTTTCCTGATCCTGGTTGTAGCAACGATCCTGGTCATAGCGCTTTTTCCGCTGATCGTTCAGCTCGTTAATTATATTAGCCAGAACGGCCTGCAGGGGTTGTATGAGGAAGTAACCAGTTTCGTTGACAAACTGTGGAAAGGATCAGGAAAATAACCGGTTGGCAGGGTCATGTCATGGCGTGGCCTTGCTGTGGAAAGAATCCGGAAAATAACCGGTTTGTAGGGCCACGCCATGGCGTGGTCTTGCTTAATTAAAAAGCATCCGCAGGATAAAAAACAGGAGCCCCGACAGTACCACGGTAACGGGCAGGGTAATGAGCCACGCAATGAGGATATTTTTAATGGTCCCCATGCGCAGATTTTGCCTGCCGCCTCCTGCTACCATGGAACCGGCGATCCCGGATGATAACACGTGGGTGGTGCTGACAGGCAGTCCCAGCATGGTTGACACGGTGATGGTGCTTGCTGCAACGAGTTCTGCACTGGCTCCCTGGGCATAGGTGAGATGCGTTTTGCCGATTTTTTCACCGATGGTAACGACAATGCGTTTCCAGCCGATCATGGTGCCAAGTCCAAGTGACAGTGACACGAGCAGGATGACCCAGCGGGGTGAGTACTCGGTGTTTGACCTGAATGTTTTCAAATTTGATGTTAAAACAGCAAGAACAGCAGGTTTCATTTTTGATGCTTTCGTCTCTCCCAGGTTCTTGACAATGCTTTCCGATTTTTTTGATACCGAGAGAATGGCCTTCCTGATTTTAAAATTCACTGATTTATCCAGTTTGTCATAGGAGGTGACACCGGCAAGCTCAGTTTCAATCAATTTAAGGTCCTTTACCACCCTCTGGTAATTCTGTTTGTTCTCTGTATTCAGATTATTCGTGTCAATTTTCCCAAAGGTCCATTCTATTTTTTTTGTTTCCGAAAGCAGTTTTTCCGGACTTTTACTTCGGTCGAGTGCAAAGAAAGTGGGAGCAAAGCCAATCAGTATCAGCATGATTAGTCCAACACCCTTTTGTCCGTCATTGGAACCGTGTGCATAACTCACACTCGTACAGGTAAGGATCAGGATGCCGCGGATCCAGGTTGGTGGGGCTTTTTTTGCAGGAGGTTCCTTGAAAATGACCTTGTTCTTGACTACTTTTCGAAGGATGAACATCAGCAACATGGCAAAGCCAAACCCGAATACAGGTGAGATTAGCAGGGAGAACCCGACATCAATGACCTTTTGCCAGTTCAGGGCAACAGAATGGCTGCCTGGCAGGAGCATAAAAGCAAGACCGACTCCGAAAATTGCACCAAGCAGGGTATGGGAGCTGCTGCAGGGAATACCTATATACCAGGTTGCAAGGTTCCATATAATGGCGGTGGCAATGAGTGCCGCAATCATCGCAATGTTGTGCAACAGGTTCTGGTCAATCAGCATTTCCATTGGCAACAGGTTCACAATCCCCATGGCCACGGCAATGCCGCCAACATTCACACCGATAAAATTCCAAAGGCCCGACCATACGACTGCCGTAGTCGGCTTGAGCGAATGGGTGTAAATGACCGTTGCGACTGCATTTGCAGTATCATGAAATCCATTGATGAATTCAAATGCTGCGGCGGATAAAAGGCATATAATGAGGAGAATTGTGTAGGTAGTGTCTAGACCGAACATGTTCAATGCGTTAATGAGTTCCGCTTCAACGGAACCTGAAACGGATGCGGAAAATTAAAAAGAAAATCCCGACCGACAAGAGATTGTTAAAAATTATGTATAACTATCGGCTGATTTGACTTTCTGCCTGTCGATGAGCCGGAACCCTTCTTTCAGTAAGAACGGGGTAAGGATGGTAGTAAGCAAGGCCATCAGTACCAGGATGGAGAAGATGGAGATGTCAATGAATCCCTTGGCCAGTGCGATGTTTGCAATCACCAGTTCCATGATTCCGCGGGCATTCAGGCCAAGGCCGAGCGTGACAGATTTTGCACTGTTGAACCCGGCCAGTTTCCCGCCAAGGTAGCCTCCGAAAATCTTACTGAAGAAGGAGGCGAACAGGATGACAGTAAGCAGCAACCCGTTATCCAGGGAGTTGAAATTGAATGATATGCCCATGGTGGCAAAGAATATCGGTGCGAGAAATCCCATGGTTATCCCCGAAATGCTGCGCTGAACTTTTTCAAAATCCCGGTTGGCGAACATGCTGCGCGGAATGAGAATGGCCCCGAAAAACGCGCCCACCACGAAATGCAGTCCGAGCAGTTCGGAAATACTCGAAAATATCAAAACAAAAAGGATAACCAGTGCGAAAATAGACTCCTTCCCGCGCAGGTAACGCAGGAATTGATTCATCCTGGGATTAAGCACACTCACCTTTCGTTTGGCCACTTTGAAGTAATGGTAGGCAATAACCAGGATGGCGGTGAAAACCCCCACTTTAAAAGTAGTGAACAGGATGGAAAAGGTAAGGTCGCGGATATTCTTTGTGGAGTCGTTGAAATCAAGGATGATCCCCAGGATGAGCAGGGCAAGGATGTCATTGAAAATCGCGGCCGAGATGATCCTCTGGCCCACATCGGTTGACAGTTTCCCCAGGTCCATGAGGATCCGGATGCTCACCGGCAATGCGGTGATGGCGATGCAGAGTCCGAGGAAAATGGTGAAGATGTATGAAAAATGGAAGATCAGTCCAATGGCAATGCCGCTCGCCATAGGCACCAGGAACCCCAGCAGGGCGATCCATATATTCCTGCCCCTGATCGAATTCCTGATCTCCTCCACCTCAATCTCCATCCCGGCAAGCACGATGAGCATGAACACACCTAATTCAGCGATCACTTTGATCTCGCCTGAGCTGGGTATGATGTTCAGCAGGGAGGGCCCAAGGATCACCCCTGCGAGTACTTCCCCGATCATGGATGGCTGCCGGAACCGCTCAGCCAGCTCACCAAAAAGCTTCGCCACAAGTAAAAGAACAAGAAGGTTAACGATAAAGGGAAGCTGAAAGTGGACTAAATGGAACATGCGCTCGGGATTCCTTGATTCTGCTGCAAAAGTACGTTGTTTTACGTTGCAGTGCCAAAAAGGTTGCAGCCTGCAGCGTTATGCATCGTGCTATATATATTACCTTTGCCCCATGGATTTGATTTCACCCTTACAGATTGGCATTTTCCACACAAGCTACCCCGAACTGATTGCTGTTTTCTTCGGGTTGATCTGCGTCTGGTTCATGAAAAAAGAAAGTGTTTGGGTCTTTCCCTTCGGGATCATCAATGTACTCATTTATGTTTATTTATTCTGGGTTTCCAAACTCTATGCCAACGCAGCCATCAATGCCTTCTTCTTCATCATGAGCGTTTATGGATGGTACAACTGGACCAGGAAAGACAAGAATAACGATATATTGAGGATCACACGATGTTCCAGGAAAGAACTGGTGCTAAATGCCATGGCTTTTATCGTTTTCTTCTATGTCATCAGGATGGTGCTTGTAAGGAATACCGAAAGCACTATTCCTACCTGGGATGCCCTGACCACTGCCGTTTACATCATAGCACAATGGATGGTTTCGCGCAAGAAGTTAGAGAACTGGATCCTCTGGATCGCCGCCGATACGGTTATGATCGGCCTCTGTGCATGGCAGGGCCTCTATTTCAGCAGTTTCCAGTACCTGGTATTTACTGTCATAGCCATCCTGGGTTACAGGGAGTGGAAAACGAAACTGGCTGTATGATCAGGAATATCGCCATCACCGGCCCCGAATCAACCGGAAAGTCAATCCTCTCGGAACAGCTTGCATCGCATTACAATACAGCCTGGGTACCCGAATATGCCCGTGAATATCTTGAGCTGCTTGGGAAACCATACAACGAGGAAGATATCCTTCATATTGCCCATGGGCAGCTGTCGCATGAAGACCTTCAACGCAGCAAAGCCAATGGCTACCTCTTCTGTGACACGGAGCTTGTGGTGACAAAAATATGGAGTGAAGTAAAGTATAAAAGGTGCGATCCCTGGATACTGGATACCATTGCATCGCACCGTTATGAGCTTTACCTTCTTTGTGATATTGATCTGCCATGGCAGTATGACCCGCTTCGGGAACATCCGGATCAGCGGCAATATCTTTTTGACCTGTATTATAATGAGTTGAAGAGCAGGAACTACCCGTTTGAAGTGGTACGGGGAACAGGGCCGGCACGGCTGGCACATGCCGTCGGGCTTATTGATAATTATTTTTCACGGCAAAGACGCTAAGACGCCGAAAAAAGTGTTTTCTTTGATCTGGTATTATCCAATAAACACACCACATGGCAAACAAACTCCGGGTTCTCTTTTTACCAAAATGGTATCCGAACAGGTATGACCCCATGCCCGGGTTGTTCATTCAACGGCAGGCCGAAGCCATCACACCTTACTGTGATGTGGCAGTGATCTATGTTCATCCGGATCCGCATTGTCCGAATAAGATGGAAGCCGAATTCAGTGAGGAAAACGAGGTACGTGTTTTGCGTGTTTACTACAGGACCAGCGAAAATCCATCGTCCCTGTTTGGCAAGGCATTGAACCTTATCAGGTTTTACAGGGCTCACAGGAAGGCATTTCACAGCATCCGGCAATTTTCACCTGAAATTGTTCATGCCCACATCCTGACCAGGATGGGGTTCGTCGCTTTACGGATTTCACAGCAGATCCGCGTGCCGCTTGTAATTTCCGAGCACTGGTCACGCTATTTTCCCGAAAATAATACGTACCGTGGATGGTTGCGGAAACTTGTAACCGTTTTTGTGACGGAAAAGGCATCAGCGGTAGTGGCTGTTTCCGATCCGCTGCTCAACGCCATGAAAAAATGCGGGTTGCGCAACAGCCGGTTCAGGATCATTCCGAATGTGGTCGATATGACTTTCCCGGCCGCACCGTCGTCTGAAACCAAAACCAGTGTGAAGACCATGGTGCATATTTCCTGTTTTGACGACAGGTCGAAAAATATTTCAGGATTCCTGAACTCAATCAAGGCATTGTCTGAAACAAGGCAGGACTTTTCATGCCTGATGATCGGGGAGGGCCCCGACCTGGCCGACATGAAAGAATATGCGGGCTACCTGCGGATTCCTTCTTCGCTGATCACATTTTCAGGATTAAAAACAGGACCGGAGTTCGCTGAATTGTTAAGCAGCGCCGATTTTTCAGTACTGTCAAGCCGCTATGAAACGTTCGGCACCGTGGTGGTTGAAAGCCTCGCCGGCGGTGTACCCGTTGTAGCCACTAAAGTAGGTGTGGCCATGGAACTGATCAACGACACGAATGGGATCCTGGTACCACCCGGTGATGAGGCAGCCATGACCCGGGCACTGAACACAATGCTGGATGGATGCAGGCAATATGATAAAAGCCAGATCGTTCTAAGTACCGGTGACAAATTCAGCAGGGAAACCATCGGAAAACAGCTTGAATTGTTATACCGTGAACTGTTAACACCCGCTGCAAATCCTTCCAGGAGCTAAACATGACAGAACCCGGCGCAAATTATTCATCAACCCCAACCGATAAGGCAACGTCTCTGCGGTTTGCTGTGATGTGCAACGGGACAGTATTCCAGCGGTGGCAGGCTGAAGCCCTCAAGGAACTTCATGGCCACGGACACCGGGTCACACTTCTCATCGTGGATGACAGGAAGGTGCTGCCTGAATCACGGTTCCGGAGAATCCTGAAAAAGAGGCCCGGTACCTTGCTCTGCTCCTTTCTTGAAAACCGGCTGTTTAAGCCGAATGCCAAACAGAACACGGATCTGTATAAGGCACTGAAGGATGTTGATAAACTTGAATGCCGAATTGAGCAAAAAGGATATTCACAATATTTTAAGCCATCAGATGTTGAACGCATAGAGTTATACCAGCTGGATTTCATTCTCAGGTTCGGGTTTGGCATCATCCGGGGAGAGATCCTGAATGCTGCCAGGCATGGTGTATGGTCTTTCCACCATGATGACGAAATGAAATACCGCGGAGGGCCGCCCGGATTCTGGGAGATTTTCCGTGGCGACCCGGTCAGTGGCGCTGTGATGCAGCAGCTTACCGATAAACTCGACGGTGGCATCATCCTTAAAAAGGGATACCTGAAAACAGTGATGCACTCATGGAAGGAGAACCTCAACCAGCTTCTTACGGTATCAGCTGCATGGCCTGCACAGGTTGCAGATGAGATTGGCAGGTCCCGGGCTTTTGATGCCGGGGAGAACATGGCGCCTGTCTTTCCGGCAAGCACTACGTTGGCCCCTGTTTTCAGGGTACCGGGCAACCTGGAAATGCTGAGGTTCCTGCTTTTGCTGTTCCGGAACAGGATCAGGTTTTATTGCAGCGAACTTTTCGCGGCAGAGATATGGAATGTCGGGATTATCTCACGGCCGATTCATGAAATTGCACTGCAAGTCAAAAAGTTAACGGAGCAGGATGTGAAATGGCTGCCTCGTGGAACAAGGTCCGGCTACCTCGCCGACCCTGCGGGTTTTTTCGCCGGGAACCAGTTGCACATTCTTGCTGAAGACTATAGCTACATCACACAAAAGGCCCGGATTTCAGAGATCGTTTGTCAACCGGGGCCGGAAGGGGTGGTTTTGCCCGGCACTTCAGATGTTAAAGCCACGGTGGTAGCAGGCTCGTCCCACCTTTCTTATCCGTTTGTTTTTGAACATGACAGTGAAGTTTACTGTGTGCCGGAAGCCCACCAGTCAGGGGCAATTACACTTTATCGCCGGAATAACCTTGATGGAACATTCGTTGCAAGTCATGTTTTACTGCACGATGTGCCGGCCGTTGATCCCACATTGTTCCTTTACAACGATACCTGGTGGCTCTTCTTTACTGGCAGGGAGCAATCAAACTCCCACCTTTATCTTTACTTTGCGGCTGATCTTCACAGTGAATTTAAACCGCACCTGCAAAACCCGGTAAAGGTTGATGTACGGTCGTCAAGACCGGCAGGGACACCCTTTGTGCATGAAAATGTCCTGTACAGGCCTGCCCAGGACTGTTCCGTTACCTATGGCGGCCGGATTGCCATGAATAAAATAGTCAAGCTTACCCTCGAAACATTTGAAGAAGAGACAGTAAATCATATTGACCCGGTGGCAGGAAGCCGCTTCAGCAAAGGGCTCCATACCTTATCATCGGCTGGACATATTACCCTGGTCGACGGTAAGGCATATAAATTTGATTATTGGTTTTTCCGCCATCAGTTGTTGAAGAAGATGGGCAGAAAGGAGCAAGGCCATGTTTAGGAAAATAATGGGGACCATCGGTACGCGTGCCATCACGGCCATCCTTGCCTTTACAACATGGACGCTGAATGCCCATTACCTCGGCCCCGAAAAGGTGGGTACCATCAGCCTCATCATCTTCTCAGTCACCATCATCCAGCTGTTCACCAACTTTGTAGCCGGGGCGGCCCTGATTTACCTTACACCCAGGACCGGAATTTATAAATTATTCATTCCCGCCTACGCCTGGTCTTTTGTTATTGCGGTGGTTTCTGCATTTATCCTGAGGTTCATCGGGTCTTTGTTCCCAGTCCTGGAGATCATCCCGGAGGGTTATTTCACTCCTGTCCTGGTACTGGCCCTGGTGATCTCCTTTACCTCGGCCAATTATATGCTCCTGCTTGGTCTGGAGCGGGTTAAGGCATATAATTATATCAGCCTGGTGCAGATTGTGTTGTTGTTTTTCATCCTGCTGTATATGCTTTTCGGGGCAGGAATGCTGGAGGTAATGGCCTATTATTGGGCTATCCTTGTGTCCAACATGCTGGCCATGGTGCTGGGGCTCATCGCGCTCTATCCCTCCTTCCGGAAGGTTCCGCTGACCGGCATGAGGACACTGCTGGTTGAGATCCTGCGGTTTGGAACCTATGTGCAGTTTGCCAATATTTTCCAGACCATGAATTACAGGCTCAGCCTGAAGTTTGTGGATTTTTTTGCCGGAAGGGGGGCCGTTGGTGTGCTTTCGCTCGGAATGCAGCTGGCCGAAGGGTTGTGGCTGATCAGCAGGAGTATCGCCACCGTGCAGTATTCACGGCTCTCCAATGAAATGAATTTTGATTACAGTGTAAGGCTGACACTCACACTGGCAAAGATATCCTGGGCCGTAACCGCTTTCGCGATGCTGATCGTACTGGCGATTCCGAAATTCGTATATGTGGCCATCTTTACGGCCAAATTCGGTGATGTGAAAATGGTGATTGCCTCCCTTTCGTTCGGGATTGTCGCCCTGAGTGTCTCCATGATCTTCAGCGGCTTCTTTTCAAGCATCAACAAGCCTTATCACAACACGATAAGCTCTGCATGCGGGTTGATCTTTACCATTGGCCTGGGGTTGTTTCTCATCCCCCGCTTCGGGATTCTCGGTGCCGGGTTGGCTGCCACAGTTTCCTATAGTTGCGTGACCCTTTACCAGTTCATTATTTTTTCAAGGCTCACAAAACTGAAGGCGCGTGATTTTCTCCTGACATGGGCGGAGATCAGCCTGTTTGCCGCTGAAATCAGAAAACTCTCCGAAAACAGCAAAAAAGCCTCCTGAATCGTATTACCTTTTCTTCTTTTTCCGATTAAGCAGTAATTGCCGGCACGGAATAATAATTCTATGTGCCATGCCGGGCATAGTACTAACCTCTCCGTGGTTCTCTGTGTCTCCTCTGTGTACCTCTGTGAAACAAAAATAATTACACAGAGGTACACAGAGGAGACACAGAGGTACACGGAGGAAAATTAAATGTTATGGAACTTAATATGATTACGGAGAAAACTATTGGCTGCGCGATCGAGGTGCATAAACATC
>CAJBYO010000082.1 GCA_903959905.1 uncultured Bacteroidales bacterium
CAACCCTTCGTGCGACTTAGTGTATCCTTTGACGCCTTAGTGGTTAAAATAACACCAGTGTTCTCAAACTGCATTGGAAGAGTTCATTTTCCAGTTTGATTTCGTTCCATCAAATAAATTATTTTAAAGCATCAGCAGTGATCTGAGATCTAAAATCTGAAATGTCAAATGTCAAATGTCAAATGTCAAATGTTGGGATGGTCAGAGGCCGAACGTAAGCCCCACATGAACCCACTTATGCCACAATCCTCCCTTAAACTCCGGGCTCAGCATGTACTGCTGCACATCCAGCCTGATCCCGTTTACCGAAAGGGTCAACCCGCCGCTTGCCTCAAATACCCCCCTGGAAATTTCATTATTCCCAAGCGTATACACACTTGACTTGTTAAACATGCCACCCTGCAGCGTGGCATCATACCCGACCAGCTTTCCCGATCCTTTAAGGAACAGGAAAAACTGCACCTTGTGCAATCCGGCTTCAGCCAATGCCTTCTTTTTTGCAACCCCAAGATTGGCAAAGTAGGGGTTAACCCATCCTGCCCTGACCTGTACACCTCCTGAAAGGTTGGTGTAAAGGGTGCCAAGCTTCCCTTCTGTAACGGCTTGTATGTCAAGATTCCTGCTTTCAACAATTCCTTTTTCGTAGACAACGGAATAATTGAGCACGAGGTCGTTTTTTACCTGGTATTCCCATCCGAGGGGTTCGTTGTTGGTAGGCACGGCATTGTGAAACTTCCGCTGTACCCATTCACCGTAAGAGTTGGGCCCGATAATCCCGACATCAAGTTCGCTGGATTGCCTCAGTTTGCGGGCCCGGTCGTTGGTGATTTTGAAACTTCCCACATAAAGATAGGCTGCATAAGGACGGTCGCCATACAATATCCCGCCCATCTTGGTTGTGGAAGGGGTAAACATGTCCTGTGTAAGCGACAAACCATAATAGTTAACTCCCGATCGCCAGTAGGGCAGGAGTAAATGGCGCAGCGGGTTCGCCTGCAGGGCGGGGGAGATAAAGGCGATCCTGATGCCGTTGGTGTAGAACCGGTCGGTGTAGTCAAGGATGTCATTGTCAAAACCGATTACCAGGAATGACTCCCGGCTGAGGGTGATCATCGCCGGGGGGCGCAGCGTGTCGTGTGGCGAGAAAAGGAACTTCCTGGTTCCGGGTTCGTTCAGGTCGGGTTCGACCCCGTTTGATTCCATGCTTTTCAGCCTGCTGATGAGGCTTGTGTCTGCCTGTCGCTCGCTGAGTAAATCAGGATTCGCAACCCGGGCTAGATGAACGGTTTTTCTTCTTTTGTGATATTTTCTCTTCGGCTTAACCGGCGCCTTGGTGAGCGACGGTTGATCTTCAGCGATTTTGGTGCTGCCCGCTCCGGACAATCCCGCTGCGGTGTTTTTAGACTGGCCGGTTTCTGGCATGAGGTTCAGCGTCGGGTTGCCAACGTCGGTGCACTGGCTGAAAACCAGTACAATAAGAAACAGGACCAGGTTCTTCTTCATGCAGTTCACAAAGGTAATCAATTACAGTTTTTTATCGTATATTTACTTGATTGTTTAACCCCTGCCGCTGCCATGAAGCCGACAAGCTCTGCCACTTTCTTCCTGATCAGGCTATGGCCCCTGCTCCTCGTTTCACTGGCCTTTCATTCCGACTCCCCGCTGAGCCAGTATACAGTTCCGGCAGCTGCGGTTTCAGTATTTTCAGCCGACCTTGATCTGGATGGCAAGGTTGACATTGTTACCGGCCATCATCGTGCCGGACTTTCCACCTGGAGTGGCATCGCCATCACGAAGAATACCGGCAACGGGAATTTCCTTCTGGAAGATTCACTCTATTTTAATGGCGGTTTTGACCAGGTGTTGTGCGGTCAGCTCGACAGCAACGCACACCCCGAGATCATCATAAAAAAATGGAACACGACCATGTATATCGGCATCATCTACAATGACAATTATGCCGACACCCTGTTTCTCAACACCAATTCACAAAATAATGCTGATTACATTGCCCTCGGAGATATTGACAACAACGGGTTGAATGACATCGTTTTCTGTTCCGCCCAGGGTGGGTGGTTCGGCATTTTTTATAACTACGGGTACCGCAATTTTTCAAATGTCTGGGCCAGAAATGTTGGAAACGCTTATCCGATAAGGGTTTCCTGCGGCGACCTGAACGGGGATGGGAAAGATGACATTGTTATTGGTGGTCATTTCACCCAGGTATACTACAGTCTGCCCGGGTTCCCTTTGGAAGCACTTCAGAATAGCAGTTACCAGGACCTGAATGCTGTGGTTGATTTTGACGGAGATGGTCATAAAGACGTTATTGCTGCCGCCACCTGGGCAGGGTCGATGACCATGTACAGGAACATGAACGATACAAGTCTTCAGTTGGTTTCATCCATGCCCACAATAGACAGTTATGATTTTCTGGTGAACGATATCAATGGCGACGGTTTGCCCGATATTGCCTTTCTGACCCATTTCCCCGACACATCCGGAACAGGTTTGATTGATACAGTGGGTGGAATAAAAATCTTTTACAACCAGGGAAACTTCCAGCTTTCTTCGCCCCAGTTCATCCGGATCATCAATCATGATGAAAGTGGCCGCAGCTTTCATTCCAGCGACATGGACGGCAACGGGTACAATGATTTTGTATTTACCAGGGCCACAGGTCTGTTTGTTCCTAATAACCTGGAGATTCTGTTCAACCATGGAAACGGGATCTTCAATGGAACGCCGGTTGGGCTCAACAAACGAATGGATAAATCGGGGTCAGCGTCGCTGCGTTGTTTCCCTAATCCATCCTCCGGTAGCACAACGATTTTATATGAGGTTGAGCGGAGGGGGCCCGTCGTGATTTCCATTTCCGACCAAACGGGTAGAGAGGTTATGCGGTTCAATGAAGGAATCCGGAACAAAGGGATTAATCAACTACCGGTTACAAATACCGTTCTTCATCCAGGGGTATATTATTACAGGCTGATTTTAGACGGAGTTGCCGGGAATGCATCTAAAATGTTGATCCAAAAATAAAACTATGAAAAAGCTTTTCACTGTATTGTGTCTCGCTGCTATGATGATAACGGCGACTGTATCCGCTCAGAAAGAAGGAAATATATGGTATTTCGGCAGCCATGCAGGCCTTGACTTCAATTCGGGCACGGCAGTGGCACTCCAGAACGGAGCCTTATGGTGCAACGACAATTCCAGCACGGTATGTGATGCAAACGGTCAGCTCCTGTTTTATACCAACTCCGATACGGTTTGGAACAGGCTGCACCAGGTGATGGCGAACGGAACCGGGTTGTTGGGAAGTACCACCTCAGGCCAGTGTGGTGTTATAGTTCCTCAACCTGGTACATCAAAATACTACATTTTTACCAATGCCCCGTTTCTGAATTCAACGGGACTGAATTTTTCTGTTGTTGATATGGCCGGCGACAATGGGTTTGGCGCGGTTGTGGTTAAAAACGCCCAGCTGTTTCCATATACAAGTGAAAAACTGGATGCCATCTACAATCCATCCGACAACTCCTACTGGATCATCACACATCCTTATGAATCAAGTTATTTCCTTGTCTACAAACTGAACTCCGGAGGGTTGTACATCACACCTGTCATCAGTGATTCCTGTGCCATGTATGGCGGCGGGAATCCAAACGGATACAACGCCATCGGGCAGATGACAATCTCTCCCGATGGGCATACCATTGCCTCCGGGGTGCTCTACAGCGGGTTCATTGAATTGTGTGATTTCAACATGACGACCGGGCATATTTCAAACAGCCGCATCATTTCCGATTTTCCCAACCCATGGGGGATTGCATTTTCACCAGACAGCCGCATGCTCTATGCAGACAAGTGGTGGACCGACAGCGTGTTCCAGTATAACATTTACAATCCCACAAAATCAGCAGCATCCTTCAATAAAGTGTTCGTAGGTCATGCCACAGCCACAAATTCATTCAATTACCAGGCCGGGTATATGCAACTTGGCCCAGATAACAAAATTTATATCGCGAGATACCAGACACATTATCTCGCCGTGATCAATCAACCCGACAACCCTGGCCTGGAATGCGGTTTTGTAAATGACGGGATTTACCTTGGCGCTACAATGAGTACTGCCGGGCTCTCCCGCACTCCCCTGGCATCGCCTCAGCTTGGTTTTGTTGCAACAGGCAGGACAACAGGTTCGGAAATCAGGGCCTATCCGAATCCGTCGGATGGCCATTTCACGCTGATATGTCCGGCTGAATGGGCCGGGGAAGCCATCGTGGTGGAAATGGCTGACATGGTTGGAAAAAAGGTTGCCTTGCGGCATTTCAAATATGTTGATCCGAAGATGTTGTCATTCCCAGGATTGAAGCCGGGTGTGTACAACATGAATGTCCTGGCAGGAAACAGATCAGCCAATCTGAAAATTTGCATTACCAGGTAAGCAATGTTAAAAAATCATGACATAAAAAATAAATCTGAATGAACGCCATTATACCTGATACAATCAGGAAAAGTCCAATCGTATATCAAGCCCAATATCAGGCCTTTGCAATATTATCTTATCGGATTTATTTATGAGTATATTTCGGGAAACTAAAGAAATAAATAGTTACACAGAGAGCCACGGAGAAGACACGGAGAGCCACAGAGAATAATAGTTCTTCTCACTAGTGTCCAAAATAATTTTTATTAAACCCTTATATGTTATTAATAAATAGTTAATTACGAACAAATAGGTCGCGTGTCGATTTGAATTCATTTTGCATCTTTGGAGCCTGTAAGTAAACCAGGCAAATATGAACAG
>CAJBYO010000083.1 GCA_903959905.1 uncultured Bacteroidales bacterium
GATTATCAGGCCCGATGGCACCCCCATGCCTGCATCGGAGTATGCCAGCGTACGTGCCCTCAATGAAAAATGCCAGATAGAAAATGTGGAAATGGGTATACAAAAGGGCGATGGCCAGGTAACCTGGATCAACGTTTCAGCCACACCCATTCCGCTCGAAGGATATGGCGTAGCCATTGTATATACAGACCTTACTGCCCGAAAGCAGATGGAAGATGAACTTCGGAAAAACAAAGAAAACAGTGAAGGATAACAATAAAGCCGACAGCGCACTCCTTCGCCAAAAGGCCGAAGAGTTGCTGAAAAAGAAATCGTCAGGAACAGTTTCGCCATTAGCTGAAGTCGAATCGAGCAGACTCATCCACGAACTTGAAGTACACCAGATTGAGTTGGAATTGCAGAATGAAGAACTGCGCCGTGCATTGGCAGATGCAGAAGTTGCGAATGACAAATATATCAGAGTGTACGATTTCGCACCATCAGGTTATTTTACACTTTCCGATAAAGGGAAAATCATCGAATTGAACCTCACCGGGGCGAAGATGTTGGGCAATGACCGGCAGCATCTGAAAAATTGCCTGTTTTATTTTTTTGTTTCAGAAGAAACAAAACCAATCTTCAGTCTTTTCCTTGAGAAGGCATTTAAGAGCAAAGCAAAAGAATCATGTGAGGTAATGATGGATAGTGCAGGCAATTTGCCGTTTCATGTTTTGCTAACCGGCGTAGTTTCCGATGATGAAAAACATTGCCTTGTCACTGCGATGGATATTACTGAACGCAAACAAACTGAGAAAACCGTTAATGAAAGTGAAGAAAAATTCCGGAAGGTCTTTTCCTGCAGCAGGGACGCCCTTATCCTTATTGACAAGCAAACCGGGAATATCCTGGATGCCAATGACTACACGTTTCGCCTCTATGGATATTCACGGGATGAAATTCTTAACCTGAAGAACACAGACTTGTCTTTTGAACCGGTAAAGACAGCATTGGCGCTGAAAGAATTCATTGAACGGATTGAAGTCCGATATCATAAAAAGAAAGATGGAACTGTCTTTCCGGTAGATATTTCAGCCAGCCTCTTTATGTTGAATGGCAGGGAGGTTGTACTGGCTTCCATCCGCGACATCACCGACCGCCTGAAGGCTGAAGAGTTGCTTAATCTGGCAAACAAACGATTCAAGACAATATTTGACAAAAACACCACTGCAATGCTGCTGATAGATCCGGAAACCGGCGCTATTATGGATGCAAACGCAGCAGCAGCAGTATTCTATGGCTACAGCATCCCGGCATTGTGCACAATGAATATAGACCGGATCAACACGATGCCAGCATTTAGGATCAAAATGGAGATGGAAAAAGCAGTAAACAGAAACAAAAATTTGTTTATGTTCCAGCATCTGTTAGCAAGCGGAGAAGTACGATCTGTAGAAGTACATTCGTCGCCAATTGATTTCCAGGGAAAGAGAATCCTTTTCTCCATCATGTTTGATGTCACATCCAGGGTACAGGCGGAGGAAAAAATCAGGATACTCAATGAATCCTTGGAAAATAAGGTCAATGAGCGTACTCAAAGCCTCATAAAGGTCAACAAGGAACTTCTTTTTCACCTTAATGAAATTGAGCAGTTCACCTTTCTTGTATCACACGACCTGCAGGAACCATTGCTAACAATGAGCAATTATACACAACTTTTTCAGGAAGAATTCGCAGGGAAACTTGGAAATGACGGGGACCAGTACCTTAGGTTCATTTCCGGTTCGGCCAGCCGCATGAGTGCCATGATAAATGGGTTGCTAGATTACTCCCTCCTTGGGAATACCCGTACTACGGCTTCGATCGACTGTGATAAAATTATCCGTAAAGTTCTCGCCGACATGGGCGCATTGATTGAAACAGCAAATGCAAGCATCGTCGTTCAAAACCTGCCCGTGGTTTTCGGCATGGAAGCGGAAATGAAACTTTTATTCCATAACCTGGTAAGCAATGCTATAAAATTTAAAAAGCCGGATGTTCGCCCGATAATACGAATTTCTGCGGAACAAAAGGAATCGGAATTCATATTCGCCATTGAAGACAATGGCGTTGGCCTTGATGAACGGGCTAAAGTGAAAATTTTTATGTTATTCAGACAAATGCGCAAACGGAACGAATACGAAGGAATCGGTATCGGCCTTGCGCATTGCAAAAAAATAGTGGAAATGCATGGCGGAAAAATATGGGTGGAGGGTGAAGTGGGAAAAGGAAGCACATTCCGATTTACTTTGCCGGTTCAAAATCAATAAAAAAAGTTATGGATAACAACCCCTCAAAGGAACATTCTATGCGCCAGAAGGCTGAAGAATTGTTGAAAAAGAAATCATCCGGAACTGCTTCGCCATTATCTGAAGTCGAATCGAGCAGACTCATCTACGAACTCCAGGTGCACCAGATTGAACTGGAATTGCAGAATGATGAACTCCGCCATGCACGGGCTGTGGCAGACGCTGCGCATGAAAAGTATATCAGATTTTACGACCTGGCGCCTTCCGGCTACTTTACACTTTCGCGCAAAGGCGCAATTATTGAGCTAAATCTCGCCGGGGCGCTTATGCTGGGTAAAGATCATTCACATTTATTAAACAAACATTTCCACTTTTTTGTTTCCAGAGATACCCAAGAGGTTTTCAAACAATTTTTGGAGAAAACATTTGAAAACAACAGAACGGAATCCTGTGAAGTAATCCTGACGACATCCGGCAATCAGCCTGTATATGTCCATCTTTCGGGTATTGCAACCGAAGGGGTGAGTCAATGCTTTGTTAATGTGGTTGACATTACAGAAGGAAAACAGATGGAGTTGGCTATGCAACAAAGCAAAACAAAATATCAACAGCTTGCCGAAAATTCCACCTTACTTGTTTATCGTATATCACTAAAGCCTGAATTCAAATTCGAATATGTAAGTCCTTCAGCTACTGTTATTACCGGATATACACCTGAAGATCACTACTCCAATCCACAACTTGGCTTCAATTTGGTTCATCCCGACGACAGGATATTGCTTGAAAGTATGACGAAATACAGCAAAGGGGAACCCCTTGAATTGCGGTGGATAAGACAAGACGGTCGGGTGATCTGGACAGAGCAGCGGAATATATTGCTGTTTGATGAAAACAACGAGCCATATGCCATTGAGGGAAATGCCACAGATATAACCGATCGCAAAAATGCTGAATTGGGGCTTCGTAAAGAAGCTGAACGCTCTTTATTGCTGCTTGGTCTATTTGAAAAGGCTACGGCCTTATCCGACACGGAACTCTTCGATATGGCGCTCAACATCGCAGTTAAAATCACTGACAGCAAAATAGGTTTCTTTCACCAGGTAAGCGACAACCAGCAGGAAATAACCCTCACTACCTGGAATGATGAAGCAAGAAAAAACTGCACCTCCGTTTTTAACAATCATTATCCACTTGATCAAGCAGGAAACTGGGCCGATTGTATAAGACAAAAAAAACGGGTTGTTTACAATGATTATCCCGCATCGGTTAATAGAAAAGGGCTGCCCGAAGGACATGCCCCTGTTGGCAGAATGATGAGCATTCCGGTGGTACATGATGAAAAAGTCCGGTTGATTTTTGGTGTGGGTAATAAATCATCTGACTACACTGAATTGGATGAGATTCAGATTCAAGCCGTAGCCGATGAATTGTATAAAATACTTGAAAAACGTGAAGTAGAACGAGACTTAAAGAAAAGCGAAGATCGCTGGCAATTTGCCATTGAAGGGAGCAAGGATGGCATTTGGGACTGGAATATGCTTACCGGTGATGTGTTTTTCTCCAACCGCTGGAAAGAGATGATCGGCTATGGGCCTGACGAACTTGATGGAAAACTCAGCGAATGGCAAAACCGGGTCCATCCTGATGATATTGAGGCAGTCATGTTCAAGCTCCAGCAACATTTTAAACAACAAACACCGGATTATACATCCGAGCACCGCATGTTGTGCAGGGATGGCTCATGGAAATGGATTCTGGACCGGGGCAAGGTCCTGGATTGGACTGTTGAAGGGAAACCTGCCCGCATGGTTGGTACGCATACCGATATTACCGAACGCATAAGTGCAGAGGAAACTACCAGGAAATCGGAAGAAAAATTTCGTATTGTTGCCAACAATGCCTTCAACTGGGAATTTTGGGAAGGGGCAGATGGCAAATGGATCCATCACTCACCATCGTGTAAAAAACTTACCGGATATTCAGCCGATGATTTCATGGGTGACGATGAATTGCTGCTGAAAATAATTCATCCCGATGACAGGGAAGGTTATATTAAACATCATCAGGAAAAACTAGAAGTAAAAACTCCGGGAAGTCATTTTTTTAGAATTATCACCAAAGAAGGAGAAACCCGCCACATAGAACACTTATGCCAGTCAGTTTTTGATGATACCAAATCATTTATTGGTATCAGGGGAAGCAATATTGATATTACTGAACGTAAGCTTGCCGGTGAAAAATTAATGGAAAGCGAAGTTCAGTACCGGAATTTAGCAAACGCGGGGTTAGCACTTATATGGACATCGGGCACAGATAAACTTTGTAATTATTTTAATGAAACATGGCTGAGGTTTACAGGTCGGACAATTGAACAGGAGATGGGTAACGGCTGGGTCGAAGGAGTTCATCCCGATGATTTCAACAGATGCCTTGAAACCTATATATCAGCATTCGATAAACAAGAAACATTCGAAATGGAATACCGTTTGCGCCATTCAAGCGGTGAATACAAGTGGATAGTGGATTTGGGTACTCCAAATTATAACAGCAAAGGGGAATTCGTCGGATATATCGGTCATTGCTTCGACATTTCTGAGCGAAAAGCAAATGAAACAGCTTTGAAAAAACTTTCGCAAGCCGTCGAGCAAAGCCCTGTAATGGTTTGCATTACCGACCTTGATGGGAAATTTGAATACACAAATCCCAAAGCCACCGAATTAACCGGTTACACCCGGGAAGAGTTGGTCGGCCAGAATCCACACATTCTCAATTCAGGGGAAAAGCCAAAGGAAGAATACCGAATCCTTTGGGAAACCCTTAAATCGGGGAAGGAGTGGCGTGGCGAGTTCCATAACAAAAAGAAAAACGGCGAGCTTTTCTGGTCGGCGGCTTCTATTACTCCCATCATTGACAGCGGAGGAAATTTGACTCATTATCTTGCAGTTGAGGAAGACATTACGGAGCGAAAAAATTTCGAAAAGGAGATTAAAGACCTCAACATCGATCTTGAACAGAAAATAACAGAAAGGACATCCCAACTTTCTGAAACCAACGAAAATCTTATAAAGGAGATCAAAAACCGTGTTCAGGCAGAGGCTGCATTACGCGAAAGCCAGGAGCAATTGGAACTGATTATAAAAGGCTCCAACGATGCCCCCTGGGATTGGAATTTGGATAACGACAATCTTTTCTATTCAACAAAATGGTGGCAGCAAATTGGTTATGCACCCGATGAAATCCCTTCCAACAGCAGTGTTTGGAGAAATCTCACCCATCCTGATGATGTTGAACATGTAAATGAGATTTTTAAGAATGCCCTTGCAAGTATAAATACCAGCTACGAAGCAGAATTTCGGTTGTTGCATAAAGATGGTCATTATGTGCCTGTACTTTCGCGCGGATATATTACCCGCAATACAACCGGAAAACCAATCCGGGTAACTGGCACAAACATGGATTTGACCGAACGCAAGCGGGCTGAGGTTGAGATCATGAAAGCAAAAACCCAAGCCGAAAAAGCCAATCATGCAAAAAGCGAATTTCTTTCGCGCATGAGCCACGAACTGCGTACCCCGATGAACTCGATTATTGGCTTTGCCCAATTGATGAAGATCGGTGAACTCAGTCCGAAACATAGAAAAGGGGTAAATCATATACTGAACAGCGGAAAACATCTGCTCAATCTGATCAACGAGGTTTTAGACATTTCTGGCATCGAAGCAGGCCGGGTCTCACTTTTATTTGTTCCTGTTGAGTTAGGCAGGATTTTAAGGGAAACGATAGACACCGTTCATCCCTTAACTCGCGAACTGAATGTGAAACTTGAATTGATAAATCCAAATCCTGACCGGCTTTTTGTCAAGGCCGACCCTCATCGCTTGAGGCAGGTGTTGCTTAATTTAGTAAACAATGCCGTAAAATACAACCGTGAAGGTGGTTCAGTTGTGATCAAAACCGAATTCCAGCAGGCAACTACCCCGGCAATGTCATTTGTGAGAATATCGGTGAGCGACACAGGTCCAGGAATCAATCCTGAAAAATTCGAAAAACTCTTTATGCCGTTCGAACGGATCGGAGCCGAGAAAACCGGTATTGAAGGCACGGGCCTCGGGCTCATGGTGGTAAAAAAACTGATGGACGCCATGGGCGGTCGTGTCTGGGTTGAAAGCGTGCCAGGGGCGGGAAGTACCTTTTGGATTGAATTGCCACACAGTGAAGATCTCGACCCCGCGGCTGAACAAACAGAATATAGTTCAGCAGCGCTCGCGGTGAAGACTAAAAAAATCGGAACCATCCTCTACATTGAAGACAATGCCTCCAACACAGAATTGGTGGAGCAAATCCTGGTAGATCAGCGACCTTCCATTCATTTTGTGTGCAGTACGAAAGGAGCGCAGGCGGTTCCATTAGCCATCGAATACGCTCCTGATTTAATTCTTCTTGATCTCGATTTGCCGGATATGAAGGGTTTCGAAGTGATTAAACAGCTACAGACAGTAGAAAAAACAAAGGGAATTCCGGTTGTGGTTGTCAGCGCCGATGCAATGGTTCACCAGATTGAAAAGCTGATGAAGGCAGGAGCCAAAGATTATTTAACCAAACCGCTTGATATCATGGCTTTTCTGCAAGTGGTGGATGAGTGGGTGGGGAAATAACTCCCTGTTTTGTGTCCTTTATTTGTCTTGGTATTGAGCTTTTCTTTGCTCAATGCAAACCTCCCAAACTCAACTTTCCGAACGTGAAATAGCCCAGGCTTGGGCTAAGATCACCCTTATCAAGTGGAAAAAGAAGCTCGCCATAAATAAGGTCGGCAATTCCGGCGCTCTTCTCCAAAGCTTTCCTGTTTTCCGCACTTTTTGAAATGACGCTCCGAAACCCTTGATATTATTGATGAGGGTTTTGAAAGGGGGTGTCCCGATCGTATATTTGTGCATGTTTTTACGAAAAAAGCCAAATTCATCAGGGAGCATCTCGGTTCAAATTATTAATAAAATATCCGGGAGGTACAAAGTCGTTAAAACCATTGGCAGCAGCTATAGTGAACAGGA
>CAJBYO010000084.1 GCA_903959905.1 uncultured Bacteroidales bacterium
GGTACATGCCATGGCATGTACCTACCGCGACCAACGATATCATGGTAGGGCCACGCCATGGCGTGGCCCTTCTTCAACCATGGGCTCCACCCATGGCTGGTAAATATCGCCCTTTCAGGGCTGGTGCTGCCAGAACTTCAAAATTCGTTGATCAATATTCAATGTTTATTGCAACCATGGTTGAAAACCATAGTTGATTCTCTGTGGTTCTCTGTGTCTCCTCCGTGTACCTCTGTGTAATAATTAGACATGCGCCAAGAGGGGTTAATTCAAGGTTTCACCGTATTTTTCTGACGAATCATCAAAAAAAAATTGACAATCCCGAAATCAATGCCCACTTTTGTAAAAAAACAACATGGATATTGCCGGTCTCTATCACAAGGGGAAAAAACACTTCATCATTCAGCAGGCACTTTTCTGGCTTGTCAGCATCTTTCTTTTCACCGTTGTACTGATCTATACCCGCGGCGACTTTAACTTCTACGACATTGATCTCCGCATGGCCATGAACATCCTCATCACCGTGGGATTCCTGGCTATTTCGGTCTATGTCAACCTGCTGTGGCTCATACCTGTCTTCTTCAACAGGCGGAAATTCCTGCTGTTCTTTATACTTGAAATCGGCAATATTCTCCTGTTCATCCTGCTTAATTACTTTGTGACCTATGTGTTTGAAGGCGGAACAGCCTCCACCAATTTCTTTGCCGAGTTTGTTGCCGAGTTTATCCTGGTCCTTGTCTTTCTTATTTTGTCGACCCTGCTGAAAGTGATGCGCGATTCCATCACCCTCCAGGATGTTGAACTGAAGATGAAAGAGGTTGAAAAACAAAAGATAGAGGCGGAACTCAGGGCGCTGAAGGCACAGGTCAACCCGCATTTCTTTTTCAACACCCTCAACAGCCTGTATGCACTGAGCCTCGACAAGTCGGACAAGGCTCCGGAACTGATCCTGAAACTCTCGGATCTCATGCGGTATGTCATCTATGAATCCAAAGACGATATGGTACCGCTGGGCAAGCAACTTGAATTTCTCCAGAGCTATGTTTACCTCGAACGGTTGCGTCTGAATGAAAGCCTGGATGTGAAATTTGATGTGACCGGCGATCAGATGGAGGTAAAAATCGCCCCGCTCATTTTCCTGGCATTTATTGAAAATGCCTTTAAGCACGGTGCAAAGGACAAAAGTGACAACCCGTTCATTCACATTGTTTTCAACCTGGAGCACGACGACCGGGTGATCTTTACCATCGACAACCGGGCTGATCCTTTCCGTGGCAAACTCCGCGACGGCGGCTTCGGCCTGTCAAATGTGAAAAAGCGGCTTGAACTGGTCTATCCGGGGAAATATGAACTCAATATCCGCGAAACGGTTTCATCCTTCCATGTTGATTTAACAATCTTCACAAAATGAATATACGTTGCCTGATTATTGATGATGAGCCGCTGGCGCAGCGTGTCATTGAACGGTTTGCCGAAAATGTCCCCTTTCTTGAGATCATAAAGAAATGCAACAGCGCCATTGAGGCGATCGATGTGCTGCATGAGGTGGAGGTTGACCTGTTGTTTCTTGATATCAACATGCCGAGGTTGAGCGGAATGGACTTTCTGAAAACGCTGAAGAACCCTCCGCTGGTCATCATCACCACCGCCTATGCTGAATTTGCCATCCAGGGATATGAACTTGATGTGGTGGATTACCTGATGAAACCTTTTGCCTTCGACCGTTTTTACAAGGCCATACAGAAAGCAGAAGAACTGCTGAAGGGGAAAACCAGCCGCCACCAGGAGGCCAGGGAGCCGGAAAAGCAGGAAGACACCTTTATCTTTATCAAGTCAAGTAAAAAAACCTACAAAGTAAACCTGCAAGATATCCTTTACATTGAAGCGCTGGGCGATTATGTTAAAATTTACACCACCGAAAAAATGATCATCAGCTACCAGTCGCTGAAAAACATTGAAACCCTCCTGCCCTCCGGCAGGTTCCCGAGGGTGCACAAATCGTTCATCATCGCCCTGTCGCGCATCGACCTCATTGAAGGCAATCAGGTAAAGATCAAAGACCGACTCATCCCGATCGGAACCAACTTTAAAGGGGACTTCGAAAAGTTGATCAAGATGATCTAGTGAAGGGAATGCAGGCAATGCAAGGAATGCAAACATTGCAATGAATGCAAACAATGCAATGAATGCAGACAATGCAGACAATGGAGGTGCCTGGGGACCTGGAGGACCAATGGTATATCACACGTAAATCTTCTGTTTTTTTTGTTACACAGAGCGACACAGAGGAGACACAGAGCGTGAATTTTGTTTCTCCTTGAGTTGAATTTGTATGTTTAAACCTGTGCCGTAGGCACAATATGTGGGTAGAAGTTGAATGTTTACGCAACTATCTCGTCCCGTACGGGACGAAATAATGCATTTATACACATTTTACTACCCATATAACATCCCTAAAGGGATTTAAAAACATTTTTAAACAGCCTCTCAGTCCTACAACAATATTGTTAACTCTATGGCCCTCTGTGTAATTCATTTTTAACACAGCCACATGGAGAAGGCCATGAGCATACACACATACATCTTACCTGAAAACATGTAAAACCTTGCTGCATTGCCTGCATTGTTTGCATTGTTTGCATTCCTGCATTCTTTGCATTGCTTGCATTCTTTGCATTAGGGGACCTGGAGAGAGATGCCTTTAAAGTATTCCAGCAGTGACCCGGTGATGATAAAGGTGCCCAGGATGATAAAGAGCAGCCCCACGATCCGGTTCATCCAGAGTTTGACCTGGGGGTTACCTGCAATCTTGATCTTGTTGGCGAGCACAACCTTCATTATGTCTGTCATCAGGATGACCGAGAGGCTGCCGGCAAAGAACAGCGCAACAGATTTTTGATTTCCCCCGTAGGTGGCATTGATGGCCAGCATGGAGGTGATCCAGAACACCCACAGGAACGGGTTGGCCAGGTTCAGGATAAAACCCTTGAAGAAATAGGGCAGCGCCCCCTTGTTCTTGACCTTGATCTCGTTGATGGCCTCCACCTGTTCGGTTTGGGGCACTCGTTTAAAGAAGGTGTAAAATCCGAAGCTGCACATCACGATGCCGCCGATGATGCCAAGCACGAGATGGTACCGTGGGTCTGTGACGATGCTGGCGGCGCCGAAATAAAAGCCGACCACCAGGGTTACGTCGCTCATGAAGATACCGGCGGCAAGAAAAATCCCGACCTTCACCCCGTACTTGATGCTGGTTTGAAGCAAGGCAAACAGGGCCGGACCGAGGGAGATCGCGACGGTCAGTCCAAGGATGATGCCTTCAAACAGGGGATGCAGGATGGAACTCAACGGTTCTGTTTTTGTTTAAATGATTTCACGTGTTCTTCCCATTGTTCGCGCTGACCGTTTTTAAGCACCCTGGGAAATTTGTGCGCACCGCCTTCCTTGCCAAGCACCTTCATCCAGTCATGGAACACCTGCAAAGGTAATACTTCTGCGGAAACGTTTTTTATAGCTTCAATTCGCTCAACACGGTAATCGTCGTTCAGCACTTTCAAATACGCGTCAAGCCTGGCTGCTGCAACTTCCGGGTCGAGGGCATCATCGGTGCCGAGATACCATTTATGCGCAAAGAGGTTGCCATAGCGCACACCTGTGATGGTGAATTCGCTGATCTTAATGTTGTATTCATCCTGCAGCATCCGGATGGCGCGGTTGATGTTGTCCTGGGAAACATGTTCGCCGCAGAGGCTTATAAATTGCTTAGTGCGGCCGGTGAGGATGATCTCCCCCCGCTCCACCGAAGTGAATTTGATCGTGTCGCCGATCAGGTATCGCCATGCCCCTGCGCAGGTCGACATCAGCAGTGCATACTCCTTACCCTGTTCAACCTCAGAAATGGTTAGCGTTTCGGGATTGGCCTTCAGCTCGCCGTCGCTGTCAAAATTGTTACCTGTGTATGGAATGAACTCATAAAAAATCCCATTGTCAAGGATCAGTTCCATCGCACCCTGGCTTCCCGGCTTCTGGTATGCAATATATCCTTCGGATGCCAGGTACGATTGGTTATAAAGGATCGGATGCCGGAAAAGCTTTTCAAAACTCCGCATATACGGCTCAAAGGAAACGCCGCTGTGCACGTAAGCAGCCAGGTTTGGCCAGATGTCGTGGATGGTTTCAACGCCATGATGGGCAATGATCTTTTCCATCATGATCTGGATCCAGGCGGGCACGCCGACCATGATCCCGATATCCCAGTTCCTGGCGTTTCGCACGATCTCGTTCAGTTTAACCGTCCACTCCTGTTCCCGGGAGATCACCCTGCCGGGCTTGTAGAAGTGCTGAAACCAGAAGGGGATGTTTTTTGCCGTGATGCCGGAAAGGTCGCCCTGGTAATAGGTTCCGTTGAACTGCAGGTGGGTGCTGCCGCCGATCATCAATATCCCCTTCTCATAAAACTTATCAGGGAAATCATATTTGGTGGTTGTAACAAGCTGGCGTACACTCGCCCGCTGAATGGCCCGCAGCATGTCGGGCGTTACCGGGATATGTTTTGAGGAGGCCTCGGATGTACCCGAAGTCAGTGCAAAATATTTGACCCTCCCCGGCCAGGCAACGTACGATTCGCCGTTCAGGCTCCGGTACCACCAGTTCTTGAACATGGCGTTGTAATCATGCACCGGAACCCTGGAACGGAACATCTCCATAAATTCAGGCTGTCCCGCCAACTCGCCAAAATCGTAGTATTCTCCAAAGGCGGTGTCCCTGGCACGCATCAGCAGTTTACGCAATACCCTTTCCTGCTCCCTGACGGGGTCAACCCTGCGGATATCAATGGGTAACTGGCGTAATTCGTAAGCTTTTCGGATGATCGATCCAAGAAAAGGCATGGGGATGAGGTATAATCAGCATATTGAGAACGTAAAGTTAGTAAAAAATGTGTAATTTCGGTTTTTATCATGTGTTCACCTGCTCACTCGTTCACCATACATCACGATCCGATGAAAGTAAAAATAACCAAAGAAATTACCCTGCTGGAGCATATGCTCGCAGAACTCCAGACAGCGTCAAAAACCACAGCCAAGCAGAAGATTGTCCATGGCAATGTTCGTGTAAACGGGAGAATGGTCACCAATCCGTCAACAATGCTGAAAGCAGGTGATGCCGTTGAATATGTGAAGCAGGTGGTGAAGATCAATAAGATCAAACCTCCGTACCAGGTGCTGTTTGAAGATGAGTCCATCCTGGTGGCAGTGAAACCGGCGGGTTTGCTGACCATCGGCGACCGGGGCCTCGGGGGCACATCCTTTTACCAGATGATGCAGGCTTACGTCAAGGAAAATTCAAAGGGGAGAGAGCGCCTGTTTGTGGTTCACCGGCTCGACCGTGAAGTTTCCGGTATCCTGCTTTTTGCCAAAAGTGAAAAGCTCCAGGAGGAGATAAAGGAGCACTGGATGGACACGAAGAAACTATACTATGCCCTGGTGGAGGGCCAGCCTAAAGAGGACAAGGGGACGATCCGCAGCTGGCTGGTTGAAGGCCACGACCAGAAGGTATATTCCGTGCAGGTCCAGGAAGGAGCGAAATTGGGGATCACCCATTACCGCGTGATGGACCGGACCCCCGATTACGCGCTGCTGGAGGTTGAACTTGAAACCGGCCGCAAAAATCAGATCCGTGTTCATTTGTCGGAGATGGACTGCCCGGTGGTGGGCGACCGGCGGTATGGCGCCGATGCAACCTATGAAAGGCGGATCCGCCTGCACGCCTATTATCTTTCCATCCGCCACCCGCTCACCGGAAATCTCATCGACTTTAAAAGCAAAATGCCCAAAGGGTTCCTGGAACTCAAGCCCGGCGACGAAAAATATAAATAGTCCCGTCTTTGTAATGTGGGCCTACGCGAAGTCCCGCTGCCGCATGGCCTCAAAGATCACGATGGCCGCAGATGCAGAAACATTCATGGAATCGATCTTCCCCATCATGGGGATCTTAATAAGGTCATCGGCCCCGTCGAGCCATGTTTTGCTTAACCCGTTCGCTTCTGATCCCATCACGATGGCTGCAGGCTGGTTAAAGTCTGTTTTATGGTAATGGTGCGTGGCGGTAAGTGCGGTGCCGAACATTTTTATACCGGTGGCCTTCATCCATGAAATGGTCTCTTCCGACGTTGCAGTAACGACGGGCATTGTAAACACACAGCCAATCCCCGACCTGATGGCATTCGGATTGTAAATGTCGGTTTGCGGGTCGCAGATGATCACTGCATCAAGGTTGGCGGCATCGGCTGTTCTGAGCAGGGCGCCGAGGTTTCCCGGTTTTTCAACGGTTTCAAGCACCAGGATCAGCGGGCGCTCCCTGAGTTTAAGATCATTAAAATGCAACCTCCGGGGTTCCGCCAGTGCAATTAAACCACCCGTGTCGTTGCGGTATGCCATGCGGTTAAACACCTCCCTGGTGATTTCAGCAAGTTCGGTACGGTTGCTGTGGCTTATCAGCGCTTTCAGGTCATGTTCCGAAACCAGTTCAGGAGAATAGAATAGATCGGTGATGGTAAACCCGCTGGCCATGGCAAGCCTGATTTCGCGAAGGCCCTCAATGACGATCCTGTTCTGTTCCTTACGGGCACGCGGCTTCTCGCAGAGTAGCAGCACGTTTTTGATGAGCGGATTTTGTAAGCTGGTAATGATTTTTGCCATAATTATGCGCTGATTTCAACGTTTCAGGATTTTAACCACCCGTGATTCATGTGAATCTTTGAATTCGGCAAAGTAGATGCCGCTTGTCCAGGATTGCATATCGAGGGTAAGGCAAAACTGCGTTCCTGCCGGTACGATGGTACGGTCAAACATCATCCTTCCGTAAACATCTTTTACCTTCAGCAAAACCGGCAGGTTTCCCGGCGTGTTTCCCCGAATGGATGCATAATTCTCCGCGGGGTTTGGAAAAATATTGAATGGGTAGTCCTCCTTAGCAGGGTAAACAGATGTTGTTGTGCAGGATTTTTGAAAGGTAATTCGCGGCGAGGTGTTCAGGGAGTCGTTGAATGCGGTCCATGCAGCAGGTACATTTTTCAGATAAAAATCGAGGTAAAGTTTTGTGAAATCAAGGGTTGTTGCGTGCTGCTGCTCACGCGTGATGGTGAATGGCGGACAACCGAATTCCCCCAGGGAGCAGATAAAATTTGCATCGGCGAAGTAACAGTGCCCTCCGCCCTTGATGTTGATCAGCACTTTGCAGTTGCAGGCAAGGGAATCATACATCGGAACCTGGTTTGTCGCCGGGGGAGTCACACAGTCTTTATCGGCCGAGAATACCAGCGACGGGATGGTGACCCCGGTCGCTGCACTGATGGCCGACGGATTGGTTTCCGCTGCAGCCCAGGTTACCATGACAGTGGGTTCCGTATTGTTTTTGCATCCGAGGAAGGAAGCACCGCCCCCCATGGAATGCCCCATGATCGCGGATGTGCTGTCAACATGCTGAAAAAAAGGAGATGACGGTGTGAGCCCTTCGGTTTTCATTTGTTGAACCAGGAACGCCAGATCAGTGCCATATTCTGCATGGTTGGGCGCCAGGGATGTTTCAGTTTTGGGAAAAACAAGGATATAACCGGCCGGTACAATGGCGTTTTTAAAATAGAAATATGAATCAAAACCCATCTGGAAGCCGTGTCCGAAAATAATAACCGGGAACTGGCCCTCAGCAACGGGTGTGTTTTCCCCGGCCGAAAGGCCCGGGTAATAGATTTCGGAAGGAAGCGGGCGGTTGCCCCTGGCCGGGTCAAAATAAGTGGTTGACAGGTGACCGATGGGCAGATTCTGAGACCGGCCGGCAACCGGAAAACTGCAAATCACCGTTATAAAATAAACAGTAAACAATAGCCTGCGGATAAAAATAACTCCGAAAACCTCTGCTTTTTCTTTTATTGAGTGTTGAATTTCAGCGATATACATTTAAATAAAATATTTTATTTATTTTTGTCGGAGATAAAAAAAAAGCGATTACATTTGCGTATTAAAATACCTGAATAGTTTATGTCCAAAATTTTTGCCCTGTCAGAAGCTTCTTCAATAGCCATTCACAGCATGGTATTAATTGCCAGGGCGGAAAATGGAATCAATGCGGTAAAGATCGCTGAAATTACAGGATTCTCCAAAAATCATATTGCAAAAGTTCTGCAACGGCTTGTCAAGAATGACATGCTTAAATCAGTGCGCGGGCCTGCAGGCGGATTTTCCATGAAGATGGAACCAAAGAATGTGAGCCTGCTCGATATTTATCAGTCCATTGAAGGCCAGCTCGACGTAGGTGAATGCCCGTTGTCTTATGACCTTTGCGGATTTGACCGCTGCCTGATGGGCACCGTGGTGAGTAAACTGACTGCTGAATTCAAGAAATTCCTGGCCGATCAGACCCTTCAGGCATACCTCTAAATTTTTTTACCCAGAAACAGGCAATTAGATACCTAAATACACCTATAATATATGAAGCGGAAAATCATTCAGATCGACGAGGAAAAATGCACCGGCTGCGGCCTGTGCATTCCCAATTGTCACGAAGGAGCCATGCAGCTCATTGACGGAAAGGCCAGGTTAATCAGCGATTTGTTCTGTGACGGGCTTGGAGCCTGCATCGGCCACTGTCCGGAGGGAGCAATAGAGATCATTGAACGCGAAGCCGAACCCTACGATGAGCGGAAAGTGATGGAAGCCATGATTCCGAAAGGCCGGAATACCATCATGGCTCACCTTGACCATCTTCGTGACCACAACGAAACAGAATTTCTTCAACAGGCTATTAACTATTTAAAAGAAAACAACATCATGATCAATCCTGAAAAAATTACTGACGCACCGCACGGCGAATGCGGATGTCCTGGCAGCGCGGCCAGGGATTTCAATGCAGAACCCGCCGTAGAGACGCATCGCAATGCGTCTCTACCCGCGGTTCCATCGCAATTACGCCAATGGCCAGTGCAGTTGCATCTTCTCAACCCGCAGGCTTCCTATTTCAAAAATGCCGATGTGCTGCTGGCAGCCGACTGCGCCGCTTTTGCCATGGGCAATTTCCACGACCGGTTCCTGAAAGGAAAATCACTTGCCATTGCCTGTCCGAAACTCGACAGCAACAAGGAATCATACATCCAGAAACTCTCCTCCATGATCGCCGACACAAAGATCAACTCGCTCACAGTGGTCATGATGGAAGTTCCATGCTGCGGCGGGTTGCTTCACATGGCGCAAACAGCCAGATCCAATTCCGGCCGGAACATTCCCATCAAGCAGACCATTGTGAGTTTGCAGGGGGAGGTGATTGAGGAGGAGTGGACATAAGTAAATGGTGAAATGGCAAAATGGTAAAATGGTGAGATGGTAAAATTATACAACTAAACTAATAACATGAAAACAAGAAAATTATGGTTCGGCTTTATTGCCGTGATGACAATCTCTTTCTCTGTCCTTGGGTATTATGGCAGGGAGATTTACAAGCAGGCTCCGCCGATACCATCAGAAGTGGTTACCACTGACGGAACTGTTTTATTTTCAGGACAGGACATCAAAGACGGCCAGAATGTATGGCAGTCAATAGGCGGGCAGGAAGTAGGGACCGTTTGGGGACATGGCTCCTATGTAGCTCCCGACTGGTCGGCCGACTGGCTTCACCGCGAATCGGTCTTTATCCTTGACTACCTCGCCGACACCTCCTGGCACAAACCCTATGCAGCGGTAACCGCCGAACAAAAAGCCATGCTGAAAATCCGTTTGCAGCATGAGCTCCGCACCAACTCCTATGACCCTGCCTCGGGAAAGATCGTTATCTCTGCCCTCCGCGCCAGCGCCATCAAAGCAGTGGGAGAGCACTATGCAGGTTTGTTTATGGCCGACCCGAAGCTGGAAAAGCTGCGTGATGCCTATGCAATCCCACCCAATACGATCAAGGATCCCGACAGGATGACAAAAATGAATGCCTTCTTTTTCTGGATTTCATGGTCGTGTGTAACCGACCGGCCGGGCAGCGATATTTCATACACCAACAACTGGCCTTCGGAAGATCTGGTTGACAACAAACCTACCAGTTCTCTCATCCTGTGGACAGGTTTCAGCGTAATCATGCTGATCGCAGGTATCGGCCTCATGGGATGGTATTACGCATCACGGAAGGAGGATGAACTTACGGAAAGTGAAATTCCGTCAAAGGATCCTTTACTGGGCGGGATCTTCACCCCATCCATGAAAGCCACACTGAAATATTTCTGGGTTGTAACAGCGCTGATCCTTGTTCAAATCCTGATGGGGGTGATTACGGCACACTACGGCGTGGAGGGACAGGCTTTTTACGGACTTCCGCTTTCCGGCCTCCTGCCCTATTCCATCTCACGAACCTGGCATATTCAGCTGGCCATCTTCTGGATTGCAACATCATGGCTGGCTACCGGCTTATACCTCGCACCGGCAGTATCGGGTAAAGAGCCACGATTCCAGGCGCTCGGGGTTAATTTCCTCTTCATCGCCTTGCTGGTCATCGTGGTTGGTTCGCTGGTCGGACAATGGTTCGGCGTCATGCAGCGCCTTGGATATGTCACCAATTTCTGGTTCGGTCACCAGGGATACGAATATGTTGACCTGGGCCGGTTCTGGCAACTGTTCCTTTTTATTGGCCTGGTTATCTGGCTGGTGCTGATGGCCCGCGGACTCATGCCGGCACTGAAAGCAAAATCGGAGAACAAATCTTTGCTGGCGATGTTCCTCATCTCCACCATAGCCATTGCGGTGTTTTATGGCGCCGGGCTGATGTGGGGCCGCCAGACGAATCTTGCCGTTGCCGAATACTGGCGCTGGTGGGTGGTTCACCTCTGGGTAGAAGGGTTTTTTGAAGTATTCGCCACAGTGGCCATCGCGTTCCTTTTTGTCCGCCTCGGACTGGTCCGGATCGCCACAGCCACAGCCAGTGTGCTGATTTCAACCATTGTATTCCTGTCGGGAGGTATCCTTGGAACATTCCATCACCTCTATTTTACGGGAACACCAACGGCTGTGCTTGCCCTGGGCGCTACTTTCAGCGCGCTGGAAGTGGTGCCGCTGGTCCTGATGGGCTTTGAAGGATATGGGAATTATAAAATTTCACAGAGCAGGAACTGGATCTACGGGTATAAATGGCCCATCTATTTCTTCCTGGCCGTGGCCTTCTGGAACCTGGTAGGAGCGGGCATTTTCGGATTCCTGATCAACCCTCCCATCGCTTTGTATTACATGCAGGGGCTCAACACGACTCCCGTGCACGGTCACACCGCACTGTTCGGAGTTTACGGAATGCTCGGGATCGGCCTGATGCTGTTTGTGCTGAAAAGCATGGAACCGGAAAAAGTATGGAATGAAAAATGGGTTAAATTTGCCTTCTGGGCAATCAATATCGGACTCGCCCTGATGGTGTTGATCAGTGTGTTGCCTGTTGGACTTGCACAAACATGGGTCAGCGTGAAAACAGGAATGTGGTATGCCCGTTCGGCTGAATTCATGCAGGACCCGACCATCGTCTTTTTCAGGTGGCTCCGCGTAATCGGCGATACGGTGTTTGCCGCAGGAACATTAGCCCTGGCATGGTTTATCTTCGGCCTGAAGGGCGGATGGTCTTTAACCGGTAAAAAATAAAAACCTTAACAATGGAAAAAAACATTTTTGAACACTCCAACGTGTTCCGCTTCCCCGAAATGGTGGATTATTCTGCAGGTGGAATCATCAGCAAAAGAGTCATTGACCGCCCGGTTGGAACAGTTACGCTGTTTTCATTTGACGACGGACAGAGGCTGAGCACGCATTCTGCGCCATACGATGCGATGCTCCAGGTGATTGAAGGCAAAGCAGAAATCATCATCAACGATGTACAGTTTATCCTGTCAGCAGGTGAGGCCATCGTCATGCCTGCCGGGATTCCACACGCAGTGAATGCACTTGAAAAGTTTAAAATGGTTTTAACAATGATAAAAGGATAAAAAAGTGCAAAATGAGCGAACTGATTAACAACTCCCAGAGCAGGAAAGAACTCCTGAAACACATGATCCTTCAGCTTCATGAAGGGGTGGCCCCGGATGCGGTGCGTGCCCGGATGATTGAACTGCTTACAAAAATCCCTTACGGTGAGGTTGTGGAGGTGGAACAGGAACTGATCAGCGAAGGACTGCCCGAATCGGAAGTCCTCCGGCTGTGCGACATCCACAGCCAGGCGCTGGAAGGGCATATTGACCTTTCAGGGATGAAAATTGTTGCGCCGGGCCACCCGGTGGATACCTTCAAAAGGGAAAACCGGGAACTGGAAAAGGTCGTGAAAGAACTTCGCGACCTTTTCACCCTTGCGGAATCAACAACCTCCGGAACCGGCAATGATCAATATCTCAACACCGTGAAAGGCCTGTTCAACAAACTGACGGATGTTGACAAGCACTACAGGCGCAAGGAAAACCTGCTGTTCCCTTTCCTTGAAAAGTATGGAATTACGGGGCCCCCGAAAGTAATGTGGGGCAAGCATGATGAAACCCGCGACCTGCTTAAAAATGCAATAAACGCCCTCAATATGCCGGGTGAGTTTACCCCGGAGATGATGGAGATGAAAGTGGAACTTTACCTGCAACCTGCAGCGAAGGCGGTTACCGACATGATCATGAAGGAGGAGGAGATCCTTCTCCCCATGACCCTCGACAAACTTACCGAAACAGATTGGTATGAGATCTACCGGCAAACCAATGAAATAGGTTATTGCCTCTATGATCCCGCGATTTCGTGGCAGCCGCAGGGGGTAGAAATCGTTGAAGAGACATCTGCCGACGACGGCACCGTCAGCCTGCCCAGCGGCAAATTCACTTCAGAGGAACTGCTTGCCGTTCTGAATACACTGCCGATTGATATAACTTTTGTTGACCGGAATGACAAGGTAAAGTACTTTTCCCAGGGGAAAGAACGCATCTTCGACCGCAACCGGGCCATCCTCGGACGCGACGTACGCATGTGCCATCCGCCTTCCAGTGTGCACATTGTCGACCAGATCGTGGCTGATTTCAAAAGCGGCAAAGCCGACAGCGCTCCTTTCTGGATCCAGATGGGCGAGAAGTTTATCCACATTGAATATTTTGCCCTTCGGAATGACCAGGGAGAATACCTTGGCACCATGGAGGTTTCGCAGGAACTGACGGAAAAGAGGAAGATCAGCGGGGATCAGAGGTTGTTGACCTATAAAAAAGTAGCGAAATAGCGAAATAGGAAGTTGTGAAATTTCAAAATAGCAGGCGCTTGGGTATTTAAAACATTAAAAAATCAGAAAATGAATGCACCTGATTGGTTGAAAACAGAGAATATTAAAATAACGCTTGATGCCAGGCCATTGCTGGCGCAGGGAATACATCCGCTGGAACAGGTTCAGCAGGAGTGCGCTGCCTTGCAGCCGGGAGAGATCTTCGAGATCATTACGCCGTTTCCCCCAGCTCCCATGATTGAAAAGATGACAGCGGCAGGGTTTGAGGTTTATTCCGTTGCAGAAGATGACGGGATGGTTCATACTTGCTTTAAAAAGTAGCGAAGTAGCGAAATAGCGAAATAGCGAAATTTGAAAACAGTGAAGTTTTTCCGGAAATATCATAAGTGGTTTAGCCTGGCGGCTACCTTTTTCATCCTTCTTTTCGCTGTTTCAGGTATTATTCTGAATCACCGGAAACTATTGTCGGGGGTTGATTTGAACCGCAAATTTTTACCCCCGGGCTACAGGTACAACAACTGGAACCTGGCAGCGGTAAAAGGGGCCGTGAAAACAGGGGGCGACAGCATCCTGGTATACGGTAATATCGGGGTCTGGCTTACCGATCCTGCGTTCCGGTCATTTCGCAACATGAATGCGGGATTTCCTGAAGGTATTGATAACCGGAAAATCAATTCCCTGGCCTGGTCACCCGATGCCGGGTTATTTGCCGGAACACTCTTCGGTCTATACAGGTTTCATGACCGTTTATGGAGGCCCGTTAAACTTCCCGTGGACGGTGCGCGCGTGGTGAAAGTGCTCTTTTCAGGAGACAGTCTGCTGGTATTAACCCGTTCCAGCCTGTTTGTTTCCAATCGGGGAACAGGGTTCACTGATTTTCGTGAAATCAGGGTTCCGGAAGGCGAAGACAGCGACGGCAAGGTTGGTCTTTTCAAAACGCTCTGGGTGATTCACAGTGGTGAAATTTACGGGCTTGCCGGCATGCTGATCGTGGATGCGGTTGGCATCGTGCTCATCATCCTCTGTATAACCGGGTTGATCTGGTTCTTTGTTCCATATCGGTTGAAGAGCCTGAAAAATGAACTGAAACGGACCAGGCTGAAACAGTTCAACCGCTCCTCCCTGAAATGGCACAATGTGCTTGGATCCTGGGCAATCCTGATCCTCCTGCTCAATACTGCAACGGGGGTTTTTCTGCGCCCACCGCTGCTCATTCCCATCTCCGGCGAAAGGGTGGCAAAGCTGAAATATACCGAACTTGACAACCCCAATCCCTGGTTTGACAAATTCCGCGACATGCTGTACGATGAGGACCAGCGCCGCTTTCTGATGGCAACCAATGAAGGTGTATACTTTTCTGACGATCTTTTTCACAGCCGGTTGAAGGTGTTTCCTTTTCAGCCACCGGTAAGCGTAATGGGAATCAACGTTTTTGAGAAAACCGGCCGGGGACATTACCTGGCAGGTTCTTTCAGCGGGATATATGACTGGGAACCCGAAACGGGCAACGTCATTGACTGCATTACAAAAACAAAGTACATTGACACGGGCGGTGGCGGACCTCCTTTCGGCAACGTGACTGTGGCAGGGTATATCAGTTGCAACGACTCCACCCACCTCGTTTTTGATTATGCCCACGGGGCCTTCTGCCTCGACGGCAGGAACCCTCTTCCCCCGGTGCCTGCGCAGGTTATTGCAGCCAGTCCTGTTTCATTGTGGAATACCGCGCTGGAGATTCACACCGGGCGCATTTTTGAGCCGGTGCTCGGGCCCTTTTATATCCTGGTGGTGCCGCTGGTCGGACTTGCCACACTGTTCATCCTCATCAGTGGTTTCTTTTCATGGTGGCTGGCAAAACGCCGGAAAAAGCACCCGCCTGAAATTGCCTGACCAACGTAAAATGATCAAAATGTGTTATATTTGAAGCATGAAAAACCTGGTCCTGTCGTTTTTCCTTTTGATCCTCTGCATCATCCAGGGCTATTCGCAGTCCCTTAAACTGGCAGATGATTTTGGTCCCCTCACCAACGGGGCTGATGTTGTTCAGTCGGGCCCGTCAGATACGTTGCAGCTGATCACCTGGCTCAACCTGACCAACAATACCGCCTCCACCATGCGGGTGATGATGAAAAAGCAGGAGATCAGCATGCTCCCGGAAACAAGTTCTTCCATCTGCTGGGCAGGCTACTGCTACGGTCCCGAAATGATGGTTTGTATTGAACCGCTGATCATGCAACCGGGAGAATTGGTATCCGGCTGTTTCGGCCATTTCGGACCCCACGGAAGCAGGGGCGTCAGCATCATCCGATGGACATTTTATAACCAGGCAAATCCTTCCGATTCCCTTTCTGTTACCGTAAGATACTCCACTTACCCGACCGGTATAAATCATATCCAGTCCCAGCCTTATTCTCTTGCATCAGCAGGACCTGTTCCTGCCGACAATACGATCAAACTGAAATACATGCTTCCCCCTGCAGAAAAAGGCAGGATAGAACTGCGTAACAACACGGGAAAACTGGTCGCAACGCATGAGGATATCCTGCTGTCGGGCATTTCCTCCTTCAATTCACAAAACCTGCCGTCAGGAGTATATTTCTGCACCCTGGTGGTCGACGGAAAGCCATGCCTGACAAGGAAAATACCCGTTTACCATGGTCTATTACATTAAGCTTTATTTTGCGACACTGGCTGTTTTTTTTGCCGTTGACATGTTCTGGCTGGGAGTTGTATCCAGGGAATTTTACAAAAAACAGCTTGGGTTCCTCATGGCACCCGACATCAACTGGTATGCCGCACTCCTGTTCTATTTCCTCTTTATCGCCGGCATCCTTGTTTTTGTTGTCCTCCCGGGGCTGAAAGAAAACGATTTACCCATGACACTGGTGAAGGCCGCCCTGTTCGGGCTGATTACCTATGCCACCTACGACCTGACCAACCTGGCCACCATAAAAGCCTGGCCTTTGATCATCACTGTTGTTGACCTGGTATGGGGAATGGTGCTGACAACTGTCGTAAGCCTTGCCGGTTTCCTTATCGGCCGCTGGCTGGCCTGAAAAGAGGTTACCGGCCGGCATTCTTTTTCATGATACCATCATAATGATGGGGAGAACTTCATCAGAAAATGATCAATTCCTGCTTCAGCAAAAAGGGGCCCCTCTTTTTTAAACCCGTTACGTTCGTAAAATGATACGGCCCTGAGTTGAGCATGCAGGTAGATCGTCTTTCCGGTTAACGCCACATCGTTGATAACCTCTTTCAGGATGACTTCGCCGAAACCGCGGTTGCGGAAAGGGGGCAAAACAGCAAAGCGCTCCAGTTTTATCCCTTTTTCTGTGTCCCGCCAGCGCGCAGTGGCAATGGGTTTTTCACCTAAAAAAAGCAGGTAATGGTGCGCCTCCTCCTCATGATCATATTCAAGTGTGGCTTCCACTCCCTGTTCTTCAACAAAAACTGATTTTCGGATGGAAAATGCTTTTTCAGCAAGCTCCTTATCTGTGAATTTGAATCTTTTTACAGTAACCATGATCCATGTTTTAAATTAAAATATCACCGGAATTTATAAACTATTTCTGCAAGAAGGATGCGTAGGATTCACGAAGGAACAGTAACCGGAACCGCTACAGTGAAACCGTGGTCCATCCATTTGCCGTCAGTCTCATTATTTCACTGAAACCGAGGCCCAGGAGCGTCTTCCTGGTTTCAGCGAACAACATGGATACCTCGTGAGGTTTGTGTGCGTCAGAGCTGAGGAGAACGGGGATTTTAAGTTCGTGTATCTTCTTCAGGATGGCATCCCCGGGAAACAGGGAATCTGATCTTTTTTTATACACCCCGCGTGTATTTACCTCTACGATAACTCCGCATTTCCTCACCAGGTCAAGGGTCTCATCCACAACTGAAAGATACCAGGGTTCTGTCTCGGAAAAAAAACGCCCGCGGTTGTGCATTTTGATTTTGTCAAAGTGGCCGATGATGTCCATTTTGTTGCCGCTCATCATCTCATTGATCTGCCGGTAATAAGCCGTTACACCTTTGCGGATGTCGCCTCCGAAAAAGCGGTTCAGTCCCTCCTCGTATGTTGCCGGATCAGGCCCGTCAATAAACCAGAGATCATCAGGAGTACCGTTCCGGACAAGATGAACCGATCCGATCAGGTAATCAAGCGGATAATTCTCCCGGAAATAAGAAAATGAATGTCCGATGCCGGGAATATAATCCGCCTCCATCCCCAGGAAAACTTCCACCTGGCATTTGGCACCTGGCATTTGGCATTTATATTCTTCTTTCAGATCAATGATCGCCTCACAATACTTCCCCGTCTCCTCCTCCCTGAGCGCAAACGTATTCTCAAACGGCAGCGGGGAATGATCTGAAAACCCCAGTGAAGTGAGCCCATTGCTGATGGCGGCCTCAATGTATTTTCCCGGTTGGTCTGACCCGTCGCTGAAGGTGGTGTGGGTGTGGAGGTTTTGTTGCAAGTTGAGGGAATATTGAATATTGATGAACGAATTTTGAACTTTGAATTTGTGCTACTTTGCAGGGATTATTTTGTAGACTTTGTCGGCACGGCGCAGGAAGGTATCCACAGAAATGCTGCAGCGCTCGCCCTTTACTGTCTTTTTCACCGGCTCCAGGTCAACACGGATTTCGTCAAGTTTCAGTTCCACAGATCCGGTTGTCGGCCCCTGGATATAAACACTGTCGCCGGGTTTGAGGAATCCCGATTCCATCTTGATCTCCCCCACTTTCAGCTTTGTAAAATAGTTTGTGACTTTCCCGACATATTCCTTGGCCTGTGTGGCAACAGACCCATGCTGCTCAGCCCATTCGCCCATTTTCTTTCCCAGGTAATAACCATCCCAGAAACCGCGGTTATAAACAGTTTTCAGCCGTTCAGTCCAGTTTTCAATCTTTTCCCCGGTAAAGGTTCCTGCAAGCACTGCATCGGCGGCCTCGCGGTAACAGGAAACAACGGTTTTAACATACTCCGGACTGCGTCCGCGGCCTTCAATTTTAAGCACAGAAACACCCGCCCCTAAGATTTTATCCAGAAAACCGATGGTGCAAAGATCTTTCGGCGACATGATATACTCATTGTCAATCTCCAGTTCATTGCCGGTATCGGTATCGGTCACTTTGTATGGCCTGCGGCAAAGCTGAACGCAGGCGCCCCTGTTTGCTGATGAATTATAGTGGTCGAGGCTCAGGTAGCATTTGCCGGAAACAGCCATGCACAAAGCGCCATGGGCAAAAACCTCGATTTGAACCGGTTTTCCCCCGGGCCCTTTGATTTTATGCCGTTTAATCGCTTTTGTGATGGAAGAAACCTGCTCCAGGCTTAATTCCCTGGCAGTCACCATTACGTCGGCCACCTGCGACCAGTATTTTACTGCTTCCAGGTTGGTGATGTTTGTCTGGGTCGACATGTGCACAGGCATCTCAACCGACCTTGCATATTGAATTACCGCGTGATCAGAGGCGATAATTGCGGTGATGCCGTTTTTCTTCGCCGAATTGATCACCCGCTTCATCTCTTTTACCTCCTTGTCAAAAATGACCGTGTTCATGGTGAGGTAACTCTTCATGTTGTTTTTTCGGCAGATGCGCGAAATTTTGACCAGGTCGTTCAGGGTGAAATTTACGGAGGACCTGGCCCGCATGTTGAGGATGCCAACCCCGAAATATACTGAATCAGCTCCTGCCTCAATGGCGGCCATCAACGATTCCCATGAGCCGACAGGGGCGGTTACTTCGATTTTTTGCACGTGGATTTTTTTTTGCAAAGGTAGGGAATGTTGGGGAAATGCGGGGAGCGGGTGGATGGGCGGACGGGTGGACAAGCGGACAAGTGGACAAGCGGACGGGTGGACGGGCGGACAAGCGGACAAGTGGACAAGCGGACAAGCGGACGAGCGGACGGGCGGACGGGCGGACAAGCGGACAAGCGGACGGGCGGACGGGTGGACGGGCGGACGGGTGGACGGGTGGACAGCGGGGTTCAGGAGGAGAGCCAGTTTATTATCATTTTTTTTCCGAGGGGGGTCATGATTGATTCGGGGTGGAACTGGACACCTGTGATGGGGAGTGTTTTATGGGACAGGGCCATGATGGTGCCGTCGGGGGTGATTGCCAGGGTTTCCAGGCAGGTGGGGAGGGTATCGGGATTTACAGCCCATGAGTGGTAAAGCCCGACCTCGGTGTTATCCGGAATATTCCGGAAGAATGGATGGCCCTGGTTGAGTATGCTCAATTTCCGGGGCTGGCCGTGCACCACAGTAGGCAGGTTCATGAGTGTGCCGCCAAAATGGATGGCAATGGCCTGCATGCCGAGACAAACGCCCAGGATGGAAATAGTCTTACCCCTGTCAACCCGTATCTTTTCAACGGCCCGCAGGACGTCAAACATGGCCGGCTGTTCTTCAGGCAATCCCGGGCCGGGAGAGAAAATCACCCGGTCATACCTGATCAAATCACTGATTGCAAGGTTTTCAGGATTGACGATTTTAACATTAACTTTGCCCGTTGAACGCAACAGCTCCACCAGGTTCCAGGTAAATGAATCGTGGTTATCAAGCAGGAGGAGAGACATTTTTGGTAATTACGAATGACGATTGACGAATTACAAATATAGTGCTGCTTATACAAAGGAAAAAATTTTAGTTATGTCCGCCCGTCCGCTCGTCCGCCCGTCCGCCTGTCCACCTGTCCGCTCGTCCGCCTGTCCACCCCCATCCATCTAACCCCCACCCGATGCTCCACTCCCATACCGAAATAATCAACAAAATCAATCACTTTTCTGTACGGAATGAGGCATTTTTTTTCATCATCGATTTCTCCGGTGAAAATGGGTTTGTGATCACTCAGGATGAAGCTGATAATATTGGTATTTTACATAATTTCTATGGCGGTGAAAACCATGTAAATAATTTAATAAAATCATCCCTTAAGTTTGATTTTATTCCTGTTGATATATTAACCTATAAAAATGCCTTTGAAAAGGTTGCATATCATCTTCAAAGGGGGGATACCTACCTTCTTAATCTGACTTTTCCCACACCGTTACAAACCAACCTTTCCCTGTCAGAAATTTATCATCTCAGCAATGCGCCCTTTAAACTCCTTGTTCCGGGTCATTTCGTGGTTTTTTCCCCTGAGGTCTTTATTACCGTCCGTGATTCAATGATATTCAGCCATCCCATGAAGGGGACCATTGACGGAACCATCCCGGGCGCCGAACAGAAACTGCTGGCGGATGAGAAAGAACTTTTTGAACACAACACCATCGTTGACTTGATCCGCAACGACCTCTCCATGGTTTCTACCAATGTAAAGGTCTCCCGGTTCCGGTATATCGACCGGATTCACACCAACCGCGGTGACCTTCTCCAGGCAAGTTCAGAAATCACAGGGGAGCTCCCTGACGGGTACCAGTCAAGGTTAGGGAACATATTGTACACGCTGCTCCCGGCCGGTTCCGTAACCGGGGCACCAAAAGAAAAAACGGTTGAAATTATCAGGGAAGCTGAGACATACGACCGCGGATTTTATACCGGGATATTTGGCTTTTATGACGGAAAATCACTCTCCTCGGCTGTATCAATCCGATTTATAGAGCAAACAAATGATGGACTGGTTTTTAAAAGCGGAGGAGGGATTACCGCACTGAGTGATATGGAAAGTGAGTACCTTGAAATGCTGAAAAAGATCTATGTGCCTGTTATTTGAAACAATCCGGATATCGGATGGAGTGCCACAGTACCTGAGATGGCATGAGCAACGGATGGAATCTGCCCTGAACGAAATATGGGGAGATTCTTTACCCGTAAACCTGGATAACATCATCAGGGTTCCTTCGGAATTTTCACGCGGGGTTGCCCGTTGCAACATACAATACGGTCCCGGAATTAAACAGGTCACGTTCCTGCCTTATGAAAAGCGCGTCATCCGGTCACTGAAAACAGTCATCAGTCCCGACATTGATTATCACCTGAAGTACACCGACCGCTCGCACCTCGATATATTGCTGAACCAACGTGGCAGTTGCGACGATATCATCATCGTGAAAAACGGACTGGTAACAGATACATCCATGTCAAACCTTGCTTTTTTTGACGGAAAGCAATGGTTTACACCGGCTGAGCCGTTGCTTCACGGAACATGCAGAAACAGGCTGCTGGCAGAAGGACAGATTGCAACGATGGAGATTCATTTAACTGATCTTCCTGACTTTTTCGGGTGCACACTGATCAATGCCATGCGCGATCTGCAGGAGGAAGAGATGATCCCGGTTTCAAATATATTTCCTCCGGGTTAGGGATCTTCAGAAAAACAACTATTTTTGCGAAAAAAGCCCTATGAAAATCAACGGTATCCTGTGTTTGGTCCTTATTGCCGGAATAATTGGTGTTTCCGGATGCAAAAGCGAAGACAAAGCCCTGAAACAGGAGGCTAAAACCATTGCTGATGCGATGTGCAAAAGCATTGGGGTGATGAATGAATTAAAGAAAACTGATCCGGCCGATTCCGTCACGGTAAACCGCCTGCAGCAGGAATACCAGATTGTCCAGTCGGAATTGATGGGGCTTTATGACGAGTTCAGGGCAAAGCATGAAAAAACGCCTCCAACAGAAGCATTCAACAATGAGTTCAGAAAATACCTGAACGAATCAATGCTTGATTGTAAAAACCTGTCAAAAGAAGAAAGAGAGACCTTTGAGAAGGGTATGAAGCAGTAAAAGAATCTGCACTATACTTTTCTGATTCCCAGCTCCTTAAATTGCTCCTCCTTGATGGCCGACGGTGAGTCAATCATGACATCGCGACCCGAGTTGTTCTTGGGGAATGCGATGTAATCGCGGATGGAGTCGCCACCGCCAAAGATGGTTGACCAGCGGTCAAAACCAAAGGCAATGCCTCCGTGGGGCGGGGCGCCGAATTCAAAGGCGTTCATCAGGAACCCGAACTGATCGGCCGCATCTTCATCGGTAAACCCGAGGATGGAGAACATTTTCTTTTGCAACTCCTTGTTGTGAATACGGATGGAACCGCCGCCGATCTCGGTGCCATTGATGACAAGGTCGTACGCGTTGGCACGCACTGCCGCGGCATCTGTGTCAAGCAAGGCAATATCTTCCGGTTTAGGCGAGGTAAAAGGATGGTGTTTTGCATAGAAACGACGGGTCTCCTCATCCCATTCGAGCAGGGGGAAATCAACCACCCATAAGGGTTTGAAGACACCGGGCTGCATCAGGTTCATCCGTTTTCCCATCTCCAGGCGCAAGGTGCCAAGGGCTGTTCGTGTTTTCTCTTCCTTACCGGCAAGGATCAGTACCAGGTCGCCGGGAGATGCATTGAATGCTGCCACGATAGCCGACAGGTCATCAGGGGTATAAAATTTATCCACAGATGACTTGATGCTTCCGTCGGCACCCACACGGATGTAAACCAGTCCGGATGCGCCAACCTGTGGCTTTTTCACAAAGTCGGTCAGTTCATCAAGCTGTTTCCTTGAATATTCACTGCAGCCGGTGGCGTTGATACCCACAACCAGTTCAGCATCGTCAAACACTTTGAAGTTCTTTCCTTTCACGAGGCCGTTGATTTCGGTGAAAGTCATCCCAAAGCGGATATCCGGTTTGTCGGACCCGTAGTTTTTCATGGCATGATCGTACGACATCCTGGGGAAATCTCCCGTTTCAATGTCAAGAACCGACTTAAACAGGTGCCTGGCAAGTCCTTCAAAGGTGTTGAGGATATCCTCCTGGGTCACGAAAGCCATTTCACAGTCAATCTGGGTGAACTCAGGCTGGCGGTCGGCACGGAGGTCTTCATCGCGGAAGCAGCGAACGATCTGGAAATAGCGGTCGTAACCGGCAACCATGAGCAATTGCTTAAATGTTTGAGGCGACTGTGGCAAGGCATAAAACTGGCCCTGGTTCATCCGGGACGGAACAACAAAATCGCGTGCCCCTTCCGGCGTGGATTTGATCAGGTAAGGTGTTTCTATTTCGAGGAATTTCTGGCCATTCAGATAGTTCCTGGTTTCAATGCCCATTTTGTGGCGGAGCTCCAGGTTTCTGCGGTTCACACCGCGACGGAGGTCAAGATACCTGTATTTCATACGGAGCTCTTCTCCGCCATCGGTATTGTCTTCAATGGTAAAGGGAGGTGTTTTTGACACATTGAGGACGGTCAGTTTGTCGACGAGGATCTCCACATCCCCGGTGGCCATTTTAGGGTTTTTATTGCTTCTTTCAGCCACTTTTCCCGTGGCAGAGATAACAAATTCGCGGCCCAGCTTTCGTGCTTCCATGCAGAGCGCACTGTTAACTTCAAGGTTGAATACCAGCTGCGTAATGCCGTAGCGGTCGCGCAGGTCGATAAAGGTGAGGCCGCCCATGTCGCGGGAGCGCTGGAGCCATCCGGATAAGGTTACTTCCTGGCCAACGTGGGCCATGTTCAGTTCGCCGCAGGTGTGAGTTCGGAGCATTTTGTTCAGAATTTAATGGGGTGCAAAGGTAGGAGGAATTTGTGAATTTTACGTGACGCGTGACAGGTGACGCGTGACAGGTGACAGGTGACGCGTGACAGGTGACGCGTGACAGGTGACAGGTGACGCGTGACAGGTGACGAATGACGAATGACGAATGACGCGTGACAGGTGACAGGTGACGCGTGACAGGTGACGAATGACGAATGACGAATGACGAGTGACGAGTGAGGAATGGGGGGAATTGAGGCAACAATGGAGATCTTAAGGGATTTTTGGGAAATTCTGCAAACGGGGGAGTGTCAGCAGGCGGTTTTAGGATTTTTTGCAAATGATGTGGAATATTGAGCATTTAATTGGATTTTTTGCAAAATCGGGACGTACCTTCGTGAAAACCAGTTTTGAACTTCCCGGTTCCGGATATAATTTCGTTGCCGGACCAATAAAATCAACAATTATGAAATCATTTTCATTTAAGTACACAGGACAATGGATGATGCTCACATTATTGATAGTAACATTTACCATGTGTAAAAAGGAAAAAGATCCTGAACCCTCAGCCAGTAAGAGGATAACAGGATATACCGTTTTTATGAAGGATACGCTGATCATGACATGTGATTTGAATTACAGCGGCAACCTGGTCACAGAACTGGTTATGTACGACACCACGTCGACTGTGGAACAGAGGATCATCATCGGATATTCAGGAACCCAAATCACAGGGTCAACCGAATATTGGAATGAAGACGGAACAATGAGTAAATACAGCAGTAAAGAAATTACCGGCTATTCAGGTGCAAACCCTAACGGGATTATTTCCCGTTATTACAATGCTTCCGGCAATGAAACAAGCGCGTATAAAACAATCTACGGTTACGATGGTACACTTCTTAAGAGTGCGGAAGAATATCAGGTCTTCAACGGGTCGTGGGAATTAAATAAAACCATCGCCTATTTTTACGATAATTCAGGAAAAATCGTTCAGCAAGCGGATACTTTCATGAACTATGGACATATTATAACCTACAAGTATGATGCGGGCCACATGCAGGAAGCGCTGCAACAGAATTACACCTTCGGTGTTAAAACGAATAACAGCAAAATAACCTACGAAAATATTGGGAGCCTGCCTTCAAACAGAAGCTTATACGACTGGATTTCAGGTGCGTGGGTAAAATCAATTAATGAAGATTATACTTACAACAGTGACGGAACCCTGGCCTCAACCCGGACAGAATGGACTGAGTCAAATTTTAAATACAACGTAATTTATTTATACGGTGACGGTTCCGGGAACTACCGCGAGTGCTTGAAAACGATAGGAGGAGTGATGATTCTGCCCGGCGAACCTGCACCTTACCCGGTTAAATCCACCAAGTCATTGCCGTGGACCTCGTTGTCGGGAGATTTAATATTTGCCCCCCGTTAAAGAACCAGCTGTAAGGCGCATGATGTAAACGTCGCAGGCAACGGGTTATATACAAGTAGCTTAAAGATTACTGATCCTTTTGCACAAATTCACTGAACCCCTGTGCAAAGCTCCTCACTTCAAATTCAATGATGGAGTATTCGGCGACCCCGTGGATGACATAGGGGTCGTTTTTCATGATCTCCAGGGCTTCTGGCTTTCCCGGCGCATTCAACAGGATGAAGCCGCCTGTTCTGGGTACCTGCGGGCCCGAGCAGATGGTGATGCCTTGTTCATAGAGGTTTTTCAGGAATGCACGGTGGGCTGCCAGGTGCCGGTCAACTTCTTCCAGGGGTTTCAGGTAAACGGAATGGATAGCGAACATGGATTGGGTTTTTGGCAAAGGTAGGGGAAATGGACGGATATTATGTGACGGGTGACGCGTGACGCGTGACGGGTGACGCGTGACGCGTGACGGGTGACGGGTGACGGGTGACGCGTGACGCGTGACGGCAGGACTGGAAATTTCTTTCAGACGCTTTGAGAAAAATGCAGCAGCTGGTATTTTCAATTGCTGCATTTTTTTTATGAATTGTTCAGCTACAGTATGGAACCGTATAACGTGTATGATTTTTTGTGCCGGGACGGGTTGATGAACAGGAAAAAAGATGAATGTCATGGTGATACTAATTGTTATCTTATCAAAAACAGAAGTATCCCATTAAAATATATGTTATGTTTTTTACATTACATTAAACTTACAATTAATAAATCCAGGCAACCAGATGTGTAAAATTTTGTCTTATAATTAACTGCGAATTGTTAAATTTGTGAGTTGAAAAGAATATCTTCTTTTCTACCATAACATTGACGAGCCGAATTCTTTATTGATCTTTAAAGAAGGAACAGTGAAATTTTGTTTTGCCTCATTCAGAACTGACATTAAATCAATGATAAACCCCAAAATCCAGCCCATGAAAAAGATTTCTTACCTGTTACTTTTAACCATCTTATGTTTGTCCGGGTTCCGCTTGCTGGCTCAAAATTCAAATGAAGCACAGCACCCGACGCTGATCACCAGATCTGAAAATGTAATTGAGGTACCATCCATTGCAGCCCAGATCGCATCCGGAAAATTCATCCCTGCCGACGACCGGATCAGGGAATACAACCCGAAACACTGGGGAGCCAACACAGCTGTTCCCGGTAAAGGCCTGCCCAAGGGGAATGACCCCCTGTGGCAAAAACAGGCACATACCCCCCTTGTGCAGGGCAGGGCGCCGATCCTGAGTTTTGATGCAGCAAGTGCATCAGCCACCCCTTCTGATCCGACCGGTGCGGTTGGGCCAAATCATTTTGTAAATTCCTGGAACAGTTCATTCAGGATCTGGGATAAAAGTGGAAATCCGCTGATCGCAGCCGCCTCCCTGGGAACAATTCTCCCCGGAACGATGGGCGACCCGATCGTGATGTATGATCCCTTTGCCGACAGGTTTCTGATTACCGAATTCTATTCAAACGGCTTTGATGTGGCCGTAAGTAAAGGCGCCGATCCGGTGAACAGCGGCTGGTGGGTTTACCGGTTTGCGACCAATACCTTCCCTGATTATCCAAAATTCTCTGTCTGGTCAGACGGGTATTACATTACAGCCAATAAAGACCAGGGATCAGCCGGCACCAGCCAGGTTGTTTTTGCCCTGGAACGTGACAAGATGCTTATCGGCAATACCAGTGCACTGATGCTTGGTTTTCCGCTTACAGGAATTGTAACCAGCGGGTTTTACAGTCCGCTCGGGTTTAATGCCAACGGCCCAACGATGCCCCTGCCGGGAAACGCACCTATTGTTTACATGCAGGACGATGCATGGTCAGGTGTTACTTCAGATCACCTTAAAATATGGTCGGTCAATGTAAACTGGACAACTCCGTCAAGTTCAACCATTTCAAGCCCGCAGATTCTGCCTGTTGCCATCTTTGACGGATTGTTTGACGGAGGTTCGTTTTCAAACCTTCCGCAACCGTCGGGCAGCGACATTGACTGCCTGCAGGCAACCATCATGTATATGGCGCAATACAGGAGGTTCGCGACGTATAATACAGTGGTTTTTAATTTCGTTGTTGACCTTGACAATGCGGATAATCATGCAGGAATCCGCTGGTATGAATTAAGGCAAACAACCGCCGGTGCACCATGGACGATTTACCAGGAAGGAACCTATGCCCAACCCGGCGGACACAGCGCTTTTTGCGGCAACATGTGCATGGATATTTATGGCAATATAGGAATGGCATATACCGTTGTAAGTTCCACGCAAAATCCGGCCTTACGGTTTACAGGACGCCTGGCCAGTGATCCCCTGGGTACCATGACCCTGGTGGAAGATACTTTCATCAACGGAACTTCGATTGACCCCTCTTCACGTTACGGTGATTATGCTCAGATGACCATAGATCCTGTTGACGGAAGAACATTCTGGTCGATTTCAGAGTATTTTGCCAGCGGCAGAAAAAACAGGGCAAGCACTTTCCAGATTGCACCTCCGACGCTTACGGCACAGTTTTCAGGCACCCCTACCACTGTTTGTACCGGGGGCTCGGTTGTTTTCACAGACCAATCGCTTGCCTCACCCACTTCATGGACCTGGAGTTTCCCGGGAGGCACCCCGTCAGGTTTTGTCGGACAAACCCCGCCGGCCATCACTTACAATACGGCAGGTGTATATGACGTAACGCTTACTGTATCTGATGGTTCAACCACCGATCCTGAAGTCAAAACCGGCTATATAACCGTAAAAGATGTGATCGCTAATTTTACCGGAACCCCAACCACCGTGGTTGTTGGCAACTCGGTGACCTTTACTGATTTTTCCTCATGCACCCCTGCAACATGGGCATGGTCTTTCCCGGGCGGCACGCCTTCCTCATCCAGCCTGCAAACCCCTCCGCCAATTTCGTATCTCACAACAGGCACCTATGATGTGTCGCTTACTGTGACAAAGGCCGGTGGTACAGACACCAAAACAAGGACCGGGTATATTACCGTGACTCCCCCGATTTTCAACATTACCAACGGATCCATCACCACCTGCAACGGCGATTTTTATGATACCGGCGGACCGACCGGAGCCTATCAGGATGGTGAAACAATTACTGAAACCTTTTACCCGGCAACTGCAGGGAACATGATGCGGTTTACTTTCACTTCATTCAGTACGGAATCAGGATATGACACCCTGACGATTTACAATGGGATAAACTCTTCTGCTCCACTCATCGGGAAATACCATGGATCAGTGAGCCCCGGCATGGTTACGGCATCAAATGTATCCGGCGCCCTCACCTTCCGCTTCCGTTCCGATGCCAGTGTGACCTCAACAGGGTGGGCGGCCACAATCAGCTGCTACAACATCACTGTTCCTCCGGTGGCAGATTTTTCGGCATCAACCACGAACCCGACCCTGGGACAAACTGTTACATTTACTGACCTGTCAACAAATGTTCCAACCTCATGGATCTGGTCATTCACCCCTGCATCGGTAATCTATGTCGGCGGAACAACTGCCGCTTCCAAGAATCCGCAGGTTCAGTTCACCGCTTTGGGGCCTTACTCTGTTACCCTTACAGCTACAAACGGTTATGGTTCAAATACAATAACCAAAACGAATTATATCAATGTGACCAACTGTACATTTACTACCCTGCCCTTTTCCGAGAGTTTCAGTGGCACAGTAATCCCAAGTTGCTGGACCCAGGTTGACAACCAGGGCGGCGGCCAGGTATGGCAGTTCGGCACCCTCACCACCCAGAGCCCCAACCCTGTTCTGACGGGCAACTATGCTTATTTATGCAGCGATTGCTACGGCAGCGGAAACACACAAAATGTTGACCTGGTAAGTCCTTCCATGAATCTTTCGGACTACACGGGTATCAACCTGCAATTCAGCTACTATTTTAAAAGTTATTCAGGGTCATCGGGAACTTTGTCATACAGCCTGAACAATGGTTCAACATGGACTCCAATTCAGCAGTTTACTGCGACTTCTGCCACCAACCCGGTTGTGTTTTCCCAGACAATCGCAGCGCTGGCAGGTCAGTCGCAGGTGAAATTCAAATGGAACTATACCGGAACATGGGGATACTATTGGGCTGTTGACAACGTCCAGGTTACCGGCACCTGTATTTCAACGCTACCGGTCAGCATCGCCGTCAGCGCAACCACAAACCCGGTATGCGCAAACACGCCTGTTCTGTTTACGGCCACTCCTGCAAACGGAGGCACCACCCCTTCATTCCAGTGGAAGGTAAATGGCACCAGCATTAACGGAGCCAGCAATTCTACCTATACCTATGTGCCAACCAACGGGAACGCCGTGACCTGTGTGCTTATTTCCAGTTTAAAGTGCGTAACCGGCAATCCGGCCACCTCAAATTCACTTTCCATGATTGTGAACCCGCCACTTTCTGTCAGCGTGTCAATTGTCGCTTCAGCAAACCCGGTTAATGCCGGATCTTCTGTGACCTTTACCGCAACCCCTGTAAATGGCGGTTCCACACCTGTATATCAGTGGCAGGTGAACGGCAACAATGCCGGCACCAACAGCAATTTCTTCACCTATGTCCCGGCCAACGGAGACATTGTTTCATGCATTCTGACCTCAGGCGAGGCTTGCGTTTCCGGCAATCCGGCCATGTCGGCGGCCATCACCATGGCAGTGAACAGTATTCCGGTGATCAGAAATATCAATGACATCACCGTTTCGGGCACCCAGTGTTTTGATGCGCTGCAGTCCATTCTTGTCGCCGGCAATGGAACCTCATTCCTGGTCTCCACCGGGGGCATTGCAACAATGATAGCCGGAGAAAACATTCTTTACTACCCTGGAACATATGTTGAGCCGGGTGGCTACATGCTTGGTTACATTGCACCGCAAGGCCCGTGGTGTACCACCCCTGCCATGCCGGCATTGGTAGCAGGCACAAAAGGAGCAAGTCAGCTGGTTGACCAAACATCATACAGGATCTTTCCCAATCCCACCGCCGGGAATTTCATGCTGGAATGGGATACAAAAGGCACTCCGCAAAAATACCTTGTTGAGATCTACGACATGAAAGGAACGAAACTGCTTTCCAGGGAACTGTCTGGTGAGCAGAAACGTGAATTCTCCTTGTCCGGTAAGCCTGCAGGTATCTACCTGATCCGCATTATCGGAAGTCTTACTTCAGGCACCACGAGGATTATCAAACAATAGTCAAATAGCGTTTCTGCCTTTTCTTTAGTATAAACAGCATCTTTAATAATGAACCAACCTTAATCCACATGAAACAAATTCTGAATTATCTTATTCTGGCAGCATTGGTTTTAACCTGTTCACCCGGTTTTGCGCAACAACCGAACCAGTCGGCCCCTAAAAAAACCGTAAAAGTCCAGGTCGACACGAGGGTTGACAACATGCGGTACTGGATGGAAAAGGCAGAGCAGGGCTCTACGCCATACAATCCGAACATTCCGATAGCTCCGGCTATCTACAAGGGCAGCCAGATAAGGTCTAATGGGGTTAAAACAGTAAACTCACCAGACGTTCCAGTTACGAACCTTACCAATGTTACAGAAAGTGAGAACTCGGTTTTCGTTGATCCCAACAATGCCGATTACATTCTGAACTCGAATAATTCAACAACATGGACTGGCAGCACAGTTGGGTCGCTATATGGCGCTAATTATTTTCAGTCTTCCAATGCAGGAATTGGATGGGTTGGGACCCCCAGCGGTGCGGGCGGGGCTAATTCGGGTGACCCTACAACGGCTATCGGCCTGAACGGACGTGAATATGTGAATTTCATCAGCAGTGCCAGCGGACAGGGAATCGCTTATTCAGATAACGGAACTACATGGTCAACTGCCACTGTAGCACCAAACCCGGGCAGTATGGCCGATAAAAACCACATGTGGATCGATAATAAAAGCACCAGTCCTTATGAAGGAAACCTTTATGTGGCATGGACCGACTTTGGCGGTTCAGATGATGCGGAAATAAAAACAGCCAGGTCCACTGATGACGGGCTAACCTGGAGCACTCCCGTAAAACTAAGCGCTGCCATCGCTGCAGGAAGCCATAACCAGGGTGTAAATATTCAAACGGGTCCCAATGGTGAAGTTTATGCTGCCTGGGCGGTCTATGACAGCTGGCCTTCTGATGAAACAGCCATTGGGTTTGCGAAATCAACCAACGGTGGCGCCACCTATGCTGCCGGAAGCAGGATCATAAGCAATATCAAGGGGATCAGAACAACAGCGGTAGGCAAAAACCACCGGGTGAATTCATTCCCGGCAATGGCAGTGGATATCAGCGGCGGCCCAAACAATGGTAATATATATATTGTCTGGACGAATGTTGGCACGCCGGGAATAAACACAGGGACAAATAAAAGTGTTTATATCATACGGTCAACCAACGGAGGAACTTCCTGGTCAACCCCAGTCAGAGTAAACCAGGGGCCCAACACAGCAGGCAAGGAAGCCTATTTCCCCTGGATCAGTTGCGATCCCGTGACAGGAGTGCTGAGTGTCGTGTTTTATGATGACAGAAACGTAACCAGTACGCAATGTGAAGTTTTTGCGGCATACTCAACGGATGCAGGCAATAACTGGACAGACTTCCAGGTGAGCGATGTGGCATTTACCCCGGCAGCAATTCCCGGACTTGCAGGCGGGTACATGGGTGATTATCTTGGTATTACATCATTAAACGGGAAAGTCTACCCATGCTGGACCGATAACCGGGGTGGCATTTACATGACCTATGTTTCGCCTTTTACCATTGGACTTAATGCTGGCTTTGCAGTGAATAGCACAACAATCTGTTCCGGCTCAGGTGTCACCTTTACCGATGGATCTTCAGGACCTCCGACCTCATGGACATGGAGTTTCCCCGGCGGCACACCTTCAAGCTATGTCGGTCAAACTCCGCCAACCATTACATACAACCTGCCTGGTAACTATGATGTTTCTCTTACCGTAACGGATGCCACAGGTACCGATACTGAAACAAAAACAGGTTTTATTACTGTAAAGGACCTGATCGCCGATTTTACGGGAACACCCACCACAGTGGTTGTTGGCAATTCTGTGACTTTTACCGAAAATTCATCATGCAGTCCGGCAACCTGGACCTGGTCATTCCCCGGCGGTACGCCTTCAGGCTTCACCGGTCAGACGCCTCCTGCGATAACTTACAACACCCTTGGAACATACGACGTAACCCTTACAGTGAGCAAGCCGGGAAGCAGTGATATAAAAACAAGGGTTGGCTATATTGTTGTGACCCCACCCATTTTTAACATTACGAATGGTACAATTACAACATGTACCGGTGATTTTTACGACTCAGGTGGATCAACAGGGTCATACCAGAATGACGAAAGTTTCACGGAGACCTTTTACCCGTCAACCGCCGGGAATATGATACGGTTTAATTTCACCTCATTCAGTACGGAATCAGGGTATGATTTTTTAAAAATATACGACGGGATAAACACCGCTGCTACACTGATAGGATCTTACTCCGGAACCACCAGCCCGGGCACGGTAACGGCCACCAATGCATCCGGGGCCCTTACATTCGTTTTTACTTCAGATATCAGTGTAGTTTCAACAGGCTGGGCCGCAACAATCAGTTGCTTTAATCCCAATGTGCCGCCTGTGGCAAATTTTTCAGCAACTCCACTAAACCCGCTGGTTGGTCAGACGGTTACTTTTACTGATTTATCAGCGAATACGCCGACCTCCTGGGCATGGTCATTCATCCCGTCGACGGTAACCTATGTTGGTGGCACAAGCGCATCATCAAAGAATCCGCAGGTACAATTTTCAGCGCTTGGATTCTATTCCGCTACTTTAACAGCCACCAATGCTTATGGAAACAATTCAGTGACCAAAACAAACTATATCAATGTGATCAACTGCACTGTAAATACTTTCCCGTGGTCAGAAGGCTTTGAAAACGGAGGCCTGATCCCCGGTTGCTGGACACAGGAGCAGGTGAACAGTTCAGGCGTTAACTGGGTCTTTTTAACCGGCAGTGGCAACGGAAATCCGGCAACGGCTCATGGCGGCACTTATAATGCATGTTTGAAAGATGCTACATCAGCAGACAATAAAACAAAGCTTGTTACCCCGGCATTGAACCTGTCATCGGTGAGCAGCCCCCAGCTAAAATTCTGGCATACCCAGGCTTACTGGTCTCCAGACCAGGACCTGCTCACTGTTTTCTATAAAACCTCAGTAGCAGGAACATGGACACAATTAAGCATCTATACATCAAGCATAACAACATGGACACAGGAAACAATCAACCTGCCCGATCCATCAGCCACCTATTACATTGCTTTTGAGGGTAATGCGAAATATGGTTACGGTGTTTGCGTGGATGATGTTTCAGTTACCTGCGGGACAACTGTTCCTGTAAGCATCACCATCGCACCCTCCGCCAACCCGGTATGTTCGGGCACTGCTGTAACATTGACCGCTTCGCCTGTAAACGGGGGAACCACTCCTGCCTATCAGTGGAAAGTAAACGGAAACAATGCCGGGACCGGCACTGACACTTTTACTTATACCCCTGCAAACAATGATGCAGTAACATGTGTTCTTACGTCAGATGCGTCCTGTATTACGGGGAACCCCGCCACGTCAAACAGTGTTACAATGGTCGTGAACCCGGTATTGGCAGTATCCGTATCCATTGCAGCCTCAGCCAACCCGGTTGATGCAGGAACTACTGTGACTTTTACAGCCACCCCGGTCAATGGAGGCACAACGCCAGCCTACCAGTGGACTGTGAACGGATCCAATGCAGGGATAAACAGCAGTACATACGCTTATGATCCGGTAAACGGCGATGTGGTTGCCTGTCATTTAACTTCCAGTGACGATTGTACTTCAGGGAATCCGGCTGCCTCAAACCCCATCACCATGGTGGTGAACAGTATTCCGATCATCCTGAATATCAATGACGTAACAGTAACCGGTTCACAGTGTTTTAATGCACTCCAGACGATTGTAGTTGCCGGCAACGGATCCTCTTTTACTGTATTGAATGGAGCAGATGCGACCCTGATCGCCGGGGAGAATATTATCTTTAACCCCGGAACCACCGTCAATCCGGGCGGCTACCTTCTTGGTTATATAGCACCTGCCGGACCTTTTTGCACGCCTCCGGCTAAGCCAGTCACCACGGGGAATAAAACTGTTTGGGCACCGGCAGAAAGAAATTTCTTCCGTGTTTATCCAAATCCGACAAACGGTGATTTCACCCTGGCATTGAACGGCTATGTTCCTTCGGAAAAAATCAGTGTAACGATTTTTGACATGAAGGGAACAAAGGTCATTTCTTCCGAGTTCATGGATGAGATGAAACATGACTTCTCCCTGTCCGGCCTGCCTGCAGGGTTATATATGATCAGGGTTGATTCGGGAAGCCAGGCTGGTTCCACCCGGATTGTTAAAGTGGAATAGCCGCATTTCATGAGTTTTTTAAGTTGCACATGTCGCCTGTGAAATAATTAACTACTTTTGGGTTTCTGACTATTCACCCGGATTCAACTAAATAACAGCGTCCATGAAGCTTCTGACCTCCAGTTCAAGGATCATGCTTATTATAACAAGCATGATCCTTTTTCATTTTTCCGCCTCCTCCGGAAATGTGCAACTCAACAACGGAAAAACAAATGTTGTTTTCAAAGAAAGCAACTACAGCAAACTCGTGTTAGCGAGCAATGTGGCCGGGTTCTCTTTTACTGATATCAACACCCCGGCAGGACTGTTTTCAATGCTCTCAATGGATGGATTTGGCCGCCGAAATGTTGAAGGGGCCCCGGCACTGCCTGTTTACCGGAAACTGATAGAGGTGCCTTTAAATTCAACTTTTTCAGTCAGAATTTTAAGAGCGCATTACCAGGAATTCAGCATGGACGCCATTGGCATGAAATCACCGGTTACTCCGGCACAACCACCACTTTCCAAGGGTGATGAGCCTTCAAAGGTTCCCTTCATTTATAACAAAGAACTGTATACCGCAAGCGGCTGGATTGCCGATGATCTTGCCTCGGTTAGCTATGTCGGAACATTGCGGTCGTTAAACCTTGCCCGGGTTGATCTTTCACCGGTTCAGTATAATCCCTCAGAACGCAAACTTCGCATATACGATGTCCTGGAAATAGAGATCGGCTTTGAGAATGCCAATATCCCCAGCACCCTGGAACTGAAAAGGAAAAAGGCCTCACCTTATTTCAACAGCCTTTACCGGCTGGCAGAAAATTACAAACCGCTACCGGTTACCGATGAGTTGATCGCTGCCTCGCCTGTAACCTATGTCCTCGTGTCGGACCCTATGTTTCAAACTACCTTACAGCCTTTCATAGAATGGAAAAAGAGGAAAGGGTTCAGGGTGATTGAAGGTTATACCAACAATGTTGCCGTCGGGAATACAACTACGTCAATCAAAGCATATCTTCAAAATTTGTACAACAATCCCGCACCGGGTTTCAATGCACCCAGTTTCGTTCTGTTTGTCGGCGATGTGGCGCAAATTCCTGCCTGGGCCGGGTCGGCAGGTTCACATTATACTGATCTGCGTTACTGTGAGTATACCAACGATAACTTCCCCGAAGTATATTACGGACGGTTTTCTGCAACCACCATCGCACAGTTGCAGCCACAGATCGATAAGACACTTGAGTATGAACAATACCTGATGCCAGACCCCTCTTTTCTGAATGAAGCGGTGATGGTCGCAGGCGCCGATGCCAGTTTCCAGACCCATAGCAATGGCCAGATCTATTATGGCACTGAAAATTATTTCAATGCTGCACATGGGATACTTTCACACACCTATCTGCAACCTGAGCCTTCCGGCGCAAATTATTCCCAGAGCATACACGACAACGTTTCTGCAGGGGTGGCTTATGCAAACTACACAGCCCATTGCGGTGAAAGCGGCTGGGCAAGCCCGAGTTTTGTAATCTCCGACATTGCAGGATTAACAAACGCACACAAATACTGCCTGATGGTTGGCAACTGCTGTCTTTCCTGCAAATTTGATGCAAACAGCTTTGCTGAAGAACAGCTTCGGGCTGCCAACAAAGGGTCGGTAGGATATATCGGCGGGTCAAACAATACCTATTGGGATGAAGACTTCTGGTGGGGCTGCGGATTCAAAACTGTTGCGCTCCATCCACCCTACGACCCCGCCCACCAGGGAGCTTATGACGGAACTTTTCATGATCATGGGGAACCTGTATCCGACTGGTTTGTGACCCAGGGACAAATGGTTGTTTGCGGCAACTATGCCGTGGAGGAATCCAGCAGCAGCCTGAAACAATATTACTGGGAAATATACCACCTGATGGGAGATCCGTCCCTGATGATTTATTACTCAGTTCCAACGGCGCTGACTGCCACATATCAAAACCCCCTGATGATCGGGATGGCATCCCTGGCAGTGAATACAGCTCCCTATGCGTATATTGCCCTTTCATTGAACGGAACGCTGCTGGATGCCCGTCTCGCAGATGCCTCAGGAGCAGCAACGCTTGCTTTTTCACCCCTGGCAACCGTTGGGAACCTCGACATTGTAATCACAAAACAAAACAGGCAACCATTGATCGGCATCATCCAGGTAATTCCTGCAACGGGACCTTATGTGATCTATACTTCAAGCACGGTGAGCGACCCCATCCCGGGAGGGAACAACAATGGCAGCATGGAATACGGTGAAACCAACCAACTGAATGTTTCGCTCGGAAATGTAGGGGTTCAGAATGCACCTGATGTTCTGGCAACGCTCTCAACAACCAGTTTGTTTATCACCATGACCGACGATACCGAAAATTTCGGCAATATTGCACCGGCTCAGACAATCCTCAGGAACAATGCATATTCTTACACTGTGGCCTCAAACATTCCCGACCAGCAGCAAGTTCACTTTGTGGTTCATGCTGTGAGTGAAGGTAATTCATGGAATTCCGAATTCAACATGACTGCCAACGCCCCGGTTCTTCAGATTGGGGTCATGACGGTTCAGGATAACGGCCCAGGATGCAACAACGACGGCATTCTTGACCCGGGTGAAACGGCGAACCTGGTGATTGCGGCAAGCAATACCGGTCATGCAGATATCACCAATGTGACCGGCACTTTATCGTTTACCGGGGGAACAAATCCTTACCTGGTAATCAACAATAACAACTTCAGTGTTGGATCACTCGCTGCCGGAGGTTCAGGAAACTCGGTTTTCAGCGTAACAGCCAATGCTTTAACACCGGTCGGAACCCCGGTTGACCTTACCTTTACTGTATCCGGCGGGGCTACCGGGCAATACAGTACTTCCTCTGCCAAACAGGTTGTGATTGGCCTGATCCCAACTTTTACTATTGGAAATACCTCGGTAACCACATGTGTGGGTACCTTCTTTGATACAGGTGGCTTATCGGGCAGCTACCAGAACAATGAAAATTTCACGGAGACGTTTTACCCTTCCACCCCCGGATCAATGATTCGTTTTACATTCACCTCCTTTAATACGGAATCCGGATATGATTTTCTGAGAATTTACAACGGAACCAATACTTCTGCGCCGCTGATCGGAACATACAATGGAACAACGGGCCCCGGTATTGTCACCGCTTCAAACCCTTCCGGTGCGCTCACTTTCAATTTTACGTCGGATGCAAGTGTTACACCTGCCGGGTGGTCGGCAACAGTCAGCTGCTACAGTACCTCTGTTCCACCGGTCACTGATTTTTCTGCCACCCCATTAAATCCGCTGGCAGGCCAAACCGTTGCATTTACAGATTTATCATCAAATTTTCCGGCTTCATGGACATGGTCAATCAGTCCGTCTACAGCTGCATTCACTGGAGGAACAAGCGCTGCATCGCAGAATCCGCAGGTACAGTTTTCAGCAGTAGGTTTATATACCATCACGCTGACTTCTGCCAACACCTATGGATCCGATTCGGAAAGTAAAGTGAATTATATCAATGTTACCAACTGTACCGTCAGTGCATTTCCGTGGGCGGAAGGATTTGAAAACGCAGGTGTCATTCCGAACTGCTGGACACAGGAACAGGTAAACACTTCAGGAATAAACTGGACCTTTATTGCCGGAAACGGTTCGGGAAACCCGGCAACCTCACATGGAGGAACCTATAATGCCTGTCTTAAAGACAACTCTTCGGCTGACAACAAAACCCTCCTGATCTCTCCCGGATTCAACCTGGCCGGGTTGACACAGCCTCAACTGAAATTCTGGCATACCCAGGTTTTCTGGAGCCCTGACCAGGATCAGCTGTCTGTTTATTACAGGAATACGGTCAATGGAACCTGGACACTGCTGACAACCTACACAAATGCTGTGAGTGCATGGACCCAGGAGATAATCTCGCTTCCCGGGGCTTCAGACACATACTATATTGCCTTTGAAGGGAACGCGAAATATGGCTATGGAGTGTGCATTGATGATGTAGAGGTGTCGGGCGTCACCACCCTTCCTGCAACAATTTCCATAGAGAACATCAACCTTAACGGTCCCCAGTGTTTCAACGCAACGCAAACAATTTCAGTGGCAGGAAACGGTCAGTTTTTCACGGTATCAACAGGGGGTTCTGCAACCATGATCGCCGGGCTGAATATCCTGTATTTACCTGGTTCAACTGTGGTTCCAGGAGGCTATATGTGGGGCTATATTGCTCCCGACGGTCCTTACTGCGAGGTTCCGGCATTGCCTTCGGTCATAGCAGGGGCTGAGGAAATTTCAACCTTCGGTGCATCAACTGCATGCAAAGCCTTTCCAAACCCGACAACCGGCAGGTTCCGTCTTGAACTGACAGGTTCAGCCCCGGGAGAAACACTGCATGTGGAAATATTCAGCATGCTTGGAGAACAGGTCTTAAGCCGGAATATTGAAACAGGCAATCCGATTGAATTTTCATTGTCAGGCAACCCTGCAGGAATATATTTGGTCAGGATACAGGGAGGAGCAACCCACGAAACTGTCAGAATTGTAAAACAATAACAAAAGAGAAGAATGAAACTGAGAATTACCCTGCTTATAGTTGTTAGTGTGTTGACCGGATTGATGGCAATCGGCCAGGAAATCCCCGAAACCCTGAAGAGTAGAAATGAAGTATATTTCTCTTTTCAGATAAAATCACGTGCAGAGATCGGCGAATTGAACAAGCTGATTTCCATTGACGATGTGCAGGGAAATTCCGTAAAAGCATATGCAAACATGGCCCAGTATGTCAGGTTCCTGAAGCTGGGTTACGACATAACCCTGCTTCCCGTGCCTGGAAACGGGCCCGGTGTGGTGATGAAAGACCATGTTGTGCTTTCTCCGCTCACAGTCTGGAATTATTACCCGACATACTCTGCCTATGAAAGCCTGATGGCGCAGTTTCAGACGATGTATCCCTCCATCTGCAACCTCGACACGATCACCACCCTGGCGAGCGGACGCCGGCTCCTTGTGTTGAAAATATCCGACAATGTAAACAATGATGAATCTGAGCCTGAATTTCTCTATACATCATCCATGCACGGGGATGAAACAACCGGATATATCCTGATGATGCACCTGGCCGATTACCTGTTGTCAAACTACGGAACCAATCCTGAAGCAACAGACCTGGTAAACAACATGGAGATATTTATTTGTCCGCTTGCCAATCCCGACGGTACCTATTACGGCGGGAATGCCAGTGTAAGCAATGCCACGAGATCCAATATAAACGGGGTTGACCTGAACAGGAATTACCCTGATCCCCAGGCCGGTCAGCATCCCGATGGCAATGCATGGCAACCTGAAACAGTTGCGTTCATGGGTTTTGCAACACAGCATCACTTTGTGGCTGCCTGCAATTTCCACGGTGGCATAGAGGTGGTCAATTATCCCTGGGATACCTGGGCGGCTCTTCATCCTGACGATTCCTGGTTTCATTACATCAGCCGTGAATATGCCGACACGACTCACATTCACTCCCCCCTCGGGTATATGGACGACCTGGACAACGGTGTTACCAACGGTTATGCATGGTACCAGGTAACCGGAGGCAGGCAGGACTACATGAATTATATTCACCATTGCAAGGAGATTACCATTGAACTTTCAATTACAAAACTGCTCCCGGCAGCACAGTTGCCTGCCCATTGGGATTACAACTGGCGCTCGTTCATTCTCCTGCTCAAGGAGGCAAGGTATGGGATACACGGACTAATAACCGACCAGGTTACTGGAAGTCCGGTAGCGGCAAAAGTTTTTATCACAGGGCATGATAACCTTGGCTCGGAGGTGTATTCATCAGCAACCCCGGGAGATTATCACCGCCCTTTGAAAGCAGGTACCTATACCCTTGAAATCACAGCTCCCTGTTACCAGACGCAGACCATCACCGGTGTGACAGTGGCCGATCATGCAACTTTAACACTGAATATCCAAATGGTACCCGGGGCTTCCGCGGCGGTTACCACAACGGCAGTGACTGCCATCACCATGGCGGGCGCAACCTCCGGAGGAAACGTTTCCTGTGTCGGAAATTCGCCGGTAACAGCAAAAGGCGTTTGCTGGGGAACCGCATTAAACCCGGTTGTTTCCGGGAATCATACCACCGACGGTTCCGGTCCGGGCGTGTATGCAAGCCAGATTACAGGCCTTTCTCCGAATACGGTCTACCATGTGCGCGCCTATGCAACCAACGCCTCTGGAACCTCATACGGTGCTGATATTCAGTTCACCTCATCTTGCGGAGCTATCGCTGTGTTGCCGTGGGGTGAATCTTTTGCGAACAGCGGACTGATTCCCAATTGCTGGTCGCAGGTTGACAACCAGGGTAACGGCCAGGTATGGCAGTTCGGGACCATTACCGGGCAAAGTCCGAATCCCATACTTACAGGGAATTACGCTTTTCTGAACAGTGATGCTTATGGCAGCGGCAATACACAAAATGCTGACCTGATGACTCCCATCTTAAATCTATCGGCATATACGGCCGTTACATTGCAGTTCAGCCATTACTTCAAAAGCTATTCCGGCTCCTCAGGTACGCTTTCATACAGCCTTAACAATGGAACCACCTGGACCCAGCTCCAGCAATTCACAACAACTTCAACAACCAACCCGGTTGCATATTCCCAGGTAATAGCCGCCCTTGCCGGACAATCGCAGGTGAAATTCAAATGGAATTACACCGGCACCTGGGGCTACTACTGGGCTATTGACAATGTTCAGGTTACCGGCACATGCATTGCAACTTTGCCGGTAAGTGTTTCAATCAGTGCTTCTTCCAACCCTTCCTGTGCCGGGTCCGCGGTCACCTTCACCGCCACACCCGTAAACGGAGGTACATTACCGGGTTACCAATGGAAGGTAAACGGAACAACCATCACAGGTGCAACCAATTCCAGCTATAATTTTACCCCGGCAAACGGCAATACCGTGGCATGCGTTGTTACTTCAAGTTCAACCTGTACATCCGGAAGCCCGGCAACATCCAATACCGTTACCATGACCGTGAATCCGGTGATTGCCCCCAGCATTTCAATCACAGCATCATCCAACCCCGTTGAATCCGGAATTCCGGTGACTTTTTCAGCGACCGCGGTGAACGGAGGGTCAGCTCCTGTATATCAGTGGCTTGTTAACGGCAGCAGCAGTGGTTTAAACAGCAATGTATTCACCTGCACACCGACAAACGGAGATGTGGTTACATGCAGCCTTACATCCTCGGAACCATGCGCTGAACCTGGCCAGGTCACGTCAAACATCATCACCATGGTTGTTAATTCAGTTGCGCTGATCAATGACCTGCAGAACATCATTGTAACAGGCACGGTGTGTTACAATGCCATTCAAACCATCACGGTGGCCGGAAACGGCAATTATTTTGATGTTCAGCCGGGAGGAAGCGCTACCATGATAGCCGGGGAGAATATACTGTACTATCCGGGCACAATGGTTGAACCGGGAGGGTATCTTTACGGTTATATTGCTCCCGGAGGTCCATGGTGCGGGCAGCCACCTTCCATTGCCGTCCAGTCGGGGAAGGATGATATTCCTGATACACAGGGACAACCATTTTTCAACATTTACCCAAATCCCACCACCGGGGTGTTCTCGATTGAGCTGAACAATGCGTGCATGTCGGAGAAACTTCATGCTGACGTATACTCTGCAAGGGGCGACAAAGTGCTCTCTGCCAACCTGTTTGGAATAAAAACCTATGATTTTTCAATTAAAGGCCAACCTTCTGGTATGTACCTGGTACACATACTTGGCAACAATTGCAACTCCACATCAAGAATCATCCTCCGGGATTGATCGCTTTTCCCGTCCTGACGTGTTGTTCCGCAAGTTAAATATGCAAATAAAATGCGACCGACGGCGTGCTCATCACACGCCAACGGTCATTTCGTGCAACTTGATTTACTGAAAGATACGTAGTTTTCCGCAGCAATACCATGGTGGATTTCCATAAAAAAATCTTATGGGAATCAGATATTGTCGCAATTCCCTTATTGGTATACCTTTCACACTCTTGACACTAGTCAGGTAAATGATGTATTCCCATTAACTATAAATCTCAACTGAAATGAAATCTTTTACAAAACTTTGTTGCATTGCCCTTTTAGTGCTTGGACAACTTTTCACAACGGTCAATGTCATTTATGCAGTAACTGCAAATCCGGAACCAATTTCATACACCCAGCCTGACGGGTCTAAATTAACAATTTTACTTAGGGGGGATGAATTCATCCATTGGGCCGTCACTACGGACGGTTATACCATCATGACGAATTCAAAAGGGGCCTACGAATATGCTGCCCTGGATAATACGGGCAGCCTTGTTTTTTCAGGCATCCAGGCCAATGACCCTGTAAAACGGACAGCAAGCGAAAACGCCTGGCTTTCGGGCACCGCAAAGGGATTGTATTTCAGTAAGGCACAGGTGCTGAACATGAAAACCACGCTTGAAAATGTCAAGGCTCCGAATGCCCCGCTGATGGGCACCTTTCCTCCGAGCGGCACACGGAAACTCCTGATGATTCTTGCAAACTTCAGCAACACGACCACTACCTACGGCCAGGCTAACTTCAACAATTATATGAACCAGTTAAATTACAATGGAACAGGTAGTTTCAGGGATTATTACATTGAAGTATCCTACGGTCAGCTTATTGTTAACACAACCGTAACTGTGTGGGTCACTTTACCAAATACGCATGATTACTACGGACCCGACACCAAATGGGGTGAATTTGCCTACCAGGCCGTTGTAGCTGCAAACACCCAGGCAGCTGTTAATTTTGCTGAGTATGATAACAATTCCGATGGCAGCGTTGACGGTGTTGCTGTTATTCACCAGGGACAGGGACAGGAAGAGACCGGCAATGTCAATGATATCTGGTCGCACAGCTGGGACCTGACTTCAGCCGGGTATTCAGCTGCTCAAAGGACCTTTGACGGTGTTCTGGTTGATGATTACACCACGATGCCTGAAAGAAATTCCACCGGGATGGGAACAATCGGGGTGATGTGCCATGAATTCGGCCACAATCTTGGTGCCCCGGATTTTTATGACACCGACTACTCCACCAACGGATCATACAGCGGAACAGGTTACTGGGATCTTATGGCCAGCGGATCATGGAACGGTTCCTCAGGAACAAAACCCGCCCACCCCAATGCCTGGATCAAGGCATATATGGCCTGGACCACCCCCGTGGTACTTACAACAGGTCAGAACAGGACGCTTCGCAATGCCCAGGTTTACACCGATGCCGTGCGTTTCAACACAACTACGTCAAATGAGTATTTCCTTTGTGAAAACAGGCAGCAAACCGGGTTTGATGTCGGAATCCCGGGCCATGGCATGATTATTTACCATGTTGACGGAAACTACATTACATTGCACATGTCTGCCAATAATATCAATGCCGGATCCCACCAGGGAATGTACCCTGTGTGTGCAAGTGCAACCGGAAATCCGCCCACCGTTTATGGAAGTATCAATGGATCAGCCTGTCCGTACCCAGGCACCGGAAACAAGACTTCCTTTACAGATGTCACCACTCCCCACGCACATTCATGGGCGGGAGCGAATACCAGCTACCCTTTAACAAGCATTACGGAAAATACATCCACCAAGGAAGTTTCGTTTTGTTTTGCAGGCTGTACCTCTGTAACTGACCCGACGAGCTTTGCCGCAGCCTCATTCAGCAGCAGCCAGATAAACCTTTCATGGCTACTGAACGGATCAGGCAACCCGGTCATGGTGGCCTACAGTCTGAATTCCACCTTTGGCAACCCGGTTACCGGAACAAGTTATGTTGCGGGCAACACAATCTCAGGCGGTGGCACGGTGGTTTATAACGGAACCGGAACAGGTTTCAGCCACACAGGCTTAAATCCGAATACAACATATTACTACAAGGCCTGGTCAGTATCCGGCACTTCCTATTCCAACGGAGTTACTGCAAATGCTGCAACTCCATGTTCATCCTATCTGCCGGTCAGTGTAACCATCAGCGCCTCGTCCAATCCGGTTTGTCCTGCAACATCTGTCACATTTACTGCAACACCGGTGAATGGCGGAACCACCCCGGCATACCAGTGGAAAAAGAACAGTGCCCTGATCAACGGGGCATTTGCATCAACATACACCACGGTGCCGGCAAACGGCGATATCATCACCTGCATTGTTACTTCCACAGCTACCTGTGTGACCGGGAACCCGGCAACATCCAACGCGATAACAATGGTTGTCAACCCGCAGCTGCTCGCAGGCTCAATTGCTGCAAACCAGACAATATGTACAGGTGCAACACCTTTACTGTTAACCGGCACTGCCCCCGGTAACGGAACAAATCCGGTTTACCAGTGGCAAAGTTCACTTAATAACGTCACATTTACGAACATCAGCGGTGCTACCATGCTGAGCTATCGGCCCGGAGCCGCCACCTCAACAACTTATTTCAAGCAGATTCAGAATGCAAGCGGTACCTGCGGCGGACCGTTGCCAACCAATACGGTTACCATCTCAGTCAACCCTATACTCCCTGTGAGCGTTTCCATTGCAGCAACGACGCATGTTTGTTCAGGAACCGTAGTCACATATACGGCTACACCGGTAAACGGAGGAACAACGCCTGCCTATCAGTGGAAGGTAAACGGAACAGTGATACCTGGTGCAACAAGCAGCACCTATGCATTTGAGCCGGTAACCGGTGATGCAATTACATGTGTTTTGACTTCCGGCGAACCCTGTACGACAGGGAATCCAGCCACGTCAAACACATTAACGATGACTGTAGACCCTGTTCTTGTTGTCGGTTCCATCAGTGCAAACCAGACCCTTTGTGCCGGTACGGTTCCGGCTCAGTTAAATGGTGTTTCTCCGGCAAATGGTACAAGTCCTACCTATCAATGGCAGAGTTCAATAAACAATGTCAGTTTTACCAATATCAATGGAGCCACCGCACTTAATTATCAACCGGGAACTGCTTCATCAACGGTTTATTACAGGCAAATGCAAAATGCATCTGGTACCTGCGGCGGACCGTTGCCTACAAACAGCCTCACCATTTCTGTCAACCCGACACTCCCGGTCAGTGTGTCCGTCGCAGCTTCTGCAACCAACATCTGTACAGGCACGGTGGTAACCTACACAGCTACGCCGGTGAATGGAGGAACATCCCCATCATACCAATGGAAAGTAAATGGGGCATCCGTTCCCGGGGCAACCAACGCAACTTATGCATTTTCACCTTCCAACGGGAATCTGATCACTTGTTTAATGACTTCAAACGGATTGTGTCCAACTGGAAACCCGGCTCTTTCAAATACCGTGACCATGACAGTGAACCCGGCACTTGCTGTCGGATCCATCGGGGCAAACCAGACTGTTTGTGCCAATACCCTACCGGCCTTATTAACCGGTATACCTCCTGCCAACGGAACAAATCCGACATACCAGTGGCAAAGTTCAATTAACAATATCAGTTTTACCAACATCGCTGGGGCAACGGGGTTAAATTACCAGCCCGGGGTTGCCACCGTAACGACTTATTACAGGCAGCTTCAGAATGCAGACGGAACCTGCGGCGGGCCGCTGGCCACAAATACCGTTACCATTTCAGTCAACCCTCAGCTTCCTGTCAGCGTATCCATCGCGGCCTCCGCCACGACGGTCTGTTCCGGTACTGTGGTAACCTTTACGGCAACCCCCGTGAATGGCGGCACATTACCTGTATATCAGTGGACTGTGAACGGGATCAATGTACCCGGAGCGACAAGTGATACCTATTCATTTGTACCGATGAACGGCAATACCATTGTTTGTTTACTAACCTCAAATGCCGTATGCGCAACAGGGAACCCAGCCATTTCGAATACTCTTACAATGGTGGTGAACCCGGCACTTGCCGTCGGATCGATCAGTGCAAACCAGGTTATCTGCGAGAACACCATTCCGGCACAATTAAATGGTGTACCGCCTTTAAACGGAACCAACCCGACATACCAGTGGCAGAGTTCCATCAACAACATAAGTTTTGCAAATATCAACGGGGCAACAACCCTGAATTATCAGCCGGGAGTTGTTACCTCTTCCATCTATTTCAGGCAGATGCAAAATGCCTCCGGAACATGCGGAGGGCCGCTGCCAACCAATACAGTTGCTATTACAGTTAACCCATTGTTGTTGGCAAGCGTGTCAATCTCAACCTCGGCTAACCCTGTTTGTGCCGGAACATCTGTAACCTATACCGCTACCCCGGTCAACGGCGGAACCTCTCCGGCTTACCAGTGGAAAGTGAACGGAACAAACGTAAACGGCGCCACCAATGCGATATATACCTTCGTACCGGCTAATGGGGATGCTATTTCCTGTTTGCTGACTTCCAGTGGAACCTGCATAACAGGGAATCCGGCTATTTCAAATACAATTACAATGTCGGTAAGCTCACAGCTGCCTGTTAGCATTGCTATTTCAGCATCACCTGCAACACTTTGTGCCGGAGATGCATTAACCTTAACCGCAGTGCCTGTTAACGGTGGTCCCACCCCCATGCTGCAATGGAGAGTGAACGGAATAATTATTCCGGGAGCTATCAGTCCAACCTTCACCTTTTTTCCGGTTAACGGAGATGTGGTAACATGCACCCTGATATCAAGTCTGACTTGTGTGACCGGCAACCCGGCTGTTTCAAATCCATTGATTATTTCGGTGAACCCACTGCTTCCTGTTAGTATTTCAATTTCTGCTTCAGCTACCACCGTTTGTGCCGGTACTTCAGTAACATATACTGCCACCCCGGTTAACGGTGGATTTACACCTGGCTACCAGTGGAAAGTGAACGGAGCTAGTGTAAACGGTGCAACAAATGCTGCTTATACCTTTGTTCCGGCTAACGGAAATACCATCACATGCACCCTGACCTCCAGCGAAACCTGCACAACCGGCAACCCGGCTGTCAGCAACACGGTAACCATGACCGTGAACCCGTTATTACCAGTGAGCGTTTCTATCGCTGCATCAGCTACCACAGTTTGTGCCGGTACTTCAGTAACATTAACAGCCACCCCGGTTAACGGTGGATTAACACCAGGTTACCAGTGGAAAGTGAACGGAACTACTGTAAACGGAGCAACAAATGCCGCCTATACCTTTGTTCCGGCTAACGGAAATACCATCACATGCACCCTGACCTCCAGTGAAACCTGCACGAGCGGGAACCCGGCCGTCAGCAACACGGTAACCATGACCGTGAACCCGTTATTACCAGTGAGCGTTTCTATCGCTGCATCAGCTACCACAGTTTGTGCCGGTACTTCAGTAACATTAACAGCCACCCCGGTTAACGGCGGATTAACACCTGGTTACCTGTGGAAAGTGAACGGAACTAGTGTAAACGGTGCAACAAATGCTGCTTATACCTTTGTTCCTGCAAATGGAAATACCATCACCTGCACCCTGACCTCCAGTGAAACCTGCACGAGCGGGAACCCGGCCATCAGCAACACGGTGACCATGACCGTGAACCCGTTATTACCGGTCAGCGTAACCATTGTACCTTCTGCAACCAACGTTTGTGCCGGTACTTCAGTAACATTAACTGCCACCCCGGTTAACGGCGGATTAACACCAGGCTACCAGTGGAAAGTAAATGGTGCGAATGTAAACGGTGCAACAAATGCCGCTTACACCTTTGTTCCGGCAAATGGAAATACC
>CAJBYO010000085.1 GCA_903959905.1 uncultured Bacteroidales bacterium
CTACCGTTAAAAAACAATAAAACCAAATCAAGTTATTGACAATCATTTGTTTGTAACTACGTCGGAAATGAATATATACAACTATTATTATAAATCAATTTAACCCAAATTGCCCGTCCGACTTTTCGGAGTGGGCTCAAATATATTAATTCATAATGATAAATAGAGACAAAATGACAACAGAGAACAACACGCGCACAGCAAAGGTCACAGCCGATAAGGCACGGATTGACAGGCTGAAAGAACAACTCAGGAGCACTCCTGCCGAGGTTGATTTTGAGCGGATCAGGATCATGGAGGAGGTATACACGAACACGCAAGGGGACCAGAACATCATGCGTCGGGCAAAGTTCATGGCTACCCTGCTGGAAAGGAAAAAGCTCTATATCGACGACAACCTCTTTGTAGGCAGCATGGCCAGCACCGTCAACGGGATCTACACCTATCCGGAATGGAACATCGATTGGATGAAGGACGATAATACCGTTGAGAAGTGCAAGGATCCGGAGGACAAGAGGGTAAACCAGTGGGCCCTCGATTACTGGGAAAAGCGCGCGCTGAAACCCCGCACGCTGGAGATCTTTGAGAAGAAGTATGGTTTCGATCCGAAACCTTGTTATGATTCCGGCTTCGTCATCAGTTTCTTCGACTGGCCGGGCGGCGGCGGCAATCTGAACTACCCCAGAATATACAACTATGGGTTGGCTGCCATGATCAAGGAGGTCGAGGAGCGTCAGGCTGCCCTCGAAATGCGCTTGTCCAATTCGAGCAAGCTCTACTTCTATGAAGCCAGCCTCATACTGATGCGGTCCATTATCCGCCTGGCTCATCGCTATGCAGAGTTGGCCCGGGACATGGCAGCGAAAGAGAAGAACGAAACCCGCAAGGCAGAGTTGATCGCGATTGCCGAAACCTGTGAATGGGTGCCCGAGCATCCGGCCCGCAACCTGAGAGAGGCCATACAGGTTCACTTTCTCTGTCACCTGTGCGCGGAACTCGAGCAGGTCGGCTGCGGTTACTCCGAAGCCTATCTGGGCCAGAACCTCGAACCCTATTATCAACGCGACAAAGCGGCTGGCCTGATCGGGCCGGAAGATGCCACGTTCATGCTCCAGAATCTCTTCATCAAACTGAACGAAATCGGTTATTACTTTGGAGAGAAGGTAGCCTTGCAGAACTCTGCCGACCTGGGTCAGAGCATCTCGCTCGGAGGCTTTACCGAAGATGGGGAAGATGCCACCGCAGAAATGGATTACCTGATCCTTGATGCAGCTGGCTACCTTCACTTGCCACAGCCTCCGCTGTCGTGCATCTATACGGAAAGAATGAGTGGCAAATTTCTGGAAAAAGTGCTGGATGTCATCGGCACAGGTGTCGGTATGCCACAGTTTGTAAATGGCAACGTGATGATGAAACGCGCCCTTAATCTGTTTGGTGACTCTAAAAAGGGAATCACCCTTGCACAAGCTCGGCGTACCGCTATCGGCGCCTGTGTGGGCTCCTACATTCCCTATGAAACCGGTCACCCGGTAGAAGGGCAACCCAACCTGGGCAAAATCATCGAATTGATGATGAACAATGGTTTCGATCCCCGCACCAAAAAGCAGGTCGGACCCAAGACCGGGGATCCCGAGACCTTCAAGACCTTCGAGGAAATGTATTTGGCCTTTGAAAAGCAGCTGCTATTCAATGAGGAGGTCCTTCGCCGCGGTGCATGGATCGCCAGCATGTTGTGCGCCGACTTCCTCCCGGTTCCATGGCGCTCGCTCCTCACCGGCGGCTGCATCGAAACCGGTACCGAGGTATGGAATGGCGGAGCCAACTATTACACCTGTGCCCAGATCGTTGTAGGTGGCATTGACGCGGCCAACTCACTTATGGCAGTGAAAAAACTGGTTTATGATGATAAAAAGATCACCATGGCCGAACTCAAGAAGGCTCTGGCGGCCAACTTCGAAGGATACGAGAATGTGCGCAAGATGTGTTTTGAAGCGCCCAAGCACGGCAACGACATCCCTGAAGTGAACAAAATGACCCACAGGGTATACGAAAGTATTCTCACAGCTTTTAACAGTGTTGACGGCGGAGGCAACTATATCAGCAAAGACATTAAATCAGCGCCGGATGCCTATACCAAAAGCATCCACAACCTGATGGGGATGGTGACCGGGGCTCTGCCCAACGGTAAATATGCAGGAGTTGCTCTTACCGATGGTAGTCTCTCGGCTATGCCGGGAACCGACGTAAGCGGCCCCACCGCGCTGGTGATGTCTGCGGCAAAGGCACAGGATGCCATCAAGTACACTGCAACCCATATGAACATGAAGCTCCCTCCGGATCAGCTGACTACACGCAAAGGCCGGGAGAATGTGCTCCGACTGGTCAAGACACTGTTTGATAACGATGGTTATCACATCCAGTTCAATGTACTGGATACAAACATCCTCCGGGAAGCTCAGAAACACCCTGAAAACTACCGCGACCTTGTTGTTCGTGTAGCCGGTTTCAGTGCGTTCTTCACCAAACTGGCCAAGGGAGTGCAGGATGAGGTCATTGAACGGACCTTGCAGACTTTTGAACAGCATTAGGATTTACATGTTTAAGGTAAGGCATGGCATTGCGCCATGCCTTGCTTTTTGATTTGTAAAAAATTATTTTACCATAATAACAAAGGAGAAAAAGCAATGAGTAAAGAAACAAGTCAAAAACGTGTTGCGATCATGGTAGGCGCCGGATACATTCCCGGAATAAATGCGGTGGTTGCAGGTGCCTCTCTTGCTGCCGGCCAATTGGGATGGGAGCTAGTGGGCATCCTCGATGGATTTGAGGGTCTTCTTCATCCAGAAAAATACCCCAATGGCGGAATCATTTCGATCGATCCCCGGGTGTTGAATTTGGATCCTAATACAAGCAGTGTTCTTGGGCAATCGGCCCGGGTCGATCCGTTTAATGTGCGAATCGTCAATGAACTGGAAATGGTTGAGGAGGTCGATATGTCTGATGAATTATTGAAAAGGATCAAGGCGGCAAATATTGATGCTGTCATCTCCATCGTTGGCGGACTCGGTATGAGTATCCTTTACCAGCTTCATAAAAAGGGTTTAAATACAGTATGCGTGCCACGTTCCATTGAAAACGATATTGCTTCAACGTCGGTTTCCTTTGGGTTTAATACGGCACTTACTTTTACAATTGACATGTTGGACCGTGCACGGTTGGCGGCAAAAGCTGCCCATAAAATTGCTGTTGTTGAGGTACAGGGTGAGGTAGCCGGATGGATTGCCTTACAGGCCGGTATTGCAGTTGCTGCCGATGCGGTGCTGATTCCCGAGATTCCGGCTGATCTGCAACAGCTTGCAACACACCTGAAAAACAATATGACAGGTAAAAAATCCTGGGGCCTGGTAGTTGTGGCACAAGGCGCAAAAATTATCAACCAGCAGAAAAAAGAGGAAAAAGTATCCTCACTCAAAGCTTCGTTATCGCCACTGGCAACCAGCGATTCCAACAGTGAATACGTAATTCACAAGTCAGGCCAGGCGGCACAGGCTGTTGCCGAAGGATTGCAACTGCGAATCGCCGAAGAAACCTTTCCGATGGTCATCGGCCCCTGGGTCAGGGGTGGCGTACCATCTGCAGTCGATCGCCAATTAGGCGTAGCTTATGGAGCAGGAGCCATTCAGGCACTCGAAGCCGGTAGTAAAGGGGTGATGGTGGCGTTTGTTCCACCCGATGTTAAGTTTGTTCCGTTGGCTGAGGCCATCAACAAAGTAAGAACGATTCCTGCCGAAAGCATGTTTTTTCAGGTAGCGGATTCATTGGGTATTTACTTCGGAAATAAGGAGGCATAGTCATGACAGATCAAACAAAAAATATATTGGAAATAACTGGTACCGTTCTGAATATCCAGCGGTATTGCAGCCACGATGGTCCGGGAATACGCACAAATGTATTCATTAAAGGTTGCTCGCTTCGCTGCAAGTGGTGCGGTAATCCCGAAAGCATTGGAATGAAGCCCGAGGTTTCATACGATCCTAAAAAATGCAAGGGGAAAGAGTGCAGTATTTGCCTGAAAAAGCCCTTCCCTGAAGGCGGTTTTTATTTTGTGGAAGGTGACGATAGCAAGATAAAAGTGAACTGGCAGCTGGCCAAAGGCATTACGGAGAAAATTACCTCGCTTTGCCCGACCGGCGCACTTGAAATGTTTGGCAAAACAATGACCGTTGCCGAGGTAATGGCCGAAGTGGAAAAAGATGCATCTTTCTACCGGAGTACCGGAGGTGGTTTGACAATAAGCGGAGGGGAAGTGATGCTTCAACCCGATTTTGCTGCCGCCTTATTGCAGGAAGCGCACAACAGGGGGATCAATACAGCCATTGAAACAGCTTGTAATGCACCCTGGTCTTTCCTCGAGAAAGTACTTCCACATGTTGATACCATGCTTCATGATCTGAAGCTGATGAATTCCGAAAGGCACAAAAAATGGACAGGTGTAGGCAACGAACGGATTCTGGCCAACTTCAAAAAAGCATATGAAACTTTTCCCAACGTTGAATTTATCGCCCGAACACCGCTTATTCCAGGGGTGAATGCCGATGATGAGCATGTCATGGGAGTGCTCGAATTCATAAAACCCTACAAAAATGTAATTGATTATGAATTGCTGCCCTATCACCGTTTCGGGCTTGGTAAGTATGAATCGCTGGGTGTGATTTATGAACTGGATGACTATAAAACACCATCGGATGAAGTGGTTAATCGTTTTCAGGCAATGATAGATGAAGCATTTGGAAGAACTGAACAAAGGAGTGTATAAATCATGAATCTAAAAACCTTTATCAACCTTAGCCTGTTTTGTATTTTAGGCACTTTTTCAGCATTTGCACAGGAGGAGCAAAAACCAGCCGCAAATGATGCTGCCGAGATTGCAAAAAAACTGGCAAACCCCATTGGAGCGCTCATCAGTGTTCCCTTTCAGAATAATATGGATGTAGGTATCGGCGAATTCAATGGCTCACGAAATACGTTGAATTTTCAACCCATTATTCCTTTCGATCTCTCTGAAAAGTTCAATCTGATCACACGATACATTATTCCGATAATAGCGCAACATGATATTACAGAAGAAAATAGTCAACAGTTTGGCTTAGCTGATGCGCTGGTCAGCGCCTGGATTTCAAATGCTAAAGTAAAACGCGGTGTGGTGTGGGGATTGGGTAGCGCCTTTTTAATACCTACTGCTACGGATGATAAGTTAGGATCCAAAAAGTTTGGATTAGGGCCCACTGCCATCTTACTTAAACAAGCAAATGGATGGACCTTTGGTGCTCTTGTAAATCAGGTATGGTCTGTAGCCGGCAGTGAAGAGGGAACAGACGTTAACCAGATGTATGTGCAGCCTTTTGTTACCTACAATTGGAAAACCGGAACGGGATTAACCGTGAATACTGAATTCACCCATTATTGGGAATCTTCTGAAAACAATGCTTTTATTAACATCATGGCAGGAGGTATCCTGAAATTCGGTAAACAACTTATCCAGGCTCAGGTGGGTCCCAGAATTCAGGTGGCTGCCACGGAAGGAAATAAGGCTGACTTTGGGGTTAGAACTGCTTTCATCTTTGTTTTTCCGAAAAAATAAAAATCAGGTCGAAACCAGCCAAACGAATAACCAAAAACTTCAATCTATGAGTACACAAGATATGTTTGGAATTGTAGCCATCCTTTATTGTGTGGCGAACTTGGGTTCGATGGGTCTCGAAATCAACCTTGCCGAAACTATGAAAGCCTTACGCAGCCCGCGTCTGGTAACATTAACCCTTATATGGAGCTGGATAATCGGGCCGTTGCTGGCTATTTTAATCATTCAAATTTTGCCTTTGTCCGAAGCTCACGGAGCAGGGTTACTTCTTTTTAGCCTGGCGCCAACGGCCCCCATGTTACCCATTTTAATCCGGAAAGCAAAGGCAGATATGGACATCTCTGCCGCTATGATGCCAATGGCCGTTGTGGGCACAGTAATTCTGATGCCGCTTTTGGCTCCGGTATTAATTCCCGGTGTATCGGTTAGTGGCATGGCATTGGCAAAACAACTTATACTCACGGTACTCTTGCCACTCATAGCCGGCGTTCTCATGATGGTTTATGCAAAAAAAGCCGGTACGGCTATTTTTCCTTATGTAAAAAAACTGGCCAGCCTTACTACTTTACTTTTATTGGGTTTTACTATATTCATGTATTGGCGGGAACTCCTTCAGGCGCTCGGTAGTTTTGCCGTGGCTGCACAGGTTTTGTTTATAGTGATAATTGCGTTTGGAGCTTATTTTCTGGGCTTTGGTATGAATCAGGCACAACGCAGCGCTGTGTCGCTGGGTATATGCTCCCGCAATGGTGGCGCCATGTTCGTTGCATTTGCAACCTTTCCGGTTCAGGATCCGAATGTGTTGGTCATGATATTGCTGGCAGTGCCGGTTCCTGTAATCCTGTGGCTGGTATTGGCTCGTTTTTTCGCTTCCAGGGCCGACAAGATATTGGCAGCAGCCTAATTATATTGGATGAGAAGAAACCCTGTTGAAGATTTTGAGAATGTTGAAATATAAAAACAACCATTAAAAACAATTAATCATGGAAAAATCAACAAAAAGAACCGCTCCAAACATGGAGGAAATTATTGCCGATGCAAAAAAAGCAGGCAAGCTTAAAACTGTTCCTTTAAACTGGAACGAAGTGTATTACACCAATTGTCCGCTGATATCGGCCAGCAATGTTGACCAGGAACTGGGTTGGACAAAGGAAATCTACAAAAAGATGGATGTTCAGTACTACTACCTGCGCGCAAGCAAAGAGAATGACTGGTATCCTCATTACATCCATAACATGGATAACATCATCAGGTTTGGCGGTCTCTTCCCTCCCATTCATGTTAATGCCGACATTCGCAGGACAAGACTTCTTGGAGTTACACATGCACCGCGCGAAGGCGGTGTGATGATGGTCCGTTCACGGGACGATATCTACCGCATGGCCGACCTGAAAGGTAAAAAGATCGGCCTTTCGAGGAGCCAGAATAAGATTAAAACCGACTGGTGGGGAATCCAGGAAGAACAGGGTATCGAGCTGATGCTGAGAGTGAACGGCATGACCCGCGATGATGTCCAGATTGTTGAATTCCCCTACCCGGACGACTGGTATGACAATCCTGAAATGATGGGTCCTGAAATGGAGAATCCATCGGAATTGTGGCTTCGCCGCGACCATAAACACGACCTGGCTTTCCGTCCGCTTGAAACCGCACTTGGAAATGGTGTAATTGACGCGATGTATATGCAAAGCGGTCCATTACAGCAGCTTTCAGAAGCTACTGGCAAATTCAAGTCGATTGAGGATCTTTCAAGGTATCCCGACTGGACCCTGCAGGTAGCAAATATCCCCGCCGCAATCACCTGCAGCGACGTGATGTACGAAAAACACCCCGAGCTTGCAGTTGCATTTATGAAAGGAATGATCAAGGTTGGACGCTGGGCCAATGAACACAAACCTGCGGCAGCAGCTATCCTTGATAAACAGACATTCTACCTGGATGTTGAGCATACTCTCGAAGGTATCAAGCCCATCGACTTGGTTCCCAACCTCTCGCTACAGAACCTGGTATCAGTAGAGATAGGCAAAGACTTTATGCTCAGCCATGGTTACATCAGGAACGACTTTGATGTTCAAAAATGGGCAGCGCCCGACATCCTGGAACAGGCAGCCCGTGAACTGCTTGAAGAAGAATGGAAGAAGAGAACCACTTCGAAACTTCCACAGGCAGCAGATCCGCTGGCTTCAGGCCAACGGATGGGCTAAGTACTGTTAAACAGAGATTTTGTCTGCACCTCCCGGAGAACCTGGCCAGAACTCCGGGCAGGGCTGGCAAAAGACTGAAAATTAATCATTGTTCACATTTTTAACGTCAGAAAATTGAGAAAATGCCAGTGAAAAACATGATATCATCAAAAATACCGGTTTGCATTACAATGATCATTCTCCTCCTGGGGCTTACCTTCCAATCCCATTGTCAGGATAACAAATATGATCCCAAAGGCAATCCGGATAAATGGAATTTCAACATTACGCCATTTTTAATATTGCCCTGGGTGAATGGAAAGGTGCAGTCAGAAATGCTCTCGCAGGATTTCGGCATTGATCCGTCCGATTTTGTCAATTCGCTGAACGGTACGTTCATGATCAATACCGAGTTGTCGAAAGGAAAGTTCTTTGTCGCCCCATCGTACATTTATCTCCACAATGAGGTGGCAAAAATTCTTTGGACGAGCCAGAATGGCAATCAGACCATTACGGCTGAGCCCTCCATGCAAAAACACATCCTGGAGCTGATCGCCGGGATGCGGTTCAGGCTGGGAACTAAATTCATGCTGGACCCCTATATCGGGTTCCGTTACACGATGTATCATCTGTTCGGATCGATACAAGGAATCGCAAATACCAATGAATTTGATGAAAATGTCGATTTCTGGGATCCGGTGCTTGGTTTCAAGGCGCACCTTTATCTGCATCCTCGTATTCCGATCGAGTTAAAAGCTGACATCGGCGGATTTGGCGTTGGCTCCAAACTAACCTGGTCAACATGGTTCAACATTGGTTATTCGGTTTCCCCAACAGTAGATCTTCTGGTCGGTTTTGCTGCCTTATCAAATCAATATGAGTCGGAAACTGCCTCGGGGCGAACCTATGGAATGACTTCTTTAACATACGGGATTTCCATAGGAGCAAGATTCTTTATTCCGTCAAGGGCAAAAGACCCCGGGGTATTTAAGAAATTCAGCAAGAAAGATTAATAAATGAGGAGGAACCTCTTTGTCACTTTATTTGTGCTCATGATGAGTTTAAATTTAACCCATACCGGAATCGCGCAGAATTCTTCTTTTGAATTCTGGCCCGAAACCGATATATGGTACAAACTGACTCCGTCCTGGCGTCTTTCAGCATTCATCCCCATTACGAAATACAATGAGAGCAAGTACCGTGATCTGAATATTTATTTACAGGTGGATTTTGCATGGGGGAAGACGAAACGCATCGCACTAAGGAGGCTGGTGGATGAAAACAGGGTTCAGCAGATGAAATCATGGTTGGTGAGAGGCGGGTTTATGGAGGGTTGGAGCCTTGGTGAAAACGCAGGTACCTACACTGAAGACATGCTCTTCGCAGAAATTCATAAAAGGGTCCCGCTCAAAGGCGGAGTATTGCTTTCCAACCGGTTTCGCACCGACCTTCGCTGGGTTGGCAATGATGCCAACTTCTCGTACAGGTTCCGTTACCGGATTATGTTAGAGAAGGAGTTAACAGCGGGGCGCAGTTCCATCATTCCTTATGTGAACGCAGAACCTTACTGGGATTCTCGCTATTCGACAGTGAACAGGATCAGGCTGATCGGAGGGACCACCGTGGCGTGGGGGCCGCGCCTGGCATATGAGGCCAACATCACCTATCAGTACGATTCACATTATGATACAGCAAACCTTTATGCTTTCAACTTTATCCTGCATGTGTACTTTGAAACGGCCCGGGCCAAAACCAGAGCTGAAAGTTATGAACAGCCAGGGTATGATCAGCCATCAAAAAGCGAATAGATCAATCAAAAATGAAAACAAACCAATTTGAAAATTAATAACTTTATTTGATAACTATGAAAAAATCTATCTTACTATTTGCAGCATGTTTCCTTCTTTTCATACAGGTGTTCAGCCAGGTTTATACCAATAAAATTGTAGGAACAAAAAATGAAGCGCTGAAAGATAGTATTGAAAAAAAAGGATACCCTTATATCTTGCCGATCTGGGGTAAGAAAGCTGCCGCAAAAGGATATCAGCTCCCCTACTCAGCCGGGATCAGCGTGAATTATTTCTGGCAGGAATCCAGCCTGATCATCGACAACCTAATGGTTGGCTTCAACAACGGGGAAATGCACAACCTGGATGAAATCATCCGGTTCGAAGATGCGAAAGCATCTGCCAGTTCGATCAACATCAGGCCGGATTTCTGGCTGTTCCCTTTTTTAAATGTTTATGGTGTTTTTGCAAAAGCCAAAACATCAACGGCCATCAATGCCGGCGTATGGCTTCCCGATTTTGACAGCACTTGGTCGCAGGTTGGTTCAATTTCGACCACCGCCAATTTTGACGCCACAGCCCTTGGGTTTGGTATAACGCCAACCTTTGGAGCAGGAGGAATATGGATCGCCCTGGACATGAATTTTGTTTGGACCGATGTAAGCGCGCTCGACAAGCCTGTTTTTACCTTCGTATTTGACCCCAGGGTTGGCAAGACCTTCCAGTTTAAGAATCCGAACATGAACATCGCCGCCTGGGTGGGTGCTTTCAGGGTTAACTTTACATCTAATACCGCGGGTTCGATAAACCTGTCGGAAGTATTCCCCACCGCTGAATTGCAGGCAAAAGTTGACCAGGGGTTTGTAAAAGTCGGAGAAACGTCGCAGCAGGTAACTGCATGGTGGGACGGACTGACCCCTGTTGAACAAAAGAACCCGATCAACGTGGCTAAGTATGATGCCGCCAACAAAGCCCTTGCCAAGACCAGTGAAGTGTTGACTGCCGCGGATGCGGCATTGAAGGATGGCCAGAGCGCCACTGTTCAATACTCACTTGAGAAATCCCTGAAAAACAAATGGAATTTCGTAATAGGAACTCAGTTTCAGATCAACAGGCATTTTATGCTGCGTGCCGAGTATGGTTTCCTGGGCTCCCGGAACCAATTCATCGGCGGAGTGCAGTATCGGTTCGGGTTATAATCACTATCCTTTTAGCTTAACTAACTATAATTCTTTCGCTCCATGAATCCTAAATCAACAGGCAATTCAATCTTCGATACCACCATCCGGCTGCTCATCCTTTTATTGATCGTTGCCTGGTGCCTGCTGATCATGTATCCTTTTATGAACATCATATTGTGGAGCCTTATTCTTGCAGTTGCACTTTATCCGCTTCACAGCAAACTGTCCAAAAAGTTGGGTGGAAAGCCAAAACTTGCCTCATTCATTATCATTCTTACTATCCTGGTCATAGTCATCCTCCCCACCTGGTTTTTGATAGGCTCCCTTATTGATGAGATTAAAGCACTCAAGGTGAGTTATGATAGCGGTACACTAACTATTCCACCGCCTGCCGAAAAGATCAAAGCCTGGCCCATTATCGGGGAGAAACTTTATACTACCTGGCAAAGTGCCTATGTTAACCTGGAACAGGTCATCGTAAAATATCAAGACCAGTTGATCGGCATCGGGCACAAATTAGCCATGGGAATATTAAGCGCTGCCGGCGGTGTAATTCAGATCATGGTGTCGCTTTTCATTGCAGGGATATTGCTGGTTATCGGAGGAGCCGGTGAAGCGATCCGTAATTTTTTCAGGAAAGCAGCCGGTAACAGGGGAGATGAATTTGCTGATATCACACTCAAAATTGTCGGTAGTGTTGTTAAAGGGATACTTGGAGAAGCGCTCGTGATGGCAATGTTGCACGGAATAGTATTCTGGCTGGCAGGTATTCCCTATGCCGGGATATGGACATTGCTGGTATTTGTTTTAGCGGTATGTCAAATACCGGTATTCTTGATATCTGTGCCCGTCATGATTTATTTATTCGCAGCGAGTGAGATCCTGCCGGCAATATTATGGAGCGTGTCTCTTCTGGTGGTAAGCTTTTCAGACGACGTTCTCACACCCATTCTGATTGGAAAGGGCGCCCCGGTCCCCATGGTGGTGATATTCATCGGCGTTATCGGCGGATTCATCTTCTCCGGCTTTATCGGGCTCTTTACCGGAGCCATCGTGATGTCGTTGGGTTATAAGTTATTTGCAGGTTGGATTAACTCAGCATCTGAAGGCAATCAGGTTAATGATCAAACAGTTTCTGATAGTTAACAAATTTAAAACCAGTAATATGAAAACTTCACGTATGATCAGCAAAGGCCGGTTCCCTCTTATGGTTTTCGTTCTAACCTTTTTTTACCTCTTTGCCAATTCACAAACAGATTCTCTTAAGATGAGCCAGTCCGATACGACCTTAAAAAAGCAAGAGAATGAAAAGAGCAAGGAAAAAGGAAAGGGGTGGAATGACGAATTCATCGTTTATGTTGGTGGCAGTTTGAATATGCTAAGTGTTTCGGGCGCCAGTTATGAAAATCACACAGTTCCGGGTTATATGCTGGGCGGTGCCTATAAACGTGGCAAGTTTTTTTACTGGCAAGTTGGTGCACGCTATAATAACGCTGTATATAGTCTTACCGATTTATCAAAGCCTGCAGACACAACTGTTACCGATAGCGTATTCAGTATCAGAGATATCGGAATCCCAATTACCGGCGGGATAAATTTCCTGTCGGCCACCAACAGGATATTCGCACTTCGCCTTTTTGTCAGTGCAATCCCGTCTTTTGCAATTGGCGTCGGAGAAAATGATCTTGGGATAGGTAAGGATCAAATCAACACTTTTAATCTTTACGGCCAGGCAGGAATTGGTGTAAATATATTTTTTATGGTACTTGAAGCCGGGTTGAACTATGGATTTAAGGATGTATTTAAGAATGACCAATCAAAACCAGCACAAATTTTTGTTCATCTGGGGTTTCGTTTTTAATTGGATGGCTGCCTAATATGATCTATTTGAACAGCTTAAATACGAAACAAAGACAAATAACACAATAAACAAGAAAAACCAGAATCTTTAAAGCAACCACATTAAATACAAAAGAATGAAAATCCAGAAAATACTAATGCCGATTATGGCCATCATGCTAATTTCACAGGTGATGCAAGGCCAGGTTCTGATATCATTGCTGTTTGGGGACAAACTCAATTCTCCGACATTAAAATTCGGGCTCGATGGCGGAGCAAATTTTTCCACCATAAGTAACCTAAGTCCTTCAAAATACCGTACCGGTTTTAATCTTGGTTTTTATTTTGATTTTCTGCTTAAAAAGGATAAACCATGGTATCTCCATACAGGTGTACTGGTTAAATCAGCCCTTGGAGCTAGGGGGATCAGTCCGTACCATCTTACCAACTCAGATTCCACTGCTCTTGACAGCCTCTTTATTGGTGGCACTGTCGACCGGAAATTAAGTTACTTCAACGTGCCGGTTTTAATAAGGTACAAGTTTAAGAATAATCTGTTTGTTGAACTGGGCCCGATGATCAGTTTACTTTATAAAGCAAACGATGACTTTTCCACCCAGGTCGAAAACGAGGAGGATCTCACATTTAAGAACGATGTCAGGGACCTGTACAATCGGATCGATGTGGGAGGTATGGCCGGTATCGGGTATGCCATAGATGCGTTGAATGGGATGAATTTTGGCCTTAGGTATTACTACGGATTTATGGATATTCTGAAAAACAACGCCGGCGATCCTCAACGAAACTCATCATTCTATTTATTTGCAAGCATTCCAATCGGAGCCGGCGAAAAAGCAAAAGCAAAAAACGCAGAGAAGGCAAAAGAGAAGAAAATGAGGAAGGAACAAAAAATGAAAGAGCAGCAATTGGAAAAGCAAAAATAATACGACGGAAAATTTATAACAATGGAAAAGACCAGATTAACAGAAGCCCGGGAGAACAAGAGTCTGTGGAAAAAGTGGGGTCCCTATTTAAGTGAACGTCAATGGGGAACTGTACGCGAGGACTACAGCCCGGGTGGCGATGCCTGGGATTTTTTCACCCACGATCATGCCCGCTCACGTGCCTACCGCTGGGGTGAAGACGGTATTGCAGGCATTTCCGATGACAAGCAGCGTCTGTGCTTCGCCCTCGCCCTGTGGAATGGCAAAGACCCCATTCTCAAGGAGCGGCTTTTCGGATTGACCAACAGCCAGGGCAATCATGGCGAGGATGTGAAGGAGTACTACTTCTATCTTGACAGCACACCGACCCATTCCTATATGAAGTACCTGTACAAATACCCGCAGGCAGCTTTCCCGTATGAAGATCTGGTGCAAACAAACGGTAACCGCACACGGGAGGAGATGGAGTATGAATTGCTCGACACGGGTGTTTTCAATGAAGACCGTTATTTCGATGTCTTTATCGAATACGCTAAAGCGGGTTCGGATGACATCCTCGTGAAGATCACCGTTACCAACCGGGGACCTGAAGCCGCCGATCTGCACCTGCTGCCTACACTCTGGTTCCGCAACGACTGGTCGGCCTGGATATCTGATTCGAACAGGGCTTCAACGAAACCTAAACTTACGCAAATCAAGACAAAGAAAGGGGTGAGTGCACTCTCTGCCAATCATTCAATACTTGGTGAATTTACTTTTTCATGTGAAGGAGACGTACCGCTTCTTTTTACCGAAAACGAAACAAATCACGAAAGGCTTTTCCCCGGGACAAAAAACGAAAGTCCGTATGTTAAAGATGGCATTAACGATTGTGTGGTAAATGATTTTAAAGAGAAAGTAAATCCTGAACTTCAGGGAACAAAAGCTGCGGCACATTACCAGGTGAATATCGGTGCCGGCCAAACATCGGAAATCCGGTTGCGGCTTACCGGAAAATCTAATGCAAGTAACGGCAACATCTTCGGGAAAAGTTTTGATACGGTATTTGCTGGCAGGCTGAACGAAGCAGATGAATTTTACAAATCAGTAACCCCTTCTGCCATAAGTGCCGATGAGGCCAATGTGATGCGGCAGGCCCTTGCCGGGATGCTCTGGAGCAAACAGTTCTTCTTTTTTGACGGAGACAACTGGCTGGACGAACATAACTCCAACCCTCTCCATTCTGGCTTCAAGAATGCCCGCAATTCAGAATGGTACCACATGCTCAATGAAGACATCATCTCTATGCCCGACAAGTGGGAATATCCATGGTATGCTGCCTGGGATCTTGCGTTTCATGCGATCCCACTCTCCATTGTTGATCCCGATTTTGCCAAAGAGCAGATGGAGCTTATGCTCCGAGGTTTATATCTGCATCCCAACGGGCAGATGCCGGCGTATGAATGGAATTTCAGCGATGTAAATCCACCGGTACATGCCTGGGCCAGTTTATTTCTGCACCGAATGGATATGGCCATAAATGGCAAGGCAGATGTGAATTTTTTAAGGTCGACCTTCAATAAATTATTGATAAACTTTACCTGGTGGGTAAACCGTAAAGACCGGTATGGCAAAAATGTATTTGAAGGCGGATTCCTTGGCCTTGACAATATTGGCGTTTTTGACCGGAGCGCGCCTTTGCCGACCGGCGGCAGCCTTGAACAGGCCGACGGTACAGCGTGGATGGCGCTGTTCAGCCAGAACATGCTTGAACTGGCTGCAGAACTTGCGTTTCACGATCCTTCCTATGAAGAAATGGTTGTAAAATTCACACAGCACTTTCAATTCATTGCCATGGCTATGAACAAGCAGGGTCCTGAGGGGATGTGGGATGAGGAGGACGGTTTTTACTACGATCTGCTCAGGTTACCCGACGGAAGTGCCACAAAGCTGAAAGTTCGCTCGCTGGTAGGATTATTGCCTTTGTGCGCCACCAGTGTTATCGAAAAGGGTCAGCGTGAACATATCCCGGCTGCAATGGCCAATATTATGGAGCGCAAGCGCAGAATGCCTGAACTTTGGGCCTCCATACACCCCACCGGACCAGGCCATTTCGGAGTGAATGAAAGGGGCATTCTTGCCCTTGTTAACCCGGAACGGCTAAGAAGGATCCTTGACAAGATGCTGGACGAGAATGAGTTCCTAGGCCCCCATGGAATCCGTTCAATTTCAAAATTCCATGAGCAGCACCCATACGTATTGCATGAAGGGGGACAAGAGTACCGGGTCGATTATCTGCCTGCCGAGTCGAATACAGGAATGTTTGGTGGCAACTCCAACTGGCGCGGACCCGTGTGGATGCCGGTAAACCTATTGCTTGTCAGGGCGCTGCAGCAGTTCTACCTGTATTACGGAGACAATTTTAAAGTCGAATGTCCAACCGGGTCCGGAAAACTGATGAACCTCTTTGAGGTGAGCAAAGAGATCAGCCGCAGACTTACCAGCACATTTACCCGCGATGAACACGGCAGGCGACCTGTATATGGAGGCACAGAGAAATTCCAGACAGATCCGCATTGGCGCGACTACATTCTCTTTTACGAGTACTTCCATGGCGACAATGGTGCCGGACTAGGCGCCAGTCATCAAACGGGATGGACCGGGGTCACAGCAATGCTCATCCAACTTTATGGACATCTTGCAGGTGATAGTCTTTTGAAAAGTGGAAAGAATGCCGCATTCCATAAAGATACCAAAGTTGCCCCGAAAAAGTAAAGTTAATTGCATCAGTCATCTTGAATAACATAATCTTAATGAACCAATTATGAAAGCCATTACAGTTGAACCAAAAATACCCGGAACCGCAAGATATATGGAGATGCCGGAACCGGATGTACGTGACGGGTCGGTGCTCGTGGAGGCTGTTGCCGTTGGCGTGTGCGGTACCGATGTGGAAATTGTCGAAGGAAAATATGGCTGGGCCCCTCCGGGCCAGCAATATCTTATCCTGGGCCATGAATCATTGGGCCGCGTGATTGATCCGGGTCCTGCGGGCGGACTCAAAAAGGGCGACCTGGTGGTTGGCATCGTGCGGCGTCCGGATCCTGTACCTTGTCCGAATTGTGCTGTGGGCGAATGGGATATGTGCCGCAACGGCCTTTACACCGAGCGAGGTATTAAAGAGATCCACGGATTCATGTCGCAACGCTGGCGGATCGAGCCTGAATACGCCGTAAAAGTTGATTCAGCCCTGGGAATCCTGGGTGTTCTTCTTGAACCTACAACGGTTGTAACAAAAGCATTGGAGCAGATCGGCATGATTGGCCGGCGTTCATTCTGGGAACCCCGTGTTGTTTTGGTTACAGGTGCGGGACCAATAGGCCTTCTGGCTGCCCTGAGTCTCAAAATACATGGGATTGAAGAAATACATGTCCTTGACAGGATGGAATCGGGGTCCAAACCCGACCTGGTAAGAGAACTGGGGGCCATCTATCACTCGGGAAGTGTCGCTAATCTGGGATTTGAACCGGATGCAATTGTTGAATGTACAGGCGTTGGGCAGGTAATTTCCGATTGTATCCAGAAAGTTGGGCCAAATGGGATCGTTTGTCTTACCGGTGTCGGGCATGGCGGTGTGGTAACATCAGCTCCAACAGCCAATGTTGCTGCTGCTGCAGTATTACGAAATACAGTGATTGTTGGAAGCGTCAATGCCAACAAACGGCACTGGTACAGGGCCGGGCAAACATTGGCCAAAGCCGATAAATCATGGCTGGCAAAACTCATCACACGCGTTGAAAGGCCGGAGAACTTCATGAAGGCACTGGAAAGGCAACCGGATGACATCAAAGTTGTGATTCAGTTTTCTGATATTTAGTACTTCAGTGGTATAAAACGAAATGAAGAAATATTTACATAAACACTTATTAGTCAGTAACTGTTGTTTTATTTGTATGCTTTTATCCATCCTTTTTCTGTATGCCTGCGCCTCTGATAAAATAAGTATGGTTTATGTGGGAACCTATACCGGTCATGGAAGTGATGGCATTTATGCCTTCCGGTTCAATCCTGACAATGGCGATTTAAGAAAGGTTGGTCCGGTAGCCATAACAGACAATCCATCCTTTCTCAACATTGATTCTGCTGGACGAATTCTTTATGCTGTGAATGAACTGGATTCTTTTGAAAATAAATCATCCGGGGCGTTAAGTGTTTTTGCCATAAACAGGGAGACTGGAAAGTTAAACCTCCTTCAGCAAATCTCTTCGCAAGGCGCTGCTCCGGCGCATTTGTCGTTGGATAAGTCGGGCCGGTATCTGATGGTTGCAAACTATAACGGCGGGAATGTGGTAGTATTTCCGGTTAACACTGATGGTAGACTTGGCATGCATACCTCCCTGATACAAAATTCAGGTTCCAGTGTGAACCCTGATCGCCAGGCCGGTCCACATGCTCATTTTATCCAGGCAACCAATAACAATAAATTCGTAATGGTAGCCGATCTTGGAATTGACCAGGTGTTGGTATTCCGGTTCGATGCCAAAACGGGTTCGCTTACTCCAACCGATTCCGGGATTGTAAAGTTGAACCCCGGCTCCGGTCCGAGGCATATTGCATTTTCGCCATCCGGAAAATATATCTACGTGCTGAACGAATTGTCATCAACAGTTACTTCATTTTCACATGAATCAGAAACCGGAGTAATGAAGGCCAAGCAGACACTTTCAACGCTTCCAAGGAATTTTTCCGGAAAAAACACTGCGGCGGAAATCTTAGTAGATGCAAAAGGCAAATTTCTTTATGTATCAAACAGGGGAGATAATAGTATCGGGCTTTTCACCATCAATTCCATCGACGGAAAATTAACACCCGTCGAGTGGATTTCAAGCGGAGGCAGGATTCCGCGCAACATTGTGATTGATCCGACCGGGAATTGGCTCTTTGCCGCTAATCAGGATTCCGACAACATTGTCATCTTCCGGATTGATCAGGTTACCGGTAAATTGATTCAAACAGCGCAGACATCAGGGATAGACGCTCCTGTTTGTATTCGTTTTACATCTGCTAAATAACAACTAAACGTAAAATCCATGGATGAAGTGAAAGATCTGAAATATCGCATAAGATTTTTTATTTCTGAGTTTTCAGGCACGGCCTTGTTGCTGCTGGCAGGCCTTTCGTGGGTAATCCTGATGTTCGGATCGGGCAGTCCGATGGCACAACTTATTCCAGACGTGAAACTGCGCCAGATGATCACCGGGTTTCTTTTCGGTTCCACAGGCGCTGCAATTGCACTTTCAGCGATCGGAAAGACTAGCGGAGCGCACATCAATCCTGCCGTTACGATGGTTTTCTGGTTGTTTCGCAAGATCGAAGGACGCCTTGCCATTACCTATATCCTGGCACAATTAACCGGTGCCATTGTTGGTTGCCTGCCGCTCCTGCTCTGGGGTCGGATGGGCAGAAGTATTGAATTCGGAGCAACGGTGCCAGGAGAAGGCTACTCTATTCTTACTGCTTTAACCGGTGAAATTGTTACCACCTTTATCATGGTATCATTGCTGGTTATCTTCATTGGATTCAGGCAGATCCGTCAGTTTACGCCATATATGTTCCCGTTTCTGTATGCCATCATGGTCCCGATGGAAGCAGCCATCTCGGGAACCAGCACAAATCCGGCTCGTAGTCTGGGGCCGGCAATTATTTCCGGACAGTGGGACGGATGGTGGATCTATTTGATTGGCCCGCTGGCAGGCGCTTTCCTGGCAAGCATCGCTTGCAGTTTACTTGCAAAACGGATTACAATAGCCAAGTTGTATTATTTCGACAGCCACAGCGAAGGTGACGCATTGTTACGAAGAAAAGGATTGCTGATTAAAAACTAGTTTTAAAGATACATTCAGAATTTATAGTTTAAAATGGGCTTTACAGGATTTGATATAAAATTTGTTCAGTTTTTCACAATCATTGCTGTTTTGTCAATGGGATGCCATGCTCATGCCCAGGATTTGGAACCACGCGCCTATTCAAATGTTCCGGTCGGATTGAATTTTCTTCTTGCCGGTTATGGCTATACGGCCGGAGGAGTTTTATTTGACCCGGCCGTTCCGCTGGATAATGCAAATATCAAGATTCATGGAACTGTGTTGGCCTATGCCCGTTCCATCAGAATTGGAAAGATGTCCGGTAAGATTGACATGGTTGTGCCATATGCCTGGCTTTCTGGTACAGCCGATTTCCAGGGACAACCTGTTTCACGCATTGTTTCCGGATTTGGCGATCCCCGTGTACGGTTCTCCTTGAATCTGTTTGGTGCACCTGCCATGCCACTTTCGGGGTTTAAAGATTATAAGCAAAACCTGGTCGTAGGGGTGAGTTTGCAGGTATTTATGCCTGCTAGTCAGTACGATGCCGACCGACTTGTAAATATCGGAACACACCGTTTTACCTTCAAACCGGAACTGGGTATTTCCAAAACAATATGGCACTTTTACCTGGAATTGGCAACTGGCGCTTCATTTTACACAGTTAACAATGATTTTTATCAGGGGAAAACCCGGTCACAGTCACCGATCGGGTACGTTCAGGGACATGTCGTTTACAATATCTGGCATGGAATATGGGCGGCCCTTGATGGCACTTATTACTGGGGTGGGCGGACAACCGTAGACGGCATTGAAGGAAATGACCTGCAGGAGAACTCCCGTTTCGGATTAACATTCGCACTTCCGGTAAACATCCATCATTCAATTAAATTACATGCAAGTACCGGCGTTTCAACACGCACGGGCAGTGATTTCGATGCAATTGCCATCGTCTGCCAATACCGGTGGGGCAGGGATTTGAAAAAAATAAAAAAAAGTGATTGATATATCGTATTTGCTGATAAAAACAATAATAATTAAAACGTAAAAACTATGAAAGTAATCATTGTAGGTGGAGTGGCCGGTGGTGCCTCATGTGCAGCACGCCTCCGCAGATTGGATGAAAATGTTGAAATCCTGATGGTGGAACGCGGACCCTATGTTTCGTATGCGAACTGCGGACTTCCTTATCATGTTGGCGGAACAATTGAACAAGAGTCAAGCCTGCTTGTGGCAACTGAACAAATGTTCCGTGCATTATTCACCGTCGATTGCCGCACAAACTGCGAGGTGATCGGCATCAACGCCAAACTCAAAACGGTGGAACTGAAGAATCACCTGACCGGTGAAGTAACCACGGAGAATTACGATAAACTACTGCTGTCACCGGGATCCGCGCCGATCCGTCCGCCACTGCCGGGCATCGATCTTCCCGGAATTTTCTCTGTAAGAACCGTTCCTGATGCCCGAAATATAAAAGCATGGCTTGACCGTGATATTGACCGTTCAGTCGGAAATTCGTTCACAGGTCATGACACACTTTCTAAACCAAAGCAGGCAGTGGTAGTCGGAGGTGGATTTATCGGCCTCGAAATGGTGGAAAACTTCGTTGAACGCGGACTCAAAGTAACACTAGTGGAGAAGTTGAACCAGGTCATGCCGCCCCTTGACCCTGAAATGGCACGCATCGTTGAGGGTTACCTGAAAAAACATGGCGTCAATGTAGAACTCAGTGACGGTGTGGCCGGATTCAGGAAATCGGCGGCAGGTTCGCTGGAGGTTCTCACAGAATCAGGGAAAGTACACCCGGCCGACATCGTTGTCATGGCCATTGGCGTACGCCCGGAAACCGCGCTGGCAAAGATGGCCGGCATCGAATTAGGAAAACTCGGAGGCATGCGTGTTGACGAGCACATGCGCACAACCGACCCCGATATCTTTGCGGTGGGCGATGCAGTCGAAGTCAAAAATTTCGTAACAGGCGAATGGGCGCTCATTCCGCTGGCCGGACCCGCAAACCGTCAGGGGCGCATCGTTGCCGATGTAATTGCCGGCCGCGACTCCCGTTTTCGTGGCACCCAGGGCACTTCGATCTGTAAACTATTCGATGCAGCCATTGCCCAGACCGGCGTAAGTGAGAAACAACTTATCGGGCTTGGTGATACTGATTATGAGAAGATCTATCTCTATCCGAATTCGCATGCAGGATATTATCCGGGGGCGAAACTTCTGCCCATGAAGGTCATATTCAGGAAATCCAACGGGCTCTTGCTTGGAGCACAAGTTTTGGGCGAAGACGGTGTTCCCAAACGGATCGACTCCTTCGCCATGGCTATTCAAATGGGGTGTACCGTATACGACCTGGAAGAGTCTGAACTTTGTTATGCACCACCGTTTGGCACAGGGAAGGATCCGGTCAACTTTGCAGGGATGATTGCTGCCAACATTCTTCGGGGCGACATGCCGGTATGCCACTGGGATTCTTTGGACAATGACTTTCTCCTCGATGTGCGCAATCCCCCGGAAATCGAGGCAGAGGCAGTTCCGGGCGCTTTCAACATTCCGTTGCCGCAGTTGCGTGCACGTTTGGACGAACTTCCGCGCGATCGCGAAATCGCAGTCTTTTGCCGTTCCGCACAACGCTCCTACTACGCGACGCGAATCCTTCTACAAAACGGATTCAAAGTCCGCAATATCTCCGGCAGCATGCTTTCACGCTCACATCGTGCCGGGAATTAAAATAACCGTTCCAGCCTCTCCCCGCTCCTTCAGGAGAGGGAGCCAAAGGGGGAGGTCAATTATACCAGTATCCACAAATAAAACGAACATCATGAAAAAAATAAATTTATTGCTCTCCCTGATCCTGTTTGCAATCACTGCAACAAGTTTTGCCCAGGCCGATATGAAAGAAACCATCGCCATGATCAAAACAAACCTTTTACAGAGCAAGGAAAAGGTCAAACAATATGCCTGGATCGAAACCACCAAGACCTACATCAAGGGTGAACTGAAATCAACGAAACAAAATCAGTGTTATTACAGCGTCGACGGGCAACTCACCAAGGTGGCCACAGGTGGTACCGACCAGGCGAAAGCTCCGCGTGGACTGAAAGGCAAGATTGTTGCCAACAAAAAAGAGGAAATGGCAGATTACATAGCCAAAGCCATGGAAAAAATTAAAGCATACATGCCTCCCGACGGTGAAAAAATTCAACAGATTTACGGAGCCGGTAAAGTCACCATCCAGGTACTTGAACCCGGGAAAAAATTCAAACTCAGCTTTCCGGATTATCTTCAACAGGGCGACATGCTATCTCTCTCTTTAGACAAGGCCAATCAAAAACTCATGGCCGGAAATATCACGACTTACATTGATAAGCCTGAAGATAAAGTGATTTTTGATGTAACCTATAAGGACTTGCCTGACGGAACACAATATATTGTCACAACCTCATTGGTTGCTGCAGCTCAAAACCTTAAAATTGTCATCGAGAACAGTGGTTATAAAAAAGGATCAGCAAATTAGTTCCGGAATCGGATAATAGATCTAACGTTTTCTTATATACTTAAAATCTTAAAAGGAAAATACAATGGACACATTCATGCAATTTTGTCAGACAATGTTTAATCCACTGGTGATGGTTTTCACTATTTCGAACCTTTTTAGCATGGGACTACAGGTTAACCTTGGCAAGATGTTCAGGATAGTCAGAAATCCGAAATTCCTGGGTCTGACGATCGGGTTGGGCTGGGTGATCGGCCCTGCAGTTGCTTATCTGATATCTGTGTTACTTCCCCTGGATAATGCATATATCATTGTATTGTTAATTGGAAGCCTGGCTCCATGTGCACCCTTTCTCCCGCCGCTTCTCCCAAAAGCCCATGGAGACGTTGTCTTCGCAGGTGCTTTCATACCGGTGGCGGCCATCGGTACATCTTTGTTAATGCCGTTGATCGCACCAATGCTGGTCAAGGGGATTGATTTGAGTGTGATGTCGCTCCTGAAGCCACTCCTGATGACCGTGCTGATTCCTTTGCTTATTGGCGCCGTTATTAACACATATGCCAGTAAAGTTGCCGATAAGATCTTCAAGCCTGTAAAGAAACTGGCAGGTCTGACCACCTTATTGACTACCATATTTTGTATCATGCTCTATTATAAACAGATGTGGGCTACGGCCGGCAGCATGGCCATGCTTTCCCTGACCATTTTTATGGTCGTGATGGCCGTGATCTCCTTTTATTCCGGATTCGGACTTAACCGTAGTGAGAAAGTTGTCTTATCTCTGGGTATGGGTACGCGGAATATAGCAGCTGTCCTGATTGGCGTGTTAACCATTGCGAATGTACAACCAAATATGGTGGCGATGGTTGTCATCTGGACATTGTGGTCTATTATCCTCAGTTACATTATTGCCCCCATCATGGGCAAGAGGGCAGCGAAAAATGTTTTGAATAATAATTGAAAATATGAAATTCTGGCTGATCTTTTTGGGCGTGTTGTCGAACAACATATGGTCATTTGCCGGAAACAGCAATCGGGCCGATGTCATCCGCCCCGATAATGCACCTGACTGGTCACTTCGGGTACTGGCTGCAGTAATGCTTCCCACGGCTATCCTGAAGAAAAATTAATCATACTTAAAAGGCATACTATGGACAACACCTCTTTTATCGGGAAATCTGCTAAAATACTGCGGTCATATTTCCCGATCCTTGACTGGGGGGCAAAATATACCAGCAAAACCTTCGCCAACGACATGATCGTTGCACTGATCGTAACCATGATGCTGATCCCGCAATCGCTTGCTTATGCAATCCTTGCCGGGCTGCCTCCTGAAGTAGGACTTTATGCCTCGATGGCTCCCCTTCTACTCTATGCGATATTCGGATCTTCCCGTGCACTGGCTGTCGGCCCCGTGGCTGTTGCCAGCCTAATGACTGCGGCAGCCGCCGGTCAGCTCGCGTCGCAGGGAACCCCGGAGTATCTCGGGGCGGCAGTTGCACTCGCCATGGTCTCCGGTTTGCTGCTGCTGGCCATGGGTTTTCTGAAACTGGGATTTCTTGCCAACTTTCTGAGCCACCCGGTTATTGCAGGTTTTATAACAGCATCGGGACTTCAGATCGCTGCAGGCCAGTTGGCGCCAATTCTCGGGATCCATGCTGAAGGCGAGAGTTTTCTGGACATTGTCATCTCGCTGTGGCACAGCATTCCGGCGATCCATATCGCCACAACAGCGATCGGCGTCGGTTCGCTGCTTTTTCTGTTCTGGGTTCGCAGCGGACTGAAGCCGCTGTTAGTCCGCCTTGGATTGAGTGTAAAAGTTTCCGACGTCATGGTAAAGGTTGGCCCGGTTGTAGCCATCATAGCTACAATTGTCATCGTATCAGGCCTTGGCCTTGCCGATAAAGGAGTAAGGATCGTCGGGAAGGTACCCGGCGGGTTGCCAAAACTTGCCATCCCGCCACTTGATATGGCGCTCTGGTTGAAGATCCTCGTGCCGGCACTACTGATCTCCATTGTGGGTTATGTGGAGTCAATCTCGGTAGCGCTCACGCTTGCTGCCAAAAAACGGCAGCGGGTCGATCCCGACCAGGAACTGATTGCATTGGGCGCTGCCAACGTAGGTTCAGCCATCTCAGGCGGATTTCCGGTAACAGGCGGATTCGCCCGTTCAGTTGTAAACTTCGATGCCGGCGCTGAAACACCGGCAGCCGGAGCCTTTACGGCGGTTGGCATTGCACTCACCACAATGTTTCTTACCCCGCTGCTCTACTTTCTTCCGAACGCTACCCTCGCCGCCACCATCATCGTGGCAGTGCTTTCACTGGTGAACTTCAGTGCACTCAAACATGCATGGACATTCTCAAAAGCGGATTTTGCCGCAATGGCCGTTACGATTCTCATTACGTTGATAGAAGGTATTGAACCGGGGCTTATTGCCGGGGTTGCTCTCTCCATCGTCCTGCACCTCTACAGCACATCACGGCCACACATTGCCATAGTCGGTCAGATCCCGGGAACCACACATTTCCGGAACGTGTTACGTCATGACGTTGTGACAGACCCAGCCATCCTATCGCTGAGGGTGGATGAGAGTCTCTTTTTCCCGAACGCCCGTTTCGTCGAAGAATACATAAACCAGGCCGTGGCAGCAAATCCTCAGATAAAGCATGTCATCCTGGAATGTCCTGCGGTTAATGCGATTGATATCTCAGCACTCGAAAGCCTTGAGGCGATCAACCTCCGGCTTAAAGACGGAGGGATCAATCTCCATCTTTCAGAAGTCAAAGGCCCGGTAATGGACCGTTTGAATCGCTCACACTTTATCGAACAACTCACCGGAAAGGTTCATCTTACAAATTATTTGGCATTTTTTAGCATTAATCCTGATCTGGCAAGGCAAACGCTCAACGCGACTCCTGCTGCAACATTACCGGAGTGACGGCGGTTTTGAATTTTCGATAAAACAGTTTTCATACTCCAGGGTTTAACAATCATATCATGCGCAGCACCAATTTCAGATTTCCCGTTACTACCCTTGCCGGAAGTTCACTCAAAAATATTTCTTCAGTAAAAGGTATGTATGATGTTGGGGAAAAGTACCGCATGAAGTTCATACTTTCAAAGGTTGCTGCAGGAATCCTGGAACCCTTTAATTTGGCTGAACGGATCCTGTGGCAACAGCGCATCCGGGAGCTTCGGTTAAAGAACCCACCTGTTTTTATCATCGGTTTCTGGCGCAGCGGCACCACCCTGCTGCACAATCTCCTGTGCCAGGATCCTGAAGCAGCGTATACCACCACATTCCAGACAGTTTTTCCAAACCTGCTCCTTACCCAGTCGTGGTGGCTGAAACACTTGATCAATCACATGGTTCCGGCCCATAGGCCATACGACAACGTAAGCATGGATATGGATTTCCCGCAGGAGGAGGATTTCGGACTGATGAACATTCAGCCTTCCTCCATCTATAAATTTTTCTTGTTTCCCGCTGAGTTTGACCGGATCATCGACCGGGAATTATTTACCGGGAATCTTTCACCTCATTTATTAGCCCAATGGCAGGAAGCGTATCGCGGAATGATCGCGAAAGCGGTTTTCAATACCGGCGGTACCAGGTACATCGGGAAAAACCCGTGCCATCTAACCAGGATAGGCTTGATCAAAGAGATGTTCCCCACTGCAAAATTCATCTTCATCCACCGGCATCCATACAAAGTCATCGAATCGCTTTACCATTTCATTCTGTCTGTATTTCCGGGAGTACAATTGCAGGATGTTCCACCTGGCTTTTCACGCGTAAACGTGTTTAATCTTTACAAGAAGTCTATGGACGCATATTTTTGTGACCGCGACAAGATACCTGCATCCGATCTCATCGAATTGAAAATGGATGATTTTGTTGAAGATATTCCCCGACATCTGAATGATATCTATGCAAAATTCGGACTGGGTGATTTTAGCAAGGTTTCATCAAGGTTCAACCATTACCTGGATCAAAATACTGCTCCGGAGCGTTTACCCAACCCACCAGCACAGGAGACGATCGGACTGGTGGATCAATACGCTTCAGGCATCATGCAAAAATTGGGATATAGCGGGAATACTGCTGTTATTTCAGCATCATCGAAACCTGACAAATTTTTTCAAATTGTTTCAAGTAAAAAACTACAAAAGGTTTTATAAACATGATTGCATAAAAAACCATTTTGGCACTTAAAAATGATAGGATGAGAAACCTGAGGATGGTAGTGGCTATTATTACGATTTGTTTACCGCTCACTCTGTGGGCACAGAACAAAGATGGCTCAATACATGTTCCGGATACTCTAAATGCAGCATACGTTAAAATTACGGGTGTTGAAATCGCCGGCAATAAACTGACCAAACCACAAATCCTTGTCCGTGAACTTGATTTTAAAATTGGTGACAGCCTTGCAACATTTCAGAAGGGGAAGAAAGTCAATTTTAATGACCGTAACTTTTATCCGGGCGATTCGAGTGAATTGCGGCTGCGGATGAATTACAGCCGCGAAAACCTGATCAATGCCAAGCTGTTTCTCACGGTGAACCTTTCGCTGAAATGGATAAAGGACAACGAATATGCCCTGCTGATCGACGTAGTTGAGCGGCACTACTGGTGGTTGTTTCCTATCCCCAAACTCAATGCCCCGAACTTCAACGAATGGATCCGGGATATTGATTGGTCGTACCTGAGCATGGGGATGTTTTTTAGCCATAACAACCTGTTTGGGCTCAATCACCAGACCTCGGTCATTGCCCTGGCCGGGAAAACCTGGGCTATCGCAGTGGGGTACAAGATCCCCTGGGTCGGAAAGGGAAAAAAGGTTGGATTGACAATGACTGCCGGTTACACCAACATGTATTACGTCGAATATGCCTCGGTCGAAAACAAAAGGCAGATGCTCTATGCTCCCAACAGTTCCCAGGTGGCCAAACTTGGGGCGAAGCTTACACTTCGGCCGGGCCTGTACAATTACGGGACGGTGAAACTTACCGGCGAATACATCAAAGTCTCCGATTCGGTGATAAAACTCGACTCAAACTACCTCGCAGGAAATAAAAAATCGAACGTTTCACTCAGCCTTTATGCCGATTATTATTATGATAACCGCAACAGTCATTCCTACCCGCTGAAAGGGAACATGCTTCGCGTCTTTGTCAACAAAATAGGTCTGGGGCTCGTTTCAAAAGATGTTGACCTGTTCTATTACGGCATTGATTTCCATTTTTATCAAACCATTGGCCGGAAATGGTATGTGGCGGAAATGTTCAAGGCAGAAAATGCATCCGGTGAAAACGCCCCCTACTATTATCAGCTTAACATGACTGACGGGAAAGATTTCATCCGCGGGTTTGATCTTTACACACTGAAAGGCGACCAGATGTATTTTACCAGGAACAACATTAAATTCGAACTGATTAAGCCAAGCATTAAGAAAGTCAAAGAGGGGCAGGAAAAAAATAAGTTCAAGGCGCTTCAATATGCCTTTTATCTGAATGCCTTTGCAGATGCAGGTTATGTAGTAAATAAATTTACCGACGTTAATCCTTATAACAATAAAATGCTGTTCAGCTGGGGCCTGGGAATTGATTTTGTGACCTATTACGACCTGGTGATCCGGTTTGAATATGCCTTTACATCAATCCATACCAATGGGTTCTTTTTTGGATTCGGCATGCCAATTTAACGATGTGAAGATTTGAGGATTTGTAGATGTGAAAATAGTAAATCGAAATGTGGATTTATGAATAACCTTTTACAATTATCTCTTCTGATTTTATTAATCCTGGTTGCTGGTCAATAAATACTTTAGGATGAACATCAACCTCGACTTTGCCATCGGATCCAAATCATCTGGATTATATTTTTAGGCGCATGAATCATTTTGAGTTGCCAGAACCCGTAGGGAGCCAAAGGCAGTGGGTGTGTAGTTACCTAAGCAGCATATCTTATTTATGGTTTTATTTGTACCCTATTTGTACCTCGAACTCACAACTGTCTGATTTTTAACACGAGTTACTTTCTGCGTGGGAAAATAATCTCCGGATATTCATCGCAAAAAGATCCAGGTTGGTCCTGATGTGCAGTGGCCTGGAAAGGTTCCGGGCGGCATCCAATGATTTCAATTGCTCTATGCGACTGAATGATTCGGACGGAAATGTCTTCACCACCAGTTTCACCCCCGGAGTTATAAAGGTGATTGATTTTCTCAAATCAGGAAATCTCTGCATGGACAAACTTTTCGGGCAACCCCACCCTGCAAGCATGGAAAATCTCTTTCTTAAGTGCAGGTCAATTTGGATCGGTACACAATGGTCAAAGTGAATCGTTAATCCAGTTTAAGGTATAATGAAATCGATGATGGTATTTACATTGATATTCTGACTATCCCCAAGTGTAAAGGTGTTCGTAATGTCTGAACTCATATAATCCCCTGTCAGATAGGTCCCGTCATGGTTTTTATCTACCAGGGAATAGAGATAATATCTCCCTGGGTGAACATTCTTTAACCGGTAGCTTTTAGTGTTTGCGCCAAGCAGGACATAACGGGATATATATATCAGGTTCTCAGGTTTGTAGGCAAGGCCCTGGAAAAGGGGTTCCGTGGTAAATACCAGGAAGATCTGGTCGGAATTGTTTACCTGTAAATTGGCGGCCACTGAGATATTTATGTTCACGCTGCCCACGTAGGGCTGCGACAGGGAGTTATAGGGATCATTTTCGAAATTAAAAAAGATGCTTTCCGCCATATTGTTGAAAGAATTGGAAAAATCTCTTGTCATAACAGGCTGGGGATAATTAAAGTGTGAAATTGCCTCAAGAGTATTGTTTTTGCCGCCTGATTTTGCGTTCCAGGTCGAATGCCAAACCAGCGTATCTGATGTGTTGAACTTGTTGGTATAGGTTGTAACTACAAGTTTGTCGTCGGTGAACCTGAATGTGGTAGCAGCTCTTTTCCTGCCTTTTACAAAATCACTGAAGCGGTAGTAACCTTCCGATTCTGCAACCGAGTCCATCACTTCATAGGTCACGCAGCAAGTGTCATTACGACAACCTTCGGTTCGCATTGCAATCTTCAACTGTTCCTTGTATTTTACGATAAAGAAGCTGATGTTGTTGACGGTACTGGTGTCGAGAAGTGAGAACTGCGAAACCTGGCCTGCTGAAATAGGCCGGAAGTCGATGTGCCAGATATCAAAACTTCCTGCAGTGGTGGAGGTAGAAACCGGTCCGCTCCATAAGCCAGGGATCCGGTTGAAAAAACCAAATCCGGTCACATCCCGGGTTTTATTTTCAGTTTGTTTCTGCTTGCAACTGTTTTCAAACAGCAATATCCCCAAACAAAGGAATATATAAATTAAATGGCCTGCGTTTCTTTTCATAGAAATCATAATGAATTGGTTCAACCAGTTTTACTCATTTCTTTTTTATAAAAGGTAAGTGTCCAAGCAACCTCACCGATAGTCAATGGGGAACAATATTAGACATTTTAAAAGACAAAAGGAAACACAAGTACACTTTAAGAGAAATTTCCGATGCCCTCTTCTATTTGCTTAAAACAGGTTGCCAATGGCGTATGCTTCCGACCAATTTCCCATCCCGGAAGCTCGTCTGTAACTACTTTACAAAATGGAAGAACGACGGCACAATTGAGCTTGTTCATGAGTCATTGAGAGATAATACTCGAAGAAAGGCAGGTAAAAATGAATCACCAGGCATTGGTATAATTGATAATCAATCCGTAAAAACGACAAGAAGTGGTGGAGTTTGCAGAGGCATTGACGGAGGTAAAAAAACAAAGGGAATGAAAAGGCATATTATTGTTGATACCATGGGACTTCTGTTAGCAGTGATCGTTCATGCAGCCAATGAACATGACAGCAAATCAGCACCGATGGTAATGGCCAAGTGGAAAGAACTTTCGCATTGTTGGAAAGTTATCGTAGGCTATGTAAAGACTTTGAATTTCAAACTGAAACCAGTCAGGCAATGATACAATTAGCAATGATTAAAATGATGCTTAACAGAATCAAAAATTAAATTATAGAAAGTTACTTCGTCTTTTTGGTTAATTTTTCTTTCAACCTATCAACGGCAAAGTACACCACCGGAACCAGGTAAACCGTCAGGATTAGTGAAGAAAGTAATCCTCCGATGATAACCCAGGCCAGTCCGTTTTTCCATTCACTGGCAGTTCCTTTTGCAAGCGCGATCGGCAACATCCCGATCACCATCGAAAGGGTGGTCATTAAAATGGGCCGCATACGCTCCTTGCCGGCCATGATCAATGCTTCTCTGACACTTTTACCCTGCGCTTTTAACTGGTTGGTAAAGTCCACGATCAGGATGGCATTTTTTGCCACCAGCCCCATCAGCATGATCAGCCCAAGCAGCGAAAACAGGCTCAGGTTGCTCATGGTCAGGTTCAATGCAAGGAAAGCCCCAATTACAGCCACCGGGATGGAAAACAACACGACAAACGGGTAGATAAAACTATCGTATAGCGCTACCAGGATCAGATAGATGAGCAGAAACGAAATGATTAAAACAGACCCGAGTGCCCCGAAACTATCATTCTGTCTTTTAATGTCGCTTCCCCATGTCATCTCAACGCCTGCAGGCAGAGGATTCTTTTTAAGGTAGGCCACCACATCATCGGCCACGGTTCCCGATGGCCGGCCCAAAGCTTCCGCAGTGAGTGTTACCGCCGGTTGCCGGTCTTTTCTTTCCAGTAAAGATGGGGAGTTGTCCTGCACTACTGCTGCAAATTGCTTTACCTCAATGGGTATGCCCATCGGGTTCACAATGGTAAGCATGTTGACGTCTTCAAAATTTTCACGGTTGAAATCATCCAGCCAGATTCTTACTGGATATTCCGTCCCGTTTTCGGTTAACGTCGCATCGTCGTTGCCTGTAAAGGCGCTTCTGATGTTCATTCCCACATAGGCCGTCGTTAATCCAAAGCGTTGCAGTTTATCTTTGTCAGGAATGATTTTATATTCCGGACTTCCTTCCTCTACCGATAAACGGACATTATCGGCTCCGGGGATTTTTTCAATTACAGATTTTAATGCAGCGCCGGTTTTCATGACCAGGGTGGGATCACTGCCACTCACGGTCAATTCTATAGGGGCTGTACGTGGAATCAACCCCAGTGCGGCCATGGAGTAGTTGATCCCCGGGAATTGCTTTTGAAGCGCTGCCCGCGACTGCTTCATAAACTCCTCCGTTGGCCGGTTGTTTCGTTCGCTTGCAGGTTTTAACTGGATGGTAAATTCTGTTTTGTTGGATGCACCCACGCCCAGACTTCCAATCCCGGTACCTGGCCCGCCGATGTTACTGAATACCGTCGACACTTCAGGTTGCTGCAGCATGAAGTCTTCAATTTGCCGCGACAGGATGTTGTTTTGCTGAACAGAGGTTGATTTGTCAAATTCCAGGTTCAGCCGGAATTTACCCTGGTCGCCGGTTGCAATGAGTTCCTTGCCAATGATGCCTTGTTTGAACATCACTCCGGTAAATGCAAACAGTAAAAGCACAATTCCTGCGAAGATGAGCTTATGCGAGAGTACCCATGCCAGTTGTTTACCATACCATGAGATGAAGTTCTGAAGATTGGATTCAAACCAAAGCAAAAAACGATTGAAAAAGTTGGTAGGTTTTAAGTCCTCGGATTTCCCAATTCTGGAAGCCATCCAGGGTGTCAGGGTAAAGCCAACCAGTAAGCTGGTGAGTGTTGAAGTGACCACCACAATTGAAAATTGTTTGAGCATGTCGGCCACAAACACCTGCAGGAACAAAATGGGCAGGAACACGACAACATCCACCAGTGTGATGGACAATGCAGAAAATCCGATTTCCATCCGGCCATCCAAAGCAGCGGCACGTTTTTCCTTTTTCATATCCAGGTGACGCTGGATGTTCTCCAGTACCACCGTGGCATCATCGACCAGGATGCCAATAATCAGCGACATGGCCAGCAGCGTCATCAGGTTGAGCGTATAACCCAAAATCCACATCACGGCAAAAGCAGTTACCAGGGAGGTTGGAATTGCAATCATAACAATCAGCGAATTCCTGAAGCTTCTCAAAAACAACAGCATGACCAGTGACACAAGGATCACCGCCAGAAACAGATCAAAAACAACTGAATCGACCGCCGCGATCGTTTTATCTGTGCTGTCATCGGCAATCACAAATTGTACTCCGGCATTGGTATATTGTTTTTCAATGGATTTGAATTTTTCCCGGACCAGCTTTGAAACGTCCACTGCATTGGCATCGCCTTGTTTTTTAATAAGCAACCCGATCCCGTTCTTTCCATTATACCGGCTGATGGAGGTGATTTCCTTGATGCCATCCGTAACGGTTGCCACATCTTTCACATAAACAGGACTTCCCGGAACGGGCATTGCCACCTGCACATTTTGAATGTCATTGATGGTGGCGAATTTGCCGGTTAACCTGACAGAATTATTTTCGGTGGTCGTTTGAACTTTCCCGGCAGGTAAATCCAGTCCGGAACGGTTAATGGCGTCAGTGACCTGGGAAAGGGATATTTTATATAATTTTAGTTTTTCCTGGTTGACCTTTACCTCTATCTCCCGCTCTTCACCACCCAAAAGGGTGATTTCTGCCACCCCCTTTAATTGCTGAATCTGCGGAAGGAATTCATCCTTCATCTTCTGATAAAATTCTGTTCCCTGCAAATTGCTGGCAGCGCTCACCGACATGACCGGTAAATCATTGGGGGAGACTTTGCTCATGACGGGACTCTGGATATCCGAGGGCAGATCTTTGCGGATATTGTCGATGTAGCGCTGGGCATCCTGCATGGTTTTGCCCAGGTCGGTACCGTACTTCAGGTTAACGATAATGATGGATGCATTGGGCAGTGACTTGGTTACCAGGTAGTCCACTCCTTCGAGGTTGGAGAGTGCATCTTCGATTTTGCGCGAAACTGAAGTTTCAACTTCCGGGGGTTCCGCCCCGGGATACATGGTTTTAATTACGACAACCGGCTGATTAAAATCGGGCATCAGCTCGTAGCTCAGATTTTTATATCCGATAAATCCGGCCAGGGTCAGTACACTGAAAAGTACAATGATCAGCGAAGGACGGTTGATTGATATTTGTGTGATATTCATGGCTCGCTGATTTTATTTAACGTTAACATTGGCACCATCAAAAAGATTGATGAACCCTCCGGTGATCATTATATCGCCTTCTGACAATCCGGCGCTCACCACCACTTTGTTTTTTGTCCGGGATGAGACGGAAACATTTTTGAGTACCGCTTTCCCGTTTTCAACCAGGTAGAGCTGCGGGTGAACGGATGAACCGACAATGGCAGAAGCCGGAATGATCATGCGTTTACCACCTTTCGTTTCTGCTAAAATCACGCGGCCAAACATACCGGCCTTGATGGTTAATTCCGTTGTGTTTTTAATGGCGAACTGCACCGGGAAACTGCTGGCAGCATTTGCCCTGCTTCCGATCAGGGTTGCCTTTCCCGAAAGAACGACCTCAGGAAAAGCATCCGCAACAACATTATAGGCAGTATTTGTATTAAACAGGCTTAAATCCGCTTCGGGAACAGTTACCGAAAATTTCAGTTGAACGATATCTGTAATCTGAAGCAGCGGGACACCCGGGGCTGCAAATGCCCCCACCTCGGTCAGTTTTGCCGTCACGATCCCATCAAATGGCGCTGTGATGGTCGTTTTGCTGATCTGTTCGAGCAAGGTGCTTCTTTGCACTTTTGCAGATTTCAGACCAAGTTCAGCTTTCTCCAGGAGCACACCCTGAACGGCATCGGCCTTTGTGAGGATCATATAACGCTTCACATCAGCCTCCAGCCCTTCAATTTGAACTTCGACTGACTGAAGTTGCAGCTTTAGCAATGAATTATCCAGTTGCAATAAGGGCTGCCCTTTCCTAACGTTGCTTCCTGCATCCACAAGCACTGCATTAATTTTGCCCTGGATTTCAGCGCTGAGTTTTGTTTCCTTGTTTGGTTCAAAAGTGCCGGAAAACGAATAATCAACATCAAATTCCTCCAAATGCAAGGTGTCGGCCTGTACATTGACGGCTTCTTCTTTGTTATAGGTATAAACCTGTTCACGGGCTGTTTCTTTATTGGTCATTAAACGAATGACCACAAGGGCGAACAGCATGACTGGTATGATGATATAAAGTGCTTTTTTCATTGCTTATTTATTTAAAATGTTGCCTGTTAATTTCTTTAATTCCAGATCTGCCTTCAGATACTCAACCACGGCAGCCAGGTAGTTTTGCTGGGCTTCCCGCAAGGCATTGTCAGCCAGCAGAATATCCGGAAGACCTGCAGTACCTTGTGCCTGTTGTAAAATCGTTTGCCCATAAACAGATTGTCCCAGCGCTATTTGTGAGCGGGTGGTTTCCAGTGAATGTTGTGCGACCATCCGCTGCTTCCGGGCATTATCAATCTGCATGTTGGTTTGCTCGGTGATTAAACTCTGCTGGAGCTCACTGTTCCTGACTTCCAGTTTCTTCTGATTGATTTTACGCTGGGTGATCGTTCCGTTGAACAATGGATAGGTCAATTGAAGGCCTGCATATCCGATGGGATAGAATTTTAAAAACTCATTGGGTTGTTTGTCATACCCATAGCCGGCGGTTCCATAAGTTCCATATATTGACAGAGAGGGTAAACGTGAATTTTTCAACGTCCTGAGTTCACTGACCAGCAACCTCGATTGTGTTTCTGAAATACGGATTTCAATGGTAGAAGCGTTTTTATATTCTTTGTTTTCAGGATGATATATGGAGAGAGGTTCAATGTCAATGGATCGTTCCTCAGAGATACCCACGGTGAATTTCAAGGCATTGAGTACCTGGTCGTATTTGTTGGCTATTATTTCACCATGGTTGGTCAGCTGGGCAATCTGCAACTGGACCTTACTAACATCAGTGCCTTTTGCAAGCAATTGCTCATTCAGCAATTCCAGGTTTTTAAGCAATTTATTATTGTTTGTGAGGTTGCTGTCGATGAATGTACGCTGACTATTCAGGATCTGCGCATTATAGTACAAGTTGGAAATTTCAAAAAAGAGCTGTTCCGTTGTTTTCTGAACCTGCAATCCACTGATTTCCGTTCCGATCTTCGTTGATTGGATGGCACCATAAACAAGTGGATTATACACTGATAGCGTCAGTTGTAAATTAGCATTGATGTTATGCGGAACACCAAATTGCACCTCTTTAAATTGCCCATCCGGCCCCCCGAAAGCCGATAAGGGCATAAACTGGTAAGGCAGGCTGGCGTAGTAGCGGTAGTCGGCATTGACATTTACTTTGGGAATCAGATTTGCAACGGCCTCCTGGTGCTTCTGTTCACCAACCTCCCTTGAATTCCGGCTTATTTGCAAACTCTTGTTGTTTACCATGGCAGTATCAATGCACTGTTGCAGGGAATATACCTGGCTTTGTGCCGGCCCTACCGCCACTCCAGTAAGGAACAGCAGCAGAATTATTTTTTGTTTGTGAATATTTACCAACATAATAGGTTAAATTTTTTTATTAAATTTCTGTTATCATACTGCTAATCTTGTGTATTCTTTAAAATCTCAATATCCCGCACCATTTTGTCAATAACCCGCTGTTCGTTCATGAACCGGCGAAAGCTATCTAAGATATTGGTTGCCATTGATTCTGTAGCTCCTTTCGTTTTATGCATCTTTTCATTCTTAGCATGGTTGATAACCTGCATAAGATAGGTTTTCGCGATTGATTTTATTCTCAGCATAATTTCCTGAATGGCGGGAATCCTTTCCGCTGACTCTGTAGAAAAAACAATGGATAAGTAATAAGGTTTCAGTCCGAACAATTTATTCAACCTTCCAAACAGTGTTTCTAGCTCTTTTTCAGATGCGCCATTCAATGACAAAGAATCTGAAACCAACTCTTTGATATCCTTTTCAAGGCTTTGTAAAACCATAATGAGGATATCGTCATTATTCCCAAAATATGGAGACAGTTGATGCTGGTCTACCCCCATTTCACGGGACAATTCTTCAATTGATAAAGCATCTGTTCCTGATCGGTTAATGATCCTGCCTGCTGCTTCAACCATATCTGTGTTTTTCAAGTCCATAATCCTTTTTGATTAGTAAGCATTCACTAACACAAATGATGAAAAAAAATCAATCTTCCTTGTTAACCATCATAGGTCCACTTCTGTCATAGTTACTTCTTTTGAGATACGCAAGCAATGTAAAGACCAGTAGCCCTTTTCATATTTATTTACTTTTAATAAGTGTAAGAATCGATTGAATCATGTTTTCTCCATTCCGTATGATATCGAATTGAAAATTTGCGATTCTCCATTTAAACATTTGAAGTTTGAATGCCCCCATGATGATATGTGTCAGTTCTTCAGCAGTCAGGGCATTTGTATAAATACCTTTTTGCTGTCCTTCCATGATGACTGGCATCAAATGTTTCATTTTAACGTTTATAAGGTTCAATATGGCATCATTGATCCGTTGGGTCTCTTCCATCAGCCCATCAGAAAATACGGCTACAACAAAGTGTGGATGTATAGCAAAGAACCTGAATTGTTCCCGGAACAGGGCTATAAATTTATCTTTTGGATCTGATGAACCGATTATATTGGACAACCGTTGGTCAATACTTTCAGCCAAAAAGGACAGCATTGCAATGATAATTTCCTCTTTGCTTGTAAAATGACGGTAAATGGCACTTTCTGAAAATTTCATTTCCTTCGCGAGGTTTTTGATAGTCAATCCACTCACACCGGATGACGTGAGTATTCTTCCGGCCGCTTCTACTATTTCTAATTGTCTTTCTGATAATTCCGTTGTCATTGTGATTGAGTTTACTTGTTATATTCCTTTAGCTAAAAGCAAGTGTGTGAATGTTCACTCTGCAAATATACTGGTAATTATTTCAATAATGCAAATATTTTATAAAATATTTGCCCTGACATTCTTGAAATGACGAAAATATTTATGGAATAAGGTACGCAAATGCTTATTTAATGGTAATTTTGTAGCATCAGCGAATTATTAAACCCGGAGGCCATCAAATGAGTGTTATTGATAAGATATCAACAGATGTGCTAATTATCGGAGGTGGTCCGTCAGGTTTGGCCACAGCGATTCATTTAGCAGATATATTTAAACGGACAGGACAGAAGCACAGAATTTTACTGGTCGAAAAAGGAAGTTCTATCGGTAGTCATATATTGTCGGGCGCAGTGATTAAACCTGCAGTTTTCAAGGAACTATTGCCAGAAGTGGACATAGCAGAGATCCCATTCAGCGCCAAAGTGTTTAAGGACAGAACGGTATGGCTTACCAAAAATGGAAGCATTACTTTTCCGTTTCATATACCCTATATGAATAATACCGGCAATTACGCTGCTTCGCTTGGCCAACTTTGTAAATACTTAGCGGTAAAAGCTGAAGAAAAGGGAGTCGAAATATATACCGGCTTTGCGGTTGATGAGATTTTGTACAAGGATGGGAAAGTAACCGGTGCCAAAACAAAAGATAGCGGGATAGACCATGACGGGCACCAGATGGAGAACTTTCAACCAGGTACAAGGATAGAAGCCAGGATCACCATTTTTGCTGAAGGAACACGGGGCAGCCTTGCCAAAATGCTGATCAGCAAGTTCGACCTTAACCAAGGCAAAAACGAACAGGTTTACTCCTTGGGATGCAAAGAATTATGGTCAGTACCAAAAGGAAGAATTGCCCCCGGCGAGATTTACCACACCATGGGCTATCCGCTCAATTTTGATGAGTTTGGCGGAGGATTTATCTACGGATTGAATGATGATAAAGTTGCTGTCGGACTGGTTGTCGGACTGGATTATAAAGACCCGACTTTTGATACGCATGACGCCATGCAGATATGGAAAACCACGCCGTTTGTCTCTAATATCCTGAAAGGGGGCAAATTAGTGGAATATGGCGCCAAGACCCTGCCCGAAGGAGGATATTATGCTATTCCCAAATTGTATGTCGATAATGCAATGATCGTGGGCGACAGCGCCGGCATGCTTGCAATGCCAGCGTTAAAAGGTGTACACCTTGCCATCAAATCAGGAATGCTTGCTGCACAGACCGCTGCTGTTGCATTGGCAAACAACGACACTTCTGAAAAAAGTCTTCAGCAATATGAGGTCCTGATAAATAAAAGTTGGATTCGCAAAGAATTATACCCGCTTAGAAATTTCCGTCAGGGATTTGCAAAAGGCTTGGTTTTAGGTGGAATACATTTTGGAACGCAACTGATCACGGGTGGCGCAGGATTCTTTGGCAGGCTGAGATCCCATGCCGATTCTGACACTACGCTGAAACTCTCTGAACTTAAAACAAAGCCATTCAAGGAGAGGTTTAAAGGGCAGCTGGAAGCCGATAAAGTGCTCACATTCGATAAAGCAACAGACATCTATTATTCAGGAGTTCACCATGATGAACAACAGGTTGTGCATCTGAAAATAAACGATCAGGAGAACTTTGACACGGTAAACATAGCGCAATACGATGCAGCTGAGCAATTTTTTTGTTCCTCGGAAGTGTATGAGATCCATACGAACAAAGCAGGCAAGAGAGAAATTCGTATCCATGCCGAGAATTGCATGCATTGCAAGACCTGCGACATCAAATCCCGGGGAAAAGGAATCACCTGGGTGGTGCCAAATGGCGGCAATGGTCCTGAATTTCAAAATATGTAATGGTGAAAAGATAATTTGACAATGGGTTTGACGATAATAAGTTTGATAAAACAAGTTCCGCTCCCCAGCGAAATGCGGATGGGTGACGACGGGCTGATGGACCGGACAAAGGCAAAATCGATCATTAATATTGACTGTTCATTCGGACTCGAAGCGGGGTTGCAACTGAGGAAGCAATATCCTGAAGCAAAGCTGATCGTTTGTTCAATGGGCCCTGGTTCATTTGAGGCATCGCTCCGCACAGCAATTTCAATGGGTTATGACGAAGCATACCTCCTATCCGATCGTAAATTGGGTGGCAGCGATACCTATGCTACCGGTCTCGCCATCGCTACCATGCTGAAACACCTGGGATTCAGCAAAGATTCAAAAGAACCCTTTATAATTTTAGCAGGTCGGCAAACCAGCGATGGAGACACTGCACATGTTCCATCGCAGGTAGCCGAACGTATTGGAATTCCCCAAGCCACATTTGTAGAGCGTGTAACTGCTGACACTGCAGGCAATGTCATTGCGAAAAGGATTATTGAAGGCGGATACCAGATGCTGAAATTGCCCATGCCTTGTGTTATTTCGCTTACTCCGACTGGAATTCCTCCACGCAAGCCTTCCTTAAGCGGAGCTGTCAGAGCCCGTGCACTGAAGATCACGACCTTTGGAATTGCCGACATCGGGTTGGGAACCGAAAAAATCGGACTTAACGGATCACCGACCATCGTTTCAAAAGTTGTCAATATTGTGAGTGAACGCCCACCGATCGTTATGTCACAGGGGCATAATGAAGCCTCCCTGGTCGATAGTATGATCGCCAACTTTAAAAAAGGCGGGAACGTTTTGGTTAAAAAAGAGCTGGAAGATAAAAAAGTTTTGGATCGTCCTGATTTCCCTGATAAGGACCCGAGGGACGGGGCACGGGGAATTTTCACCTGGGCCGAAGTGACCAATGGAAAGATCTCAAGGCCTTCGCTTGAGTTGTTAACTCCTGCAAGGAACCTGGCCACCCAGTTGGGACACGACACGAAAGTTGTGTCAGTCATCATTGGAAAGAATGTACGGCCTTTTGCGCAAACCCTTATTGAACATGGTTCTGACGAAGTTATCCTGGTGGAAAACGATCAGCTGGAAGAATATCTCGTTTTGCCGTTTTCATCCATTTTTGCCCAAATCATCCGGGAAAGAAAACCTGAAATTGCGCTTTTTGCAGCAACTACTTCCGGAAGGGAACTGGCTCCCAGGATTGGGATGAAAACTGACAGCGGAGTTACCGCTGATTGCACGGGGCTTGAGATCGGGGAGTATATTGATAAAAAAGAACAAGTGATCTATACCCCCATCCTGGAATCACGCAGGCCAACGTATGGTGAAAGTAAACTTGCAACGATCCTTGGTTTTGTCTGTCCACAGATTTCGACAGCCCGAGCCGGTACGTTTGAAGTCCCCAAAGTTATTACGGGAAGGAAGGGCATCATTTCAAGTTTTGATCCTTTTCTTACGGATAAGGATTTTATTGTTGAAATCCTGAAAACTGAGAGAGGGGAAGGCGGGTTGGCAAATCTGTTCGAAGCCGACATCATTGTTTCGGGAGGCAGGGGTACCACAAACGATGGATTAGGTTTGGTAAAGGCGCTTGCCGATGCATTGATCGTGCAGGGCGTAAATGCCGAATGGACGAGCAGCCGTCCGGTTGTGGACGAAGGTGTTGCGGAATATGCACGCCAGGTAGGACAAACCGGCAAGACCCTTCGTCCCAAAGTATACATTGCCATTGGCATTTCCGGAGCGATCCAGCATATTGCCGGAATGAAAGAATCCGAAAAGATCATTGCCATCGACCACAATCCCAAAGCACCGATTTTTCATCATGCCGATTTTGGAATCGTTGGTGAGTATCAGGATATTTTACCAGAATTGATCGAAAGGGTTAAAGCGGGGTTCACCTTCGGAATTGAGCCGAAAAGAAAATAACACCTCTCAGATTGGCAAATTCAAAAATGGTAATATTTTGACACCTATTACAGCAGTAATGCCCGGGGATACACGATATTATTTTCGAGATGAACGTGGACATGCAAGTCATCTTCAAATTGTTCCAGCAGCTTAAACGCAACCATGTAGGAGTTGCAGGCATCCTGTGGAAGTGTGTAACCCGAGCTTAGTTTATTAATTTTGTCCATCGCATTTCCGGCAAACTCATGTTCTTTGCTCATCCGGGCTATTTCCGATTTTATGGTTTCTTTTGATTTCGCGGATCCGGTTTTGAGAACATCCTTGATCGCAGGGAACAAGAACTCTTCTTCGTTTTTCAGGTGCGGAATAAGTTCGTCATTTATTTGTGAAAATAGCTTCGCGATCTTAAGTAACTCAGGATGGTGGGAACCATGAACATCCGCAATTTTTCGGGTGTAGGCCAATGCCTGGGGCAGCAGCTTCGTGACTGTCTGATGATGGGTATTCACGATATAATCACATAGAAAACCAAGATTCCATTCCTTGAAATTGTGCGAAGCATCAGAAGGCTGTCCCACAAGCTCCGACAGTTCCTTCAACAATACATCAATATCAATATTTTTTTCGGAACAGGCCTGTTTTAAAGAAGAATTTCCACCACAACAGAAATCAATTCCATGCTTTTTAAAGATTTCGGCCGTTTTGAAATTGTCGGTAACAATCTCCCCTATTTTCCTCGATTCCAGATTATTTTTTTCCATAAAATGATCAGTAAATTGATTGGGTCTCTTCTTTCCAGGTTCTTATAGTATTTATAATCGCGCGCTAGATCATGAAAGATATTGCTGCTCCAACCTTTCCAGCAATTTGTGATATTCTTCATGTTTCCCACTGCCGATGACTTCATCTTCAAGCTTTTCAAAATCTGCCAGGAGTTCAATTTGTTGCTGAGGGGTAAGGTGCATATCGGCCATTTTATAGAGCACGTTGTTCTCTTTGAAAATGTGGGATGTCAGCAATTCACCGTATCCCCTGATATTTTCTGTGATCTCTGCAATTGCCTGCATGTCTCCGGCTTTGTATTTCGCGGTCCCTTCAGCGAAACCGGCAATATATCCACGACCAATCACATGTTCACGCAGCATCATACCAACCGGTCCGCCTTCGTTGGGAATACCGGTTTCGACCAATTTCGGAAACAGAATGTTTTCCTCCTTGCCATGATGGCATTTGTCAACGAAAACCCGCAAAAAATTCAAAGCGGCTTCAAGATCGCTTGCCCACACATTCTCGCCTTTATCGAGCTTCTGCGCAATTGCTTCCAGTATTTTAATCATTTTGAGCACAGCTTCATGCTCATGAACCAGGTGATCTGTTGCTTTCATAACTTAACAGGTAATTAGATACCTAATTGCAAATATAATAAAAATGTTAGCAACTGCTAACTATTCGTTTAACTATAGCAGTTCCGGCAAAACATTTTCTCGAAAAATACCATAAATATGGAAAAATAAACGATCATCGGATCGTTAAAGCGATTTCGCTGTAAGAAGGGTTAAGAAAGTGTCAAGAAGGTCTTCACCTTTGGGGACCAGGTCATAGAAATTGCCAGACAGATGCCATTGGATTACGCAAAACCGCATACTGCCCATGATCATAAAGGCGATTCGTTCGGCAGGCACATCGCTGCGAAAATCACCAGACTCCTGACCGTCCTTTATAACTTGCAAGTAAAATGATGATGATTCCTGCATGATCGAAAAGACCATGGAAGAGAGTTCTTTGTTGTTTTGGTATAACCCCTCAGACAGCAGCACCACCACGATTTCAGGCCGGCTGACAAAAGCCTGGAATTGCCTTGTTACCAATTCCCTCAATTTTTCAACAGGGGTATTATCGGAGTCAACAATGCAGGTAAGCCTGTAGATAATCCTCGATTTAAGGTATTCGAGCACCTGCAGGATCAGATGCGCTTTACTTGAAAAATGCCGGTATAGGGCAGGCTCAGTCACAGCAACTTCAAGCGCGAGGTTTTTGGTCGTGAGCATCTGGATCCCACCCTCCCCCATCAGTTTAATGGCTGCATTTATAATTTGCAATTGACGCTCGGAGTATTGGGGTTCAGACATCAGTTATCCTTTATATACTTGAATTGCAAAAGAATGAAAAACCCTATTCTTTTTTATTTTGTTCCCCGCTGTGTACCATCTCCCAAATTGGGATAATTGGAAGAAACTTGGATAAAACAGTGATGATGATTAAAGCAAGAAAAATGGTTCCCATGGTGATGGTGATCTCCAGGAGTGTCGGTGTATATACTACAAATGAAGGTGGCAGGTGTTGGACCGGAAGGAATGGATGTTCCATAGTGGGCACAACAATGAGATAACGCTTTAACCATGCACCTGCAAACACAAACAATGCGATGACAAAGAGATATGACGGTTTGCGAAAGAACTTGAAAACCAGGAGTATAATGGGGAGGATCAATCCGAAAATCTGTGTTCCCCAGAACATCCAGGCATAATGTCCGCTGAACAATGCAAACAGGTGTATAGCATCAGCTCTCTTTAATTTATATCCCGGGACCAGGAACTCATTGATGTTAAAATAAAGGTAAACCAATGAAACAAGCACCAGGAGTTTGGCCATCTTATCAAAGTGAAAATCTGTAATATATGCTTTCAGGTGGTAGTCTCTTCTGAAGAAATACATGGCCAGGATCACGGCGGAAGTTCCTGAAACAAAAGCGCCGGTCACGAAATAGGGCCCGAAAATCGTACTGTCCCATCCTGGTCGCATGGTCACGGCAAAGAGCCATGATGTGACTGTATGGATAGCCAGTGCAATTGGAATGATCAGGATCGATAGTATCCGGATTCCACGTTGAATAATTTTAACCTGTTCAGGATGATCACTCCAACCGAGCGATAGGATTTGGTAAACCTTTCTTTGCAGTGGATGGCCTTTCTCCAGCCGTTCGGCGCATATTTTCAGGTCGGGGATTAAGGGAAGATAGAGCAATAGTGCACTTATAACGGTATAAGTTATGACGACCGTTAAATCCCAAAGAATGGGCGATTGAAAACGACCGTAGATGAATACATTCAGCAGGCGATCGGGCCGCCCCATGTCGATGATGATCACCAAACCGGCCACCGCTGCAAATGCCAGGGCTATAATCTCTGCAATGCGGGTAAGTGGTGCTGCCCACTTGATCCCAAGTAAACCAAGTACTGCGGTAATGAGCATTCCAACCAGGCTTGTAGCAACAAAAAAGACAAAGTTGCTGATGTACATACCCCAGGTAGTGACGTCGCGTAATCCCGTAATACCTAATCCAAGTTTTATCTGAAGTGAATAGGCGAATATGCTGATGGCCAAACCAACAACCAGGAATGCAAACCATCTTTTAAATGACCGTGTAATATAAATGGGCCGAAGAAGATCGGACACCACTTTATCATAATTCTCCTTGTAATCCATATTGTTCAACATTTGATCCCTGAGTTTTTTCGGTCATAATACCACCAGTTCAAAACAAGGCAAAGAATGTAATAAACAGTGAAGCCATACATGGCGTACTCCGGTGTTTTATGCTGAATTTGCTGACCAAAAACTTTCGGGATAATGAACGCCCCATACGCTGCAATTGCAGAGGTCCATCCCAGCACTGGGCCTGCAAGTTCCCTGCTGAATATATACGGGATGCTCCTGAATGTTGATCCATTGCCAAGTCCGGCACCGATAAAAAGAAGCAGGAATGAAATAAAGAATGGCAGCCAATAAGCTTCGGGCGACGGACTTTGCCGGGCCTGGATGATAAAATAAGCAACCCCGGAAGCGGCCACGATTTGAAGCAAAGTTGACCATTGCGTGACTTTCGAACCACTGTTGATTTTATCAGAAAGCCATCCACCTACAGGACGGATCACAGCCCCAAGGAACGGCCCGATCCAGGCCCAGGCCATTGGATTGGGCGCATTGGGGTTGACATCTCCATTGGGAAGATACCCGAAAACATCCTGGATCAGCTTTGGGAAGGCTCCGGCGAAGCCAATAAATGAGCCGAAGGTCATCACATAGAGGATGGTCATGAACCAGTTGTGTTTGTTGCTGAAAATCTTGAACTGGTTATCCAGGCTACCCTTGATCTCTCCGGGGGCAAGGAATTTCAACAATACAAGCGTAACGATGATTGTCACAGGTAAGACGATCCACATGCTTAGTTTCAGAAAAATCAGCAGGTAAATCCCGAGCGCAGTGGCCGCTACCCCCAGAAAAACCAGGTATAGTGATCGTAATATTCCTTGAAGGTCCGATTTCAGGTAAGGGGATCCTGATTTGAGGTTGTTCATTCCAAACCATACAGCAATGATGACAATAATGAGCAGGGGCACCCATGTCCAACCGCAATTGTGTATGAATACAAGTGTACCGGCCCCTCCTCCTCCAGATGGATTCGGGTTTGGCATCCCATCGCCTCCCAATGCTCCGAATAAGGCAAAACCCATGGTCACAGGTAAAAGCCATTGCATCAGGCTGACTCCAAGGTTTCCAAGTCCGGCATTCAAACCAAGTGCAGTTCCTGCCATTTTTTTCGGAAAGAAATGGTTTATGTTCGACATGGATGAGGCAAAATTCCCGCCACCAAAACCGGATGTCGCCGCAAGAAAAGCAAACATCAGGTATGGAGTCTGCATATCCTGTAGCGCAATCCCTGCCCCAATGGATGGGATTAACAGTACCAGGGTATTGATAAAGATCACATTCCGCCCTCCTCCGATGGCAATGAGAAAAGAGTTAGGGATGCGAAGCGTGGCACCGGCAAGCCCGGCAATGGCGGGCAAAGAATAAAGCATGGCTTTGTTGACAGCAGGGTCAATGCTGAACCTGAAGCCAAGCCGCTCCATCTGGACGATGATGATACTCCACATCATCCATACTGAGAATGCAAGGAGCAATGCAGGGATCGAAATCCACAAGTTGCGATTGGCAATTTTCTTTCCGGTTTTTTCCCAGAAACTCAGGTCTTCCGGATTCCAGTGTTCAATGGTGTTTGACTTCATATCAATGTGTTTCGTATTTACTTTGCGGTTTGTGATCAACACGTAAGGAAAATTCAGGCGCTGCCCTTCTCATCATCCTGGAGATAATGGCGCGCATCCACCAAAGGCAAATCACAGAAATTATAAACAGTAACATCCAGGAACTGGTCCATAAGCCGGTCCATTCCAATAAGTATCCAAAAATGATGGGGAAGAAGAAACCTCCCAGTCCGCCGATCACCCCTACCATGCCTCCCACTACGCCAATCTGGTTTGGGAAGTAATCGGGAATGAACCGGTAAACTCCGGCTTTGCCAATTCCCCAGGCAATACCCACAACAAATACAAGGATCGCAAAGATCCACATGTTGGCCTGGAAGTAAATCTTGGTAATTCCCCTGGCAAGCATTTGTTTCTTTTTTACCTGGTCACCTTCCTTAACAGCAGGTTTCTGCCACGAATCTTTTGTTGGTAATATTAGCAACCCTGATTCATCAAGGTTTGCAACTGTTTCGTGCTTATGGATGACCGGATAAGAAATTCCATCGACTTTTATCAGGGAGTCAGACACAAAACTAACGGTACCTTTTTTTGCAGCAGTGATTGCCTTTCCTGGCGAAAAAATCTCCATCCTGGGCACCATCAAAAGGAAGCAGGCTGCGATAGAGATGCCGAACACCCAAAGCATGACGATGCGCGCACCCCAGATGTCGGCCATCCAGCCTCCAAGGGCACGGATCACACCCGAAGGCAGGCTAAACAATGAAGCCAGTAAACCTGCCATCACCAGTGAAGTAGCATAGACATTGACGAAATAGGGAACCAGCCATTGGGAAATAGCGACAAATCCGCCGAAGACCAGGAAGTAGTAGAGGCCGAAACGCCAGACCATCACACTTTTCAAAGGCTGGAGCAACTCCTTCATCGTTTGCCCCTGTACATGATGTTTCTTATTTTCAGTGAAGAGTAGAAATACAACCCCCATGATCACAAGGGAAGAGGCATACATGACCGGTAGAATCCTCCAATGATCCATTGCAGTCCCCCCGGTAAAATAATTCAAAAGCGAAGGCGCCAGGAGAGTAGTCACGGCTGCACCCGCATTGCCAACTCCAAAGATCCCAAGTGCTCTCCCTTGCCATTCTTTTGGGTACCAAACTGATGTGTTTGCAATGCCAACGGCAAATCCGGTTCCGGCCATCCCAAATCCAAAACTGCATGCCATAAAGCCCCAAAAGCTATCAGCCTGTGAAAAGAGATACATAGGGATGGCACAGAAAAGTAACAACAGTCCGAATACCCATTTGCCGCCATATTTATCGGTTAAGATTCCCATTGGAAGTCTGAAAATTGATCCCGTAAGCACAGGAATCCCGATCAACCAACCCACCTGCACGAGGGTAAAATTGTACAGCCCGTTGTCAGCGAGAAAGGTGATCATTACCCCATTAAACGTCCAAACCGCGAAGCAAACTGTAAATGCCAGGGTATTGAAAAATAACATTCTGTGAGATTTTGGGGTAACAATATGCTGCATGACCGGTTATTTTAGATGGTTAATTTGGATTTACTATTCCTGAATTATCAGTTGTTCCTGGATTTTACTTCAGGAGTGACGGCGGTTGAGTTTCGCATCAGTTTCCGGTCGCGGTTCCAGATCACCACCTGGAATGGCCGCCAGAAATACTTTACAGGGAAGACCAGGAAATGCATGAACCGGCTGAATGGGATCATTCCGATGAGGAGAAATGCGGTTGAAATATGAATTTTAATGATCAGGGGCATGGCCGAAACCGCTGCCAGATCAGGGTTCATCAAAAATAATGAACGGATATAAGGCGTGAGCACTGATGCAAACCAAGCCGAGCCCCAGCGATAGGTCAGGGCAATCCAAATCCCGGTTACTGCCTGGGTAAGCAGAACGACGAAGACAGCAATATCCATATCAGTGGTGGCCCGGTGAAGGCGTTTATTCCGAAGGCGCCGGAAAATCAGGATCACAACGCCGACGAAGAAGGATATCCCGAAGATTAGCGCTGCAGCTTCAAGAATGATGAGTCGCACAGGGTTGCCATTCCAGGCAATGACCGATGCAGGGAACAAAAATGCAATCAGGTGGCCAAAGAACAGGGCAACAATTCCCCAATGCATGAACAACCCGCCGAAAAAAAGATCCCGGCTTTCGAGGAACTGGGTTGACAGGGAGGTTACTTTGTAAGCCTGTGTTCCATATACATAAACAGAACCGACCAGCATAACGATCAGGGCCGTGTAAGGCAATGCGATAAGTAGGAAAATGTCGCTCATGGGATTAAAATTTTTGTTTGCCAATTTCATGCAAGAAGTCTGCTCCGCAGGCATATTCATCTCCTGCACAACCCTGAACATCCGGTTTCACCTGGTAAGTTTCATAAGGCAATCCTGAGAAATCCGTTTCCATGACTTTCAAAACCGTTTCAAAGGCATATTGATAAACATTATCCGTATTTTCAAACTTTTTCAGTATCTCCCTGATGGCCGGGAGTATAATGCTGTAAGCGAGTTCTTCAGCAACCTCCTGTTCTGATATCAAAGGAAGCAAGCGCATTACATTTGGAAGATGATCGGCCAGTTCACTGCCCAGGTCGTTACCAGCTGATATTTGTTCCTGTTGCATCATGGCCAGGAAATTCCCCCTCTTGTAGTCTTCTCCAAACAGGATATACCCAAGGTCCATAGAAATTAATGCTTCCACTTCAAAAGTGTTGATGAAGTATTCCTCCCTGTTATGCAAATCCATCCTAAGGATGGTTTGCTGAAACTGCGGAAAAATAGTGGTTGCCGAAGGGTAGTTGGCATGCAGGATGTCGTTTGTGAGTCGAATCAAATCATCTGTTCTCTGATCAGGATAGTCGAACAAACCGGCAAGGATGCTGTATTTCTGTAATCGTTGAACCATGATGATTAAATTCTTTGTGGTGTATTGAGGGTTCCAAAACCGGTATTCCCTTTGATATCTGCGGTGTTTTCCAATAACTCCGTGGCCTCTTCGCGATGAGCGGCGGGGATCACAAACCGTTCGCCGAACTTTGGAAGCGAGGTCAGTCGAAAAATGGCATCAGCCACATCGGCGGTGAGCCCTGTTTCTGCAAAGGCTTGCTTACACTCATCTTCATGGAGGTCGCCTACTGTAACACCACGTCGGTGAATCCTCACAGCCATCAATTTTTTCAATACCTCCCTGATCTTTTCTGTATCACCGGCAGTAAAAAGGTTGGCCATATATTGCATCGGAACCCTACTGCTTTCAATTCCTCCCCAGAGCGAAGCGCTCGTCGTTTCGTACGATCCGGTGGATGTGTCGGCAATCGCCGGGAGTAAAGGCGGAACATAGAACAGATTAGGCAAGGTGCGGTATTCTGGATGCAGGGGCAGGGCGATACCCCATTCCTTTACAAATTTCCAGACAGGAGATTTCCTGGCCGAGTCCAGGGTGCTTTCTGCAACGCCATTTTCGCGGGCAGCCTGCCTGACGTTCTCATCAAACGGATCGAGATAGATTTCCATTTGTTTTGCAACAAGATCCTTTTCTTCACATGTTGCAATCTCTTTGATACGGTCTGCATCATACAGCAATACACCGAGATAACGGATTCTTCCCACGCAGGTATGCATGCAGGCTGGTGCCTGGCCTGATTCAAGCCGGGGATAGCACAACAGGCATTTTTCCGACTTGCCATTGTTCCAGTTGTAATAGCTTTTTTTATAGGGACAAGCGGATACGCACATACGCCAGGAGCGGCATTTGTTCTGATTGATAAGGACGATGCCATCTTCGCCACGTTTGTAAATGGCACCAGATGGACATGCGGCCACACATGCCGCATTCAGGCAATGATTGCAAATGCGTGGCAGGTAAAACATGGTCATACGTTCAAGCTGGAACATGGCCTCCTTTTCTGCCGGGGTCAGATCGTGCATGTTCACATCCTGTCTTGCATAGTCCGGAGAACCGCCAAGATCATCGTCCCAGTTGGGGCCGGTTTTAATGTCAATAGGTTCACCAGTCACAAGTGAAATTGGCCGTGCGGTAGGCTGGTCATCACCTGCTGGAGCTTCAAACAGGTTGGCATAATCGTATGTCCAAGGCTCGTAATAATCATCCATCACGGGCATGTATGGATTGTGAAAAATATTGGCCATCGTCGATTTCCGATCCATTCCTTTGAGCCGGAGTTCATCGTCCGATTTCGCCCAGCCGCCTTTATACACCGACTGATCCTCCCATTTGTTCGGGTAACCGGTTCCCGGCTTTGTCTCCACATTGTTCCACCACATGTATTCAGCTCCTTTGCGGTCGGTCCAGATATTTTTGCAGGCAATAGAACAGGTGTGACACCCGATACATTTATCGAGGTGAAAAACCATGGCGATTTGGGATCTTATGTCCATATTTTCAGGTTTAAATCGTGACACGTGACGCGTGACAAATGATTTAATAAATTTAGGTTAAAATACTACTTTATCCATTTTTCTGATCACTACAAACGTATCGCGGTTCACCCCTACTGGTCCCCAATAATTGAAATGGTAAGTGAATTGTCCATATCCACCGACAAGATTATTTGGTTTCAGATGAACACGGGTAAGGCTGTTGTGCCCGCCGGAACGACGGTTACCCCTTACCTGTGATTTTGGTTTAGAGTATGTTCGCTCAGGCGAATGATAAACAAAGCACAGTCCCCGGGGAATGCGTGCACTTACGCATGCCCTTGCGCTGTAAACTCCGTTATCGTTATAAATTTCAACCCAATCGTTGTCCTTTATGCCAAGTTCGGCAGCGTCCTCTTCGCTTAGCCAAACCGGAACCATGCCCCTGCCAAGTGTAAGCATCCTGAGGTTATCACCGTAAGTCGAATGAATATGCCATTTGCCATGCGGAGTCAGATAATTGAGCACCATGGCATCTTTGCCAACAAGGGTTTTTCGTAACTCCCCATAGACTTCAGGTGTTGGTGAGGGCTTGTAAGTCGGAAGGTTTTCACCGAATTTGATATATCCTTCATGATCAAGATACAAATGCTGTCTTCCAGTAAGAGTTCTCCACGGAACCAGTCGTTCCACATTATAGGTATAAGCTGCATAAGCACGGCCCTTGTCGAGCAGTCCTGACCAAATGGGTGAATTATTGTATCGCCGGGGTTGAGCCTGAAGATCAGCATAGGTTATCCTCACGTCACGGCTGCCTTCAGCCAGATCGGTTAGTTTCAATCCGGTTTTCTTCTCAGCATTCTGATAAGCCCTGAAACTAAGTTCACCATTGGTCAGAGACGACATGCGAAGAATGGCATTGATGGCTTCTTCATCCTGCTCCAGTGATGGATAGAAGGTCCCGCCTGTGAGATGAAGATGGTCCTTGTCGGCTGCCAGCATATCGTAGACATCACCGGCAACAAATGAATTGCCGTGCGCCCCGATAGGACCGGTTTTCATGTTGGGGCCCAGGCTGCAAAACTTATCATATAGCCTGGTGTAATCGCGTTCTACCATCACCATGTTGTGCATGGTCTTTCCGGGAATAGCTTCGCATTCACCTTTCGCCCAGTCTCTGATAAAAGGTTGTGCGATCTCGGCAGATGAATCATGCGCCAATGGTGTATTTACCACATCCATCATCGGCTTGTTCAGATGGATTGAGGCTATTTCACTGGTGATTTTTGCTATAGCCCTGAAGATGGCCCAATCACTGCGGGATTCCCATACCGGTGGAATGGCTGCCGACAGCGGATGGATGAATGAGTGCATATCGGTGCTATTGAGGTCGGCTTTTTCGTACCAGGATGCTGACGGCAACACAATATCTGAATACAGGGCACTTGTGTCCATTCTGAAATTAAGGTCCACGATCAGATCCATTTTGCCGGTAGGTGCATTTTCCATCCAGTTGACGTCATTCAACTGTCCTTTGGCCACCTCTTCGGCAATTGAATTGTGGTGTGTTCCCAGGTAATGTTTCAGGAAATACTCATGGCCTTTCGCACTCGACATGATGGCATTGCCACGCCAGATGAACCAGACACGCGGAAAATTAATTTCGGCATCGGGATCGGTCACGGAATAGGCAAGTTCTTTGCTCTTCAGTTTTTCAATGATCCAGGTCTTTATTTCATCATCGGATTTTGCCCCGGAAGCAACTGCAGCTTCCACGATCTCAAAATTATTGCGATCAAACTGCGGATAATAAGGCATCCACCCGTTTTTTACTGATTTCACAATTAAATCAGCCGTGTGTTGCTCAGTAAGATCATTTTTCAGGGATGCATTGTACTGGGATTGATTGCCGTCGTACCGGTACTGGTCGGAGTTCATGTAATGCCAGATCGGGGCCTGCTGCAGCCGTGCCGTTGGGTTCCAGTCGCGGGCCGACATAATTGAACTCCAGGAGTCCACTGGCGCCAGTTTTTCCTGGCCAACATAATGGTTGATTCCGCCGCCGTTACGCCCAACGCAACCAGTCATCAGCAGGGCAGTGATCCCGGCCCGGTAAATCAGGTTCTGATGGTACCAGTGATTTATTCCTGCCCCAATGATGATCATGCACTTTCCATTGGTTGCTTCGGCTGTTCTGCCCCATTCACGGGCAAACTGCAATACCGTATTGCGGCCGATGCCGGTAAATATTTCCTGCCATGCAGGTGTAAAAGCTCCTTTATCATCATCGTAATCATGCGGATAATGACCACCAAGGCCACGGTCAATTCCAAACTGGGCCATCAGCAGGTCATACACTGTTGTCACCACGGCCCTTTTACCAGGAACTGTTTCGATATATTTTACAGGTACTCCGCGTTCATTCTGCAAGTTGAAAGCAAAATCGGTGAATTCCACCATCGCAATGTTATCCCTGTGGCTGATCAGGCTCAGTAGCGGATCATATGCATCGCCCGTTTCTGCGTCTTCAGACTTCATATTCCATTTGCCGTCGACAGTTCCCCAGCGATGGCCAACACTCCCACCCGGACAAATCAGGTTTCCGTTTGACTCATCAATATTCAGAAATTTCCATTCCCCATTTTCAACATCCTTGAACCTATCCACCGAACCGGCACGCAACAGTCGCCCCGGCACCAGTTTCCCGTCATTTTCTTCCAGTTCAACCAGGTAAGGTGAATCTGTGTATCGCTTAATATAATCTATGAAAAAGGGAACCTGTTTATCAACATGGTATTCCTTCAGCAATACATGGGTCACCGCCATCCAGAATGCACCGTCCTGCCCGGCATTGATGGCAATCCACTGATCTGAATATTTGGCTACCATGTTGAAATCGGGCGAAAAAACGACCGTTTTTGTACCGTTATGCCGTGATTCTGAAAAAAAATGAACATCAGGTGTTCGGGTCATTCCAAGGTTTGACCCCATGCAGGCGATGAACTTGGCATTGTACCAGTCGGCACTCTCTGCCACGTCGGTCTGTTCACCCCACACTTCGGGAAATGCATTTGGAAGGTCACAATACCAGTCATAAAAGCTGAGGTTCACCCCACCCATCAGTTGCAGAAAGCGGGATCCGGCAGCATAACTGATCATTGACATGGCCGGGATCGGCGAAAATCCAACGATCCTGTCAGGACCGTATTTCTTTGTGGTGTAAATGTTGGCAGCGCCGATTATCTCCAGCGCTTCATCCCAGTGAATTCTCCGGAATCCCCCTTTTCCGCGGGCCTGCTGATAGGCTGTCCGCTTTTGAGGGTCTGACTGGATATTCTCCCAGGCTTTGAATGCATCGCCGGTTTTTGTCTTTTCCTCCCTGAACATGTCAATCAGTTTGCCCCTGACAAGGGGATATTTAACACGAAGTGGAGAATAGAGGTACCATGAAAACGATATTCCACGCTGGCAACCTCTTGGTTCGTAAGGGGGCAAACTGCTTTCGAGCAACGGGTAATCAACCGCCTGTGTTTCCCAAACTACGATTCCGTTTTTTACATGTACATTCCAACTGCAACCACCGGTACAATTGACGCCATGGGTGCTTCGGACTACTTTGTCGTGTGCGAATCGGTTCCTGTAAAACTCCTCCCACTTACGGGTTTTAGGAGAAATAAGATCGGTAATCCAGCTCATCGGTATGATATTGGGTTGAATACATTATTTTTCGGTTGCCATCTGACGTGCAAATATTACGTGATTCACACTTAAACGTTTTCTCAGTCGCCATAGTCCAAACAGTAATAACATGAACAGGCACCAACCCCCGATTCCTAATAACAGGAAAGGGAATGTTGACCGGGTTGCCTGGCCTTTTACCATTGTTTGAGAAATATTTTTCAGATAAGCGGCGAGGTCGTATATTTCCTGGTCATTCAGCGGATGTGCTGCATAGGTATTGGTCATGGCCGGAAAAGGAGGTGACTGCAACATGGCTTTGATACCTTGTCCTTTTAACATGAAGTACGACAGATTCAAACTTTTTGCCAGGCTACCACCAACCCCGGCAACATCGTGAACCGAATGACAGGTGATGCAGGAAGAACCAGCATTTTTAAGAGGCAGATTTCCTAAAAAAAGTGCTTTGCCACGCATGACATTTTCAACAGAAGCTGCATTTAAGAATGTGTCAGCCGCAGCAGATTGTGCCGAACCTCCTTTAGAATCGATGAAGTTGATAATCGCGGACACTTCATTTTCACTTCCAATAAAGGGTGGCATCAGCAGATTATTGTATTCCTTTCCAATAGCGACTGCGGCAGGATTACCACTTTTAATCAGACCAGCCGAATTCTTTATAAACTTCGTCAGCCAAACCTTATCTGCTTTTTTGGTAACCCCTGCCAGGTCTGGACCAACCAACCGCCCTCCTCCAATGGAATGGCAGGGAGAACAGGTTCGTTTAAACAGATCAGCACCATCCTGAGACGATGCATAAAAAGTAAGCAGACAGAATACAATCGTCATCGAAACCCTTTGCATAAAAACCATATTTTGCGGATTTTAAACCAAGTTAGTGATTGCAAACATAAATATAATTTCCACATCTCTGTAATCAGGTATTTAAATATCTATTTATTTGTTTTGATTATAAATAGTGATGTGGGATTTTGTATTTTCAGGTTCAAATAAAACTAAAAGAACAAGCCTTCCAACTTATGTTTGTATCAAATACAAAGCTATTATCAGAAAATTTAGTCATTTCATTTCCCTAAAAACGAGTTGCTTCTTGTGTGAAAGTAGCCATTGCTTTATAAGCAGCTTCTAAAAAGGAACAGTCGCTAAAAAACCAAGTATTTACGAGCTTCTTTAAGTTCTTATACTTATATCATTCGCACGTCGTTGTGGGGTTAGTGAATATGAATCTGAGCCTTTGTAAGATGGATCTGTCATTTATACTGAAAACAATTTCTGCCAGATTGCTAAAAGGAAGGTGGAACCCTCCAGGATTTATTGACCCTGGAAGAATGGTCCAGGAAGACGGCAAATATTATCAACCCAGAATCCCAATGTGATTCTAGGTAAAAATATATCCGTTTGATGAGCTTTTTTTAGATTCGAAATTTAACATTGGCTTTTCCTTTAAATAATCCGCTTTATCCGGCACACATGGCAACAAGGGTTGGCGTATTTCTCGCAACTTTGGACTGAAACCCATGATCTGGCTTGGCTCATATGCAAGAATGAAAACCTCGGGGATATTGAACTTAAGGGAGAAGTTTACACACTTGATGCTACCAGGTACGCAGTTGTATACCAGAAGAGGCAAAAGAGGTATTCAAAGAAAATGTTTGGCGGCAGAACTCGTGACAACCTTTAAAATGGGACAGCAGATCTCTGAAAAACTTGCAGTAACTGTTATGATTGTATTCTATTACTAAAATCTTAATGGACTTGAAAAACCCTTCTAACCTTATCAGCATGATATCAGAGCGACAAAGTCTGATTACTTTTATCAAACAGACAATGCCAATGTCTGATAATATTGCACAACTTATTGCAGGCAATTTTGAACCAGTATCCTTTTTGAAAAATGACTTTTTATTAAAAGAAGGAACTATACTTTATTGAAAAACTCTATACAGAAATGCCAAGGTATTATGTAGAAGAAGGTAAAATATCAAGACAATTGACCAAAACAGATTTTGAAGAGTGCGACCGTCATCCTTTGCCAGACGTACCGGTACATTTTCAACAATCTGATCCTTCTCTCATAATTTGTTTGATAAAGTTTGGGTGATCACCGTTTGAGCGAAGTCGTCGGCCTATAATCTTCCAGATCACAATTATTTCACGACAAACCCTGCCAATGCTTTTTCAAGTTCATCCCCGTGCAGGTTTTTCATCAGGATGATTCCGTCACGGTCGATCAGCACGTTGTAGGGAAGCGCCTTGATACTGTAGGTTTTCGCCACCGGTGACTTCCAAAATTTCAAGTCACTGACCTGAATCCATGTGATCTTTTCCCGCGCGATAACCTCTTCCCACGAGGATTGCCTTGAGTCAAGCGAAACACCAAAAATTTCAAACCCGGTTCCGCAGGTAAATTCTTTCTGGTTGTATTTTTTGTACAACTTAGCCAGTTTGGGCTGTTCCTCGAGGCAAGGTGAGCACCAGGTCGCCCAAAAGTCAATCAATACCAGTTTCCCTTTCAGCGAGGACAAAGCTACACTGTCGCCCTTCTGGTTTTTCAGTACGATTTCAGGCGACTTGTTCCCGATTTCCAGCCCTGTTACCTGCGCTTTCAGTGTAATGACGTTTAAACAAAAGAAAATGAGTGAAAAGTATAACCCGGTTTTCATGGAATACGCGTTTATCAGTTAATAATTTACCGGGTAGTCTTTGTCAATCCAGTCCACTTTGATGTTTTGCGTCAGGTTTAGGAGCTTATGATTCTTGAATCCCATCTTGTTCAGCAGCTCAAAAGCAGGCCGTATATTCGGGCAATTGCCGAATGGGCAGCATCCGCAATAGATAACAATATTCGCCTCTTTGGGAAGTTTTGCGACATTGTTTTTCAGTTTTTCCAGGTTGGCTTTGTCGCGGGTGGAGCCGATATCAATGGACTCTTTGATGACCGCTTGTGGTCCGATACTGTAAATCACCGGGTGCGGTATCTTCTGGTTGTTCAGCGTTTTTGCCAGGTCTGCCGGGCTCAATAGCTGCGATGCCGACCAGGGCTCGCCGGCACTGGACGAAGGGGATGCTACAAAGGCGGTCATGATGGTCGCCATAAGGATCATCAGTATTACAGGGGCTTTAAATTTCATGATGTCAGGAGGGTTTTGCTAGTTTATTTCATGTTTCCAAAACAGCATTCCCGTGCTGTTACATTATGGCAGCAAAAATACGCATATATCACGATACCTTGCCGGAAAATTTCTGCCGGATACGACCTCCACAATTCAAACACAGGCAATAGTGGTCGGTCCCGTTGCAGGTCCCGAAGTTGTCACTTTTCCGCCTTTGCCTGATCCTAATTTTCCGGTTTTAAATCCATGCATGACCTGTTCAATTTTGTCGTGCGCTTTTTTAGAATATTTAGCCATCATTACTTTATGATGAATGCATCCCCTCTTTTCTCCTTTTGCTTTACCGGTGGTTCGTCGCTTGTCGATTTACCGATCTGCGTAATAATCCTGAAGGAGTATTCATAGGTAAAGTAACTGAACATCCACTCCATCAGGATGATGATGCGGTTTCTGAACCCGATCAGCCTGACAAGGTGGATGAACATCCACAGAAACCATGCAAAGAAGCCGGAGAACTTTCCGAATGGAAGCTCTGCCACAGCTTTGTTCCGCCCGATGGTGGCCAATACTCCCAGGTCGGTATAGGTGAATTTTTTCATGCCTTTCCCGGCAAGGTGAAGTTTCAGGTTACCAGCCAGTCGTTTCCCCTGCTGGATTGCCGGCATGGCAAGCAAGGGATGGCCTTTGGGATAGGCCGGGGTAACCATTGCAGCCACATCTCCTATTGAGAATATATTTTCATAGCCCTTAACCTGGTTAAAATCATTGACCAAGTACCTGTTGTTGTTGACAGAATCCGTGTTGATTCCTGGAATTATGGCGCCTTTTACACCGGCAGTCCAGATAAATGCAGAGGACCGCAGAATCGTCCCATCCGAGAAGGCAACATTCAATCCGTCGTAATTGTTTACGCGGGTATTGAGCCAGATTTTGACTCCCATGTGCGTGAGGTACTTGTATGCTTTAGAAGATGAATTTTCCGACATCATGGGAAGGATTCTTTCTGCAGCCTCCACCAGGTGAATATTCATCAGGCCCGGATCCAGTTCGGGATAGTCGCCAGCCACAATGTGGGTTTTAAATTCGGCCAGTGCCCCGGCAATTTCAATGCCTGTTGAACCACCGCCGATGATCACAAAATTCAGGAGGATCTTCTTTTCATCGGATTGCATGCGTGTAACGGCCATTTCAAACTCACGCAAAAGGAGGCTGCGGATATTCAGTGCATCCATTACATTTTTCAGGGAGAGGCTGTTTTGGGCAAGTTGCTCATTATTGAAGAAATTACTCACTGAACCGGTGGCAATCACCAGGTAATCATAACAGATATCGCCGATATTGCTACTGATTTTCCGCTCTTCAGGATCAATGCCGGTAACTTCGGCCATCCGGAACCTGAAGTTTTTCTGACCCTTAAATATTCGGCGAAACGGCGCTGTGATTGAAACATCAGACAACCCGCAAGTGGCAACCTGGTACAGCAGCGGCTGAAAGGTATGGTGGTTGTTTTTATCGATCAGGATAATATCAAACGGGGAATCACACAGTTTTTTAATCAGCTCAATTCCCCCGAACCCTCCGCCAATAATGACAAGTACAGGTTTTTTTTTCTGGCTCATTTTTCTGCAAATTTGACCAGCGCAGCATTGACTTTTGCTGTTTCCTCCAGGAACATGCGGTGGCCGCTGTTTTCAAATGGAATGAGCTCCGCATCGCTGATTCCGGCTTTCATCTGTTCAGCAAGGTTAAAAGAGCAGATTTTGTCCTTTTTGCCATGCATGATGAGCATTGGGATCAAGTCCTTTCTCAGGTCCGTATCGCGTAACGCCATTAAACAATTTGCTGTTGCATAATGGATGAGCACGACCGGCCTCCCCTTGCCTGCGTCCGTAATATGGAGATGCACATTGGGTTCGACTTTTATATCCTCTTGGCGGGTCGGTCCTGCCTTTATTATATCCTGTGATTTTTTCATTGTTCTCAATTTGAATTTCAGTTCTCGTGCAAAGTTACTGGCTTCAACAGATAAATCAACTAACTTCGTCCGATGAAATATTTCATCCTCGCGATTTTATGGATCTCCTATTGTGCGCTGCACAGTGCCATGATCACGCCAAAATTCACCGGCTTTCTCCAGAAGCACCTGGGTGGTTTCTATAAATATTACAGGTTGTTTTACAACAGTGTTGCCCTGGTTTTACTCGTTCCGGTTGTTTTGTACACACATTCTCTCAGTCAAACGCCCTTCTTTTCCTGGGATGGTTACCTGTACCCTGTTCAATTGCTGATGCAGGCTATCGGTTTGTTTTTCCTGTATGCAGGCGCAAGGCAATATGATATGTCGACTTTCCTGGGGTTGAGGCAGATAAACCAATCAAGGAGCTACAAACTCATCAACGCCAGCGGAAAACTGAACGCCAGTGGAATATTCGGTGTGGTGCGGCACCCGTTCTATGCAGCCATATTTCCACTGATCTGGTCTGCCAACCTGGATGTGACGTTTCTGATTGTCAACTGCATTCTGAGCATCTATGTGATCATCGGGACAATATTGGAGGAGCGAAAGCTTGTTTCAGAGTTCGGAGATGAATACCGCAATTACCAGGGAAGAGTTTCCATGCTGTTTCCCATGAAGTGGATCAGGGAAAAGTTGTATCCCCGCAAAGAATACTGACAAGGGGTTGACTCTATTTCAAATTATTTGGCTTAATGAGATCCAATAAATTTCCGTATAAATCTTCAAATACTGCAACTGTTCCATAAATCTCAACGGAAAGCTCGCGAACAATGGTAATTCCATGGTCTAAAAGATTTTGATGATCACTTTGAAAGTTATCAGTGTTAAGATATTGTGCTGCAGGCACCCGATATGGGTAGTATCTCAGGGTTGTGTTGCGCTATCTCAGTTCTGTTAACCACAAAGGCGACAAAGGTTGCATAAAGGCACACGAAGGATGAATGATAAGGGTTATTCCTTCGTGCGCCTTCGTGACGTCCTTCTGCTCCTTTGTGGTTCATTTTTAAATCGTTTAAATATCACTATTCGAATTTATTTATTACCTTTGCCGCCATAAAAACAATGAAATATGTGGACTGCAATAATTATTATTGGCGTGCTGGCCGTCCTGATCGGCCTGCTTTTCCTGAACGCCAGGAAACAGATGAATAACCTGAAGGATGTAAAGGACAGTGAGAAAGTCAAAGTCTTCACCGATCTGAACTTTCAGAGTAAAATCAAAACCGGAACGGTGCTGGTTGATTTCTGGGCTGCCTGGTGTGTTCCCTGCAAAATGATGGTACCCGTGCTGAATGAAGTGGCTGAAAGTGCAAACGGGAAATATACCATTGCCAAAGTCAATGTTGACGAACAAAAAGCCACTGCGGCAAAATTCGGGATCAGGAGCATTCCTACCATGATCCTGTTTCAGAATGGCAGGGAGGTTAAGCGTATTACAGGCGTAAAAACGAAGGATTATATACTGAAAGAGCTGGACCGCAGGATGAATTTATGAGTTGTTAGTCAAATAAAAGTTGACTTTACCGATTGCTTTTGACTAATATTCATTTTGGGTATTTCAGTGAATCGGGCCAGTTGCGAATATTCCGTGAAATCGTCAACATTGATTTATTGTCATTCAGAATAGTCCAGTTGACCGTTTGTTCGGTGGTTGTATTATCAACAGAATAATGAAAGAACATCAGCGCTTTAACTGCAGGGTACTCCTTGGGGATGCTTTTAAATGCCTGGTCAAACCAGGTAGTTCTGTCCCCTCCTACTTCAAGGCATCCAAACTCAGTTATCATGATTGGTTTGCCAAACTTTGCCAACTCGGGGTAGTGGGCACCAAACATTTCTCTGAAGGTCCACCATTTCGACCAAATAGCAACTGTTCCATAATTTAATATGTTGACACCCACCCAGTCTACATAATCATCTCCCGGATAAAATTCATTAAACCAACCATAGGAAGGGTGGGGCGACCAAATCCAAAGAATGTTTTTGGCCCCGATAGAAGTAAAAATATGGCGAATATGCTGCCAGGCTGCCACATAATCTTTTGCTGAATTATTCTGGGGCCCCCACGGGTAACGATAAGGGTCATTCATTTCATGTCCGAACCGGATAAAGATGGTGTGCTCCATATTCTTTGCCTTTGTTGCCCATTCTTTAATATATGAATCATATTTCCCCCGGGCAATATCAGCCATTCCCCCTTTATCCCTGAGCTCCGGCTTTTTCAAATTCGGAAATTTCTCAGCATCAAAGTCGGTCAGCCACGGTTCCCATGTAATGACCGGCACTGAGCCAAGGGTATAAATTGCCCGTACCTGTTTCTCCGGAAATTCCTGCTCGGGCTTGCTGCCCCAGGCGGCATAGATGTGAATCAATAGAAAGTTTGTATTCAACGATTTCTCCAGCTTAAATATATTGTCGAAGGAGACAGCGGATTGATTGTCGTATACCCCAAGTAATATGGGCCTGGATTTACTGAACAATGAAGGATAAGTATGATAATTCTGAAACCATGCAAGCTGGTCTTTCCGGTTGTCGCCACGTTTTTCCAGGATCAGCGTATTTTCCAAATCGGATACAGCATTGCCGGCTATACCCAGAAGGTTATCCAGCGGGCCTTTAGACCTTGCCCCCAGCGTTGTTAATATCAACACGATGACGATGCCTCCCAGGAGTGCAAGCATGACAAATAAGAATCGATTCGTTCGCTTAACCATTTTTTTATTTATTTAATCTTATGAATATCAACTGAATCCCATGGATCCTCATCCTTTAATTTCCATGAACTCCATGCCGCATACAGGCCGCCGGCAGCAACAATAGAAGCCAAGGCTGCAAAACCAATCATTCCCCATGTTTTTTCGGCAGTTAAAACAAGTTCACTTTCCGGGGTAAAAAACCTCCGGGTAATATACACGAGCGTGAAAGTCACCGCAAACAGGCTGATCTGAATCCATAACGGCCGGGAAAAGGGCGACACATATCCCGTCACTGCTTTTTTTGACGTTGGAATATACGGTATCTCCACATTGACCAATGCCAGTAAAAATCCTAGAAGAAATACCGGATAGCTGGCATACTTGAGGATCATCCCCCGCCACTGGGTTCCTCTTTCAACTTCAGGATGACACATGTACCGTTGGACGTAGAGGTAAATAACCAGTGAAATGACGGCCAGGTATGACACATGAATGATAAAGTCAACGAATGACATACTTGCCGGTTGCAGGCCTGTAGCAAAAAAGAGAAATGGAATCATTGTATAGAAGAAGGATGTCAACCCGACCAGATAGTAGGTGCCAATCAGTGAGTAGGTAAGTTTCTGCCAGCCCGAAAGTTTCCTGAACAATTTCGGCAATTCAACAAAACCTACTTCAAACACCCCTCTTGACCATTTTAACTGCTGTTTGCAGAAGGAACCGAAATCCTCGGGTACGAGTCCCCGGCTAACAATAACCGGATTATAAACCGATTTCCACCCTGCTGCGTGTATTCTGACGGATGTAAGGAGATCTTCGGCAAGACCGACGGCATGACCGCCAATACTTTCAAGAGCCTTTCTTCTGAATGTACAGTTCGCACCAATTGCAACCGCACACCCCTGTCCGTACAACCCCATTTGCGTTGGGCCATAGAAAGTGTAGGTTTGTTCGGCAGCACCCCTGGCTGTAAATGATCGGTACTGGTTGTAATAGGCTTGTGAAACCTGGACAAAACCAATATTCTCATCCTCAAAAAAACCCAGTGTATGATCAAGGAATTCAGGAAACGGGATGTGGTCGGGATCCAGAATCAGGATAAAATCCTCATCAGTCATACCAAGGGCACGGTTTATCTTCCCTGCTTTAGCACCAGGAGTATTCGTAAGTTGTAACAGCTTCGCACCGTGCCGTGCTGCAAGATTTTCAATTTCCGGGTCGGTCAGATCGGTTAGCAAGTAAGTAGTGTGCGGATATCTCACCCTCCTGCAGGCTGCCAGCGTCTTTTCAAACATTGAAAGTGGTTCACCTGTAGTGCAGGTGGTAAATATCGCAACCCGAAGACCGTCTGGCGGCACTATGGTTTTTGGCTTCGCAATGTTTAAATAGTTGATCCATACAAGTATCATACGCAATATTCCGTACCAGAAAACAAGGCTGAAAATGACAAAGAACCAGAAACTTTCAATATGCTCCTGTCTGAACCACCAATCAGCAAACCGCACAATACTGATGAGGCCAGCCATGATAAAAAGCAGCAGGATGAATTTATCATATCTTCTAATACCGGGGTTTTCTCTGAACTCCCAAAGATCATTTCCCTTTTTCATTTAAAATCTTTTGCGGATGGTAAGTCCAATGGTTTTTGTAGTATAATATATTGTTGAATTGTAAATGAAAGTCGCCTGCAGGTCCAGGTTCCTGGTCATCTGCCAGTTGGCTCCGGCCGTAATGTTATAGGGCAGGAATTGTTTTTGTACAAACGACTTTTCCATGAATAATGAATCAGTGGCGTTTCCGTTCAGGAAAAGATAAGGATACATTGTAGTAGCATAAAGTCCCGCATTCAGATTCAAAGAGAGTTTTAATTTTTTCGCCGCTTTGAAATTGACAACTCCAAGCAGGGAATGGATTTGCTGATCCTTTGGTGTGAAATAAGGATCGTAAATCCCTGTGATAGCGGTTCCCTGCTCCCAACCTGCTATTATTTCGTTGATTGACTTGTCATTGGTAAAATTATTTTCACGGGATGTACTGTAATTGAATCCATAACCAAAATGAAAATCAAAACGCCCCGCTTTGACCGCAGGAGCAAAAACCCAGCCACAAATGGCTGTCACCCTGTTGTCATCTGAAGAAAAGGTACTCTCTTCAAAACTAAACTGACCGTTCCATCGGTCTGGATCATTCCAGGAGGCAGCAATGGTAAGATGATTCTCAAACAGCGGGAGTTGAAGACTGCTCAGGGTGTACAAATATGGGCTTCGCTTTAAGCCAACCCACAACATCATTTTTTTCAGCAATGCCTTTTCGATTTTAACCTCGCCCGTAAAGTGCCAGGAATTCAAGGTAGTGTGGTTGAAAAATCCGAGATTCAGGTAGAGGTTCATATTGGGTTTAATAAAATGAAATGTATTACCCAGGTTAAAACCAACAGACTTGAAGCCGGTTGTGTCCCCGGTTAAAAATGGAACAGTGAGATGAACATCCATTCCCAGCAGGTTGGACCGTCTCCAACCGCCTGTTAATTCCGGTGTTATCATTTTCATAGGCTGATCATCTGCTGTATAAGGAATCTCAAGCCCCAGCCAAGGGGCCATATCATGCTGAACCTGTTGTCTGAGCGTTTTAGCCGGCATATAATCCGGAACATTTAAAATCAGGTTATCGAGCAAAGCCAGGGATTTCATATACTCTCCTTTCCAGTATCGAATCCTGGCAAGATAGAGCCACGGTTCAGGATTGTCTCTGTCTTCATTGGTACAAACGGTCAATTGCTCCTCAGCTTTGTTCAGTTCACCGGTATTGACCAGCGACTTAGCATAATCTAAACGAAGGCCTTTCTCCCTGGGTGAAATCCTGATAGCCTTTTCATACAACCCGGCAGACAGTCTGTACTTGTGCGACTGATAAGCAACCTGTGCATAAATCCAGGTTGTATACAGATCATCCGGGTGACCTTTGTAATAATGTTTTATAATTTCAAGTGATCGTGCCAGATGACCCTTTTCCCCCAAAGATTTCACCAACGAAAGCGTATCAGTCTGAACCTGGCCGGCTGCAGAATATCCCAAAAAAAATGCCAGGGATACAATGAGTATAAATTTGATTTTCAATGTCAGGATTTTAATAATTTGGAAATTCCTTCTAAAACTGATTCGGGTTCAAATTCAGGGAAGAACTTTTTTAATTTATCGGCAGAACCGCGTATCTCCCATATCTCATTTTCACGATAGGGCAATGAATCTGAGAATTGAAGCTTGTCACCACTGATTTCCTGAACCTTATAGACAATTTCTTTCATTGATACTGATCTCCCGCTGCAAAGGTTAATGACCTCCCTGTTGACACTTTCCTGGCCCGCAAGGGTTGTGATGCAAGTTATCAGATCATCCAGGATGAGGTAGTCCCTTTTCTGGAATCCTTCTGTCATCAGGAACTCTTTACCGTTTTTCATGGCATCGAAAAGTTGTCCGATAAAAGTGGTCGGAGGCATGTCAGGGCCCATGAAAAGGAATATCCGGTAAATTGTAAAAGGCTTATTGTTGCAATATGACCAGCTTGTGATAAGGTTCTCGGCCATTAGTTTGGTCAGCGAATATGGGGTGAGTGGGGATGGTGCCTGATCCTCGTAAAATGGAGGAATGTTAATTGTACCATAAACGTCGCTCGTGCTTGAAAATGAAAATGATTTATAGGGGACCTCCTGTAATGCTTCGAGAAGGTTCAGCGTTCCACCAACATTTATTTTCCATATTCCCTTAAACGCACCGAAATCCCTGGTTCTGTCAATGGATGCAGCTAAATGAAACACATGATCCGGAGCGATTCGTCTGCAAACCCTCAATAACTTATTTTTGTCATTTAAATCTACACTGACCAGATGAACATTGCTCAAGCGGGCAGCCAGGCTGGAGGAAGTCTCATTGAATGACCGGTCAAGCAGGTAACATTCAGCACCACCGGCAGATATTGTTTCCGCTAACCTGGAGCCAAGATAACCACCGCCACCAGTAATGAGAATACGTGCATCGTTTTCCGCAACTATACTGTTGTCCATATCGCTGATTTTAATTGTGCATCGTTAATGAAACTGAACAGGTCTTCATCTGTTAACACGCCGGAAGCCTGGTAATGAACCCTGTACCAATCAACTGTCTTTTTAATGGTTGTTTCAAAATCCCACACAGGGAGCCACAACAGCTTCTTTTTGGCCATTGTACTGTCAAGCATCAGTGCCCCGGCTTCGTGCAACTGCGGGGTGGTTCCTGCTTCATACTCGATATCCGCCCATACGGCATTGGCCCTTTTCACCAATTCTATTACGGGCAGGTTCGATGATAGTTCAGGTCCAAAATTCCAACCTTTTGCAAATTCTTTTTTCCCTTCAAGCAACCTCCAGCCCAGGAGCAGGTAACCGCTGAGTGGTTCCAGAACATGTTGCCAGGGGCGGGTTGCATCCGGATACCTTATAAACAGTTTCCGATTCTCTGCTGCGGCTTTAACCATGTCGGGTATGATGCGGTCCTGTGCCCAGTCACCCCCACCGATCACGTTACCTGCACGTGCTGAGGCGATGAGCGTATTGTGGGTATTACCGTATGCATCCGGATGAAAAAAGGAATTTCGGTACGATGCAGTTACCAATTCCGCACACCCTTTGGAGGAACTGTATGGATCATGTCCACCCATCGGATCATTTTCGCGGTATCCCCATATCCATTCCTTATTGTCGTAACATTTGTCGCTTGTAATGATTACCACTGCTTTCACGGAGGCCGACTTACGGGCGGCCTCCAGAACACCTGCAGTACCCATTATATTCGTAAGATAAGTTTCATAAGGTTTTTCATACGACAACCTTACAAGTGGCTGTGCCGCAAGATGAAAGATAATCTCAGGCTGAATATCCAGTATTGATTTCTCAAATGCTTCCTGATGGGTAATATCCAATATGACTGATTGTAATGGAAAGTCCAGCAAAGAAATATGATTGGGTGTTGACGGCGGTTCCAGTGCGATACCATGCACGACTGCACCCATTTGGTGCAGCCAGTATACCAGCCAGGAGCCTTTGAAGCCGGTGTGTCCGGTCACCAGGACTTTCCGTCCCGTATATATCCCTCCAAATAATGTTCTTATCTCCATACTTTCCATGGTGCCTCGTTTTTCTTCCATAATTCTTCCAGTTGAGTTTTATCCCGAAGCGTATCCATTGGTTTCCAGAAACCAGTGTGTTTAAACGCATACAGTTCATTTTTCATTGCAATCTCCTCCAGGGGAGACCGTTCCCAGACGGTTTGGTCACCTTCTTTGATGTAGTCAAAAATGCCGGGCTCACAAACAAAAAATCCGCCATTGATCCAGGCCCCGTCACCTTTGGGTTTTTCCATGAAGTTACTGACCTTATTACTACTGTCTTCAACGTTCAAGGCACCAAAACGACCTTCTGGCTGAACGGCCGTCATGGACACTTTCTTACCGTGACTTTTATGGAATTCGTGCAGTTTATGAATATTAACATCAGAAACTCCATCCCCGTATGTGAGAAAGAAAGGGGCATCTCCCAGGTATTTTTCTGCACGCTTTATGCGCCCCCCGGTCATGGTATTCAAGCCTGTATCAAGGATGGTAACTTTCCAGGGTTCACTTTGCGAGTTGATGATCTCCATGCTGTTTCCGGCGAGGTTAAAAGTAACATCTGACTGGTGCAGAAAATAATTTGCGAAATACTCCTTGATCACATAGCTTTTATACCCGCCCAGAATGACGAAATCATTGTGGCCGTAATACGAATAGGTTTTCATTATGTGCCAGAGAATGGGCTTCTCGCCGACCTGGATCATTGGTTTTGGAATGGACTGGGTCTCTTCACTTAACCTGGTTCCGAATCCTCCTGCTAAAATTGCTACTTTCATAATTTACAGATTTTGGATTTATTCATAGACTTGAATTCTGCAACATGGGATATTCTGTTGGTATGGTTTTAACGCTGAATTGAAATATCAGCATGCAATATTAACCCGACACCACTGGTAATCTGTTATGATATTTTATGAAACTTGTACAAGATTTCACAATGCATTTATCAGGTATGACAGTAAACTTATGCTGTGTTTTGGCTGGCGTTTATACAACTGTCTCTGGTGTTAGACGTACCAACAATCGAAAACCTGCGGTCGGGATGACAATTCCGATACAAAGTTTCAGTTGCCTTAATTCCAATATTTTGAGAATGATTTATGTTATGTTGTAAGCAGCACACAAGCACAGTGCCTGCATGAAAATGCAGAACCTGCAGGCCGGGAGAATTATAGTAAAGGTCAGGGTTGCGTTTAAGGATTATTGCAGCTGGGCGCTAGGAATGCCCTCCAATAATGATACGCATGATTTTGAAGTTTAACACAAAGAACCTGACAACCTGCCATGGAAAGAATTTGCGCCAGAATCTTGTTGATCCGGTTGGAAACGGAGGATTTGTAATTTCTTTGGGTCCGGGAGATATATGTTTTTCTTGCATGACAGTTTTATTATAATTGATTGCTGATCAACGTTCAATGTTCCGACACAGTCTATTCGGGTATCAGGAACCAAAATGGTTTTGCCTTTGCCTTATAAATAAACAGGTAATGTAACAGCAATTTAACCCAATGACCTGCCAGCCCGGGCTCTCCTATTGTATAGTTCAGGTCCCTTCCCCAATCCGGAAAGCGTTTATAATCTGGAACGATCGGGAATACTGTCATGGAAGCTGCCATGCCATCGCGTAACCCATAACCTGAGGAGATGATGCATGCTGCGCCCATCCTGGCCATGGAAGCCTTATGCGGCGAATCGTTTCGGCTGTGTTTTATCCGGTTGATGATATTGAGGGCAACAATCTTCCCGATCACACCCGAAGGCATTCCGGTCCTTGGTGCTGTCGGGAAAATGGCCAGGCCGTTTTTACTGGACCTTGGCTGTGAAATCGGATGGGGCACGGCAAAAGCGATGCCTGCAGCAAAAATATTCGGATAGGCCTGGCATTCATAGGTAGACGGCCAGTCCTCTGAGCTCCATTCAGCATAAGGACGGCTGGTATAATCAGCGTCAACCTTCATAAATCCACTGGGAGCAAACAGTTTTAACGTAATATCTTCACCATTACGATCATAAGCTTTCATTCCTGCACCGGCAAAGGATGGGATCAGCATGGCAAAATCAAATTCCTGAACATGCTGTTCACCATCAAGTGTTTCATAATGCGCCTTGCCTTCTTCCACTTTGACCACACCTGCTTTGGTAATCCAGCGGATGCCATATTCAGCAAGGATTGACTCGGCAAAAACCCTGGTGGAAGTAACATACCCGCCTTTTTTTATAAAAGCACCCCCCATTCCAAAATCGCCAACCTCGTTCTCATTGGTGATCCAGATGATTTCTGCCAGATGGTTCAATTTGCGTTTTGATATTTCAAAGGCAACGTTGAGCGCATATTCAAATGCGGCTCCCTGGCATGTGGCTGTTGGATGGCCAGTACCGATGAGAAACCGTTGCTTTTCGCCCCCGGCCATTTTATCAAGCGATTTCTGCAGGTTTTCCCATGCCGATTCTGCATGGGGATATGTGCACACTGAGTTGGTAAACCCATTGGGACCCAGCCCTTCAGTGGCGGCGAAATTCAACTTCGGCCCTGTGGCATTTACGAGATAGTCGTATTCAACGCTCCCCGACTGCCCCTCCTTCTCTGCATTCGTATATTCAAACTCAACGTATGACTTATTGCTGCCTGTTCCGCCTTCAGGATGAATGGCTGTTGCTTTTCCCTGGATAAAGTCAATGGCTTTTCTGCGATAAACCGGCGCCAGCGGGAAGGACACCTGTTTTGCCGTCATCTGACCTATTCCCACCCATATGTTTGAAGGGATCCACTGGTATTTATCATGCGGACTCACAACAATAACTCTATGGCTTCGGCCCAGTTTGTGCTTTAAGAGTAATGAGGCAGTGTGGCCGGCGATACCGGCCCCGAGAACAACAATTGTTTTCATGGATGTTGCATTAGGTAGAATGGGTTTATCGGGGAGTGATCGCATCAAAAGTAGTAATGATTTATCTCTGAACCTATTGTTTTCACTTGTATCCTTTCTGAATTCTTTTAAAATGCGGTAGAAACAATGTAAAAACAGCTTATTCATCCCCGATCCTCCTTAAGAGCTTCTCCAATGAAAAAACAATAGTGATACTTATGCGATTTATTGAAAATGTTTCATACTTTTGCAATTCAAATTAACCTAAACAGGAGCATCAGAATGAATCATTGCATTTATTTTGTTTCACTCCAGAAAAGCAGACGGCATTTAGCTTATCTTTGGAAGTGTTACTATCTGTAAATTCATAAAACTGAGAACCATGAAAAGTCTAGTAAAAAAGAAGATTGAAGTTAAAAAAGCAGGCACCAAAAAAGCAGCCCAGTGTTGTGCCAAGACATCCAGTACTATTGTAGGGTGCCACGACTAAAAATCATATAATCTTATTTACAATCATAATGTGCCAGGTGTTGCATTGAAAATATCATTAGACCATGGATTGCCTGAATTGTACTTCCAAAAACTGCCGGACAACAGAAGCCTGTCACGCTCAAAAATTTGATGCTGCGGAGTTGGTGCAGACCTATCATCTTCCAGAAAATGTAAAGATTATTCAGGCGGCAGCACGCCTTGTTGACAATGGCAGAGCAGGGACTCTTTCCAGATTGCAGGAGGTAATTGAATTTTCTGGAAGTATGAATTTCAAGCGAATAGGAATAGCATACTGCTATGGAATGGAAGCTGAAGCAGCACTGATCACAACAATTTTTCGCGAGTCTGGTTTTAAACTCTATCCTGTTTCCTGTACCACCGGTGGATTTAAACAATCAGAGATCAACACCGCGAGTAAAATAGATAAAGTATCTTGCAACCCATTGGCGCAGGCAAGTCAATTGAACAATGAATCAGTTGATTTTACCCTGACAATCGGCCTTTGCCTCGGCCACGACATTTTATTCAACCAGTATATTAACTCATACACTTCCACCCTGGTAGTAAAAGACAGGGTGCATGATCATAATCCCCTTGCCGCCTTTTCAGTACCGAATGAAATTAATTAACCAGAGCAAACTACACCGCCATGATTACAAACCAGCTAATTGCCGAGAAAGTAAGCCTTTTTAATGTACCTGTAACAGTTGCAAAAATTATTGAAGCTGCAATACAGAAAGGATGGCAGAATCCTGCAATCCACAATCTGCAGCAATCACTTGCAAAATCAGGCAAAGATGTTCTTCCTGTGCAGGTTATTGAGATTTGTAAACCTGAATATTCCGGGCTTATGCTTCAGCAGGACGACGGTCGTATTGTATCCATCCTGATGCCTTACCGCATTTCTGTTTACGAAGAGTCTGACGGTAAAACCTATGTTGCTGCCTTGAACATGTCGGTGATGACAGCCGGGTTATCTGCAATTACAGCTGAGGCGATCCAAAACGCTTCCCATGAAGCACTAGGGATCGTTGAATCAGTTATCGGTACATTCTGACAGCCGGTTGAAACACCTCCTTTTAATTTGAATTACAGTAAGTTCCCCTGATTACACACTTACTTTCCTGTTTTATTTATGACCAAATTTGCTGAAGTTCAGGAATCCCGCAACGGTGCTGCAGATTTATTAAAAGGAATCGCTGTCCTGCTAATGATCCAGGTTCATATCATGGAACAGCTAGCTCAACCCGACCTGTATAACAGCATCCTGGGCAAATTTTCTCTGTTCCTGGGAGGTCCTGCCTGTGCACCTGTATTTATGGCCGTTATGGGTTATTTCCTGGCTTCATCAGGAAAATCAATGAAAGGATTTATCCTTCGCGGGCTGATGCTTTTTGCAGGGGGGATCCTTCTAAATATTGGCCGTTCGGCAAACCTTCTGGTTCAGATTTACCAGGGAGAATCAGATCTAAATCCCTTGCATTTCATATTTGGTGCTGATATCCTGACCCTTGCAGGGCTTAGTATCATGGTTATCGGAATGCTACGGTCTCTGTTCAGGTCTTTTTATCTGCCATACCTGCTCCTGGGATTTGCTGTCGCCGCCGCTTCACCATTCATGACACCATCTGTTATCTTTGCAGGATATCAGCAATATCTCAATGCGTTTCTGACAGGAGGTGCTGAATGGTCATACTTCCCTCTGTTTCCGTGGATTGCCTACATTCTGACAGGTTATTCGTTCCGGTTGTTTTTGAGCAATGTAGAATGGGTAAAGAGAATAGATATAAAAGAGCACTTTTACCTGGCCGTTCCGTTGTGGCTGGTGATCCTGTTTACCCTTCCATGGGCCTCTACAGTCACCAGTGACTTGGCGGGTTCAGGCGGATACTATCATCATGGTATTTTGTTTTTTCTATGGACACTGATCTTCATGATCTCCTACCTGATTGTTATTTTACTGGTTGAATCAGAATTAGGAGAACATAAAATTACATTGGCAATCAAATGGTTGGGTGCCCAGGTAACCATTGTTTATATTGTTCAATGGCTGATTATAGGTAATGTTGCCAGCGTACTTTACCGTTCACAACATCTTTTCCAGGTTGCATCCTGGTTTCCTGTGATCGCAATAGCATCGTTACTTATTGGTTTCATGTATCTTAGGATAAAGTCAACCCTGTTCAGGAAATCCTGATTTATGGATTTTCACTGATCACTCCATGCAATTCCCGCATCATTATAAAAAATGAGGCTTTCAGGTGTCATACAGCCTGATATAAATTAGTTTCCCACACGTAACGGATCATTCATTCACAATCTTATTAGGCTGGACTTCAAACCTGACTGTTTTATCCCAGACATGAGCTGCTTTCTTGATGTTCTCAAGGTAGAAAGCCTTGAGCATGACCCAGATCCAAAGCTGACAATAAGTAAAATACATGATGAGGACAAGGCCAAAATTCTTCCAGTTGTCCTCATGGTCGAAAGAAATTGCAAGCATGATTTCCACCATAAACAGTCCAATGGCGATTATCCATACAGCAGAGTACGGTCCCGGTAATGAAATATGGATGACGTTGAACAGACTTAAGATGAATAGTATATCGGAAATGACAACTGCTACAAAAAAAATATAATAAACCGCCAGGGTGTAAAGAAGATCAAAACGCAGCCGCTTATTCTTGAAATTCGGAATTTCTTTCAGGAATTTTGCCAGAACATAATTGTTACCCCTGACCCAGCGAACTCTTTGTTTGATCCAGACACTCCACTTCTCAGGTTCCTGCTCGTATGTAATGGCGTACGGAAGGAACTTGATCTTGTACCCCAATTCATAGATCCGGATGCTCAATTCAGCATCCTCTGTAAGCGCTTCTTCATCCCATCCGTTCAACTCATCGATCAGCCACTTCCACATGACGAAATTTGTTCCCGGTAATGTGGCGATCTTATGCAACTGCCAACGCCCTGCCTGAAGCATTGACTGGAAACTCAATGTCTCGATATTGATAAAACGGGTCAGCAGGTTCCTGTTTTTATTTACGGTTCTGAATTTACCGATCACACCACCAAGTTCCTTATCAGAAACCAGAGAGGCCACGAGGTAATGCAATGCCTTTGGATCCGGAGTATTATCTGCATCATAAACGGCAATGACTTCAGAATCTACTTGTTGGATTCCAAGGTTCAATGCCCTGGATTTCCCCTTTCCCCCCATTCCTACCGGAATGTTATACAAAACCACACGACTGTCTTTCCTTGCATAACGCTCTATAATCTCTTTTGTCTGATCTTTTGAACCATCGTTGATGACCATTATCTTCAGCTTGCCTTCAGGATATTCAAGATTTAACATGGCTTCAATGGTGTTACCAATAACAACAGCTTCGTTATGGGCTGGTATCAGGATCGTACAGGTGGGAAGTTCAAAGTGCATCTGATCCACTTTTTGCTTTTCCTTCATTGACCGGATGAAATTAATATATCCGAATAGACTGAAAATAAATTGATACCCAATCATAAACCAGATGAGGATCACGGAGATCAGAAAAATAGTTTCAAGGATGAACATGTTATTGGGGTGTTATTGAGGGTTTAAAGAACACTATGAATTGTAGCGTTTCCTGATAAATTTCAAGGCAATAAAAAAGGAAAATAACAGCAAGGAGGCCACTATCCCGTAAATTGAGATAGCACTCATTGACCATATGCTCGCCATGTTGATCCCATAACTGTATTTACCTCCGGTTACAATTTCAACATGGTGATTCCCCGACGGCAGCATGATTGTAAAACAGTCATCCCCCTTCAGTATTTTTACTGGATAGATCTTGTTGTCCACCCTGACCAAACTCGGCATGTAATTCAGTGAGGCAATTGCTCTCTCTTCGCTTTCGTATTTGAACAAAATTGTTTGTAGAAAACATTCAACTTTCAGCAGGTTCCCTGAAAAAGAAAGCAGTTGTGGATGAACATTGTAATGTGAAAAACCTTGTATTTCGTTCAAGTCAGTTATGATCCTGTGATCTCCGGCTGGAATTAAAAAGTGATTATCCCGATGACCATAAGCATCCGTCTCATCGATATGGATGACTTTAATGGATTTTGGTAACTGCAGTACAAAAGATCTTGGAGATGAAACCTGGAAACCATCCTCCAGATATTTATATTGAACCATGCCGGAACTGGCATATGAAAAATACGGGATGTCCTGCGAGTTACAGCTTGATTCGCTGTAGATAGAAACCCGCTGAGCCCAAACAGATGCAGCTTTAATCAATTGATAGCTTTCCAGTCCGGTCTGGATTAAGGTTGGAAATGGAGTGACCTGATCTTTGTCCCTGAACTTAAATATATTCAAATCCAGCATCAGGTCTGAAGGATCAACCAATTTCCCGGCATAGATTTTCCCCATTTCAATATACCGATCAGGATCTGTTGACCATTTATTCAACGGGTCTTCCGGTTGAAGGTGAAATTTGTATTTCTTCCGCAGTTCAATAATATTATCAGAATTTACGCCGGAGTACTCAATCATTTCCGGGGACAGATAGGTGTCGTAAAACGTAACCACAACATCAAAATCGCCCTTTGTTTTCGCGAAACTGCTTATTTCTGATAGAAAAGCCTGATGCAATTCCGTGATTTTATCAACCCGGAAAGCTATGACCTGTTCCCTGGCCTTTCGGTTTGACTTCCAATAAAATGAGGAAGACGGGTTGAATATTTCTTTCAGATTATAGCCATAAATGCGCTGAAACTGATCAACCGCTGAAGGATGCATCGGGGTAAAGATTTGCGGCTCATTGAAACCCAGTCCGGCATCAAAACACAGTTCAGCAATATTGACTCCATCAAAATCAAATTTGTTAAGCATCCCGAGGTATTCTGCCATGGCAGCATTAAAGCAATTTTTATCTGTCAGCGCTACCGGGTATCTCCATGAAGCCTTCAACTCTTCGTCTTTGTGAATATCCTGACCCAGGTAATTTTTCTCCCTCCACTCCGGGTGATTATCCCAGAACTTTTTACTAACCTGGGGAGGTTCCAGCCATGCGTAGACAAGTATTCCATTGGAATGCGCCAGTTTTATCAGGCTTGCGTAATCATAAGTGTAGTTTGGATACTGATGCCATCCGGCAACATGTATTCTTCGGATACCTTGTTTTACCCATTGTTGAACTAATTCTTCGGGATTGGAATTATTCCTGAACCCGGGATCAAAATAAAACTCAAGGTTCTGATTTTTTATTATGGGATGTAAATTGAAATACCGTTGAACATATTCCATGAAAAATGGGTAATAGCTGTATCCTTTGGATGTAAGCGGATCAAAGGCTGAATTGAGGTAAATAATCTTGCCATGCTGATAATCTCTTCCGATTGCCACAGGCAAACCGCTCGTGGCGTCTTCACAAAATATTTCATCGTCAGCATTATAATCCAGAACATTTACCAATTGGTTGATTTGCCAGGTAATGGATTCCTTTGGAAAATACTTATCCCGGATATAATGTAAATTCATTTTCGAGTCTGAGAATGTTATCCCAAATTTGTTGATCAAGCCATTTCTGCAATCTGTGACAAGATTCCCTCCTTCCTCTACATATTTGTGAACCTGGTTTTTAGATTCCTTCGACAAAAGATCTGCACTTGAAAAGGGAACAACCAAAAGGTTACAATGGGTGAGATTCATTGCTTCATTCAGAAATAAAGTATCTACCAGCATATTCAGATTCCGGAAGACTGATATAAATGAGGATTGATCAAACCAGGCAGTGCCGAGGGCATCCGGATTCCAAACAACTTTTATCCTCGCCGGTTGCCAGTCAGGATTTTCAAACCAGGAACGATACAGTGATTTTGATTTATTGATTACCTTGTCTTTGAATGAAACCTCCTTTATTTTGTAATCAACCGCCTGTGCAAAGTATAGTTCTCCTGATCGGAGAACTATCTTTTTCGTAATGTCAACTTTGATTCTGTTTTTTGAAAAACTCTTCCTGATTACTTTGTTGTTCTGATCTGTGAATTGCTCATAGAGATAGGAATTCCCAGGATTAATGGTGTAGGTTTGTGAACCAGTTAAAATCACAAAATCACGGGTTTTCACCCAGTTGTTTTCCTTTTTAAGGTTTAAGAAGGAATAACCCTGGGCAGTGATGCCATCCACCAATGTCTTCAGTAATTCGATGTCAAGAAAAGGATGAAAGAAGCAGCCCGCTATGCCATCCCGAACCTGATATATTGCCTTTGCGTTGTTTATCAGTTTGTCCACTGCAGCCCTTGAATCCCGGATATCTGGCTTGAGTGGAACATATCCAAGATTTTCCGGGAATATTTTCTGTCCATACAAATCTCTGTTTATCAAATACGGGAAATACTGCCCATAATCAAAATTGTTGATCGACATGCGCTGTTCAACAGATGTGCTGAAATACTTTGAAATCACATTGAAGAATGTTGTCGATCCCATATAATGTGGTGTTTCCCAGGCAATGGGATAAAGCCCGCACTTTACAAATTCATTTAACCCTGATTCAATCTTTTTTGCATATTCGTCCGGGTTCTCATCACGAAGCGGCGTTGAATTGGCAGCGTCCCAAAATTCTGCATCGTTGGCTGAAACCCCCGTATTTTGATGGGTAGCGCCATGCATTACAATAGAGCCTCCATGCGAGACCATGTATCCCAGGGCATTAACCACTTCAGGCCGGTCAGAGAGGTTTACCTGTTCGTTTTTCTGAGGATTGACATAAATGGGTATTACGGCTACCAGGAAAGGTATTCTCCGTTCAGAAAGGAAATCAGCCACCTGCCTGAGTTTCTCAGGGTCATAAAGCGGGGTGACATCTTCAATTCTGAGAATAGCTGTATGTGATTCAGGATGAAGTTCATTAAGGATATCATGCAATTTGTCGGCAAAAAGCAGGTAGCGGTCAGTAACCTTGGCCCCAAGGAATGGGATATCGGCTATATACCATAGGTTACCCGACTTTAACATATAAGGGGTTTGTTTTTTCGTCTTTGATGAAAATGCAACGGCAAGGGTTTTAACTTCCTTTATTTTAATTATTTGAACGAGATTAATTTCGCTTCTGCCTTTTGTGTAGTAACAGGTATTTGTTTTGACGGAATCAAACTCTGAATTCTCAAGGTATTTGACTACATTGAATCCATACTTATTCTGATTTTCAGCATTTTTAAGCAATTCAGCCATGCCAGTGTTCAGCCAGACGACCGGGATGGAAGAGTTTAAAATATCCCTGACCAGAACTCCGGTTGGATGATTTTCAGGTGTAAGCCCAATGTAGAAAAGAACGTTGAATTTGTTTATTTCATCCGCTTTGTACGAACTGATACTCTCAAAAGTAACCTGTGTATTGAAGTGCCCGAGCAATTGTGCCAGATCTCTTGTAACACCGCTTGCCTCACTTTTGAGATCAGTCTTGTTTTCTGAAATAATGAGAACCTTTTTCAACGGGTATTTCTGAGCAACTATGACTGTATTGAATAGTAATAATGCTATATGAATAATAACAATCCTTTTCATAAGACACTTCTATTAAGTAAACAAATTACAACGAGTGATCATTGAGGGATGAACTCTTCTACTACTTCGTCGGAAAATCCAAAAAAGTTCTTCAGAATTTTTATGGTTCTTTGAGCCGACAGTCCATCGCCATAAGGATTAGTAGCATTGGCCATTCTCTCATATTCTATTTTATGATCAATGAGTTGAACCGCCGTGCTGAATATTTTCTCTTCATCAAGTCCCACCAATTTTGCAGTTCCATAATCAACGGCATCAGGCCTTTCGGTCACAGAACGAAGTACAAGAACCGGTATCCCAAAGCGGGGTCCCTCCTCCTGGACACCTCCTGAATCAGTCAGGATAAGGTAAGATTTTGACATGAGGTTCACAAAATCGAGGTAGTCGACAGGTTCGATCAGGGTTACATTGGGTAAATCACTCAGAATCGGAAAAACGACATCCCTGACGATCGGATTTAAATGAACAGGGAAAATGAAATCTATCAATGGGTATTTATTTGCAAGGCGTTTTATTGCGTTACAGGCCCCTATCATGGGCTGACCCCAGTTTTCACGCCGGTGCATGGTGACCAGGATGATCTTTCCTCCTCGCTCTGCAATGGAGTTAAGGACAGGTTCCGAAAAGCTGTGATGCTGATTCACTGTGTAATCAAGTGCATCGATAACTGTATTGCCCGTGACAAATATTGTTTTAGGATCAACATTTTCCTTAAGGAGAGCCATCTTTGCGGTTTGAGTGGGGGCAAAATGCAAATCGGTGATACAACCCGTGATTCGCCTGTTGATTTCTTCCGGGAATGGATTTGCTTTGTCACTCGTTCTTAAACCGGCTTCAATATGCCCTACCGGAATTTTATTGTAAAATGCAGCAAGGCTGCCAATACAGGTGGTGGTAGTGTCTCCCTGAACCAACACCATGTCCGGTTTTTCTGTGATAAAAATTTCATCCAGCCCTGCGATAATCTTTGCTGTAATACTTGCCAGTGTTTGCCTGGGAGCCATGATATCCAGGTCAAAGGATGGGGTGATCCTGAAAACTTCCAACACCTGATCGAGCATTTGCCTGTGCTGCGCCGTTGCAATGGTTACCACGTCAAAGCAATCTTCATGCTTTTTTAGTTCAAGGATAATGGGTGCCATTTTGATTGTATCAGGTCTGGTGCCAATTACAACCACTATTTTCTTTTTTACCATCTTAGTGTTTTTTCTTTTTTATACTTAAAGTGTAACTGAGTTTACATGTAACATAAAATGGATTACCCGGTAAACTTAATTCCAGTGGTCTTACAACATTCAATGGAATATCATAATGTGGGGAAACGGTCAATGAAAACGATCGGACTGTAAGTGTGACCGGCAGTTGAAGGCCAATACAAAGGGGCATGAAATCGTAGGAATCGATGGAGGTCGTTGTATCAATTTCACCATTGTATATTAATGTCTGAGAAAATTTTGTTCCCATGATGCCAACGCATGTCGGGGAAATTGCCAGAGATGCTTTTTCCCGGTAAAAAAGGTTGATATATTTAGACAAAGACAACTCTTCATACCAGCTGGACATACCACCGCCAAAACTAAACCCCAGGTAATTACTGATCGATAATATTTTGAGATTTAACCCAATCCCAAGATTTAGCGCATTGAAAAGCACGTTATTACTTTCCAGCCTGTTATATAAATAATCGTAGCCTGGGGTAATCGTTAGTTTAGGATGTAAACGGAGTTTGAATGATATCCCCAGGTCTGTTAGGGTTATAAGGCCCTGGGTTTTCCCCATCCCATAACTGTATACACTGAAGGACAACCCTGATTTATGATTGTAAATTATGGATGGGTTCAACCCTATTTGTTGTATCCCGTAATTTCTGCCCGAATAAATGGCATTAGACATGAAATCAACTGAGAAAACCAATGTGTCTTTTCTTTTTGACAGGGTACTGTCAGCAGTAGAAATTGCAGCATACAAATTATTTTCCTCCATACAGGAGAAACACATCAGGAAGAAACTTATTATTATGCTTTTAGATCGCATGAAAAATTCCATTGATAAGTCCAAAGCAAATGTATATCCGAGAAACCCGTTAACTGTTATGAAATTCACAAAATAATGTACAAGATTATATTATGCCAGGAGGGTATAGGGAATGTTGCCACCACAATTTACCATTTGCAACATCTTTTCCAGGTTGAGCCTGCTTTCCGACAGTCACAACAGCATCTTTTCCTGTTGGCTTTGTGTATCTTATAACAAATCAATCCTCTTCAAGAAATCCTGATTCCGTTTTCAGAACATTAAAATCTCATACAAGAAATATTAAATATCGTAATAGATATATATGTATGAGTATATACTTTTGTTTTCATCGAATACTTACTCAACTAACCCTTCTAAAACTAACTGTCATGAAAGCAAGAAAAAATTCAGCCATCGGAATTTTCATGGTGATGAATGTATCATTTATGATACTATCACTGAACGGATGCACAAAAGAAACCGCTGTTGCAACACCTGCAGCAGACTCCCAGTACAAGGATGCCATCCTTAACTACTCAACAGCAGACACCTTACTTACAGGATGCCTGTCCTGTGTCGATTCCCTGCCATTTGAATCACTGAATGAATCTGAATCGGAAGCCCTTGTTATTATGCGGGAAGAAGAACTCCTGGCGCATGATGTATACTTTACCATAAGTCAGTTATATACCAAGCCCATCTTCAGGAACATTACCCGAAGTGAACAGCGGCATACAGAGGCAATCAAGGCGTTGCTCAGTAAATATTCACTGGTTGATCCGGCATTGAACCACGTAACCGGTATTTTCATGAACCAGGACCTTCAGACATTATACAATTCGCTGGTGACGCTTGGGTCGGGTTCATTAATCAATGCACTTACAGTGGGTGCCACCATTGAGGACCTTGATATTAAAGACCTGGAGGAGCACTTGCTGACCATTGATAACCAAGATATAACATGTGTTTTTAACAACCTTATGCGTGGCTCACGAAATCATTTGCGTTCATTTTATGCCAATATTATATTCACAGGAGGCACCTATGTTCCACAATACCTGACACAAACAGAATTTGACGAAATCGTCAATTCAGCATATGAAACCGGAAACGGAAACTGCCATTGTAACTAGCTCGCAGTGCCTGGAATACTACTGTGCCGGGGAGTTTTGAACTCTCCGGCACAATTTATTTTAAGGCAATATAATGATATTGCATCCCTGCCCACAATCACAAATAGCTAAGATCAAATTAACAATTTAGCAAGTCCGGGAATATGAGAACATTTCAAATTAAAAAAAGTTGCGACGATGGATTTCTTCCTTATCCTTGCAGCATTATATTTTCATGGTTTAATTCATCAACCTGATCCTTCAGCCTTATAAGAAAGAAAATGGGTAACATCATATTTGCTAAATGAAAATTCAATTTATATTTTTTTTCCTGCTGACGGGACATGTGCTGGCCTTTACCCAGGAACCCATTCCCAAAGACACCTTTGATATTGTATCCCGCGCCATGCAATTCCCGCATCATTATAAAAAGTGGGGATTCCAGGTGGCTGCCGGACTTTCTATGGTTAAACCTCCGGAAGATTTGCTGGAAAATGCAATTCAGGCACCATTGGCGAATGTTCACATGACATTCGGACTACCCTGGAAACTATCCATAGAATCGGACCTCACTACAATCATCGTGTCCAATCAACTGAGGGCAGGACCAAGGATCAGCTTTTTATTCAGGGATTTCGGAATAAAAGGAGGATGGGACATTGCTTATGTGTACGGTCGTTTACAGCAATCCGGATTTAACAACAGTACGCAGGCATGGATGCATTATCCGAATCTTTCACTTGGGTACAAGCTAAAAAAAATGGCCTTCACCCTGAAGGGAGAACTGGTAATTGTTGGCAAAGTTTCAACAAAATCAGGTGAAATAGAAGTCAGCCGGTCAAAAACATTCCTGAATGGCGGAACCTTAACCTTTTACCTGGAACAAAGAATTCACAAGAATAAGGTTTTAGTTGTTGGCCTTAAAGACAATTATGTGAAATTTTATTGGCCTACCTGGCTCTTGTTTTCCACATTTAACCGGTTTTATCACATCCCCGAACTTTATCTAAGCTGGATATTATGAACATCAGAAATTTATATGTGATTGTTTTGCTGATGCTAACCATTGGCTGCAATAAAGAATCGATCGTACCTGTCCCCACTTCCGGGAACAACTCATTCCCTGACGGGACACTTCCTTTACCTCCTGCATCAAAGCCACTGATGGAAGGAATTTACCTGGTAAATACCAACACAACAATATTTGGTGATACGATGGTTGTAAAATGGAACCATTCCGGTATATTGTTTACCTCTAAGAATGGAAAACATTTCATCATGGATGCAGGTTGCCTTGATTCAGTAATACTCATCCGGGGTTATTGGCGTGACGGGTACAGTGATGCGACAGGTCTGAGCAACATGTCCATTTCCGGATCAGAGGGGGGAAAAGATCTCATAGCAGGCAAGCCTGTTGCGCAAATTATTATCAGAGGGGCCTTTGGCACAAACAACGACGCCCCAAATCAAACAATCACACTTCAGTATCTGCGCCCGTTTTCAATAAAGGTTAAAGAAAGTAACTTTTATATTCTTGGGCACAGGGCCGGAGGACGAAATTCCGAAAGGCTACCTGTGTCGGAGAACAGCATTGCCATGGTTAGATTTACAGAAAGACTGGGAACTACAGGCATTGAAGTAGACCCCAGGATCAGCAGTGATGGGGTTGCTTTCATTTATCATGATCCGGATATCAACACCCGGCTCACACAAAAAGGACTGCTTGCCGGTGACGTAAGTGCTTATACATGGCTCCAGTTGTCGTCATTTGTCAAACTGATCCATGGAGAGAGGATTCCTTCACTGGAAGAAGTACTTGCATTTGCCATTGACAGCACCGAATTACGCTTTATCTACATGGATATGAAAAGTGCTGAAGCCGTACCCGCGGTTATCCCGATACAGCAGCGTGCGATACAGCGGGCAAAGGATAAAGGCCGTGACATCGTTATCCTGATGGGAATTCCGGATACGGATGTGTTGAATGCACTACTGGCATATCCCGGGTACCGCAATGTTCCATCCTTATGTGAACTTGAGGTGGAGGATGTCAGGACGGTGAATTCCAAAGTATGGGCCCCACGCTGGACCTTAGGCACCCAAAATGACCTTGTACAGCAGATGCATGATGAAGGGCGATTGGCTGTTAGCTGGACTGTTGACAGCCCGGTCTGGATACGTAATTATCTTAACCAGGGAATTTTTGACGGGCTGGTTACCAATTTTCCGTATGTTGTTGCTTATCATCATTATATACAAGAGTAGTAAAATGAGACACGGAAGAGCGTTTGTTTTACTGACACTGATTTTTGCAACAGTGGCGGTGTATTCACAGAAAAGCGACAGTGTAAGGCTGCACCTTAACCGCTATACCCTTACAATCGGCACAGGCTGGACACATTATATCAATACCCTCGAAATTGGTGGTCAGAACATTCAACAGGATTTTGCCGGAGTTTCGCTGAAATTTTTCTGGGAGCCGGAACACCGGCTGAGCCTGGGAATGGAAACCGGGTATTACAAACTGTTCTCTGCGAAAGGGCAGCTGACCGACAATACTACCGGGCAGGTTGATCGTTCAGTTATTCCGTTACTCTTTTTAATTCGGATGAGAATCATTGAGAATGTGCATATCGGGATTGGAACCGGTATCGCATTCATCACCAACAAAACCGCCGGTGGAAAACAAAAGGTTGTAACGGAAACACTTTCTCTTTCCAATTTTGAACTTTCAGGAGCATACATATATCCACTGAGCAAGCACTGGCTCCTGGGAGGCGAACTTAAACTGTTTCATTTCGGGAACACGGAAGATACGATGTATTCTATCCAGGCAACCTGCGCCATGAAGTTTTAAAAATAGTTTTCGTACTTACGCAAGTTTTCACTTTTTGGTACGTCTAATTTATAAAACAAGTTGTTTCACCAGTAAAAACAAAGAAAATGAAAACACTTAAAAGCATTGTGGTTTTGTTCGCGATCATTCTATCTACGGCACTTAATGCATTGTCACAAAACGGATCAACCGGTTCCACTCCAATAAATGCAGCAGGAACAGGTTTAACAACCAATTCCGGACAAAGACAGTTCACAGACGCCAATAAAGACGGCGTTTGCGATAACTTCCAGGGTAGAATAAGAAATGGCCAGGGTGCAAATTTCACGGATAAAGACAGGGACGGTATTTGCGACCATCGATTGAAAAGGGGCCAAGGAAAAGGGAATCACTTTGGATGTGGCACGGGTAACAGGTTTCGTCACGGAAACGGACCGGGAAATTGCAACAATGGAGGAAACGGTTATCAACGCAGGCATGGTCAGGATAATCAACAACCTGCTGCACCTGAACCACAAAAACCGAGTGATAAGAACTAATTGCGGCCAATCAACAGGGAAACCAAAATATTCATGAGTTCCTGAATTATTTTGGTTTCCTTCATTAGTCAAAATGCATGATAGAATGACGGAACAGCAGCTGATAGATGGACTTATCAATCAGAATAAAGACGCAATTTTGTATCTCGTTAGCACCCGTCAGCAAAACATAATTAAAACAGCCTATTATTTTGTCGCCAATATGCAGGATGCTGAAGATCTTTCGCAGGAGGTGCTGCTTGAAATACTCAGATCTGTCGGACTTTATAAAAAAGTGTCGTCTCTCAATACATGGATATACAGGATTACAGTGAATAAAGCGCTGGATCATCTCAGAAAACAAAAACGAAGAAACATTATTCAAACAATTGGGTCATTCCTGATGAACATACAGGAAGAAAAAATTGCCAGTCACCATGAACCTTCATTCAGAGACCATACGAATGAAGACCGGGAGAACAGGAAGATACTTGACACAGCTGTCGGTTCATTGCCTCAAAATCAAAAAATAGCTTTCGTCCTGAACAAATATGATGAGCTGACCTATAAAGAAATATCAGAGATTATGAATCTGTCGCTGTCTTCTGTTGAATCTCTGATCCACAGGGCAAAAATGAATCTTCAAACCAAGTTAGCAAACTACTTTTCAGATTATGCGAAAAACAACAGATAATCCAGGTTGCACTTTCATCCGCGAGAATCTATTCTCGTACCAGGAGAATACACTTTCGTCGGAGAATCACCAACTCTTTGAAGATCATGTTCGTAAATGTAGTGACTGTGTCCAGTTTGTAAACAAGTTCCTGCAAATTTCCAACATATTTGAGGCAAAACGAGTTGAAGAACCAAATCCGTTCATCCATACCCGAACCATCCTGAAAATTGAGTCAGCACTTGAAAGAGGCAATAAGCCGTCGTTTGCTTTCTCCAAAAAAATTCTTCAGCCGCTTATGCTTTCAACCGGCATATTAATGGCTGTTGTGATAGGCTTTGCTTTGGGGAAACAGGTTGATTCAGCAAGATCTATGAATTTGTCCCGTCAGAATGACATCCAGTTCATGAAATCGGATTTATACTTTACCGACTTTATGGACGAGGATAATACCTATTTTGCCAATCATTAAAGCAAGTGCCATGAACTACTTTTCAAAAACCAAGGTTATTCAATGGGGACTGGTGTTCCTGGTTATTGTGCTGCTATCTGCATTAATCAGCGTCCTTATCTTTTTCAACAGCGACTCAGGTGTTTTGAATGCAACCCAGCCTGGCAATACTGAAAGAAGAATCAACCAGGAATTAAATTTAACTGCTGCCCAGTCAAACAAGGTGGAGACCGTCCTGAGCGAATACAGAACTGCAACAGAGCCAACCAGAATGACTATCAGAAGCCATCGGGTCCAACTGTTGGAAGAACTTGCTTCTGGTAATCCGGATACCATTCTGATAAACATGCATCTGAACGAGATATGCAATTTACAGAAGGAGATGCAAAAAGCCGCAGTCAAACAATACATGGCGCTTAAAAATATCTGTACTCCCTTTCAGTGCGAAAGGCTCTCATCCCTCTATTTTGAATTATACGGTTTCCAGGGACAGGGAAAGGGAAAGGGCATGGGCAATGGCAAAGGAAAAATGCATCAGTACAGAAGAGGTCAGGGGCAACAAAGGGACAGGAATCAGGAAGCGCACTAATGGTGAATAAAATTATCAAAGCCCAGGCAACCGTAAAAGGCTATTGATTCACGATGAGTTTTTTTGTCGGGGTTCTTTTCCCGTCGACAAGGAGTGAACAAAAATAAATTCCTTCACATAAATGAGTGATGTCAGCCGAAACACTATTGGTCCCAGCAGAAACCTGGTGCTGTTGAACTACTGCTCCCTGTAAATTCTGTATTAAAACAGTGCCTGAGCAAAATGCAGGAAGGAGATAACTGATCTGCACCCTCTCCCCTGCCGGGTTCGGAAATATATTCAATATCAAATCATTGCAGGTACTTACTTCATCCAATCCTACCGGGAACGTCTGGTACCTTACTGTAACACTCACTGAATCATCCGGATTCTGCTGGTCAAAGAAAACCCAGCGAACGATACTCTCTCCTATGAAAAAGTTGTTGTAGGCGATTTGAGCATAAATTGCCTTGAATCCGGAGTAGGTTTCGCCCGCCCCTAAAGGCACTGCATTGGGTGAAACGAGGATGTGCGGGGCATAGCAGAAATTGGCCCAGCACATATAGGTCTGGGTGGAATCAAGCATGCTCAGTTCCTGTTTTTTACACAAAACGTTGATGGAATTGCCGCTGGTGTTTTTAACATCAAGGTAGGTGAGCAGTGTATTGCTGTCGGGGGTGCCTGACTGTATGATCGTTGAGTTTGGGGCTACAGGCCCAAACTTATTGGAGAGGGAGAGGCTTTGTGAAAAGCATGCCAATCCATATGTTAGAAACAGTGAAATGAAAAGCAGTTGTATTTTCACCATCTTGTATTTTGTTAATCAGGTAATGATATACAAAAATACACTTTTTAATGGTTGAATGCAAATGTGAATAAGAGGGGAAAGTAAATAGCCGGCTTGGACATAAACCACTTCCTTTTTAACCACTTAGGCACATAGGGCACATAGGGGTACTAAAGGGTTGAAATGTAAACAACCAGAAGGCCAGGACTATAACTTGTAATCGTTCACCTCTTTCGGGTGGCAGTTGTTGATGAAACTGACGGTAGCGACATTCTCTGCGCGGCCTTTGCGGATAAAGATGTCGGCACTCATGGTGTATTCATCGCTGCGGTTTGCATCATACAGCAACAGATAACCTATCAGTACGTTACCTGCCATTTCAACCAGCCTGCGTGAGTGGAAATCAAAATACTCGTTGTCGTTGTATTCATTGATCTTCTCCACAGTCTTCGCGAACTGGTCGGTCATTTTTTCGAGCGAATTTTTGAGGTACTCCAGTTCGCGTTTTACAGGAAGCTCATTTCTTTCCCTCATGGCGGCAAGATAACCGCCATTTCCTACATAACGGATGGCAGCCACAACCTGCAGTTGTGATGTACCTTCATAGATCGTGGTGATACGGGCATCGCGGTAAATCCTTTCAATCGGGAAGTCTTTCATGTAGCCGGTACCACCGAAAATCTGGATGGCATCATAGGAGATCTGGTTGCAGGCCTCACTTGAGTAGAGCTTCAGCAGTGGTGTGAACATATCTGCCAGTTTCTGGTAATACTTGGCTTCCTGGCGTTCATCTGCCTCCAGTTTCCGTTCCTTTGAGGCAAAACTGTAGCATTTGTACAGGTCAACGTAACGAGCGGTTTCGTATAGCAGCGAGCGCATCCCGTCAATTTTCACTTTCATGTTGGTTAACATCTCGTATATCGCAGGATACTTGATGATTGATTTCCCGAACTGTTCACGCTCCGTTGCATATTTGTATGCTTCACGATAGGCGGCTTCTGCCAGTCCGACTGACTGTGAACCAACACCAAGGCGGGCAGAGTTCATCAGCGACATGACATACTTGATCAGTCCGAGTTTGGTATCACCGATGAGTTTTGCAGGGGCATGGTGGAATACGAGTTCGCAGGTTGGCGATCCTTTAATTCCAAGCTTGTTCTCAATGCGCCTTACGGTCATGGCATTTTCCTTCCGGTCATAGATGAACAATGACAAGCCACGGGCATCGGAGGTTCCCTCTTCCGAGCGCGCCAGGACAAGCGAAATTTCCGCATCACCGTTGGTGATGAAACGCTTTACCCCGTCGAGACGCCAGCAGTGTTTATGGTTGTCGTAGGTGGCTTTCAGTTGTACTGCCTGCAGGTCGGAACCAGCATCAGGTTCGGTTAGATCCATGGCTGCCGTGGCTCCTTTGTGGAAACGGGGCAGGAATTCTGCTTTCAATTCATCGGAAGCAAACTCCAGGATGGTTTCTGCACAGTCCTGCAGCCCCCAGATATTCGCAAAACCTGCATCGGCACGGGAAATGATTTCACCGGTCATTACATACGGAACGTGGGGCATATTTAACCCGTCGTATTCGCGAGGCAGGGTAAACCCAACCAACCCGGCTTTCACCAGGGCGTCGTGATTCTGCTGGGTTCCAGGGGCGTATTTTACCTCGTTGTTCACCAGCTTCGGGCCATCCTTGTCAACTGATTCAGCATTGGGGCCAACAATTTCTCCACTGATCTCACCTATGATCTCCATGATTTTATCATAGCTGTCGATGGCATCTTCGTAATCAAGCGGGGCATAATCGTATTTGTCTTTCTCTTTATAATCTGACTCCTTCAGTTTCACAATCTTCGCCATCAGCGGATGGGTAAGATGAAACCTGAGATGCGGATTGTCTGTATAGAAATTTTCCATGATGGTGCTTACTTCGAGTTTTTCTTGTAATATTTGATCATTTTGGGGATTACATCGGCCACACTTCCTGTGATGGTGTAATCGGCAATGTTGTTGATCGGCGCGTGGATATCGGTGTTGATGGAGATGATCTGCGCCGACTGGTCCATGCCGGCGCGATGCTGCACTGCCCCTGAAATGCCGCAGGCTATATACAGTTTAGGCCTTACGGTTACGCCAGTCTGGCCAACCTGGCGCTCATGTTCAACAAATCCTGCATCCACGGCGGCACGTGAAGCGCCTACCTGTGCACCCAGGATTTCTGCCAGGTCAAAAAGCAGCTGAAAGTTCTCCTTTGATCCTACTCCGTAGCCACCGGCAATGATCACCTGTGAATTCTTGATGTCAATCCTGCTCTTCTCCAGGTGGCGCTCAATAATGGTAACGGCGAAATCGTCGTCCTTCAGAATGCTTTTGGCATCAATTTTATTAAGTTTACCCTTGTACTTCACAGAGTAAACCTCTTTCTTCATTACCCCTTCACGCACGGTGGCCATCTGCGGCCTGGTTTCAGGGTTGATGATGGTGGCGATGATGTTGCCGCCAAAGGCAGGCCTGATCTGGTATAAGAGATTTTTGTATTCGGTCTGGGTTTTGTTTTCAAAATGGTCGCCGATCTCAAGGCTGGTACAGTCGGCGGTGAGTCCGCAGCGGAGTGCTGATGCCACACGCGGGGCCAGGTCGCGGCCAATGCTGGTGGCTCCAAAAAGCACTATCTCCGGCCGTTCTTTTTTGAAAAGGTCAATAATGACGGCAGTGTGCGGAAGTGTTGTATATGGGAATAACTTTTCATCGTCGGCGTAGTGGATCACATCCACGCCAAACGGATAAAGCAGTGCTTCCGGTTTGACAACCTTATGCCCGATTACAACGGCCTCCAGTTTTACTTTCAGGTCGTCGGCCAGCTTTCTGCCTTTCGACAGCAGTTCAAGGCTTACATCGGCAATGGACCGTTCTTCGGTTACTTCGCAATAAACAAAAATATTGTTCACAGGATTCTGATTTTTTATGATAAATCTGAGATACTACCCGATGATGTGGCTGCTGATGAGTGTTTGCATCAGTTTTTCAATGTCCTTGTCGGAGTTGCTCAGGACCTTTGATTCCTTGTGCTGGAATACCACATTTTCAATCTTTTTCACCTTGGTTGGTGATCCAGACAATCCGAGGCTTTCGGTTTCTGCCTTCAGGTCTTCGGCCGACCATTCCTCGATGAGCAGGTAAGGCCGTTCGTTGTAGAGTTCGGTGTAGTCTTTGGTTTCATTCTGCAGTTCGGTCACGGTACGGGCATGTTTGTATTTCATGAGCCGTTTCCCGATCCGCTGGCGGCAATGGGGTGCTGAATTGTTTACTGTGATGAGTGCCGGAAGTGTCGAATTGACCACTTCCACTCCCCTTTCAAGCCTTCGCTTGACAATAATTTTCTTGGCGTCAAGCGAAAGAATCTCTTCTGCATAAGTTATCTGGGGAATACCCAGTTTCTCTGCCGTTTGCGGGCCGACCTGCGCGGTGTCGCCATCAATGGCCTGTCGCCCGGATATCACCAGGTGATACGGGGCCAGTTTTTTCACTGCCAGCGATAACGCATATGATGTGGCCAGCGTGTCGGAACCGGCAAACTTGCGGTCGGTGATCAGGAAGCCCTGGTCGGCACCACGGTACATCGCTTCGCGGATGATCTCAGCTGCACGCGTGGGGCCCATGGTGAGCAGGATCACTTCGGCATAGGGAATTTTATCTTTGATGCTCAGTGCCTGCTCCAGTGCATGAAGATCCTCGGGGTTGAAGATGGCGGGTAAAGCGGCCCTGTTGACGGTGCCATCTGCTTTCATGGCATCCTTTCCAACATTCCTTGTATCAGGCACCTGCTTGGCAAGAACTATTATTCTGAATCGCATATTGATTAAACCAGGTTACTATTAGGTACGGATTAATTCTCGTTTCTGATTTCAGATCAGGGCGGCAAAATTACAATTTTAGGTTATACAAACAAGGGAAAAATTCACAATTACCATATTGTCAGTATATTAAGTATGTCACAAGTGACATATTTGACAATGATCACTGCATGTTTAATTGATTTTTTACAGGCATATCTAATCTGCTTCTTCAAAGATTCATATTCAAACGAAAATAAACCACAAAGGCGGCAAAGGATACACAAAGGCGCGCTTATGTCAGACTCAGGGAGCATTTCTTCGTGTGGCTTTGCGACGTACTTTTTAACGCGTAAGTAAGATCAAATCAACATCAATGCAGCAAGCATACACAATAAATCATCATAGTTGCAGAAATGAATCACATAGAAACTTAGAGAAAACTTAGAGAAATAGCATTGGAACTTAGAAAAGACTTAGGGGAAACGGTACATTACTGGCTCTAGCCAAATAAGCGGTACTCTTTTTCAGTGATATTGCCGGGAATATCGCGGACACAGACCTGGCAAATGACTCCGGGCATTACAGAAGATGCCCGGGTGATCTCGCAGACATAGTTTCCTGATATATTCATGGGGAGGGTCTCACAGGATTCTAAAACCTGCCCGTCGGGTGCTATCAGGCTCAAACCTACGCCGGAAACATTAAATTTGTCGTACGCCCGGACCAGGATTGAAGTGATGCCGCCGGTAATGTTTGAGTCAACCCGGATCTCATGAATTGACGGCGCACTCATGAAATCCATGATGGCCAGCTGATAAATGCCTACGTGTTTGAATTTCCTTTTCCACCTTTTTTTAAAGACAGCGTAAAAAGCCGTACGTGTTGGATCGGCAACAACCTTCCGTCCATACTCCTTTGCCTGTTCAAACTTTGAAAGGTGGTTACTCTGTTTTACAGACCTCAGTCGCTTTGACGGCTTAGCCGGCATGATAACAGCTTCACACTGAATATTCTTTTTAACAAGTTTCCCGGGGATGGTCAGGGTGATCAGTTTTTTAGTGCTGCGTGGCATAGGCGTTTTATTGCTTAATCGGAATTTTGGCAAAAGGTAATACGTGAAAAAGGTTTTTTTTCAACTTGCAGGGCAAGGCCACACCTTGTTCAGGCCACGCCTTGTTCAGGCCACGCCATGTTCAGGCCACGCCATGTTCAGGCCACGCCTTGTTCAGGCCATGCCTTGTTCAGGCCATGCCATGTTCAGGCCACGCCTTGTTCAGGCCACACCTTGTTCAGGCCACGCCATGTTCAGGCCACGCCATGTTCAGGCCACGCCATGTTCAGGCCACGCCATGGCGTGGCTCTACTCATATAAATAATTGCGCACCTACGGCGCGCTAATGCGGGTTGGGGCATGCGGGCAACCGGAATTCGGCTCCTACGGAGCCCGGGAAGATTGTTTGGTAACCGCCTTCTTCTTTTCTGGAACGAGGAACATAAAACTGACTGCTACAATTTCTTCAAGTCAAAAACTATGTATGTTTTTACCTTTGTGCCCTATATGCCTATGTGGTTAAAAAACACAAGTCCCTAATCTATTCCAAGATATGCTCCATCTCCCTGCCAACCTCACCCGTCAATCTCTCAAATTATCGCTGTACCTGTTTTTATTCCTGCTGATCTCCTGCGACAAAAATCCGGGCGGGTACAAATATCAACAGGGCCATTTACCTTCATCCCCGGTTAATCTTGAAGCGTTCAATACAATGTATGACGACTATAACTCAACAGCCCCAAGCCTTGGCAGACTAATCCCCTTCTGCTTCTCCACCAACCGAAACAGCAGCGGGGCAGATTTTGATGTGATCTATCAGCCCATGAACGTCAATTTCGATAAAACAAGCGGCGTTTTAACCGTCATCAACGAATATGCAAACTGGATCACCTATGCCGATACCTACCAGGTGCTTGTACAATGTGTTAAAAAAGTCAACACCACAGGAAATGAACTGGGCCCCGAACTGGTCACCGAGTTTGATTTCAACAAGTTTTATTTCACCCTGATGTATGCATCCGACTTCAGCGGCAATTTTCAGATCAACTTCACTTCCAACAAGAGCAACCCTGAATTTTCCACCATCAGGCCGGTGACCTTTCTGAATTCACCTTTTGACGATCTTTATCCCACTTTTAGTACCACGAAAACCCGGATCTATTTTTGCTCAAACCGGGAGGATGCACAATTTGACATCTATTATGCAGAAATTCCCAATGCTGCAGCCAATCCGGAATTGATCCTGGCTGATACGAGCCAGCATACTGTTGGCAAAGACACGGTCCTTTCCAGCAACTATAACGACAAATGCCCCTTTATCTATAACAACTTCATGGTTTTCACCTCAGACCGGCCCGGCGGTTTTGGCGGATTCGACTTGTATTACGCAAGGTTTGAGAATAACAGCTGGAGCAGCCCTGTGAATCTTGGTTCAACCATCAACAGTGAATTTGATGAGTATCGCCCCATCCTGATGGAAGAGGGCGTAAGTGCAACTGAAACGATGATGGTGTTTTCATCAAACCGTACCGGGGGAAAGGGAGGTTTTGACCTGTATTTTGTGGGGGTGAAGCTGGAATCTCAGTAAATCACATTGAACAGGTAGCCCACCAGCACGATCCCCAGCGAAACCACACCGACAAAGGTGAAGATCAGCTGCAGTTTGAGCACTTTCCGCAGGATGATCATTTCGGGAAGGGAGAGGCCGATCACCGACATCATGAATGCGAGGGCAGTTCCCAGCGGAACCCCTTTTTCAATCAGCACGCTCACGATCGGGATGATGCCGGCGGCATTGGAATACAACGGAACGCCGATCAGGATGGACAACGGAACCGAGTACCATGATGATTTCCCCATCAGTCCGGCCATGAAGTTCTCAGGAACGTAGCCATGAACCGCTGCGCCAACACCTATCCCGATGATGATGTAAATCCAGACTTTCCCAACGATTTCCCGGACAGCACTGTACCCCGACTGAATCCTGTCGCTGAAATCGCGACTCACTTCTTCTCCATCGCCATGCACAGCTTGTATTTCATAGACCCAGCTTTCAACATATTTTTCCATTTTGAGCCGGCCGATCACCCATCCGGCAGAGATGGCAATGAACAGACCGGTGGCCACGTAGATGGCGGCAACCTTCCAGCCGAACAACCCGAACAGCAGGACCACCGCCACCTCGTTGATCATCGGTGCCGCAATCAGGAAAGAAAAGGTGACTCCCAACGGCACACCGGACTCAACAAATCCGAGAAACAACGGTATGGCTGAGCAGGAACAGAATGGTGTGACAATGCCAAGCAGGGAAGCCATTACATTCCCGGCAAACAATGACCTTCCTTCCAGTGCCTTCCTGGTCCGCTCTGCTGTAAAGAAACTCCGGATGATGCCAACAAAGAAGATGATCAGGACAAGCAGCAGAAGAACCTTGGGGACTTCAAAAACAAAAAAACGGAGGGCATCCGTAATATGTTTGCCGCCTTCCATTTTGAAAACGTCATCAATAAACCAGTTGGCAGCTGATTGCAGGTTGAAATAGATCAGTATCCACACGCTGAGCAGGAGGAATGGCAAGAGCCATCTGAAGGAGTTCATTTTTAGCAAGTTCACTTCTTTTTATTCCTTGGCCGCAACTGGCACATGCACGATCCTGAGAGTTGCTCGGTATGATCAATGATCAGCGGCAACCCGTCCCTTTCCCATTCCACCAGTCCCCCTGCAAGGTTGGCTATCCGGTCACCCAGACCTTTAGCCATCAGCAACCTTACCGCTTCTTTACTGTGTATTCCAGACGAATCTGCAAAGATCATTGGTGTTTCAGGTGGCAGGTTGGGAACAGATTCCTCCAATATGCTCAAAGGGCAATAGATCACCTCCGGAACATCCATCATCTTGAACCGGTTCATATACTCTTCACGAACGTCGATCATGATGGCGCCATTCCTGCAAACGGCCTGCGCCTGTCGCGGTGTCAGGTTTAACATGCCGCCACTTTCGAAACCAGTATGTTGAAATATTGCATCCACTTTTAGAGGTAGAAAGTATAAATATAATACAGGCCCACCAGGATAAAAAGCACGGCCACCACCCTTCGGAACCACAATTCAAATGTTTTGATCTGGTTGTAGAGTTTCCCCACATTGCCCACTGCATAGGCAAGGAGCCAGGCAAAGATGATGACAGGAAGCCCGGTGGCAATGGCGAATACGACAGGTAAATAGAGGCCGCTCACACTGGTTATTGTTATCGGGATCAGCATGGCGAAGTACAACACCCCGCTGTAGGGGCAAAAGGCCATGGCAAAAATCATTCCCAGTAAAAGGGTTCCCCAGTAACTGCGTTTGCTCTTCTCTCCCATCCTTTCTGTCAGGTTTGAAAAACCGGGGAAGGGAATCCTGACAAAGTCCAGCATCAAAATGCCTATGACAATCAGCAACGGTCCCAACACCTTCTCGCCCCATCCCTGGAATAACATGGTTACATGCATTTTGCTTGCACCAAAAAACAGGATCACACCCAGCCCGGTATAGGAAACAGCCCGGCCAAGGGTATATACAAGCCCTTTAATAAAAACCCGCCTCCGGTTTTCAATATCCCGGCTGATAAAGCCGATGGCCGATATGTTTGTTGCCAGCGGGCACGGACTGATGGCCGTCATTAAACCCAGTATAAATGCCGTAAGCGCAGCATACTGCGAATTCTCCAATATAGTTTGTAACCACCCCATAGTTCTACTTTTTCGCTACTTTACAACTTCGCTATTTCATAAACCCATCCACCGCCTTCTTAATCTCCCCCTTCAGCTTCTCCGGACTGTCGTTTGCATACAAGAATCCTTTGTCGGTGAGGTCGGCACGCTTGCCGCCTGAAATGACGATCAGGGTTTGCCCTTCAATTTTATATTTCGCTCCGATGGCCTCCCCGGTTTTCTCATCCAGGTTGATACTTTGAAATGAGACCTGGCCGTTCTTCACCTGGGTCGGATACAATGTTTCCACAGCCTTTTTGGATACATTTTCAACATTCTGGCATGTTGTGCAGCGCCGTGTGAAATGGAAATAAAACACTTCAATTTTTGCCGGTGCGGCTGGATTGACTGCGAACATGCTTGAAACAATAACCGCAGTGAATAAAAACAACAGTTTCTTTTTCATATCATTCGTTATTTTAAAAGTAATTCCTTCAATTCATCTGCAGAGGGGACCCGGCCCTTTATGATCACTTTTTCATCCACAACAACTGCCGGGGTTGACATGATGCCATATTTCATGATATCGATAATATCTTCCACTTTGGTGATCGAAGCGTTGATTCCGTTCTGCTCAACAACGTCATGGGTAAGTTTAAGCAGCATCTTGCATTTGGGGCATCCCGGGCCTAAAATTTTTATTTCCATATTCATGTCTTTTAATTGGTGAATTATAATCTCTTCCTGAAAAAAGCATCAAACATTTGGTGGGCTTCTTCCCAATTTTCCTTGTTGATGCAATATTTTATATATGGAGGATTGATCTCGCCCTGGATCAGTCCGGCTTTTTTAAGCTCTTTGAGATGCTCTGAAAGGGTTGACCTGGCGATGGGAATGTCTTCGGCCATATCGCCGCTGTAGCAGCATTTATCAATATTATCGGCCAGGAAATCAAGAATGTATATACGTGCCGGGTGCGCAATTGCCTTGGCATAACGGGCCATCTTCTCCTGTGATTCCGTATAGTATTTCTTCTTCCCGGGCATGGTATTTAGTATTTCGTAGAATTACGAAACAAAGATAACAGTGATTATGCCCAAATTATCCGGGATCACCAACATTTAGAAGGATTATCAATAAGACCCCTGACTGATGTTTTACAAGCAATTTGGAGCAATTCAGTACAACGGATTAAAATTCAATGGTGATATTTATGCGATTTATCTGGAAATTTATTTTACCTTTGCACCGCCGTCATTTCAATAAACGGTATTTATCATTTCACCATGGAAATACAAGAGATCAGTAAAAGGTACAGTCAGCTGGCAGAATCAGAATGCTGCCTGTCCTGCGGCGGGGCTATCAATTATGCTGAACCGAAGCCGGGAGAAGTATGCGTTGACCTTGGCAGTGGCCGCGGCACCGATGTTTTAAGGATGGCAGAATCTGTTGGTAAAACCGGTTTTGTATACGGCATCGATATTTCTGACGGAATGCTTGCCAAAGCGCGCCGCACGGCAGAAAAACTGGGTGTGCCCAATGTCAGTTTCATACAAAGTGAACTGGAGAAACTGGAACTTCCCGACGGCATTGCCGACCTGATCATCTCCAACTGCACACTCAATCATGCGGCCAACAAACAGGCAGTCTGGAATGAAATCTTCCGTATCATGAAAAAGGGCGGCAGGTTTGTGATCAGCGACATTTACGCCACAATACCCATTGCCGAAGAATACAAAAATGATCCTGTTGCCATTGCGGAATGCTGGGCCGGATCTGTTACCCGAAGCGAATATATGCAACACCTGGCCGATGCCGGGTTCATCTACATTGAAATCATCGAAGAATCTGCTCCCTATGCCAAAGGGAAGGCGGAGGTGGCCAGCTTTACCATCGCCGGCACCAAAGATTCCTGTAATTGCTGCAACTAATTCAATTGATAACCATAAAAACCTCTGTGATGAAAAGCCTTGTAAAGAAAAAAGTAAAAGTTGTAAAAACAGAATCCAGGAAGGTGGCACAATGCTGCGCCAAAACATCAAAAACCATTGTTGGTTGTCACGATTAACTGAAGTGATGATTTACTCAAAGCACAATATTTTTTCGCAGATAAGGGAGTCTGACAACTTCTTCATCGTGAACCTGCTCAGCGGCAGTGCCGATATTTTATCCCCTGATGAAGGAAGGATGCTCCAGGATTACCTGGAGGGCAAACCACTTCCTGCTGTCTTCCGGGAAAGCCTGGAAACGCAGGGGTACCTTGTGGATGAAAAGGAGGAACAGCAGCTCTACCGCAGCAAATACCTTGATTTTACCGACACACGCGACGAAGATGAGGTGCAGTTGTTTTTCGTACCGAATTACACCTGCAACTTTGCCTGTACCTATTGCTACCAGGATGAGTATGCACCAGTGAAACAGGACTTATCCAGTGATGTGATTGATGCCTTTTTCAATTATATCAGGAACGAATTTGACGGACGCAGGAAGTACCTGACGGTTTTCGGCGGGGAGCCTTTGCTGAATTCTCCAAAGCAGAAGCAGCTCATTGCCTATTTGCTTGAACAGGCTAATCAGTCGGCACTTGAGGTGTGCTTTGTTACAAACGGATATTCACTTTCCGAATATGTTGACATCCTGAAAACAGCGCGGATCCGCGAAATACAGGTCACACTTGACGGAAAAGGTCCTGTGCATGACACCCGGCGCTTCCTGAAAGGCGGCGGGGCCACTTTTGACAGGATTGTGGAAGGAATTGACGCATGCCTGCAGCATAAACTGCCGGTAAACCTTCGCATGGTCATTGACGCTGATAATATTTCCGGGTTACCTGAGATGGCCCGGTTTGCCATAGACAAAGGGTGGACCGGGAGTCCATTTTTCAAAACGCAGCTTGGCAGGAATTATGAATTGCATCACTGCCAGGCAACTTCTGAAAAACTCTTCAGCCGCATTTCCATGTTTGAAACCATTTACGAACAGGTGAAAGAGCATCCGCATATCCTTGAATTTTACAAGCCGGCCTATTCCATATCAAAATTCCTGGCTGAAAACGGCAGTCTGCCTGATCCGCTCTTTGATGCCTGTCCTGCCTGCAAAACAGAATGGGCGTTTGACTATACCGGGCAGATTTATTCATGCACCGCAACCGTCGGAAAAGCAGATGAATCACTGGGTACTTTTTACCCTGAGGTTTCACGAAAGGATGAGTTGATAGCAGCATGGGAAAACCGGGATGTGATGGCCATCGCAGAATGCAGCACCTGCAACCTCCGGCTTGCCTGTGGCGGCGGCTGCGGATCTGTTGCCAAAAACCGGACCGGCCAGGTTTGCTCCACCGATTGCCGCCCGGTGAAGGAGTTGATGGAGCTTGGATTCTCGGCTTACATCATGCCGGACGTCGGATAGTCTGCGTATATACCCGGGACTGTGCCCCGGGTTATCGAAATCTGGCTGCGATGCAGCCAGAGGGGTAACACAAATTAGTTCTGAATTGCGAATTACACTTAAACAGAAAATCCTTGTAAATATATCAAAATGAAAGAGATCACCTCAGCAGAATTTGATTCGGAAGTATTGGGTGGCGGGAAAGTCGTCCTTGATTTTTATTCAACCGAGTGTCCGCCATGTGAGGCGGTGGCCCCTAAGTTTGAAGGCCTGGCCGCACTGTATGGCAACGATGTTAAGTTTATCAAGATGTTCAGGCAGCAGAACAAACCGCTCGCTGAGAAACTTGGCGTAAGGTCCTCCCCTACGCTGCTTTTCTTCGATAACGGTGTTCAAACCGGGTCAGTGCTTACAGGTGGCATCAAACGAAGCGATATCATCCATGAACTTGACAGCCTGCTTACAAAGGAAAGGGTTCTGGAGATTAAAAAGGACATCAAAGCAACAGTTTCTGATTTTGATGTGGTCATCCTCGGTGCCGGTCCCGGCGGATTGACAGCAGGGTTATATCTCTGCCAGGCAAAAGTGAATACCGTGCTCGTTGATATCGCACTGCCCGGGGGACAAGTTTCAACCACCCATGAGGTATCAAATTACCCCGGGTTTATTGATCCCCAGCCAGGTTATATGCTTTCGCACAACATGTCGGAACAAACCAAACTTTGCGGTACAGTATATAAGGTCGCAGTGGATGTGACCAAAATCGACCTGGAGAAGAGAGAGATCATTGTCGATGAATTTGAAACCATCAGGGCAAAGAAGATCATCATCGCCACCGGCACTTCCCCCAATCTCATGGGAATCCCGGGGGAAAAGGAATTCAAAGGCAAAGGAATCTCCTATTGCGCCACCTGTGATGCCAAATATTACGACAACAAAGAGGTGGTTGTTATCGGCGGCGGGAACTCAGCTGTTGAAGAGGCCGATTTTATCAGCAGGTTTGCAAGTAAAATAACCATGGTGCACCAGTTTGATGCCTTAACAGCCAACAAACAGGCGCAGGATAAGCTGTTTGCAAATCCGAAAATAAGCGTATTGTTTGCCCATGAACCCAGGTCGTTTGTTCGTGAAGGCGATAAAATGGTGACAGAAGTGGAAGATCTGAAAACCGGCAACAGAACAAAGCTCGTCGCCGACGGCGTATTTGTCTTTATCGGAATGAAACCAAATATTGACCTGTTCAGGGATAAACTCAATCTGGATAACTGGAATTATATCAAAACGGATGAAGATATGCACACCAGTTTACCCGGTGTATATGCTGTTGGCGATGTGATCAGCAAAAAATACAGGCAGATTACCACGGCTGTGGCTGATGGGACCATTGCGGCCATTGCTATTGCCAAGGAGTTGAACTAGTTCAAAAGAAATAGAACACAGATCTCACTGATTGAACAGATTTTTTCTGTTTATTCAGATCAGTGAAAATCTGCCGTATCTGCGGTATCTGTGTGCTATCCTGCTCGCATGATTCATGTAGTTTTTTTTTAATGCATGCAGATTTTACGTACCTTGTAGCGTAAAATCCAGCTATATGAAAATATGTTCTGCCTGGCTGATTGCGGTATGTTTCGCATTCCTTTTGGCAAGTACAGTCACCGCTCAATCCGCTGATCAGCCGCAGGAAATCGGTATCAGTACCGGCGGATTCACCCATTTCCCGGCCAACCGGAATTACCTCACAGATAACATCAGCATGTTCTATGCCGCACCCTATTTCAGGGCGGGCAAACATGAATTCACAGCCGGTATCATCTACCCGTTATCTACCAACGCCCTGAATTACAGCGAGGAAAAGATCAACCCGCGGCCCGGTTTTTTGGCAGGATACAAATTCTACGTTTTTAACATCTTCGGGCAGGAGAACATGTTTATACATTATTCTTTTGAATACCTGAGATTTAAGCGCACATACGACGTCAGCACATGGGTGCATATCTCCCCTGTTACAGAAACCGACATGTACATCAACAATGTGATCGGCCTTGGCTATAACCTCTTCTTTGACAGCAATGAACGGTTCAGTTTTTTCTATATCCTCGACTACGTCATTTCGCAAAAGGGTTATCGGCTTGAATACCTCGATCATAAGAGCAATATGTGGTCAACAGGGTATGTCTGGAACAACATCAGCACGCATTTCGGGTTCAGTTTCCGGCTTACATCGGTGCATAAAACGGTGAAGAAGTGATTTTTTTTACCACGAAGGAGTGGAAGGATTGCGCGAAGGAACACAAAGAGTTAAAAGTTGGAAACCACTGTGGAATTGAGGTTATGTTTCAGAATAAGTGTTAATTTTGTCAGGGGTCAGCAATTACAGCGCTGAATAAATCCCAGTTCTTTTCCCTGTTTCCATGAAATAATACCTGTAAAATATGAAAATCAAATTGGTGGTCATTCTGTTAGCATGCATGTGGTTCATTCAGTTGTACGGACAAACAAATGATTTGACAAGAATGTCAATCAACGGTAAGGTGAAAAGTCTGCGGGAAAATTCATTCCAGCCACTGTTCCGGGACGGTAATGTTCAAAGCGGGCCACTGGAATATTATTATTCCAATAAGTTCAATGACCAGGGTAACAAAATTGAAGACATCAAGTACACTGCTGCCGGTAAAGTGGATAAAAAATACGTGTATGTTTACGATGTCAACGGAAAAAGAATGGAGCAGAAAACGTTTGACTCTGCCGGTAAACTGGTCCGGAGGATTTTCTACAAATATGATGACAAGGGACGCCTGGTCGCAGACAGCAGTGTTTCTGCCAGCGGCAGGTTCGACAAGAAGTTCACATACAAATATGACCCGAAGGGGAACATTATTGAAGACAACAGCTATGATTCCACCAACGCACTGTTGAAAAAATACACGTACAAATACGATGCAGCCGGGAATAAAATTGAAAACAAGAGATTTTCTTCAAAAGGAAAACTGGATAAAACCGTCACGTATAAATACGATTTTAATAACAGTGTAATTGAAGAAGTGAGCACCTCTTCAGATGGCAGCAAGGTTAAAACTTCCTATGATTATGAATATGACAACAACAATAACTGGCTCAGGAAAGTAACTTATTCAGATAAGAAACCGATTGGTGTACTCGAACGGTCTATAGAATATTAGAATTTGCATTGTCCGTTAAAGGTAACACGACATAAAATTTTTGTCAATCCATCAGCCCCTGAGAAACCTCACCGCCCCTGCTTTAAAATGCACCCAGCACGAACTGCCTGCCACAAGGCCCAGGCTGGTGAGTGATTCACGGGTGATCAACGCATGAAGTTCAAGACCAGCATCAATGGTCACTTCAACACCTCCCTTATGCGGAACAATCTCGAGGACAATACCTTTAAAGTTATTTGTTGCACTTGTTTCAACCGGTAAAACCGATAACAGTATATCCTCACCGCGGATCAGTACAAATCCCTCTTCATCAGGTTCATCTGTCAGGATTCGTAGCGGGAGGTGGTTGTTAATGTAGGCAAACTGTTTCTGGTTTAAGGTGACCAGTGTCGCCGGAAAGAAATTCCTTACGCCAATGAAGTGGGCCAGAAACTCGGATTTCGGATGACTAAAAACCTCTTCCGGCGTACCTGACTGAATGATCGCCCCGGCATGGATCACTGCAATTTTTGTAGCCAGCGCCAGGGCCTCTTCATAATCGTGGGTGACATGCAAAATGGTTTGCCCCTTCCGGTGGATGTTCCTGAGGAGCCTTCTCAGGTCTCCTTTCAATCTTGTATCAAGCGATGACAGCGGTTCATCCAGCAGCAGGATGTCGGGCTCCTGGATAAGTGTTCGCCCCAGAGCCACCCGCTGAAGTTCGCCACCTGATAACGTTTCAGGTTTTCGGGCCAGCAATTCGCCTATCCCCAGTTCGGCGGCAACCGATTTGACCTTTGCATGCTTTTCCGCTTTGGATAATGTGCCCCGATGCAAAGAATAGGCTATGTTTTCAGCCACCGTGATATGCGGGAATATAGCATGATCCTGGAATACCAGCCCGATCTTCCGGTTCTGTATTTTTTCATGTGTGATATCTTTCTCACCAAGAAAAACACTCCCGGATTCAGGCCTGACAAGGCCTGCTATAACCTCCAGAACCATAGATTTGCCCGCCCCCGACTCACCCAGCAGGATAAAATAATCCCCTTTCTGCACCGAAAAAGAGACCTCCTCCAGGCTGAAATCCTCAAAAGACTTTGATATTTTCCTTAATTCCAGCATCCCCACCATTTCACCATTTTACCGTTTTACCATTTTACCATTTTTCTCTCCCTCCCCACCCATCTCAACACAATAAACAATCCCAACGATATCAATATAAAAAGCACCGACACCGGACGTGCATATTTGAGCCCGAACGACCCAAAACGTTCATAGATCAGTACCGGGGTGATCATCGGGTGATAAGCAACCACAATTACCGCACCAAATTCACTCATCCCGCGGGCAAACATCAGGATCAGTCCTGAAAGGATGTTGCGCCAGGCCAGTGGCAGGGAGATGGAGAAGAACACCTTTGCCGGTGATGCTCCCAGCGTCAACGCTGCCTTTTCAAGGCGGACGGGAACACCTGAGAACCCATCCCTGGCTGCGTTGATCAGGTACGGTATGCTGACAAAGGCCATGGCGATTGAAATTCCAGCAGGATGACCAACAAAATCAAGGCCGACAGCAGATCCAAGCTTACCAAGAACTGATTCACGGGAAACAAAACCCAGTAATGCAATTCCTGCAGCGGAATGGGGAATGACCACCGGCAGGTCAATAATGCCGGTTACCATGTTTTTCATGGGAAATTTCTTCCTTGCGAGCAGGTAGGCCAGCGGAATGGCTGCAACCGCAAAGACCAGGGTGCCGGCAAGCGAGGTGTATATGGTGAGCCAGATACTGTCGCGTACCTCCGCCTCCCCTGCCGTTTCAAAAACCTGGGCCCCTGTTGTACTGAGGAACATCCCGGCCAGCGGGGCAAGGATGAACAGCAGCACCAGCGAGCCGAGCAGAATGAAGGTCAGTTGAATGGCAGATGTACGCATGATACGTCTATTTCGCCGCAAACGGTTTCAACTCTGCAGGTAACTTGTCAAAATTCGGGTTCTTCTGCGGGATCACAGAGGGCTGGCCATCTTTTTCAAGGATCTTAATTCCGTTTTCCTTTGCCAGCATGAACTGCAGAAAAGCCATTGCGGCAGGTTTGTTGGGCGCCGCGTTAAGCATCGTCACCCCGTAAATCATCGGTTCACCTTTCATATTAACCTTTTGCCCCGGTTCTTTGCCATTGATGGGCACCACGGCTGTGTTATAGAGTTCAGTTAACTTCTGATCCTTCAGATTGATCTCTCCCGGTAGTTCCAGGTATTTCAGGTCATGCTGGATGGCAACAGATTTGTACAGAAAAATGTAATCAACCGACTGTGACTCCAGGACTGCCACCAGGTCAACCTCCTTGGGCCTCATATAATTCAGATCCTTGGAAGTCAATAGGTTTGTCAGACCTGGTTTCTTATAATACTTCTCGGCCAGTTGAACGGTCATCACCGCCCGATACCCGCAGGGATCTGAATTGGGATCGGCACGGCCAAAGGCAACATCTTTCTTCTGAAGGATCTCAAACCAGTTTTTAGCATTGATCTGGGCGGCATATCTTGATTTTTCAGTATATACAATACACATCTCGTTGGAGGCGAACAGGATGTTCCAGGAGGCATATTTTGGAACCAGCATGTTATCAATAACCTTATAATCGGCAGACGCCATGATATCGCACGGTTTATTCAGGTCGGTGATTTTACGTGCAGATTCCACGCTGCCGGCAGATTCCATCAGGATGTTCACCTCCGGATGGATCTTTTTAAAAGCGGCAGCAATTTCCTTCATGGGAACGGACAAACTACCGGCGTGAAAGATCACAAGGTCGCCGGAAACCGGCTTTTGGGCACCTGTTGACAGAGATGCGAAACAGGCAAGCAGGGAAGCACAGAGTAAAAGGGCAATCTTTTTCATATTCGCTATGGTTATAAAATGGTAACAGGCACAAAAGTAGAAGATTTAGCGATATGCAGAGAACAACCTATCCGAAAAAAATCGCTTAAACGTTGAATGGAACAGTGATTTTTAATTAATGGAACGCAGATTCCACTGATATGACAGATGAACACTGTTTTTGTTCAATCAGTGAAAATCAGTCCCATCAGTGGAATCAGTATGCGATTCTGTAAAGGAAGAATCCCGTTAATCAAACCATTTCATTGGCTGATATAAAACACGTTCCACACAAAGGAATTTTCTTTTCCTCGGCACGATCCTCCTGGTTTTGCTGGCAGGATCAATCTTTATGGGGCTTATGAAGACGGCCAGGAAAAAAAAGAAATCCGAAGGGCTTCTGCTGAATATCCTTCCGGCAAAGGTGGTGGACGAACTAAAACAGTCGGGGAGCTCAGAAGCAAAACGAATATGATGAAGTGACGGTGATGTGCACAGGTTTTAAGAATTTCACCACAATTTCAGAGAAGCTTTCCGCGGCAGAACTGGTTAAGATACTTCACACCTGTTTTACTGCATTCGACAGGATCATCCACAAATACAACCTTGAAAAAATAAAGACAATTGGCGACAGTTATCTGTGCGCAGGCGGGCTTCCTGTTCAGAATAAAACACATGCCGTTGATGCAGTGAATGCCGCACTTGAAATCCAGGCCTTCATGATGGAACACGCCGAGCAGATGAAAAAATCCGGAACGGAAATTTTTGAAATCAGGATAGGAATCCATACCGGCCCGGTGGTTGCAGGCATTGTAGGAATCAGAAAATTCGCGTATGACATCTGGGGCGATACAGTCAATACAGCCTCACGTATTGAAAGCAGCGGGGAAGCCGGCAGAATCAACATCAGCGAGGCAACCTACCAGCTTGTTAAACCCAGGTTCAATTGTACGCACCGTGGCATGATTGAAGCAAAGAATAAAGGAAAAATTGAGATGTATTTTGTCAATTATGCTGTTTGAAGGACATACCATCCCCTTGGTTTAATTATGCTCAATCAGTTTTTAATGTAATTTTGGCCGGGGATATTATCTTTAACATTTGATTTTCCTGCCATTTCATGCCAAATGAGCCGTGAGGAATGAAGAATCTGATTGTAACGCTGTCTTTCCTGTTGACTTTACTTTCCTGGGATTCATCCGGGCAGGGGATCAAACCTGTAAGGATCGGACTTTTTACCGACTGCCAGTATTGTAACTGCCCGGAGAGCGGCAAGCGCAACTACAAACTTTCACTGGTGAAACTTGACAGTTGTGTCAGTTTATTCAACTCCATGCAACTGGATGGTGTGTTTCACCTTGGCGACATGATCGACCATGATGTACGCAGCTACGACAGCGTGCTTCCCCGATTCAGTAAAATCAACGCTCCCCTTCACCTGCTCCTCGGGAACCATGATTATATGATCAAGAGCAGGTACAAGGCGGGACTTCTCGACCGCATCGGCATTAAAGAGGAGCATTATATTGTTGACCTCGGCACCTGGCGGTTTATCATTCTGAACGGTGATGATCTCAGTTTTACGGCTCCGCAGAACAAAAAGCAGAAACAGGAGCGGCAGGATATGGTGAATGATCAGTATTCGCAGCTGCGCATGAACGGACTCCCCTGGAACGGCGGCATCGGAAGTGAGCAAATGAGGTGGCTGGAGGTAAAACTCAATGAGAGTGAAAGGGACCTGATGAAGGTGGTTGTGATGTGCCACTTCCCGTTGTTCACCAAAGACAACCACAACCTCTTCAACAACCGGGAGCTTTTTCACCTTATTTCACGCTATAACTGCGTTAAGGCTTATTTCAACGGGCATTATCACTCGGGGAACTATAAAGTCAGGGATGGAATCCACCTGGTCAACTTCAAAGGGATGGTTGATACGGAGCAGAATGCTTTTGCCGTTATTACACTTACAAATGACAGTATCCTCATCAAAGGGTATGGCCGCGAACCCGACCGGCACCTGAAGATAAAGTAAACATTCATACTATGCCGAACCGACATCCCCAGCACATTCTGAACACCTCCTCCAACCTGCTTGGATTTTGCCTTGTGGTGCTGACATCGCTTAAAATATCCAAATATTCAAGTGTAACAAGTATAGATGAAATGACAGGCATTGCCTGCATCCTTTTGATCGCATGCAGTCTCTTCTCCTTCTTATCCCTCAGATCAACGAACGTTAAAATGGCTTCCGGTTTTGAAGAACTTGCGGATAAAATATTTATTGCGGCACTCATATTTATGTTTGGGATAACCTTCATGGTTGCGTTTTCAATCATTTTTTAATTTAATTATCCTTCTGACAATGCCTTTGAAAGTTATTGACCTGACCCGACTCTGTAACAGCGGAATGACTGTTTATCCCGGAACACCCTGTCCTGAATTCAACCCGGTGAGCAACATAGCGAGCGACGGGTATGCAGAGCACCTGATTTCCATGGTCTCCCATACAGGTACCCATATTGATGCTCCATGCCATGTTCTTGAAAATGCAAAATCGCTTGATCAATTTGCGGTTGACAAGTTCACCGGGTTGGCCATGGTTATCGATTGCCGTGGAAACGAGGAAATCAGCCGGGAATTCCTGCTGAAATTTGAGAAAGTAATTTCCGGTATCGATTTCATTCTGTTTTATACAGGATGGCAGTTCAAATGGGAAACTGAACAGTATTTCACAGATTGCCCCACCCTTACTGCCGAAGCCGCAAAATGGCTTACCGGCTTTCATCTCAAAGGCATCGGGTTTGATTCATTTTCCGTCGACAGTGTTGTATCAACCCAGGCCGTAGCACCTGAAACGCTGCCCAATCATCATATCCTGCTGGCAAGGGAGATCCTGCTGATTGAAAACCTCACCAATCTTGACCTGCTGCCCGCTGACCGTTTTTCTTTCCACTGTTTTCCGTTAAAGATTGAACATGCCGACGGTTCACCGGTGCGGGCAGTGGCCATATTTGAGGAACAGGCTTAAACATATTTTTGAATCGTATGCCGCATGAAGTGAGCACCCGTATTTCCCAATCCCGCACACGCAAAAGTTATAATTCCGTACACTTTACCGGCGGGTGCTGATAATGGGGATATCCTGCTTTTTGATAACAACGGAAATGTGTTCGGCACCATCCCGATCTTTATTTTCCAGGATGATTAGCTTTGAGTCTCGCTCAACATGCACATGGCCTGTTGACCAGGAAGAAACCGAAAAACCCGCCGAATGCGATGCTTGACCAAGGATTGCCGGTGATGGCACATGTCCCGTTCGGACATCCCACAAAATAATAATACAGGAACCCGCCCAAGCCTCCCAGGGCTGTAAAAAGGACTGGCTTCCAGAACATCCATGTTTTAAGTTTTTCTTTTAAAGTCAACTGTTCCTGGTTGGTTTTACATGTTTCTGACATTCTGACTTGCTTTTTGTGGATAAACGACTAAACCATGAATGTGTTTTCATGGTCCCTTCATGGTATGAAGGAATTCAAGGCAAAAATACAAAAAGAATTCGGAATAGTGTTACTTATGCGATTTAATTTATCATTCTTTCCGGTCAGTATCCATACTATTCCAACGGAAGGTTCTGTTGTGACCAGGCAGAAATGCCGCCCGACATATTTTTAACTGATTTGAAACCCCTGGCCTTCATCGTTGAAGCGGCGCTGGAACTGCGATTTCCTCCCAGACAATAAACAAGATAGGTTTTGTTTTTATCCATTTTATCCACCATGGCTTCAAAATCATTGCTGTTATAATCAACATTGGTCGCATTATGCAGATGACCTGACGAAAACTCTCCCGGAGTCCGTACATCAAGAATCAGAAAGTCGGTATTGGTGATATTATCCTGGATGAATTTTTGAGCCTCTGCAGGGCTGATATCCTGAACTCCATTACCGGATCTGCACCCGGAGAACAAGCTGATCACGGTAATAAAAACAAGCAGAAACCCGCAGCCGCAGATTGGTTTCATATGCTGACGAATTAATATTTTTTCGGAACAAAGGTCTGCTCTGTCATGGGTGGCCTTACATAGGCTTTATCCCTTTCAAGCGGAGGCAGGACGATTTTTTCACGAGGTACATCCCCGTGTGGAACCATGCTGAGCAGGTGACTGATGCAGTTGAGTCGGGCACGGCGTTTATCGTCGGCCTCAACAACATACCAGGGAGATTGCTTCGTATCGGAATAAGCAAACATCTCATCCTTGGCTTTTGAATATTCAACCCATTTGGTGCGGGATTCAACATCCATCGGGCTGATCTTCCATCGGCGTGTCGGGTCTTCGATCCGCTGGATGAAACGTTTTTCCTGTTCCTTATCACTCACGGAGAACCAGTATTTGATGAGGATGATACCTGAACGGATCAGCATCGTTTCAAAATTCGGACATGACCGCAGGAAATCCCAGTATTCTGCTTCAGTACAAAAACCCATGACGCGCTCAACCCCTGCCCTGTTGTACCAGCTGCGGTCAAAAAGCACCATTTCACCAGCCGCCGGAAGATGGGGCACGTACCGTTGAAAGTACCATTGGGTCTTTTCCTTTTCAGTTGGGATGCCAAGCGCGACAACCCTGCAGATACGAGGATTCAGGCTTTCAGTGATCCGTTTAATCGAACCGCCTTTTCCGGCTGCATCCCTGCCCTCAAATAAAACCACAACCCTGAGACCCTTGTATTTGATCCATTCCTGCAGTCGTACCAGTTCAATCTGCAGTTTAACCATTTCATCCTCATAGAAATGACGTGAGAGCTTGTCAACGCCCTCATCCTCAGGATTGGAATCAGCAACTTCAGTCTCTTTCTGAATGGATTTCACAGAAGGAACTTTCTTTTCTTTCTTCTCCTTGTCTTTGGATTTTTCATTTTTATGGCTCATAGAGGAAGGATTTAGATTGTGATTTACGAAGATAGGCAATTAACAGGCGTTATGAAATGGATGCCGCCACATTTATTTTTATACCACCTCTCTGACCCCGTCTGAAACAGCAGCCAGGTAGAAATTTGCTTCCAGACCGGTTTTTTTCTGATAACCTGCACCAACACGTTCAATAAATAATTCGACAGTGTCATTCCGAACCAGGCTTACAGTACACCCGCCAAAACCGGCACCAGTCATCCTGGACCCGACAACACCGTTAATTTTCTGAGCTTCGGCCACCATGGCATCCAGTTCGGGACCGGTAACCTCGTAATTGTAGCGAAGCGATTCATGGGAAGCGTTCATCAGGGCACCAAACTGGAGGATGTCTCCTTTCAGCAGGCTGGAAACGGCATTCAACACACGTTGATTTTCTGAGATGACATGGCGCGCCCGCATTCTGACCAATTCATCCGGAATAGTCTCCTGCATTTTATAAAACTGCATGAAGCTGATCTCTCCAAGTTTTGACACAGGATGGGTCTGGCTAAGGTAGGTCACCGCCAGCTGACATTCAACAACGCGCTCATTGTATCTGGAGCCGGCAAGCCCGCGCTGCTTGTTGGTATTGCCGATAATAAGGGTGTAGCCATTCAGTAACAGCGGCACCTGTTTGTATTCAAGGGTCAGGCAGTTGAGAAAAAGGGCGTGGTCCTTTTTACCCATCCCGATGGCAAACATATCCATGATGCCGCAATTGACCCCCACAAATTCATTTTCTGCCCGCCTGGCCAGCTTCACCAGGTCAATCATTTCAAGCCGGGTAACGTTGAGCATGGCTGTTAACGCGTATGCTGTGACCATTTCGATGGATGCGGAGGAGGATAAACCGGCACTGTAGGGAATATCACCGTTAAACAGCAGATCAAACCCCGACAGCGGGATATTCATCTGTTTGAACTGGTCAAATATGCCAAGCGGATAATTCACCCATTGATCACCGTCGCGTTTGCCAACGGCCGAAAGTGGGATTTCTGCCCTGTATTCATTATTCTCAGAGGCCAGGCGCACCAGGGGAAGCGCAGACGGGCGTATGAGCAGGTATGTGCCATATTGCAATGCACAGGGCAGTACGAAGCCTCCGTTATAGTCTGTGTGTTCGCCGATCAGGTTTACCCTGCCAGGGGCGAAAAAACACCTGGGCTTTTCATCGGATTCTCCGTAGAGAGCAAGAAAGAGGTTGGTTAGTTGCAGCAGGTCCATGGGGGTGAGTTGAAATCAGTTTTTGATGAGATGTTTTTGTATTTGCTAAATTAGAAAGAAATTCCTGTACCAATAAAAAAAATAACCACTAAGGCACGGAGGACCTAAGAAGCACTAAGCTCGAGGATTTTCTTAGTGCTTCTTAGTGTCCTCCGTGCCTTAGTGGTTAAAACAGGTTGTCGAAGCATGATAAACCGGCAACTAATCACAGGAAAATGGTACTTTTGCGGCGTAAAATTTCAAGCCATGAATCGTTTTTTTTCTTTGCTAATCCTTGGATTCCTTGTTTTATCTTCAAAATGCATTTCTGCGCAGGATTTCAACCTGGTTGAACTTGACGGCGGTTGGAAATTCCGCAGGGCAGGCACAAAGGAGTGGATGCCGGCCAAGGTGCCGGGCACCGTTCACCTTGACCTGATGCGCAATAAAATGATCCCCGATCCCTATTTGCATGACAATGAAGAAAAACTTCAATGGATCGGAGAAACCGGCTGGGAATATTCAAAAACATTCCAATACGCAGAAGAGAAGTTTGCATGGCGCCACATCGACCTGGTGCTGAAAGGGCTTGATACCTATGCCAACGTTTACCTCAATGATTCCCTGATCCTTGTTGCCGACAACATGTTTCGCGAATGGTATATTGACATTAAAACCATCCTGCACATCGGGCCCAATACCTTAAGAATCCAGTTCCCTTCCACAATTTCAGAAAATAAAGACCGGTATGCCAAATTGCCCAACAAACTACCCGGCGACGAGAAAGTGGTTTGCCGGAAGGCAGCCTACCAGTTTGGATGGGACTGGGGACCGAAGCTGGTTACCTGCGGGATCTGGCGGCCTATATACATCCGGGAGTGGAACGCAGTGAATTTATTGGGGGTACAGTTTATCCAGAAGAAACTCACCGATTCTGTTGCCAACCTGGCTGCTCAATTTACCATGTTTTCCGAACTTGAAGACTCTGCCGATATCAGGCTTTATCTGGGGAATACAGAAATCCTGCGCCAGCTAGTCTCCGTATCCAAGGGGCCGAACGTGGTCAGGGGTGACTTTTCCATCCGGAATCCCAGGCGCTGGTGGCCAAACGGCATGGGTTACCCTACCCTGTACAGTTTCCGGTACGAAGTGTATTTCGGTGGCCGACTGGCTGGCGAAGGGAGCCAGAAAATCGGGTTGCGGACAATTGAACTGGTCCAGGATAAAGATTCCACCGGAAAATCATTTTACTTCAAAGTCAACGATGTTCCTGTTTTCATTAAAGGAGCCAATTATATTCCACAGGATAATTTTGTGCCACGGGTCACCGACTCTGTATACAAAGCACTCATCACGGATGTTAAACGGGCAAACATGAACATGCTCAGGGTGTGGGGCGGCGGCATCTATGAAAATGACATCTTTTATGACTTATGCGACGAAAACGGGATCATGGTGTGGCAGGACTTCATGTTTGCCTGTGCCATGTACCCAGGCGATAAAGCCTTTCTTGACAATGTACGGGATGAAGCGATACAGAATATTGTAAGGCTGCGCCGACATGCATGTATCGCCGTATGGTGCGGCAATAACGAGATTGATGAAGGCTGGAAGAACTGGGGATGGCAAAAACAATACGGTTACAATGCCGAAGATTCTGCAGCTATATATAAAACCTACCGTACGATCTTCAACCTGATCCTGCCTAATAACGTGAGGCGGTTTGATACTGCAAGAGCATATATAGCCTCCTCCCCGCTCCACGGATGGGGCCGCCCTGAAAGCCTCACCGAAGGAGATTCGCATTACTGGGGGGTATGGTGGGGAAAAGAGCCCTTTGAAATTTACCTGAAGAAAGTGGGCCGGTTTATGTCAGAATACGGATTCCAGGGATTTCCTGATTATTCCACCATCAAAAAATTCACCTCCCCGGAAGACAGGGTGGCAGGATCTGCAGTTATGAAAGCCCACCAGAAGCACCCCACCGGTTTTGAAACCATCGATGAATACCTTCTCAGGGATTACAGGAAGCCAAAGAACTTTGAATCCTACGGTTATGTAAGCCAGCTGCTCCAGGCCAAAGGAATCATTTCGGCCATTGAAGCACATCGCAGGGCAAAACCTTATTGCATGGGAACCATGTACTGGCAACTGAATGATTGCTGGCCGGTGGTATCATGGTCGTCGCGCGATTATTTCGGAAAAAAGAAAGCCTTGCAATATGCTCTCCCGGCTGCGTTTGATGCCGTACTCATCTCTCCGGTGGTTGAAAACGGCCATGTGAAGGTGTTTATAAATTCTGACAATCAGGAGCTCCTGCATGGAATCATGACCGTTAAAGTACTTGATTTTTCGGGTAATCTATACTCAGATGAAGGGTTTGATGTTGACGTCCCTGAAAACTCCTCACTGGTATATTACGATACATTACAGTCGGGCTTGCTCGGGAACCTTAACCCAAAGGAAATATTGCTGCTGGTTACCTTTAAAAACAACGGTTTCCCAAAAATAGAAGCTAAGAACCTGCTCTATTTCGTGGCACCTAAAGACCTTGAATTACCTGTTCCTTCCATTGAGAAAGAGGTTACAGCAAACACAACAGGGTACAACATTCATCTTTCGAGTGAGATTCTGGTAAAGAACCTCCATTTGTCAACATCCGCCGAAGGGCGTTTCTCCAATAACTATTTTGATCTGCTACCCGGCGAATCGGTTGACATTCAGTTTACAACTCAGAAAAAGAGTCAGAAACCCGGAGACTTGTTTGACGTAAGGAGCTTGACTGACACATATTAACCTCGTTCAACTGCACAATTATGACATTCACCCTGAATTTCAGAAAAACCCTCTTCATGATTGCCTCAGCCGGACTCACCGGCTTCATCTCAATCGCTGCTGAAGCGCAGCAGCCAACTTTGCCTGCCAGCTATGTCAACCCTTTTATTGGTACCGGCGGTCACGGACATACCTTTCCGGGCGCAAGTGTGCCATTTGGCATGGTTCAGCTCAGCCCCGACACCCGTCTTGACGGCTGGGACGGTTGTTCTGCTTACCACGGAAGCGATACTGTCATATATGGCTTCAGCCATACCCACCTGAGTGGCACCGGTTGTTCCGATTACGGTGATATCCTGTTGATGCCGGCCACGGGGAGTGTCAGCCTGAAAGATTATGCCTATGCCTCCTCTTTTAAGAAAAATGAGGAGCAGGCATCACCGGGATATTACCGGGTGAAACTCGCCCGGAACCAGGTCACCGCAGAGTTGACCGCGACTGCCCGGGCCGGATTTCACAGATTTACATATGAATCATCAGATCAGGAAAATATAGTCATTGACCTGAAGCATCGCGATAAGGTCATTGAGTCCGGTTTAAAGGTAACAGGAAACGATGAAATTGAAGGTTTTCGCATTTCCCAGGCATGGGCACAGAAGCAGATGGTCTACTTTGTGGCCAAATTCTCTAAACCGTTCAAATCGTTCGTTATTTCGTCGGGTGACACACAATCATCGGATGTAAAAGAGGTGAACGGTGACAATATAAAGGCATGCTTTACTTTCAACTCTTCCATGAACGGGCAGGTTTTGGTGAAAGTCGGCATCTCTGCCGTCAGTGTTGAGGGAGCCCGTAAAAACCTGGAGGCAGAGATCCCCGGATGGAATTTTGATTCAGTGGCAAACCAGGCTGCTTCACTCTGGAACCGTGAACTGGGAAAGATCGTTGTGGAAGGGGGAACCAAAGATCAGAATGCTATTTTCTATACAGCGCTGTATCACACCATGCTGCAGCCAAACATCTACAACGATGTTGACGGGAAATACCGCGGCCGCGACCTGGCGGTGCACCAGACTGACGGTTTTGACTATTATACGGTTTTTTCACTCTGGGACACCTATCGTGCTGCAAACCCGCTTTATACCATCATTGAGCCAAAGCGTGTAAGTGATTTCATCAATACCTTCCTCAGGCAATATGATGAAGGGGGTATGCTGCCGGTGTGGGAACTGTCAGGCAATGAGACCGGCTGCATGATCGGTTACCACTCAGTTTCCGTCATTGCCGATGCCTGGCTGAAAGGCATTGCGGGATTTGACAGTGAAAAAGCATTTAAAGCCATGAAGAACAGCGCGGACCAGGACCGGCTGGGGTTGAAATATTACAAAACCATGGGATATATCCCTTCCGACCGGGAAGGTGAATCGGTATCAAAAACCCTGGAATACGCCTACGACGACTGGTGCATTGCCATGATGGCCAAATCGCTTGGGAAAGAGGACGATTACAAAAAATACCTGATGCGGGCCCAGAATTACAAAAACGTCTACGACAGGATCACAGGCTTCATGCGCGCCAAATCAAACAGTACCTGGTTCACCCCTTTTGACCCGTCCGAGGTAAACTTCAACTATACCGAAGCAAATGCATGGCAATACAGTTTCTATGTACCGCAGGATATCAGCGGGCTGGCGATGCTGATGGGAGGCCGTGAAAAATTTGCTGCGAAACTTGATGACTTGTTTGCTGCAGACACCAAAACAACCGGACGGAACCAGGCAGACATCACAGGGCTTATCGGACAGTATGCCCATGGCAATGAACCAAGCCATCACATGGCCTATCTTTATGATTATGCCGGCACCCCATGGAAAACCCAGGAAATGGTTCACCGCATCTGCAACGATTTCTATAAAAACGCACCCGACGGGTTGATCGGCAATGAAGACTGCGGGCAGATGTCGGCCTGGTATGTTCTGAGTGCCATGGGCTTTTACCCGGTCACCCCGGGTTCGGGCAACTATGCTTTTGGCTCCCCGGTTTTTCCGAAAGCCACCATCAGGCTTGACAACGGCAAATCATTCGTCATCAGGGCCATCAACATAAGCGACCAAAATTTCTATATTCAATCGGCCAGCCTGAATGGAAGGCCGTTTACAAAGTGTTTCATCACCCACGCCGAACTGTTAAAAGGCGGAGAACTGACATTTAACATGGGGCCACAGCCCAACAAAGCCTGGGGCGTTGGTTTTGGAGGGTTTCCCGAGACCTATATTTCAGAATACCAGACCATCCCGGTACCTTCTGTCTTCCAGGGAAGCCACACATTCATGGACTCAACCATTGTCGGCCTTACCTGTGCGTTGTATAATGTAAAGATACATTACACCCTCGACGGTTCTGAACCAACCATGAGGTCAGCCGTTTACCAGCGACCGCTTACACTCAGAAAAACCACGCTGCTTAAGACTTTTGCGGTAACCAACGAGTTGAAAAAATCCCTGGTGGCGGAAGCAAAATTCCTTCTCATTCCCAAGAACAGGAAGATATCCTTGAGCACAGCATATGCCGGACAATATGCAGCTGGTGGTGACCTGGCGCTTATTGACTTTACACGGGGCGGCGAAAGCTTCCACACCGGTGCCTGGCAAGGCTACGAAGGGGTCAATATTGAAGCTGTTGTTGACCTTGGCACGTTGCAGCCGGTGCACAAAGTCTCCCTTGGATGCATCCAGGACCAGGGATCGTGGATATTCATGCCAGCCGAGGTTTCATGGTGGGTATCAGACGACGGTACAAACTTCAACCCGGTGTCAACGATCCCGAACGATGTTGACGAACATCACAACGGTGCAGTGACCAGGGAGTTCGCAGCAAACCTCAAAGGCGCCAAAATCCGGTATATAAAAGTCGTTGCCAAAAATCGTGGCGTGTGCCCTGAATGGCATCCGGGTGCGGGGAACAAGGCGTGGATTTTTGCGGATGAAATAACAGTTGAATAAAATATAAATGACGAATATGCGAATAACGAATATGCGAATAAAACGCTACTTGTCAAGTTAGGAATCAAACAGATGAGCACCCCATTCGCATATTCGTTATTCGCATATTCGTCATTCACATATTCGTTATTCGCATATTCGTAATTCGCATATTCGTCATTTCATTAGTTTTTTAATTACACATGCCAACCACCAAACTCCAATCCGACCTTCTCCTCCTGCTGGCTGCAGTGATCTGGGGCTTTGCCTTTGTGGCCCAGCGGATCGGGATGGATTATGTTGGGCCGTTTACATACAACGGGGTGCGGTTTGCCCTGGGCACGGTTGTTCTCCTCCCCTTCCTTTTCAGGCAGGCATCGAAATCGGCGCCACTGATTATCTCAACACATCCTGCTGACCGCCGCAAAATCATCATTGGGAGCCTTATGACGGGACTTCTCCTCTTTGGCGGCGTATCGCTCCAGCAACTGGGCCTGCAACAAACCACAGCCGGGAAAGCCGGGTTTATCACCGGGCTGTACGTTGTATTCGTCCCGATCGTTGGACTCCTGTTCGGTCAGCGGTCGCATTTAACAATGTGGCTGGGTGCGGCGCTTTCATTGACCGGCCTTTACCTGCTGAGCATGACAAGCGGATTTACCATTGAACCCGGTGACAAACTGGTCCTTTACTGTGCTGTGGTTTTCACATTCCATGTACTTTTTATCGCATGGCTCTCCCCCATGATGAACAGTTACCTGCTGGCAATTATACAGTTTACGATTTGCGCCCTTCTGAACCTTGTCATTGCTTTCGCCATTGAACCGGTTAACCTTGTATCGGTCATGCAGGCATGGCTGCCCATTGCATACGGAGGGATCTTATCGGTCGGAATTGCCTACACCATCCAGGTGGTGGCACAAAAAACTGCACATCCCGCCTATGCATCAATCATTCTCAGCCTTGAAGCAGTATTTGCTGTATTGGGTGGATGGATGATCCTTCATGAGCAGTTTACGTTGCGGATGATGACCGGGTGTGCGTTGATGCTGGTGGGAATGGTTGTGGTGCAAAAGAAATGGTGAGATGGTAAAATGGTGAAATGGGGTGGTGAAAGGTTTTTATCTTTGTAGTTTCAAATTGACGAATACAGATTTTCAGCTATATATGAAAAAGACGATTTATCTTTCCGTGCTGATTCAGACCTTGATACTGGCATGTCCTATGGCCGGTCGTTCCCAGAACAGTGTCAGCATCACTTCGCAGACGGCTATTGCGCAGCCTGAACAGTCTGTTGTTTTTGATGAATATTTTACCGGGCAAACCCTCCGGGTTGACTATCTTCTTGCTGGTGATGCTCAATCGGAAATCGCCTATTTTTCCGGCATGAAGCAGGAACCTGCCTGGGGTGGTCCGCACAGGAATCTCACCGATCCATTCGGCTTTGGAACATACCGTTACTCTGCCTATGATTCGGCTACGAATAAACTGCTTTTCTCGCGCGGGTTCAGCACGCTCTTCCAGGAATGGAAAGGCACGGAAGAAGCAAAAATCATGAAAAAAGCGTATCCGATGGCCGCAGTAATGCCATTTCCCAAAAACACCATACGGTTTGTCATTGAAAAAAGGTCATTTGAAACCGATCAGTTTGAAATGTTGTTTCAGCGGTTTATAAACCCGACTGATTATTTCATCAGCAGGGAGAGCATCCATCCTTATAAATTCACAAAGATAAAAGATGCAGGAAATCCGGAGAATCACGTTGATGTTGCCTTCCTGGCAGAGGGTTATACATCCCTCGAGATGGATAAATTCAGGGCGGATGCCGGCAGGATGTGCAAATATTTCATGTCAATCGAACCTTATACAAGTGACTCAAACAAATTCAACTTCTACGCTGTAGAATCCCCTTCCGATGAATCGGGCGTGACAATTCCGGGTAAAGACATATTTGTAAACACCAACATTCACAGCAGTTTTTACACATTTGACATGGACAGGTACCTCACTACCGCCGATACAAAATCAGTGTATGATATTGCGGCATCTGTTCCTTATGATGTCATTTTTGTGCTTGTCAACAGCAAACGCTACGGAGGTGGCGGTTTCTACAACCATTACGGGCAGGGAACCGTCGACCACCAGCTGTCTGAGATTGTTGCCATTCATGAGTTCGGCCATGAGTTCGCCGGTCTCGCCGATGAATATTATTCTTCCCAGATCACCTATTCTGATTATTACAACCTGAAATTTGAGCCATGGGAACCAAACATCACCACCAATGTTCATTTTGGTGCCAAGTGGAAATCAATGGTCGCAGATGGGACCCCGATCCCGACCCCGCGGGAGGAGAAATTCAAGGGTGTTACCGGCATGTTTGAGGGAGGCGGCTACCTTTCAAAGGGAATTTACAGCCCGCAGATGGATTGCCGCATGAAGGGAAATGAAGCCCCGGGCTTCTGTCCTGCCTGCAAAGAAGCCATCAGGAAGATGATCCGGTTCTACGCAGATTAGGATTTAATTCAAAAAATCTTCCGGCTTTTAATATTCATTATTTAAGCCTCATCCTCCTAGAAACGCTGAGTACCGCACAATCGTCAATCGTCAATCTAACAATTCATTCGTCATTCGTAATTCGTCCAATCGTAAATCCTTCTCTTTCCCTTCCAGGTTTACTTCGACAACTTAAACGAGTACCCAATCGTTGCTCCCAGCGACATACTTCTCGCCACCACGAACGCATCTTCCAGCACATCACTGAGCCCATAGTGGTAAGTGATTCTGAAAATGACATCCCCCGGTCCCAGCTGATAGGAACATCCTGCCTCGCCTACCCAGGAAAGGTCTACCTCATTAAATTTGGAAAAAGGCATAAAGAACCTGTAATACGGCCCTGAAAAAAGCGTGCCGCCATTGGGGGTCCCTACTGTGAAATCAACCTGCGGGCCGGTGGCAATCTGAAGTCCGAACTTACTTTGCGGAATATGGAAACGATAACCGGCCAGCAGCGACAGACCGACATAGTGTTGTTTTGCGGGCGTTGTCCATGGCCACCCGATGGAATCGGTGAACGTTACGTTTGACAATCCCTTTTGACTGTAGTGGAACCCTGTGGAAAGGAAAAAGTTTTTGCCGAGGTCAATGTCGACATTCATGGCCAGTGCGAGCGAGCCGGCATTGCTGTTGATGGTCATTGAATCGAGCAGGTAATCCATCCGGTCGATGCGTTCATATTCAGCAATACTGGTGTGTGTGCCGAGAAATCCGGCCTGGATGCCGATGGAGTTTTGGGCGAGGAGGTTAAACGATAGCAGGATAAAAAACAGGAAGATGATCACCTTTTTCATGGGGAATGAGAATTTGAATGATGGAGTATACCAAACAATGTTATCAGAGGCAAAAGTAAGGAAGTTCGGGCAAATAATACCCCTTTGGTGTTGATATCAAATGGTGGGCGGTACGTTGGACCTGCCTTCTCTATGTCGCGGATAGTAATATCTAATTCTCGTCCGTAGAAATATCCCTTATAAATTCCCTGGAAACGGGCAGAGGGATTGAGATACTATCCTTTCGCAATTCACAGGTTCGCTTTTTCCGGTCGATACGATATAAATACGAAAGGTTGACCAGAGTGGATCGTGAAATGCGTACAAAATGCTTATGCGGCAACAGCTTGAACAAGCTTCCAAGGTTCAGTGTCACTATCTCCGACTGGTCAGAGGTGAAATTGATAACCGTGTAGTTCCCATCTGCAGTGGCATAGAACACCTCAGCAGGATCAATCAGCAGGAACCCGGCACGGGTATTCAACTTTAACCGGTCATCGTGATGCAGGTGGTGAAGCAGGTGGTCAATCTTCTGAACAAAATCAGCGGCAGTCCGGTTTTTCTGGAATCGATTCACCGTTTCTGCAAGGTCAGCCGGATCAACCGGTTTGAGAAGGTAATCAAATGCTGCAACCTTGAATGCCTGAATGGCATATTCATCATACGCAGTCACAAAAATAATCGCAGGATTCAACTGAAGGTTTCGCAATTCATGAACCATGTCAAAGCCTGTTTTTCTTGGCATCCGAATATCAAGAAAAATCAGGTCCGGTGTATGTTTGACAATGGCCTCAAGTCCGCCATCAGCGTCCTCAGCCGTTGCTACAACATCTATCTCAGGATGCCCCTGCAGCAATGCAAAAAGCACATCCCGTGCTTCAGCTTCATCATCAATGATAATCGTTTTATAACTGTTGGTTGTTTTCATAAACTGACATCTTGTATTTAAATCCTAACGGTATGATGATCGTTACCCTTGTACCCGATGGTTCTTCCATCTCATTATACAAATCTGTTATTTCATGCCTGATATGCTGATTGTTGGAACGATCCAGGAAATTGTAATAATATGTCAGGATTTCAATTCCTCTTCCCGATGACCGCTGGCTGAATTCCTTTGCCTTTTCCCTCCCGATGCCATTATCTTCCACCACGATGCTTAACTTTTCATCCGCTTCATGAATAGTAATTGAAATGATGCCTGTACCAGTCTGCTTGTTCCTCAAACCGTGTTTCAATGCATTCTCAACAAAAGTCTGTATCACCTTTTTTGGAACTTCCTGGTCAAAGTTGACAGACCCAATGATGTCAATATTGAAGGTAAATGAGTCACCAAACCTGAATTTTTCAATCTCCAGGTAATTTCTTACAATAACCATTTCATCTGAAAGTGATCTTGTCAGTTTATCCCCTGAAGCAAGCACCTGTCTGATCAGGTTAGCCAATTTAACAAAATAGTTATAGGCCTTTTCCTTTTCCTCTTTCATGATTACAGAGGCAATGGAATTCATGGCATTAAATGTAAAGTGAGGATCGATCTGGTGTCGAATGGAAATCAACTGAAGTTCTGCAAACTTTTTTTCGGATTCAAGATTATCATGAATAGCCTGTTTACGCTTACTCATTACAAAATACCCCGATAAAAAAAAGAACCCGCCAAGAACCAGCGTTAAAGCAAGCCAGAAATACCATGTTTGCCAGAATGCATGATTGAGGATGATATGATAACATGCAGGTTTTGCCGACCAAACACCCGCGTCATTGCATGCGATTACTTTGAAGATATATCTGCCCGGAGCCAGGTTGGTGTAAACCGTGTATCGTTCAGACGACGGCTGGGACCAATGAATATCCTGACCTTCTAGTTTATACCTGAATTTGACAAAGGAAGGCCCATTGAATACCGGGGCGGTGAAATCAAAACGGAGGTCGTGCTGATTATACTCAAGTTCAAGTATTCCATTAGACACAGATGAGAGAACCACGGGAATAAGTTTCATCGTTTCGTCCAGCAAACCGATCTTTTCAATATAAACCTTCGGACCTGTCAGTAATGGCATAATGTTCTTAGCGTCTATACGCACCAGGTTATCCGTTGTTGCAATCCACAGTGCTCCCCGACTGTCAAGGCACGCAGCATTCTGCTGGCATTCATTCCCTGTAAAACCATTGTCGGAATTAAAATATCTTATTACGGCCGTGTCATTCCTGTAAAAATTGTCCATGTCAATGAGTCCGATCCCATGCAATCCCCCGATGAAGAGGTATGACGAATCTGCCTGGCATAAACTTACCACCATGTCATTAAACCAGGGATTGGCAATTTTTCTGAATCGTTTCATATCAAACAGCCATAGCCCCTGGGAGTTCCCGATCCAGACATTACCGCGACGATCTTTCACCATGGCGTTGGCTCCCTGGGTAAAAGGAAATTCGCTGGTTGGAAGATGAGTAACCATCTCGCCCTTCACGAATGAAAGTCCCTTGAAACCACCTGCAAGCATTCTGCCTGTATTATCCATACAAAGTGAGACCACCTTGTTTTTCTTGTTGCCGGGAAACAATTCCAGCCTTGAATATCCCTTAACATAATCTGTTTGCTTAAGAAGCCCCAGATTTGTGCCATTGTAGAGTGTCCGGGACAGGGTATCTTCATAAAAACAGAAAGAGGCAGTGGACGGCAATCCGGGAGTCAAACTGAGTGAACGCCCGTCCCAGGAGATCCTGCAATATGGGTTCATGCTGAAATAGACTGTACCATTTTTATCTGTTAAACTTCCCGGATAGATCTGCCACGGCAACCGTTGATCAGGAAAGGCCGGCATGGGTATGTTCTTGAAACGGTTTCCCTCCTTTTTCTGAATCCCTTTATCATATCCAGCTACCAGAATGTTATGAAACTTATCTTCTGCAACAGACTGAATGTTCTTGCACAACCCGTCAGTTTCATCAAAGTGTGAAAAACATAACGGAAATACCCTGATCAGTCCGAAATGTGAGCCCAGCCATAAATTCTTCTCACGATCAACCAGCATTAAATTCACATTTGGAAAAGGATGTTTATATTCTGTAATTCCCCCATTGATTACCTGGCGCAACAGGGATTTTCCGATTGAGGAAATGTAGATTGAATCGTCGTTGCAAACGAGGATGCTGCTTTCAAGGACGTCAGTATCCTTTCCAAAATCTGCAACCTCTCTGACAATAGTGTCATCAATGCAAAACAGCCTGGCAGGTTCAATATTTCCGGCACTCCTGCTCCGATCCTTCATGTCATTGCCGTAGAGGTCAAATTTAGTCGATTCTGACAGTGGGGTTAAAAAATAAACTTTACCATTCCTTGCATTGAGCAGGGTGTTAATTGCGTTAACCCGGAGATTAACTATTTTATTATTCCTTAAGCAACACAATGTCCCGTTCCTGTTTGTAAAATAGAAACACCTGTAATAATCTGAAAAGGCAATGTTGATTAACCCGGTTTCGGGGATATCTTTTCCCAGTTTATCAAAAATGGATATTTTTTGCTTCTGTATCCCCCGATAATCTATTTCAAAGACTGCCTGACAATGTGTTGCAAAATATCCTTTTCCATCTTTTGTCCACGCCCTGACATAGTCGCAATCTTCCGGGTAACTCCTGATTGTCACTGCTTTATCGCCATAATGAAAGGTCAGGCAACCTTTGTTTGTAATCGCCCATACTGTTGAATCGTCAATGCTGTCAATGTACTTCACCCAGGATTCTGAAACCCCTGATGTGTCGCGGATTGTTTGAAAGGAGTTGCCGTCAAAACGGCTTAGACCGTTTTTAGTACCTATCCACAGAAACCCTTTTGCATCCTGGTGCAATGCAGTTACTTCCGTCTGAACCAGTCCATCAGTCACCTTGTACTGCTTATAGCCCGCATGTTGTGCAACAGAAGTCCCGGGTAATAAAAAAAACAGGGTTAGGGTAATTGAAATGACATATTTTATCATATCAGGGTATCATCATAGAGTTCAACTGTTGGGTTGTATCGTCTGTCATGAATTCCCCGTCTTCAGCCAAAGCAGGAACAGGTTATAGCCCATGGAAAGCACGACAGCCCCGACAAAAAGGCCGATTGTACCAAACGCAATAAATCCCCCGATTGCGCCAAGAAATATCACCAGCATGGGAACCGGGGCACCACGGCCAAGCAAAATGGGTTTCAGAATATTGTCAATAACAAGCAACGGGGCGCACCACACCAGCAACAATATGGCTGTTAGCGTGCTAAGCTTGAGGAAGGCATAAATAAGTACACCAATGACAACCGGGCCCACACCGATCTGAACAATGGCAAGTACAAAACTGATCAGTGCCCACAACCCTGCACCCGGAATGCCGGCCACAAGGAATCCGATGCCGGCCAGAACAGCCTGGATGAAGGCAACACCGAGTATACCCCTCGCCACATTCCGAATGGTAATTTCAGCATTGCTGACCATCTCAGTCCCCCTGTCGCCCATCAGGCGGACTGCAATTCTCCTGGTTGCATCGGCTCCCGATTCGGAGAAAAACAGGAATACGCCGGAAATAATAATTGAAAGCAGGAACATGAGCACACCCAGGCCTGCGTTGGTCATGGCAGAAATGATCCATGTAACACCCGTCATTAACTGAGGCTGGTATTCCTTCGCAACTTCGGCAAGGTTTACATTGGCATGGTTCCACTGGTCGTAGAGAGTAGGACCAATCACTGGGTAATCTTTAACATTGGCAGGCGGAGGCGGGATAAGGCTTTGACCGGAACTGAGTGTGTCTTTTATGTAACTTACTGCGTCGGCAAGTGACTGGCTTAACATTACAATGGGAGACATGATTAACATCAGGAGTAACACAGTAACAATAATGGCTGCCAGCTTTCTCCTGTTCCCCATTTTCACTTTGAGCAAGTTGTAAAACGGGTAGATGGCAACGGCAAGGATCACCGCCCAGAGAATCAACATCAAAAACGGTTGCAGAATCAAAAAGCACCAGGCAATGAGCCCTATAACCAATCCTACCTTAATGGTTACTTCAAGACTTTTTTCAACATAAGTGTGGTTCTCCGGGCGATTTGATATCGGTTCCATGGTGCAAAATTTCGATAAATATAGTTCAATTCAGTTTACAGAAGACTTTCATAAGGCAAGAAACCCGGGATGGTTACCGAAGCCAGCACCTGTAACAAGCGATCCACTTCAACCGCCAAAATAAATTTTCCGGACAAACCTGCCATGGGAGTTACTCAGAACAATGAAATAAATCCCTGGGCTCACCGGCCCATGATCAATTTCGGTAAAACCGGCTGGCGGAATATCAATTGCCTTGCGCTCAAAAATTTTCAAACCGGGCGTGTTTAGGATGGAAATATCAAATGTTTCCATTTCCATGACTGACGATTCGAACCTGATCCTCGTGGTTCCGGGGATTTGCCAGACTTTAATCAATTCCTCATCAGAAGGCGGAACACCCGCAAAAACAATATAAATATGATTTGATGTATCGGAAACACAACCATTCAGCGTCACCACATCCCAGTAATCGCCCGTTTGGGACACTGCCAGTGAAGGTCCTGTTGCGCCGGCTAACATGAATCCGTCACGGTACCACTGGTTCCCTGAAGGCACATTGCTTGTAAGCGTATAGAGGACGGAGGAAATGACCGGGGTTGCTTTCTGCGTAACAGTAATATAATCGGGAACAGCCATGGTATCACTCCATATTCCGTTACTTACAATGAGTTTGACATCAAACGTACCCTCCAGGTTATAGGTCACTACCGGGTTCTGAAGATTTGATGTTGCAGGGGCACCACCTTCAAAGGTCCACTCCCACGATACAATGTCTCCCGACGACTGGTCGGAAAAACTCACCGAACTTCCGCTGCATATGCCGGTCGTACCGGCCGTAAATGCAGCTGTGCAGGCAGGTTCCCTTGTTAGCAGCGTTCCCTGCGAACCGCAGATAAACCCGCTGCCGTTTGGCGTAAAAACACACTCGTATAGTGCGGCCTGGTAAGTGGATGCAGGAAACCCGTTACCCCAGGTGTTGCCGCCGTTTAAGCTTTCTGCTACAATCTCCGGGGTGCCACAACAAAACACATGGGTTTCGTTCTGCCATCCGAGGTCGTGCCAGATATCTGTCCCGACCTGCTGTACCTGCCATGAGACCCCGCCATCATTTGTTTTGACAATCAGGCCGTTATCGCCACATGCCATGCCAACATTGTCACTAAAGAAATCAATGCCGGTAAGCAAGCCGCCCGGCACCGTATAGACTGTTGTCCATGAATGCCCGTCATTCACCGATTTACTGATATGCCCCGAGTTATCCACCATAAAGTAGGTGCTCCCGGAAACATAACACGCGTGATATGGCATGTTATTATTAATACCGGTCGCTGCAGTCCAGGTGTTGCCGCCATTGCTGGTATAACGAACAACCGGCGAGGTGTTTGATGCGCCGAAAATGACTCCGTTGTTTGCATCTTTGAATACAACATCGGTAAAATAATAAACATCAGGTATCACGGCGGGCGACGTCCACGTGTTCCCACCATCTGTAGTGCGCCCGAACCCGCTCCAGCCATTTGCCAGTTGCGGCCAGCCAACGACAAACCCTGTGTTCTCATCTACAAAGCATGCTCCTTCCAGTCCCATGTTCGCGCCAGTCCATTTGGAAACCCAGGTAGAACCGCCATCTGTGGTTTTCAGAACAATGCCATCGCCGTTGTATGTAAGTGACTCGCCGGCCATAAAACCGGTCATATCCTGATTGCCGGGAAAATCAATGGCTTTGAAAATATAGTTGAAGCCAACATTTGTTTTGATCCAGGGTGGACCGTTTTGTGCATTTAATATGCCACAAAGTATGACGAAAATTGAACCGGAGAGCAACAACCGATGCCACTGTTTCATGATTGACAACAATAATTAGTTCGGAACTCTAAAAATAATCTACAAAGAAACGGTTAAAAACCATACCTGAGTTCAGTTTTTTAGATTTGAATTGTAATCTAATCCGTTAATTTTACGGTTTTATTATTTTTGGTAAAAATTAATCTTTATGAAACGGATAAATCTACTGACGGTATTGGTTTTGGTGGTTTTTACAGGACAACGTACGTTTGCCCAAAACAGCCAGCCTGTCTTTGCAGGCAAAGTTTCGTCAATTCTGCGGAGTGAAACCTCCGTGGTTGTAAAGGCTGAAAATGTTTTTGCCGACGTATGCGCATACTCCCCCACCGTCATTCGTTTCCGGATCACCCGGAATGAGCCTGCAGGTGATTTTTCGTATGCCGTATTACCAAAGAAATCACTTTACTTCCGCGACCTTACAGATTATGCCGATTCATCCATCGCAATCACTGATTCATTGCAGGTCGTCATTTACAGGAACCCTCTTCGTTTCGCAGTCAAGACCCGAAAAGGTAAAGTGCTGAGTGAAGACTATGTAAAACTTCCTGTTTCATGGCAGGGAACTGAGGTTACATGTTACCGAAAACTTTTCCCCGGCGAAAAATTCCTCGGACTGGGAGAAAAAACAGGCAACCTCGACAAACGGGGCAATTCCTATGAAAACTGGAATTCAGATGTACCTGCATATGCCGTTAACCATGACCCGCTATACCAGTCCATCCCCTTTTTCATCGGCCTGCATGACTATTCAACCTATGGTATTTTCCTTGACAATTCATACCGTACGAAGTTCAACTTCGGAGCCTCTACAGATGAGCAATTCAGCAGTTTCTCTGCAGCAGACGGAGAGATGAACTATTACTTTTTCGGAGCATCTACAGTTGCTTCCATCATCAGTGATTACACCTGGCTCACCGGAAGGATGCCTATGCCCCCTTACTGGAGCCTGGGATTCCAGCAATGCCGGTGGAGCTATTTCCCCGAAACCCAGGTAATGAACATCGCACAGCAATTCAGGGAAAAGCAGATCCCGTGTGATGTGTTATACCTGGATATTGACTACATGGATGCCTACAAGATATTTACCTGGAACAAGGAACGCTTCCCCCAGCCAAAATCAATGATTGACAAGCTGAATGGAATGGGATTCCAGTTGGCAACCATTGTAGATCCCGGCATCAAAGTTGAAAAAGGCTACTTTGCCTACGACGAGGGGGTAGCGAAAAATTATTTTGCCACCTATCCAGATGGAAGCAATTACATCGGCAGCGTTTGGCCCGGTCGATGCCACTTCCCCGATTTCACCAGAGAATCTGTGAGGAAATGGTGGGGAGCAGCTTTCAGCAGGCTTTCTGACAATGGCGTTGCCGGCTTCTGGAACGACATGAACGAACCCAGTGCCTGGGGCCAGAGTATTCCGAATATCGTTCAGTTTGATTTTGATGGCAGGAAGGGCACCATCGCTGAAGCACACAACATTTACGGGCTGGAAATGTCAAGGGCCACGTTTGAAGGAACGAAACTGCTGCTGAACGGGAAACGGCCTTTTGTACTCACCCGCGCCGGTTATGCAGGGATTCAGCGTTATTCCGCTGTTTGGACCGGCGACAATGATGCCACCGACGATCACATGATACTGTCGGCACGCATGATCACCGGACTTGGACTTTCAGGAATCTCCTTCACCGGTGCTGATGTAGGCGGGTTTATGGGCAATCCTTCCGACGAACTCTATACCCGCTGGATGTCGCTGGGGGCCTTTACCCCGTTCTTCCGCAACCATTCAGCATGGGACACCAGAAGGCGCGAGCCATGGGCGTTTGGTCCCAATGTTGAAAAGGCAGTGAAGGAGTTCATCATACAACGTTACAGGCTGCTTCCTTATATTTATGCTGCTTTTTATGAATCTTCCGTTTCCGGCATGCCTGTTGCCAGGAGCCTCGCCATCAATTATACATGGGATGAGAAAGTTTACTGGTGGAAGTACCAGAATCAATACATGTTTGGTGATAACCTGCTTGTCGCGCCGGTTTCATGCAACCAGAATGCGGCTAAAGTTTACCTCCCTGCAGGTGGATGGTACCGTTTCAGCACCGGCGAATTCTACAAGGGAAATTCAGAGGTGACGGTCGACGCGCCATTGAATGATCTGCCCGTTTTCGTGAAAGCATCAGGGATCCTGCCCATGCAGTCTGATATTCAGAACACAGCACAGAAACCTTCTGAAACACTTGACCTGCACATTTATAATGGCGACAGTCCAAACAAGTTCATATATTATGAGGATGACGGATTGACCTATCAGTTTGAAACCGGTCAGTATTACAAACGTATCATCAGTTTTAATCCCGGGGAAAAGAAAATTTGCATCTCAGCACGGGAAGGTTCCTTCCCTTCTAAATTCAAGTCGGTTTGCCTGTATTTGCATAATTTTGATGAGGTAATGACCATTGTTGTGAATGGTACTTCTCAATCGTTAAAGCTTAAATCTGCAAGCCAGCGGTATGCTGATTTTTCGGTAACGGATGGGGAGATTGTGGTGAAATACTGATTTTGTTCACCACATAGGCACATAGAACACAATAGAATGAAAATTCACATAGCAATATGAACATTCCAGATATGAAAATTACCCTGTTTTCCCCTTATGTGCCCTATGTGCCTATGTGGTGAAAAAAGTAATTTGCCATTCCAAACCCCAACTACACACAAACTATGAAAATCACCTGCTACCTTTTCATCTTCCTCTCATTACTCGTCACTGCCTGCCAAAACGACCATTTTATCTCTGATGCCGCCTACCGCGATAAAGTTGAAAAGCAGTTTGAAAAGCAGAAAGAACTCGCTAAAAACCGCTCCTCACAGCTTTTTGATATTTTCAACCTGAACCTGTCTGTCCGGGAATCCGAAGCCCTGAAATTCATCTATGCCTACAGTTCCCTGAGCGATCTTGCCGACTACAACGGTGATTTTTTCCTGCAGAATATAAGGTCCTCATTTGCTGCCAGGGATACATTCAGCTGGGGCAAGACTATTCCCGAAAACCTATTCCGCCATTTTGTGATCCCTGTCAGGGTGAACAACGAGAATCTTGACTCATCACGCTGGGTTTTCTTTGCTGAACTGAAGAACAGGGTTAAAAACATGTCAATGAAACAAGCGGTGCTTGAAGTCAACCACTGGTGCCACGAAAAGGTTACTTACCGTGGTTCGGACGGACGGACATCCTCCCCGCTTGCATCGGTTAAAACAGCATGGGGACGCTGCGGTGAAGAGTCCACCCTGACCGTTGCCGCACTTCGCTCTGTCAGTATTCCTGCGCGACAGTGCTACACGCCACGCTGGGCCCACAGCGACGACAACCACGCATGGGTTGAGGTGTGGGTGGATGGGAAGTGGCACTACATCGGAGCCTGCGAACCCGATGCAGACCTTAACCTTGCCTGGTTTACCAAACCGGCAAAAAGGGCCATGCTGGTCAACACAACTGTCTTTGGAGATTATGAAGGCCCGGAGGATGTACTTGAAAAAGACGCACTCTTTACAAAAATTAATGTGCTTGAAAATTATACACGGGCAAAACGGGTGTTTGCCAGGGTAACCGACGCATCCAACCATATTGTTGACAGCGCCAATGTGGAATTCCAGCTATATAATTATGCAGAATTCTACCCGTTATTCAAAACGGTGACCGACAAAAACGGCCTGTGTTCTTTTTCAACAGGTTATGGCGACCTGCTTGTTTGGGCAGCGAAAAATGACATATACGGATTCAGGAAACTGGATGCCAGAACTTCCGATACTGTAACCATTATCCTTGACCGGCAACCCGGTCAGGTTTTTGACCTTGATTTTGACCTGGTCCCTCCAGTTGAAACCGAGATCATCACTTCCGTCAGCGATTCAGCAAAAGCATATAACAGTAAACGACTGGCCTTTGAAGACGGGATCAGGAGCGGTTATGAGTCAACCTTTATGGATTCATCAAAAAGTGTGCGTTTTGCCAGGCTGGTAAATGCTGATCCCGATTCGATGTGGATCATCCTGCACAAATCATACGGCAACTGGCGTACCCTGACGTCATTCATCACACAGGTTCCGGTGGATAAACGTTCATTGATATTCCCGCTGTTTGACAATGTTTCCGACAAGGACCTTCGCGATATCGATACCACGGTTTTGTTTGATAACCTCAACAATGCCGAAAGATATGCAGCGTTATCTGCAAATAAAACTGATTTCGGCAGGTATGTGCTGTCACCCAGGGTTGATAACGAATTCTTAAGGCCGTTCAGGCAGTTTTTCCTTTCAAAATTCAATTCACCATTCATTGACAGTGCACGAAAAAATCCACTTCACATTGCCGGCTGGATGCGTAAAAACATCATTGTCAACAACAAGGGAAATTACAGCCGGGCCCCCGTAACCCCCATCGGAGTTATTGAACTGGGGGTTGCCGACGGGCATTCTGTTGACATATGTTTCGTAGCCATGTGCCGGAGCTTCGGAATCCCGGCCAGGCTGGATCCTGCAACAAAAATTCCGCAATACTTCGGAGGCAGTGCATGGCATGACATATTCCTGTCTGAACAACGTAAAAATGCAGGAGAAAAAGGATCTGTAACACTTGTGAATGCTGAGTCAAATCAAAAGAAACCGGAGTACACCATCCACTATACACTGGAGGAGTTTAAAAATGGATACTTCAAAACGCTGGATTATGAAGGAAGTGAACTTGTTTCAAACTATCCGTGTACGTTGCAGATACCTGTTGGCCCATGCATGATGGTTACCGGCAATCGTTTGACGAATGGGTCGGTACTGGCAAAAATCAAAGTATTTGAAGTCAGACCCGGTGAAACAGCCACCCAGTCAATCGCACTCAGGCAGAACCAGATGCCGCAGCCTGAATATGGCAAGATCAACCCCTCACTGTTTGGCACAAAGCTAAGGAACGGAATGATTATCGCCTGGATAGACCCTGATAAGGAGCCCACAAAACATTTGCTTGACGACCTGAGGCACAACAAAGCTGACTTTGAAAAGTGGAAGGGAGTATTTTACATGCTCCTGCCATCTCAGGAAATGGCAACGGGTTTTATGAAAAAAGAGACAGCCGGACTTCCGGGAACAATTACATTTGGTTCACGTACAGATTTTCCGGTTCAGCCTGATGCCATCCGCCTTAAAGCCGGAAATCTGAAAAACCTTCCGGCCGTTATATTCATAAACAAAAGTGGAACAGTCAATTACATTTCAGAAGGATACCGCATCGGACTAGGCGATGAATTGCTTACATTGATGCATAATGACTAAATTGAGAAGGTAGAAGAAACGGATACTTCATTGCATTACCCACAATCTAATTCGATTACGATGAGGATACTGCTTGTAAGCCCGGGAAGCCCCGACGATATCGACAGCCAGATTACCCAGGGCATCCCTTACCTGTTTGCAAAAACACTCTTTGCACCCCATGCCATTGCGACCATTGCCGCGCTCACTCCGCCCGGGCATGAGGTGCAACTGCATGATGAATACACTGCCGGAGAGGTTGAACCGCTTATCATATCCGGCATATATGACATCATTGGTATTTCAGTCACATCCAACCAGCAGAAAAGGTCATTGCAGATCGCAGCTCATGCCAAAGTGGTCAGTCCATCATCGCTTGTCATATTTGGAGGTATCGGCGTTGAACATTTGATTAACAAGGATATGGCCGGAATTGATGTCATTTTTCACGGAGAAGCTGAAGAAACCTGGCCAAAATTTCTTCAGGATGTAAAAGAGGGCAGGCACCAGAGGATATATAAAAACGTCACAAAACCGGAAATGACGTTATCTCCTGCACCAAGATGGGAACTGCTTGGGGAGCATCTTACATCCTATACTGCCGTGATGGTTCAGACCACCAGGGGATGCCCGTTTGACTGCAGTTTCTGCGATGTCATTTACACATTCGGCAGGAAACTCCGCAGTAAAAGCATTGACCAGGTTTTAGAGGAAGTACGGAGGATCAGCCTGCTGCCGGTCAAGATGGTGTTCATCGCAGATGATAATTTTGCAGGTGATAAAAAATACACCAAAGAACTGCTGAAACAACTGATTCCCTTAAACAACTCCTTTAAAACTCCCATTGAATTCATTACACAGATTGACATCACTATTGCCGATGACGATGAGTTGCTGACCCTCCTCGCCGATTGCAATTTCCAGGCAGTAATGATCGGCATTGAGTCGGTGAATGAAGCATCACTGATTGATTACAACAAGCAACAAAACCTCCGGCTTTCAATCAGCGACGCAGTGAAGAAGATTCAGTCATTCGGCATAGTCGTGCTTGCCCACATGATTATAGGAGCAGATTCTGACAGTACCGATGTATTTGACAAAACCTCAGATTTCCTGGCTGATGCCAACATTGTGCATCACCTTTGCCATCCGCTTGCAGCACCACCGGGCACCAAATTGTGGTATGAGCTGAAAAGAGCGGGCAGGATCATTCTGACCGACAACGAAGAAATTGCAGACAAACTGGATATCATTTCCAATGTCATCCCAAAGAACATGACGCGCGTGGAATTGTTTGAAGGACTGGCAGATTACTGGGAGAACATCTATGATCCGGATAAGTTTATTAAAAGAGCTACCACATTCATCAACAACATCACTTACAAGCCAAAGTTAAAAGAGCCGGGGCTCGGTGATCTGCTTGAATTGAGAAAGATGCTTTGGCGCGTCTTTACTTTTTTCATGTTTGAGGCGGGTCCTAAACACAGGAAAGCATTTTTTAAAGTTGTCGGAATATCAGCAAAAAAAGGCATGTACCTCCTGCCCAAAATCATATACATCTATACCTGTTACCTGGTTGACTTCAACCGGTCCATGCATGATGCGAAAATTGCCAGGTCGCATGCAGCATGGGAACGTGAAAACGGACACAAACTGGTGGTTGACTGCAATCCTATCCCCGTTTCAGAAAAAATACGTGAACAAGCCCGGCCGATTTTTGATACTGCCTACAGGCATATCAGGCAACGGATAAACCGGAAAGAGGCCCTTTATGAAGCTGTCCTGGCGTCGGCAATTGATTTCAACGACCGTTTTGGCCAATCCTTTGAAACCCTTGATCCCATCCATCATGAGCATCTCAGGAATACCTGCGACCGGGTGCTGAACCAGCTGCCCCCAAATGGCCATCCTTCTTCGGATGACCTGCCACTGTCGCCCCCACCGGGATTTATCCGGGAGCTCCTTGATGCCCTTGACAATGCAATCAGGTACAGGAACAGCAATAACTGGAAAGTATTTTTTACCTGATGGTTTTCTTGTGCATGTTTTCTGCAAACCTGAATTCCACCATCGCCGAAATCAATGCCAATGGCAAAGGCTTGTCCAGCGGAAACTGTACCGACCCCTTCGCACTTTTGTATCCCGAAAGATCCCTGCTGAATGTTGCGATCCCCGAAGCTTTTGGATAGAAGCCAATATGCGACTTGTATGCAGCGAACCATACCAGCATGCCATGAAACTTGAATGCAGGCATGCCGTAACTGATCGTCTCAACCGCCCCGGGTGCCGCGGTCCTGATTACTTCCCGCACCTGTTGCAATTTTACTTGTGTTTCAGGCGGGAAAACTGAAATGTATTCGTCAATATTTGCATGCGTTTTCATGTAACAATCATGATTTTATTCCGATGTCACCTCCCTGATTTCCAGGTCATCATTGTAAATACTGCCTGATGATATGGAAGGTGCGGCATACAGTCCGAAATGCGCCTGTGCCAGTTTTCCGTTTCCGTCACTTATTACTGCATACGAGACAAGTATCCCGTTTTGCCATACCTTGGCATATCCGATATGAGGACGGGTATCAATATAGACCTTCATACTTACCCACTGTCCCTGCGGAAACATCAATGTGTCGGTCTGGTAAATCCAGTCCTGCCCGCCCTGAACAGGAACATGCATCAAATGTACAAATCTTTCGTAACTCAGATTCACCAGGATCGTCCTTGACCAGCTATCGGTGCTGTCGGTTGTGAATGTGGCAAGACTGAGCCATTGATTTTCAGGAGAGTGCGCCTCAAGCTTCATATCCACCCAAACCCGGAAGGAAATGTAACAAGGCGTTTGAAAAGCCCCTCCTGATGTTTTATACAGTTGAATTGTCGGGTAAGCGCGATGGTTATTGTTCTGTAAAAGGGTGCTTTCCGGATTTGGGCCATAAATCCATGCCTTATGTGCCAACCTTCCTGAAAAGACATTTTCATCAGATAACCGGTGGGAACAGGTGTTCATATAATCCTGCGGGACAATGTAAAAACCTGCAAAATCATCTGTCTGTTCAAAAGAAGTGGAAAAGACCCTTCCTGGTAATGCAACATCATCCTGACTCTTCCGACACATTGACAATCCGAAGATCAGAATTAACCCTGAAACTATGATGAATGCAGTACGTATAGGATTGATAATTCGTGTAAAGATTTATCTTTTATTTTGTATAAACAAGCCTGATAGTCTTTATCAGCATATCTTCACCTGTTTTAAACACAAGCAATGCAGTATAGACACCGGGTCTCATGTGCTCTGAATTCACTTCAAAGGTCATCGGTCCCTCCTGCTCTACTGTAGTAATAAAGGTATTCACAGATTCCCCGAACATATTCCGGATCCCCAGTTCCGCTTTCCCCTGGGAAGGAAAATCGCAGGTAATTACCGTCCTGCTTGAAAAGGGGTTTGGGCTGGATATCATCGTAAGCTTATCTTTTTGATGAGTAACTCCCAGCAAGTCCGACCCTTCCGGCATGGCAGACGGTAAAATAAAGTCAGAATTGTTATTTACGCTGCCGGCGGCCGGGCCCTGGACAGTTTGCGCCTGCATCGTATTGATAAGGAGGGCAAACAACATACAACAAATCAATGTTAGTTTTTTCATGAGGTTCAGGTTTATTTGAGAGAAATATCAGTTCAGATCAACAATAAACTGACTTTAAGCAAAGATAGTCAATGTATTACCCGAACACAATTGTTGCTAACCCTCACGATCTATTGCGGTATTCCGGAATTAAAAGGACGAAAATCAGTTATTTGGAGCGCCGCTGTCGATCCAGCACACAATGTTATTTTTCTGTGTGGCACTCAGTGTAGCCTTCTCTGGCATGCTTCCGTCAACAATAGAACTTCTTGCGGCGGCACTTGAGGATGATATTCCCGAATAGGTTGAATATTTTGCATGGCAACCCGCACAGGCACTTAGGGCAGAGAGAAGTGTTACCCTGAAATTAGTTTGGCTTTTCCATCAGCCTCCAGGCACATATCAGGTTAATGTTATGTGTTTGAAATTTCGTACATTTGAAACCTATTCAATATTAACAAGTAACTTATAAAGGAGAAAACACATGGCATGGTGGGACGATATAGGAAATGCAATTGCTGCGGCAGCCGAAGCTGTCGGGAATGCGATTGAAGACGCGGTGAATGCTGTAGCTGATGCCATGGCTGATGTAGTGGAAACGGTTGGGAATGCGATTGAAGACGGCCTTAATGCCATCGGCTCTGCGCTGAGTGGCATTCCGTTGATCGGCGGTTTCCTTTCCGGTTTCTTTTCGTGGTTGGCGGGATACTTTCAATCCTCGGAACCCTGGCATCGCTGGTACAACGGATCATCTTTTGCCAGAACAATGAAAGAAGGCTGACCAAAGAGGAAATGGAGATGCTCCGCATCGTTTTTCAGAATTCTGTATCACTTTATGACATTCGGCTGATCGAGGGCTGGTCGGGAATCTTCGGAATCACCACCAACGGGGCCTTTTATCAAAAACAGGATTGTGAAGCCTCCAACGGTCAGGGCGTTTGTGTGGAACAATTTGTTGCCTTACGCGACGGGGCCGACCACACTCAATTTGCCATTGACTCTGTAAGAACAATGCGGGGATGGTGGAATTTCAGGCTGTCACATTTTATTTGATTCTGCAGGGCTCTTTGACTTTAGCCACCTGTCAGAATTCATGATGGAACCCGATTGAAAAAGCCACCGGTAAAGGCTCCTTGAGTTCTGAAATCCTCGGGTCGTTCTTCATGGTGTCATACTGCTTGTAATAGTCAGGCCCATGGATCGGGAAGTTGATGTCAATATCGATACCGTTTTTCTTGTGCCGGCCAAACATCAGTTCAAGTCCGACCCCCGGAGTTACCCCAGTGAACATTTTATTGTATTCAGTTGTTCCGGCAACCATGGTACCGCCATTAACACCGTACATGACTTTGATGTTAGGCCTGACGTGGTAACGGGAGCTTGAGGGCAGAATATGCCCTGTTACCCCGACATTCCATCCGAATCCAAAAAGGTAATACCCTCCTGCAACGAAAACCGAAAGATAAGGAATCGGCAGGTAGCCGATCTTCACCCCGATCAATCCCCCGTAATCAAGTCCAAAACCAATGCCAAGGTCAATGTAATGAAGCTCATACAACGGCTTTGGGACTTCCTTCATTGTGAGTGAGTCGCTCTTGTCCTGTCCCAGGGCCATATTTGGCGTGCAGAAGGATTGCAGAAAGTAAACGAAGACTGCCAGGACACATGTCAGAAATAAACGATTTGATTTCATGGCTTATGAATTTAATGAATATAACGGTTGTATCTTGCGGGCCCTGGTAATGAAACAATGAACGAGGGCATAATTGATTCAGTTTGCCTCCTGTAAAGTTATTCAAAAGTTATTTCTATATTCGTGCTGACATAAAATTCTCAACCTGACCACCGGGAGATAATGGAAAACAGAGAGACATATTCACAGGCTGAGATGCTGCAACTCATTCATGACCTTGAACTGAGCAGAAAAGAGTTGGAGCACGAGAATGAGGAACTGCGCCATCTATGGGCAAAGACGGAAATTGCCAATGACAAATACACCGGTCTATACGACTTCACGCCTACTGCCTATTTTATCCTTTCGCGCGACGGAAAGATCATTGAACTGAACCTCAGCGGGGCAAGAATGTTGGGAAAGCACCGCAAGCAGTTAAAAAACGACCGGTTCAGTCAATATCTCAGCACAGAAGCAAGGCCTGATTTCCTAAGGTTTCTCAATGCAATTTTCAGCAGTAAAACAAAAGAGACCTGTGAACTCACATTGCCAGTCACCCATAATTTTCCTGTATATGTGCATCTGACAGGGATCATTTCTGAAAGTGGCGAGCAATGCTTTATTACGGTAATTGATATTTCAGACCGGAAGATTGCCGAATCACAACGTGACCAGCAATTATATTTCACCACAGCCCTTAATAAGATCGCAGAGGTTATCATATCACTTGATACCTCTGATGATATACTGGAACAAACCAACAGAATCATCGGAGAAACACTCCAACTTGACAGGGCATTAATTTATGAGGTCTCCTTTCAACAAAACATCATCACCGGTCTTTGTGAATGGATTAAAGGCGAACACCAGGACATAGAATATACCAAGGACCAATATCCTGTAGAGATGTTCCAGATCCCTTTAACGGAAATCAGAAAATCAATGAGTTACCTGGAAAGTCATGCCGATGCCATCGGGGAGTATTTTATCCATGACAATTCGGGGGACATTCTTCATAACAGATTCAAAATCCGCAGTCTTATATGGTATCCCTTTGCATTTCATCAACATGGATACTACCTTTTCACACTCAACCAGATTCTGTATCGAAGGGTATGGAAAAAGGAGGAATTTGTCTTTCTTGAATCTGTCGCCAAACAGGTAAGTATTGCCCTGATTAAGATAAAACTGGTTGAAGAGCGCAAATCTGCCGATGCAGAGCTCCGGGCTACGCTGGCAGACCTTCGCAAGAGTCAGGCCATCGCAAAAACCGGCAACTGGAAACTTGATATCGCATCCAGCGTTTTTACTGCATCGGAAGAAGGGCTTAAACTGTTTGGGTTTCCAGAAAACAGCACTCCGGCATTTCAGGAGGTATCAGCGTGCATTCATCCTGATGACCGCGATGTTGCCTCCCAGGCACTCAGAAACCTGCTGGCAACAGGCCTGTCCTATTCCATTGAGATCAGGATTTTCAGGAAAGACACAGGGGAACCACGGGTTATTATTTCATCGGGTGAGATAAACTTTGGAACCAACGGAGAGCCAACCGATGTATATGGCACGAACCAGGATATCACAGAGCGCAAAAAGGCTGAATTGGCCCTGAAGAAAAGCCAGGATCGGCTTGCAGATATCATTTTCAGCATGGCCGACTGGGTATGGGAGACTGATGAGCATGGTGTATATACCTTCAGTTCTCATAAAGGATCTGAACTCCTTGGTGCCTCACGCGAAAATATCATCGGGAAAACCCCTTTTGATTTTATGGTCCCTGAGGAAGCTGCAAGGGTTTCTGCCATCTTTAATGAAATTGCCGCCCGGAAGGCTCCTTTTAAAGATCTGGAGAACTGGAATTTTGGGAAAAACGGGGAAAGAATTTGCCTGCTTACGAATGGCGTTCCCATCCTTGACCATCACGGGAATCTAAAAGGATATCTCGGGGTTGATAAAGACATAACCGAACGAAAAGCGGCGGATGCCCTGCGCGACCAGCAGCTGCTGTATACCAAGGCATTAAATGACATTGCAGAAACAATCATTGTCATGGAGAATGCAGAAGCAATACTCGACGGATCAGTCGGAATTATTGAAAGGGCCCTGCAAATAGACCGGGCGTTGATTTATCATGTTTCATTCAGTCAGAATAAAATTTCCGGGCCGGGTGAATGGATAAATCCGGCAATCATTCACGACCGGGGTATTGCCAACGGTGAATATCCCCTGGAAATGTTTGCTGTGCCCTTCACGGAGATCATGAACACACAAAAGCACATTGAAAGTCACAGCATTCAAATAAATGAACTTCTGACCAGGGATGAATCGGGTACCATTCTGCATGGCCGTACGAATATAAAAAGCCTGCTGCTGTATCCGTTTGCGTTCCGTGAAGACGGTTACCATGTTTTTATATTAAGCCAGTATCATAATCACCGTTATTTTACACCTGCTGATATAGAATTCCTTGACTCGGCCGCCAGGAAACTGAGCCTGGCCATGATGAAAATAAAGATGCTGGACGAACGGAAACAAAGTGTGCAGGAGCTGAGGCAAAGTGAGGAGAACTTCAGGCTCATAGCCGAAAACACCCGTGATACCATCGTCGTTTTAGACCTTGACCTCAATTTCATGTACTTCAGTCCTTCGGTTGAAAAAGTGCTCGGCTATACGCCCGCCGAAGCAATGAACCTTAAAATTGACCAGCTTCTTGCACCTGATTCACTGAAGATGGCTTACGAAATCCTCGAACAGGTATTGCCCCTGGAGTTGAGCAATAACCAGCCAAAATTCAGCTACCCGAACGTTGAAATCGAAGAGAGGCACAAGGACGGCTCGCCAGTTTGGATTGAACTTTCATTTTCGTTTCAAAAGGACCACAACAATAAACCAAACAGGATCATCACGGTTTCCAGGGATATCACCGCACGTAAACTTGTCGATAACACACTGGAAATAAGTCAATACCGACTGAAGCAATCTCAGAAACTTGCCGGGATCGCCAACTGGGAGTTCACCATTGCCACCCAGAAATTCTGGGGCTCTGAAGAGGCATTCAGGTTGTTCGGCATGCCCGTGCCCCCCGACTCTGAATTGACCCTGCCTGAATTTGAATCACATCTGAAGAATTTTGAAGAATCCAAAAAAGCTTTTTTTCAGTTAATCGAACACGACACGCCTTTTGATGAAAACCTTACTGTCATTCCCGAAAACGGTGAGCAGCGCAGACTGCTTCATTCAGTCGGGAAACTCGTAAAAGATAAAAACGGCGTACCCCTCAAGATCATCGGGATGTTCCAGGACATTACAGAGCGAAAACGGTCGGAAGATCAGAATGCACTTACACTGAAAATACTGAACCTTCTTAACTCCTCATCACCGTTGCATGATACCATTAACCTTTCCATTAACCTGCTCAGAAAAGAAACAGGTTTTGACGCCATTGGCATCCGGCTGAAAAGTGGCGACGACTACCCCTACTTCGGGCAGGACGGTTTCAGCGACAGCTTCCTGGAAGCTGAAAACAGGCTTATTGACTGCACCGGGGATGGCACCCAATGCTGTGATAAGGACGGCAAACCGTTGCTCGCCTGCACCTGCGGCAGCGTGCTTGGTGGCAGTACCGATGCTTCAAACCCGCTTTTTACGGATGGAGGAAGCTTCTGGACCAATAATTCCAGCGAATTGCTGAATTTGCCTGCATTGAAAGATGCCCGACACAATCCCCGGAACAGGTGCATCCATGAAGGATTCCTTTCCTTTGCCCTTGTTCCGATTCATGCGAATGGGGAGATCATCGGCCTTTTGCAACTGAACGACCGCAGAAAAGACTGCTTCACGCCTGTTACCATGCAATTTTATGAGAACATCGGCGAAATCATCGGTGTGGCCCTGATGCGTAAAAGGGCTGAGGAGGCCCTGGAAAAAAGCCACAGGCTGTTGTACAAGCTCTCTGAGCAGGTTCCCGGGGTCATATATCAGTACAGGCTCTACCCCGACGGGCGTTCCTCCTTCCCCTATTCAAGCACCGGGATGAATGAAATTTACGAAGTTACCCCAGAGGAAGTCTGCGAAGATGCCACCCCGGTGTTCGGGCGGATTCACCCTGACGACGTTGACCGGGTTTCAGCATCCATTTTTGAATCTGCTCAAACTCTGGAACATTACTACTGCGAGTTCAGGGTTGTTCTTCCAAGGCAGGGCGTCCGCTGGCGCTTCTGCGATGCCATTCCCGAACGGCTTGAAGACAAAAGTATCTTGTGGCATGGAATTATTTATGACATAACTGACCGTAAAATAGCCGAACAGGAGATACATAAGCTAAACGAAACCCTTGAGCTCAGGGTTGCCGAGCGAACCAGCCAGCTGGAGGCCTCCAACAAGGACCTTGCGCTCCAGGCGGATGAGATCCAGCAATTCACCTATATCGCATCGCATGACCTGCAGGAGCCGCTGCGTACACTGACGAATTATACACAGCTGATCATGGAGGAGTATGCCGGCAAGTTTGATGCCGACGGTAACAAATACATAGATTTCATCTATAATTCGGCGACGAGGATGCGGGAACTTGTAACCGGCCTGGTGACCTATTCCATTATGGGTAAAGAGAGTGTCGTGGTTACCGTTGATTGCGCTAAAGTTGCAACAGAGGTTATCAATGATCTTGACGGTTCAATAAGAAACTGTGGGGCTAAAATCAACATACTCAAACTCCCCTCATTACGAGGATATGAAACGGAACTGCGGCTGCTGTTTCAGAACCTTCTTGCCAATGCCCTTAAGTTTAAAAGACAGGGTGTTATCCCGGAAATTACCGTCTCTGCCGAAGAACAGCACGACAACTGGACCTTCAGGTTCAGGGACAACGGCATCGGAATAGAGCCAAAGCACAAGGACAAGGTTTTTATTATCTTCCAACGCCTGCATAACCGGGCCGACTACAGCGGAACAGGCATCGGGCTTGCCCATTGCAAAAAAATAGTGGAATTGCACGGCGGCAGGATCTGGGTGGAATCGGTGCCGGGTGAAGGGAGTACATTTGCGTTTACGATCTTGAAAAAGTAAGGAAGGTTAGCCTGGTAAAAAGCAAGATAAAAGAACTCCATTTTATGAACAGGCATTTAAATTCAAAAGAAATTATGTTTTACCTGTCAATGATCATCGCGATTATTTCTATTGTATTTTACCAGATATTTCAAAAAGGCATTTCAAATAATGTTAATCCGGCGGTATCATTGATTGTAACTTATGTCATTGCCATTATCGTTTCGCTGATTTTATATTTTATCTTTCCTTCGACGGAAGGCTTTCGTGATTCGTTAAAAAATGTGAATTATGCGAGTTATTTATTGGGTTTTGCAGTCGTTGGCATAGAAATCGGCTTTTTATTGATTTACAGAAGCGGCTGGAAGTTAGGGATAGCGGCACCCTTTTCATCATCAATAACAAATGTTCTGTTGATCTTCATTGGCCTTGTCGTTTTTAAGGAACATCTAACCGGAGTAAAGTTGATTGGATTACTGTTTTGTATGGTGGGAATTTTCATGATTAGCATAAAACCATAAAAAATAAAGTACAGGTGCTTTAATGCGAGCCACGATTTGGGATACTGCAAGTGCGGGCCTACCGTGATTGGTTTGCCGGTTTTGATGGCCAACTGTAAACTACACACGCCTGGCCCGGAAGCATCCTGAAAACAGAAAGAGCATTTAATTTTCAATAATATTACAAAGATGATAGACATACTGAAGAAGATTTTTGGTTTTGGGCCAAAGGTGAATTACGCTGAATTGGTGAAAAACGGAGCAATCATTGTAGATGTCAGGACCAGGGAAGAGTTCCTGGGCGGACATATCAATGGCTCGATTAACATTCCGCTGGATCAGCTCGGCAATAACCTGAACAAGTTAAAGGATAAAAAACGGACTGTTATTACCTGCTGTGCATCATGGTCAAGAAGTGCTTTTGCGAAAAAGAACCTGAATTCGTTCGGATACATGAATGTGTATAACGGTGGCGGGTGGCAGCGGTTGAATCAGAAACTGTGGTAATTGTGCAGCATTATAAAAAAACATTTGCGAAAATGCTTGCGCCAACAAAAAAGCCACTCACAAATTTCTCTGTAAGTGGCTGATTTTCAAGTGACCCCGAAGGGATTCAAACCCCTAACCTTCTGATCCGTAGTCAGATGCTCTATTCAGTTGAGCTACGGGGCCGGTTCAAAGTACAATTTCCGAATAAAGTAACGAATGGGCCTTGGCACTCCCGGTCACGCGTCACGCGTCACCTGTCACGCCTCACCTGTCACGCTTTCCTTCTTTCGGGCTGCAAAGGTAATAAATTTTTCAAATTAAAATAATACCTTTGCAAATTTGATTTACGGATGTACAAACCCGTCAGGTAAAAATAAGCGAAACGATGATAAGCGTAGGACGACAGAACCTTACTCCCGACGATTTCTATAAAGTTCTTTTTTTGGATGAAACGATCGAACTCGACCCAAAAGCAGTAGTAAAAGTGAAGGCGAATTACCAGTTTCTCAAGGAATTTGCCAAGGGAAAAGTGATTTATGGCATCAATACCGGCCTTGGGCCGATGGCACAATACAAGATCAAGGGCAGCCAGGAAAACCAATTGCAATACAACCTCATCAGGAGCCACAGCGCCGGTTGCGGCACCCCCATCCCGGTGATCTATGCCAAGGCTACCATGCTGGCCAGGCTCAACACCTTCATGCAGGCCAAATCTGGCATCCATGTGGAGGTGATTGAACTGCTGAAGGAACTGATCAACCGCAATATCTGCCCTCATATTCCCGAACACGGTGGTGTGGGTGCCAGCGGCGACCTTGTTCAACTGGCACACCTCGCCCTCAATCTTATAGGTGAAGGAGAGATCTGGTACAAAGGCAAACTCCAGCCAACAAACGAGGTTTTCCTCAAGGAAAAGCTCTCCCCCATCAAAATGCATATCCGTGAAGGGCTTTCGCTGATCAACGGCACCTCTGCCATGACAGGCATCGGGATGATCAACATCGTTCATGCAAAGAACCTGCTCGACTGGGCCGTGCTTGCCTCTTCCATGATCAATGAGATCGTTGAATCCTATGATGATCATTTCTCCGACGGACTCAACCGGGCAAAAACACACTACGGACAGAACCAGGTGGCACGCATGATGCGTTCCATCCTGCAGGACAGCAAACTGATCCGCCGCCGTGCCGAACACCTGTACAATGGGAAAACCGAACAGGTGGACGTGTTCACCCACAAGGTTCAGGAATACTATTCGCTGCGCTGTGTGCCGCAGGTACTTGGCCCAATCCTGGATACCATCCTTTATGCCGAAAAGGTGCTCATCAATGAGGTGAACTCATCCAACGACAACCCGATCATCGACAGCGATGCCAAGAATGTGTTTCACGGCGGGAACTTCCACGGCGACTATGTGGCCCTTGAAATGGATAAACTGAAAATTGCCATCACCAAACTGTCCATGCTGGCAGAGCGTCAGCTCAATTACCTCATGAACGACAAACTCAACCAGAAACTGCCTCCTTTCGTCAACCTGGGTAAACTTGGTTTCAACCTGGGCATGCAGGGCGTACAGTTCACGGCAGTATCCACGGTGGCCGAAAACCAGACCCTCTGTTTCCCGATGTCCATCCACAGCATCACCAACAACAACGACAACCAGGATATCGTGAGCATGGGCACCAATGCCGCCATGATGGCCAAACGTGTGATAGACCACACCTACATCGTGCTCTCCATCCACATGTTAACCATCCTGCAGGCAGTTGATTACATGAAATTTAAGCCAAAACTCTCCACGTACTCCAGTAAAAAGTTTGCGGATCTGCGTAAAATTGTTCCTAAATTTACCGAGGATACAACGAAATACAAGGAGATACAGCAGATTGCGAATTATCTGCTGGAGAATAAACTCAAGTTTCCATTGGAGGAAATGGTGAAGGACAAGTAAAAAATTCCACTATCTATGAACGTTGCATTGGTTACAGGCGGATCGCGGGGCATTGGCCGGGCCGTTTCGGTGAAACTGGCTGAAATGGGCTATTATGTCCTTGTGAACTATCATTCCAGCAAAGAAGAGGCGGAAATTACGCTTCAGCAGGTGAAAGAAAAAGGCAGCGACGGGGAGATCCTGAAGTTTGATGTTGCCTCACAGGAGGAGATCGAGCAGACCCTTGGCAGCTGGCTGGAAGCACATCCGGGGATCTATATCCGGGTGGTTGTCAACAATGCAGGCATCAGGAAGGATGCACTGATGATGTGGATGAAAAACGAAGAATGGCACGATGTGCTGAACACAAACCTTCACAGTTTCCTTTATGTTACAAGGTTCCTGATCAAAGATATGCTCATCAACAAATGGGGCAGGATCATCAATGTTGTCTCGCTCTCCGGCCTGAAAGGCCTCCCCGGACAGGCAAACTATTCTGCTGCAAAAGCCGGGGTGATCGGTGCCACAAAAGCACTCGCCCAGGAAATTGCCAAGAAAAACGTTACGGTTAACGCCGTAGCCCCCGGTTTCATCAAAACCGACATGACCAAAGATATGGATGAAGCACAGCTTAAAGCCATGATCCCGATGGGACGGTTTGGAAAACCGGAGGAAGTTGCAGCCATCGTTGGTTTTTTGGCGTCGGAAGAAGCGTCCTATGTAACGGGGGCGGTGATCAATGTCAATGGAGGACTTTACACTTAATATCCGAATGACCAATGACCAATGACGAATAAAACTATACTAAGCACTTTTTCGCCACTTCGCTACTTCGCCACTTTGCTACTTTTCATTCCTCAACCAACTACTTTATGAATCGTGTTGTTATTACAGGCATGGGGATATATTCCGTGATCGGAAATAATCTCGGAGAGGTTAAAGACTCCCTTTTTCACGGGCGGTCGGGAATTATCTTTGATCCTGTGAGGAAGGCGATGGGTTTTCGTTCGGCGCTGACTGGCATGGTTGAAAGGCCGCAGTTGAAAGGCGTCCTCGACCGCCGGATGCGGATCGGTCTGCCCGTGCAGGGAGAATATGCCTACATTTCAACACTGGAAGCTTTAAAACATGCAGGCATAGATCAGTCTTACCTTGATAAGAACGAAGTCGGCATCCTTTTCGGCAACGACAGTTCTGCTGTGCCGGTCGTTGAATCTGTTGACATTCTGCGGGAGAAAAAAGACACCATGATGATCGGGTCGGGGCATATCTTCCAGGCCATGAATTCCACTGTTTCGATGAACCTGTCGGTCATCTTCCGGCTGAAAGGGGTCAATTTCACCCTCAGCGGCGCATGTGCCAGCGGTTCGCACGCCATCGGCATCGGCTACCTGCTCATCAAGCAAGGCTTACAGGACATGATCATCTGCGGCGGAGCACAGGAAATAAACCCTGAATCCACCGCCAGTTTTGACGCTTTGAACGCTTTTTCAACGCGGGAATCGGACCCCGAACGCGCATCCCGTCCGTTTGACCGCGACCGTGACGGACTGGTACCCAGCGGCGGAGCAGCCACCGTGATCATCGAAAGTTACGAATCGGCCATGAAACGCGGTGCCGTGATCTACGGTGAACTGATCGGTTACGGATTTTCTTCAAACGGCGAACATATCTCCATGCCCAACGTGGAAGGGCCTGTGCGTGCCATGCAGAAAGCCATCCTGGATGCAGGCATTAAATCCACAGAAATTGACTACATCAACGCACATGCCACCTCAACACCAGCCGGCGACCGGAATGAAGCCAACTCCATCGACCTGGTTTTCGGATCCTCAAAGCCACTGGTAAGCAGCACAAAATCAATGACCGGGCATGAAATGTGGATGGGCGGGGCCAGCGAAGTGATCTACTCCACCCTGATGATGAACAACGGGTTCGTAGCTCCTAACATAAACTATGCAAACCCCGATGAAATTACGGCAAAACTGAATATCGCCGCCGTCACTACACCCCACGAAATCAATGCTTTCCTTTCAAATTCGTTCGGCTTTGGCGGAACAAATTCCTCACTGATAATCCGAAAAGTTTAATAATATATTTCTTAGTAAAATTCCTTATTTTTGCATCGGTTAACGAAAGACTATGATGGATAAGGATGATATTATCAGGAAAATAAACCAGCTCCTGGTCGATGAAATTGAAATTGAGGAAACCCAGATATACCCTGATGCCGACCTGAAGAAAGATCTCGGTATTGACAGCCTTGACTTTGTTGATTTGTTTGTGATTGTTGAAAATAATTTCGGCTTTAAGATGAAAGCCGAGGAGATGGCAGATGTGAAATCTTTAGAGGATTTTTACACATATATCATCAAACGCATCAATCCAAACTAAACAGACATGTCATCATGGGAAGGCAAAACCCGGGGCGGGGTTCTGGGATATAAAATATTTGTCTGGACCCTGAAATACCTTGGGTTGCGTTTCGCATACTTCCTCCTTTCATTCGTTGTACTCTACTTCCTCATCACGTCGGGCAGGGCCTTTCTCGCCATATTCAACTTTTACCACAAGATGATGAAATACAACCGGTTAAAAGCATTTTTCAGTATCTACATGAACTATTTCATGTTCGGCCAGATCCTGCTGGACAAGATAGCCATGCTCGCCGGTTTCCAGCAAAAATTCACCTTTGATTTTGAAGGTGAAGAGTTCCTGCGGGAGATGAAAGATGGCGGGTTGCTTGTCAGTGCCCATGTGGGCAACTGGGAGATTGCAGGCCAGTTGCTCAACCGGCTTGAAAAACGGATCAACATCATCATGTTTGACGCTGAACACCAGCAGATCAAAGGCTATTTGTCTGATGTGCTGAGTTCACGCAATGTGAACTTCATCGTAATCAGGGATGATTTCTCACACCTGGTAGAGATCAAACAGGCGCTGGCCAACAAAGAGATCATCGCCATGCACGGCGACAGGTATATCGCAGGGAATAAAACCGTTAACCTGGATTTTATGGGACAGAAAGCAGCATTCCCCATCGGACCTGTTAACCTGGCTGCGAAATTCAGGGTTCCAGTGTCGTTTGTATTTGCTGTAAAGGAGAACATCAGCCATTATCATTTTTATGCCACACCGCTTCACTGCGTTAAATTCACCACCAACCTGAAACAACGGGAGGAGAATTTCAGGGAAGCGCTTGGTGTGTATACCGCAAAATTTGAAGAGATTGTTCATAAATACCCGCAGCAATGGTTCAACTATTATGATTTCTGGAAACTTCCGGAACCGTTGCCTCTCATTCATGAACCCAAATCGTAACTATGCAGGGGAAAAAGTTACTCTTCGTTTCGGCCAACCGGTATGCCATCCCCTACCCTGTTTATCCACTGGGGATATCCTATCTCGTTACTTATCTTCGCGAGAGGCTTCCGCATTACGACATCAGGGTGTTTGATTTCAACCTCAACACCCCCGAAACATTCAGGGATTACCTCAGGGAATTTGACCCTGATTATGTGGGTTTATCCCTGCGGAATGTGGATGATGTCAACTTCTACAGCCAGGAGAGCTTCATCAACGGCTACAAGGCAATTGTTGACATTGTGCGCGAAACATCCTGCGCAGTGCTCATTACCGGCGGTTCAGCCTTTTCAATTTATCCGAGTGAGTTGTACGCCTTTTTCAACCCCGATTACGGCATCCATGGCGAAGGTGAAGAGAGCCTGCACAGGCTCTTATGCAGCATGGATGCGGGAAAGGCCGACCTCGATACCGAAGGACTTGTTTACCGCATCGGTGAGGAAATAGCGGTTAACAGCAGAAAAAGCTTTATCAACACGCCCGACCTTGACTTTGACACCGGCCTCATTGATTTTTACTGGGACAAGGGCGGGATGGTCAATGTGCAAACCAAGCGCGGTTGTCCGTATAACTGCATATATTGTACCTACCCGCTCATTGAAGGACATAAAGTCCGCACACTGGACCCTGATAAAATTGTTCATACCCTCCGGCAACTCTATGAAAAACATAAGATCGATTATGTGTTTTTCACCGATTCTGTATTTAATATCAGCAACAGTTTCAATGTGGAACTGGCAAAAAAAATGATTGCCTCCGGGTTGCCGATGCACTGGGGCGCCTATTTTTCGCCCCATAACCTGTCGCTTGAGCACCTGAAGCTGTTTGCGGAAGCAGGTTTGACGCATATTGAATTCGGAACTGAATCAATGTCGGATTCAACACTGAAAAAATATGGCAAGCACTTTGATGTGGATGAGGTTGTTCGTGTTTCTGACTACTGCAACCAGGCCGGCATCTACTTCTGCCACTTCATGATCATAGGCGGATACGGTGAAACGGAAGAGAGCATCAATGAAAGCTTTGAAAATGCAAAGCGTATTGAGAATACCGTCTTCTTTCCATTTATTGGAATGCGGATATATCCTGGCACGGAACTGCATAAAATCGCGCTTGAACAGGGTATCGTTCAGCCTTCGGATAAACTGCTTGAGCCTGTGTATTACATTGCACCTGACATCAATTATGCTACCCTGAAGGAGCGCGCTGATCAAACCGGCCGCCGATGGGTTTTCCCCGATGAGGATGTTGCAACCGTCATGAACCGGATGCGCAAAAGAAAACGTAAAGGATCATTATGGCATCATTTGAAGAAATAAATATTCCCCAGAAACCGCCGATGGTGATGGTTGACCGGCTTCTTGAAGTCACGGATGCCATGACTGTGACCTCATTCCTCATCAGGGAGGACAACGTGTTCTGCAGCAAAGGGATTTTTCGCGAACCGGGCCTGATTGAAAACATGGCCCAGACAGCCGCTGCAGGGGTTGGCGCCAAACCAGGAAATATTGAGGGAAAGGCACCGCTGGGCTTCATAGGCGGTATCAGGAATTTGAAAATTACCGGTTTCCCGGTGGTCGGACAGCAGATTATTTCAAAGGTCACTATATTGCACCAGGTTTTTGATGCGACCATTGTTCAGGGGGAGGTTTACCTGCAGGACATTCTGATTGCAACCTGTGAATTAAAGATATTCTTAATCAACAACTAGCATATGGGAAACCCGGATAATAAAGCGCCAGATAAAGTAACTGATGATAAAGATTTGATTTACACGTATAATCGTGAATTATTTTATCACTTTGACAGGGAGAAAGGGTTTACGCAGGCCGTGCATTACCAGAACCCCGACAACCAGGTCATCATCAAACAAAGCTGGGATGCGGCCGAACAGCGGCTGGAGGAGGTAAAGCAACTGGTGCTTATCGGCAAGGCAAGCCCGGTTGCCTACTATATGGAAAAAATTCTCATGGAGGTGCCAATGCTTGCAGCCTACATGGAAATTTCAAAATGGCGGGTAAAAAGACACATGAAACCCGGCGTATTTAAAAAAATAAAGCCGGAAATCCTGGCCAGGTATGCTGAAATATTTGAGATATCGGTAGATCAGTTGAGGAAACCGGACTTTATAAAATAATTGCTTCATTCCCTGGCACTCGCGATGCGAAAGAGTCAGGAATATCAACCAAAACAGACAAATGGTAAAATTAGAGTTTGAACATCGCCAGGCCGGACACTGTGAAAGCGGGGTAACCCGCAACCTGCTTAATTACCACGGCTTCAGGATTACAGAGCCCATGGCCTTCGGTATTGGCGCCGGGTTGTTTTTCAGTTATCTGCCCTTTCTGAAAATGCAGCATGCACCTACCACATCTTTCAGGGTATGGCCCGGCCAGGTGTTTGACAGGGCCACCAAAGAGCTTGGTGTAAAGGCAGCCATCCATACATTCCGCAACCCGAAGGATTCCATGGATAAGCTGAATGAGGTGCTGGAACAGGGATACCCGGTCGGACTGCAGGTGGGGACATTTCACCTGCCTTTTTTCCCGCCAGAGTACAGAATGCACTACAACATGCACAACATGATTGTATATGGGCACAACAATGGCACCTATTTCATCAGCGATACCCTGATGGAGAACCTTGTTGAGATCACATACGAGGACCTTGTGCGCGTCAGGTATGCTAAAGGCGCCTTTGCTCCCCAGGGAAGGATGTATTACCCTACCTTTGTGCCTAAAGATATTGATATCAGGCCGGCTGTCATCAAAGGTATCCGCAAGACTGCCAACAATATGGTGGGGATCCCCTTTCCACTGATCGGGGCGAAAGGTATCAGGTACCTTGCCGGCCGCATGCGTAAATGGGAAAAGAACCTCGGCCCGGAAAAAGCATCCTATTACCTTGGGCAGGTGTTGCGCATGGAAGAAGAAGTAGGGACAGCAGGTGCTGGTTTCCGCTTCATCTACGGTGCATTTCTTGAAGAGGCATCAACGCTGTTAAACCAGCCATGGCTCAGGGAATTATCCATAGAAATGGGCGACAATGCGAACAAATGGCGGGAATTTTCATATCTTGGCTCACGAAACTGCAAAAAACGGGGCAAACCTGAACAATCGTATGATTTCCTGGCAGATATGCTGCTGGAAATCGCCAACCGTGAAGAAAAAATATTTAAAAAACTGGCTTTAATAAAATAGATATCCCATGGAAGAAAATACCAACCCGGTTTATAAGGACAAGGCATATGGCCAATACCGTGAACTGTCATATTCCTACGAGGATGGCGGACAATTTCAGAAAACTGTTGGCTTTCACGGAGAAGCTGACCGTGTAATCCTCCAGCAGGCATGGGACCTGTTTCATGAACGGATTGAAGAGGCGCGGCAACGCGTGATCTCAGGGAAAGTCAGCCCGGTGGTTTATTACATGGAGAAAAACCTGCTGGATCCGCTTAACCTGTCGATGATGGCGGGTATTGCAGTTTGGCGGGTAAAATGGCACTTCAGGCCGGGGGTTTTCAAACGCCTCAGCGAAAGCACACTGCAGAAGTACGCCGCAGCATTTAACATTACCATTGATCAGCTTAAAAAAGTTGAATAGAATTATTCATTTCAATTTGCATTATGGAAACGACAAAAACAATTATCAATTATACGCACCGCCAGGCAGGACATTGTGAAAGTGGAGCAACTTCAAACCTTTTCAAATTCAACGGCCTTGAATTATCGGAGCCCATGGCATTCGGCATCGGGAACGGACTGTATTTCAGTTATATTCCCTTCCTCAAGATTCAGTTTGCACCCATGATCTCCTTCAGGAACCTTCCCAACACCGTTTTTAAAAGATCAACGGAATACATGGGGATTGAGGCCACTGTTGTGAAGAAGATAAAAGATCCGAAAGAGGCCATGGAAATGCTTGACCGCAACCTGGAAAGAGGCATTCCGACCGGGTGCCAGGTGGGTGTATTCCAGCTCACCTTTTTTCCTCCCGAATACAGGATGCATTACAACATGCACAACCTGGTGGTCTTCGGCAAGGAAGGCAACATGTATCATATCAGCGATACCGTGATGGAACATCCCCAATTACTCAGTTATGACGACCTGCTGCGTGTCCGTTATGCGAAAGGTGCCTTTGCCCCGCAGGGAAAGATGTATTGGATCAATCACCCTGTTGACCGACCGATAGACCTGAAACCCGCCATCATCAAGGGAATCAAGAAAACTGTTTATGAAATGATCGGGATACCCTTCCCGCTTATTGGGGTGAAAGGACTACGATGGATGGCACGTGATATTAAAAAGTGGCCAAAAAAACACGGTGAAGACAAAGCCGCATTTTACCTTGGGCAAATCCTGAGGATGGCTGAGGACTTTGGTACAGGAGGTGCAGGTTTTCGATATATTTACGGAGCATTTCTGAAGGAAGCAGGGGAAATGTTCAACAACCACCAGGAGCTTCTTGAAGCCTCCGACATGATGGGCCGGACTGCGAATAAATGGCGTGAGTTCACCTATATCGGCGCCCGGAATTGCAAAAACAGATCCAAACCTGAAGAAGATTACGGAACACTCTCTCAAAAACTGCTTGAAATCGCTGCAGATGAAGAAAATGTCTATAAAAAACTCAAAAATCTGAAATTTTAATGTCCCGGAAACCAATTATTGAGATCAGGGAGCTGACAAAAATCTATACCGGAGCTGAAGAACCTGCCGTGAACTCAATTTCACTGGAGATATTTCCGGGTGAAATATTTGGACTTTTAGGGCCAAACGGTGCGGGAAAAACTACGACGATCTCGATTCTTTGCGGATTATTTCCCGCAACCAGTGGCAATGTAACCATCGATGGTCTTGACAGCCAAACGGACATGGTGAAAATCAAGCAGGTTATTGGAGTGGTACCGCAGGATATCGCCTTATACCCTACCCTCTCAGGACGGGAAAACCTTACCTTCTTCGGTAACATGTACGGACTTCACGGTTCAGCCCTTCGGGATAAAATAGACCATTATCTTACTGAATTCGGACTGGAGAAACATGCAGGGAAAGCTGTTGGCAAGTATTCAGGAGGCATGAAGCGCCGCGTCAACCTGATCGCCGGATTGTTGCACGACCCCAAAATCATTTTCCTTGATGAGCCTACGGTGGGTATCGACGTTCAATCACGCGTGGTCATCCTTGAATACCTGATGGAGATCAACAAGAAAGGTGTCACCATCATTTATACATCACATTACATGGAAGAGGCTGAGCAGTTGTGTTCCCGGGTGGCTATTATTGACCGGGGAAACATCATTGCCCTTGGTAACCCGAAAGAACTGGTGGCAGAGCAACCCAGGTTTCAGAACCTTGAAAATGTCTTTATACATCTCACCGGTAAAGATATGAGGGACTGACCATGAGGAAGTATTTTTCTGCCTGCCGCAAAGAGTTGCTTCTTCTTATTCGCGATAAATCGGGCCTCGCGATGTTGTTCATCATGCCGGTGGTGCTGATCGTGATTTCATCGCTGATGCAGGAATTTGGCTGGAGTTCACTCACAAAGGACCCCACCGTGCAGGTGCTGTTTGTTGACAACGACCACGACAGCCTTTCACTGAAGATTAAAAGCGGTTTCAGAGAGTCACAGTCGTTTGAGGTTATTGATCGTTTGAACAACAACCTGCTTACAGATTCTACTGCCAAAAATGCCGTTAAACGGGGTGAATACCTCGTGGCCATCGTGGTGCCCAAGGGTGCAACCAGCACCATGCGGGCCAATGTCCGCCTCTCGGTGGCTAAAACACTGGCAGGTTTTGGCATCGGGAATCCCGGCCTGGTCAATGGCATCGTCTTTAAAGATTCGGTGGATGTGAAGATTTACTTCGACCCTACGGTAAAAAAGACCTTTAAAAATGCCCTGATCAGTTCAATCAGGGAAAACTATTATAAATTCCAGACCGACTGGGTTTTTAAAACATTCAACCAGGAAATTGCATTGCAAATGCCGATGTACAAGGCCCCCAAAGATGCTTTTAAAGAGATTCTGCATTTCAAGGAAGAGTATCCTTCTTACCGTGAGGTAGAACTGATACCCAACACCTCGCAGCACAATGTGCCGGCATGGACAATTTTCGCGATGTTTTTTATTGTTATCCCCCTTACGCAAAGCATGATACAGGAGCGCGAAGGAGGCAGTTTGTTCAGGCTGCTCACCATGCCTGTTTCCTATATGACCCTGCTGATGGGGAAAGTGGGTGTATACCTTGTTGTTTGTATGATGCAAACTGCAGCGATGTTGCTGGCAGGCATACTGCTTCTTCCACTTTTTGGCTTGCCGATGCTTGTGCTGGGCAATGACATCCTTGCGCTGTTTGTTATGTCCATGGTTGTTTCAATGGCTGCAGTTGGGTATGGCCTGATGATCGGAACGATTGCCAAAACACATCAGCAGGCAGCCGCATTCGGATCAATTTCAGTTATTATACTGGCTGCGGTAGGTGGCTTATGGGTGCCAATTTACCTGATGGCACCGTTCATGCGGACAATTGCGAACCTGAGCCCGCTTAACTGGGCCATCACAGGCTATTACAGTATATTCCTGAGGGGCGGAAACCTCATCGTGATCGTGCCGCAGGCAATTAAACTGTTGCTGTTCTTTTTAACAACAGTGAGCATTACCGCCCTTTATTACAAGTATAAAAGTCCGTTGAACAATTAACCGTGTACCATCCTGCAGACGTCCGACTCCTGCAACTTTTAAAAACTGCTTATGACACCCCTGACCGACCGTAAAGAGATAATTGTACGATTTTCTGAAGTGGACTCCATGCGCATCGTATGGCACGGTAATTACCTCAAATATTTTGAGGATGGCCGCGAGTCATTCGGGCTTAAATACAGCCTGGGATACCTTGATGTTTATAAGCATAACGTGATGATTCCACTTGTAAAAATCAACTGTGACTATAAACGTCCGTTGGAATATGGTGACACCGCCATCGTGGAGACACGTTTTGTTCCCTCTGAAGCTGCAAAGATTGTTTTTGAGTATACCATTTACCGGAAAAAGGACAATGAAGTGGCCGCAACCGGTACAACCACACAGGTTTTTCTGACCCCTGAAGGTGAACTTTTACTTACTGCCCCGGAATTTTTCACTGGCTGGAAAAAGAAATGGGGCGTTTAATGGCTGATGGAATGAAACCCGTATATATCCTGACCGACAACCTTATTACCTCCCTCGGATTCACAACATCCGAACATACATTTGCCCTTGAAAGGGGGGTAATCGGTGTGAAAAGCACAAATGACCCTGAACTGTACCCAACCCCGGTGCAACTGTCAAAAGTTAACACAGAGCAACTGGAACTGAAGTTTGCTGAAGTTCTTCAGCAGGTAAAAAACAGAGCTCCTGCCGCATCATTCACGCGGCTTGAAAAAATGTTCATTGTGTCTGTTCATGAGGCGTTAAAGGGCAGTAACGTGGCACCATCAAATCCCAGGACGCTGCTGGTGATTTCAACCACCAAAGGCAATATCAATTTGCTGGAGGACCGCAACAAAGCACTTTTCAGCCATAAAAGACTCTATCTCTGGGAACTTGGAAAAGTAATCAGGAATTTCTTTGAATTTGAAAACCAACCTGTTATAATTTCAAATGCCTGTATTTCGGGCATCGTAGCCCTGATGACCGCTTCAAGACTTGTTCAGTCAGGAGCTTATGACCATGCCGTGGTGACCGGTGGTGACATTGCAACAGAATTTGTCATTTCAGGGTTTCAGTCCTTCCAGGCACTCAGCCCGAACCCATGCAAGCCCTTCGACCTGAACCGCACAGGACTATCGCTTGGTGAGGGTTGCGGTACCATTGTGATATCAAAGTACCCTGATCCGGCAGCCACTTCACAGGTGATTATTGCAGGAGCTTCGACAAGCAACGATGCAAACCATATCTCAGGACCGTCTCGTACCGGTGAAGAACTTAGTGGCGCTATACAGGACGCCTTGAAACAGGGTGGTTTGAACGCCGGTGATATCAGTTATATTTCAGCACACGGAACAGCCACCTCCTTCAATGATGAAATGGAATCCAAAGCGTTTGAGTTGAGCGGACTTGCCCATGTTCCGGTAAACAGTTTCAAAGGCTATTGGGGACATACACTTGGGGCTGCAGGGATTGTTGAATCAGTGGCAGCCATTTCATCCCTGCGGAACAACATTCTTTACTATTCTGCAGGTTTTGAGACCCTGGGTGTTACTGCACCCCTGAATGTAATTTCCGAAAACAGGCCCGCAAATTTATCTGCATGCATTAAAACAGCATCTGGCTTTGGCGGGTGCAATGCCGCCATCCTTTATCAGAAACAATAAAATGGAGCGTTCAATCACATCATACAGCCTTCTTCATGACAACAAAGTCATTGTGAACGGGCGTATCATCTTTTATCAGGAAAATATTATTAAATTTGCAGACTTTTTGAAAACAGTCTTCAAACAGGAACAGTTGGCCTATCCGAAATTTTACAAAATGGATACCCTTAGCAAACTGGGATTTCTTGCTGCTGAACTGGTTTTAAAGGAAAAGTCAATAGAAGGCTATCGCCCGGAAGCAGTGGGTGTGGTGCTGTCGAACTCAAGTTCAAGCCTTGATACCGACGTCGCCCATAACGAAACGATCAGAGATCGTGCAAGTTATTTCCCCAGTCCTTCTGTTTTTGTTTATACCCTTCCCAACATTGTTATCGGGGAAGTTTGTATTAAAAATAAAATCAAAGGGGAAAATGCCTTTTTGATCTCAGAAACATTTAACGGCCGTTTGCTCTGTGAATATGTGAACGAGTTATTTAACAATGAGCGGGTTGAAGCATGTTTATGCGGTTGGGTTGAGGTGATGGGCAACAGTTGCCAGGCCATGGTGGCCCTGGTGGAAAAACTTGCCCCCGGCCCCGATGGCATCAATGGCAGCTTCAAACCACTTTTATTTAATGAACAGAATCTGAATCTATTAATGAAACATAACTGACCTGATATTATGGATGAATTGATTTTAAAGCTTAAGCAAGAAGTAATTGAGCAGTTGAACCTTGAAGACATCACCCCCGACGATATCAATCCTGATTTACCTTTGTTCGGCGAAGGGCTGGGGCTCGACTCCATTGATGCACTTGAACTGATCGTGCTGCTGGAAAAGAATTATGGAATTAAGATTGAAGATCCGAAAGACGGTAAAAAAATCTTCCATTCGATCCGTTCCATGGCCGAATATATCACTGAGCATAAAAAATAAACCCTGATGCCCCAGCGGATATTTATTACCGGATACGGCATCATCTCCTGCATCGGCAACAATATTGAAGAAAGCTTCAATTTCCTCCTGGGATCAAAGCCCGGAACCGGAAAGATAAACCATGTCCAGACCCTGCTCAGGGATGAACTCCTTGTAGGTGAGGTAACGAAATCGCTGGACGAACTCTTTGACATGGCGGGAATTCAACCTGCCGACGGTTATTCAAGAAATACACTACTGGGCATCATTGCAGCCCGCGAAGCTTTTGCCAGCGGGCGTCTTGATCAGCATACCGAGCTCAGAACCGGATTGATCTCGGCAACAACCGTGGGCGGGATGGATCGCTGTGAGTTATACTACAATGACTTTCTTACCAACGACACCCGCAATTCCTTTATAGATTCTTACGATTGTGCCGACAGTACCGAAAAAATTGCACAATTGCTGGGCATCCATGATTTTACCACCACCATCAGTACGGCGTGTTCATCGGCAGCAAATGCCATTATGCTTGGAGCACGGATGCTCCGAACCGGCAAACTTGACCGCGTTATGGCCGGTGGATGTGAGTCACTGACCCGATTCCACCTGAACGGCTTCAATGCACTTAAAATCCTTGACAAAGATTCTTCAAAGCCTTTCGATATCAACCGGGCCGGCATCAACCTTGGCGAAGGCTCGGCATTCCTTGTGCTTGAATCGGAGGAGACGCTCAAAAAAACAGGGAACGTGCCCTTATGCGAACTTGCCGGCTGGGGCAATTCCTGTGAAGCATTTCACCAGACAGCCTCTTCCCCTGACGGCATCGGCGCCTACCTGGCCATGAAAAAAGCGCTTGATATGAGCGGGATGGCACCCCGGGAAATAGATTATGTCAATGCCCATGGCACCGGTACCGACAACAATGACCTGTCGGAAGGCCGGGCCATTGAAAAACTTTTTGGAACAAGGATTCCCCTTGTTAGTTCAACCAAGCCGTTCACCGGGCACACCACCAGTGCTGCCGGGTCAATTGAGGCGATTTTATCCATCCTTTGTATCAGAAACGGTGTAGTCTGGCCCAATCTTAATTTCAGGGAGCGTATAGCCGAACTGAGTTTCTCGCCTGTTGAAAAGCTGATGACAGACACAGAAGTGAATGCAGTGATGTCTAACTCGTTCGGGTTTGGGGGAAATGATACGTCGCTGATATTCAGGAAAGTTGAGGTGTAGAATGCAGGTAATGTAAGCAATGCAGGCAATGCAGACAATGCTGGGAATGGATGAACAGATATTGGAGTTTTTGCATAAACAGGTACTGGCATGAATGACAGGAAAGGTTTCTTCGCAGGCGTGGTATTTTCATTGTTGCTATTGGTCCTGGCGGAGACATCTGTTGGCCAGGAGAACTTTTTACCAGGTTTTCTGGTCAGCCTGAAAGGCGATACAATTAAAGGACTTGTTGATTACAGGAACTGGGACAGGAACCCGGAAAAAATATCCTTTAAAGAAACGGCTGCAGGTATCACATCAGAATACTACCCGTTGCAGATCAAGTCCTTTGTCGTTCTTGATGAATCCTATGAAAGTGCGGTTGTGCAAACCGAAACCAGCTCTGATGATACGAAGTTCTTAAGCCATGATAAAAATCTGGAAATAGTTTCTGACACGACATTTCTGCAGGTAATCGTCAGAGGCAAGAAAAGCCTTTACTATTACAAAACGCGTGAAGGAAAAGAGAATTTCTATATCTGGCAGGATTCCTCGTTCCAATTACTTATTTACAAAAAGTACCTGAAAAACCAGGATGACGGAACAGTTATAGCTGAAAATCTGACTTATAACGGGCAGTTAACAATTTACCTGCAAGGTTGCGAAGGCATACAGAAGCGACTTAGCGAAGTCCGGTACCAGAAAAACAGTCTTGAAGACATATTCCTTTTTTATTACAGTTGTACACGTGAAAACATCTATTTTCACAAGAAAACAGAAAAAACCACTGTCCGGTTCGGAGCGTTGGCAGGGGTATCCGTAACTGTTTTGAAATTTTACGGAGATTTTATTTATCTTGTGGAAGCCGGTTATCAGCCATCCTTTAGCTTTTCAGGCGGACTTTTCATGGATATAATTTTCCCCAGGAGCCAGGGTAAATGGTCGGTCAACAATGAATTACTGTTCACCTCTTATAACGTTGACGGCAAATATGAACATTACTTCCACGCAAACAGGTACACCACAACCTATACCACCCTGGGTTATAGCTACTTAAAAATCAACAACATGTTGCGTTTCAAATACCCTGTTGGAAAGTTCTTCCTGTATATCAATGCTGGCATTTCAAATGGAATGGCCATTGTTGAAAAAAATTATGCAAAGGAAGAATCATGGCTGTTTGAGCAATACAGGGTGGAGGAAGCCAGGGCAATTGACGACACAAGAAAGTGGGAACTTGGCTACGTGTTAGGCATCGGAGCAAAATTCAGGAAGTTTTCATTTGAAGCAAGGTATGAAGGTGCAAATGGAATGTCTGAATATAAATATCTGAAATCATCCACTTACAGGATTTACACCCTGTTTGGTTACAGGTTTTAATAGGTTGCTTCGCACACGTTTTATTGCATAACTTAAACATCTATGATTAGCACACCAGGATTCTTTCAAAAAGCGACATTTGTTTTATTGCTGCTGCTTATGGCGGAATTCTCTTATTGCCAGGAGAACTATCTGCCTGGTTATTTCGTAAGGGTAAACGGTGACACCGTTAAGGGATTTATAGACTACAGGAACTGGGACCGGAACCCGGAAAAAGTGTTTTTCAAGGAAACTGTTGAAGGTGAAAGGTCAACATATTTTCCGTTGCAGATAAAATCCTTTGGCGTCATGGATGAATCCTATGAAAGCGCCGTAGTACAAACTGAAGTCAGCCCTTCCGACATTTCAAACCTGAATTACAGCCGGAACCTGGAGATTAAAACTGATACCGCTTTTCTGCAGGCAGTTGTGAAAGGCAGGAAAAGCCTGTATTACAATAAAACGAGGAGTGGTATTGAGCAATATTATATCTGGCAGGATACCGCATTTAACCTGTTGATTTACAAAAAGTATCTGATGGAACAGGATGGCAGGCAGGTTATTGTCGAAAATAAAACCTGGCTCGGCCAGCTAACCCTTTATCTGAATGACTGTCCTTCTTTGCCAAAAATGTTAAAGAACCTTGATTACCAGAAGTACAGTCTTGAGAAGCTCTTCCTTGACTATTACGCCTACAGTCAGTCGCCGGTAAAATTTCATACAAAGACTGAAACTGTTCATGCTCAATTTGGAGTTCTTGCCGGAGTTTCATCAACCACATTAAAAATAGAAGGCGATAATTATAACTACCTGGTGAAAGCCGGCTATAAGTCATCCGTGAATTTTTCGGGAGGCTTGTTCCTGAACCTGGTGTTGCCCAGGAGCCAGGGTAAATGGTCAATTTACAATGAACTTCTGTACACTTCTTACCAGGTGAGTGGCAGCTATACTTCCTACAGCAACACAACGGAGTACATCATTATTCATACAACGTTAGGCTATACCTACCTGAAACTGAATACCATGGTGCGGTTTAAATACCCTTTCGGTAAATTTTTCGTTTTTGTGAACGGAGGTCTGTCAAACGGACTGGTTATAAATGAAAAAAATTATGCAAGGGTTGATTCAAAACTGATGAACCAGGTGGATGTGTACGAAGCAAAAGCGCTGAATGATACCCGGAAGTATGAGATTGGCTATGTTGTTGGCGCAGGAGCAGGATTCTGGAAATTCTCGCTTGATTTCAGGTATGAGCGGGCGAACGGAATCACGGTTTATTCAATTTTAGGTTCACACACTGACCGGTTCTACTGTTTTCTTGGTTACCGGTTTTAATAAACACTCAGACAATCAAATGGCATACCTAAACGGAATTGGATTAATCTCGCCGCAAAAAACTGCAGAAACAAGTGAATTCCTTACGGACGTTATGGAATACACTGCCGACTACCTGAAGTGTATTGAGCCAGTATACCGGACATACATTGACCCGATACAGTCGCGCCGAATGAGCCGGCTCATCAAAATGGGTATTACCGCAGCCAAACTGAGTATTGCAGATTCCGGGTGCGAAATGCCTGATGCCATCATTACCGGTACAGGGTTGGGAAGCGTTGAGGATACCGAGAAAATCCTTGGCGAGATTACCAAAGAGGAGCGCTTTCTGAACCCGACACCATTTATTCAGTCAACCTATAATACAATCAGTTCGCAGGTTGCCATCCAGCTTCGGTGCCACAACTACAACTCAACCTATGTTCACCGTACTTTCTCTTTTGAGAGCAGTTTGATGGACGGGTTGATGCAACTTGAAGAAAAAACTGCGCGGACGTTCCTTGCAGGCGCCATTGATGAAATGACCATGAATCATCTGCTCATCACGCGCCGGATCGGGCTGTGGAAAATGGGCCCTGTGAGCAACATGGCGTTGCTTGACAGCAAATCACCAGGTTCCCTGGCCGGTGAAGGCAGTGCCTTTTTCCTTATTGGCGCAGATAAACAGCCTTCAACTTATGCAGAACTAAGTGATGTTGCTACCTGTATCAACTTCAACGGATCTTTTAAACCAGAAACCTTCTTGCCTGAATTCCTCGCCAAAAACAACTTTTCCAAGGATGATATTGATATCGTCATGCTCGGAACCAGTGGCGACTCTGTTTATGATCCAATTTACACCTCGTTTGCAAACCAGTTCTTCCCCGGCAAAGCGCATGGCTGGTTCAAGCATCTGTGCGGCGAATACCATACCGCCACAGGGTTCGGCCTCTATGTTGCCGCGAACATCCTAAAACGGCATGTATACCCTGAGATACTGCACCTGAACAGCGTCAATCCCGGAAAGATTAAAAACGTACTTATCTACAACCAATTCAGGAATGTGAACCACTCATTCATACTGGTCCGTTCCTGTGCAGGATGATGTAAGAAATGGTTTATTCTCTTATTTTTGCACTTCAATTAAGAAATAATGTCCAAGAAGGTATTTATAACCGGGATCGGAATCATTTGTGCCATTGGAAACAATGTTGAAGAAACCCTGAAATCACTGCTTGCCGGAAAATCCGGGATAGGTGAAATCACGCGCTTTAATACGGTGCATAAGGGAATCATCCCGATGGCAGAGGTAAAACTGTCAACCCCTGAATTGCTTACAGAACTTGGCCATGCAGACAGCGACAGCTTTACCCGCACAGCGCTCCTGGGCATGAAAGCGGCTAAGGAAGCATTAAAAATGGCAGGGATACAAAACACCAAAGAATACAAAACAGGGCTCATCTCGGCCACAACGGTTGGTGGCATGGACAGAAGTGAAGGCTTTTATGCTTCCTATCTGGCTGATCCTGGCAGCGGCCGACTGAGGGATGTCATCAACCACGATTGTGGCGACAGTACAGAACGTATTGCACACGAATTGGACATCAGTGACTTTGTTACAACCATCAGCACCGCATGTTCATCCTCTGTTAATGCCATGATGTTCGGCTCCAACCTGATAAAAACAGGACAACTGGACCGTGTAGTGGTGGGTGGCACAGATTCAACAACCCGGTTCACACTCAACGGGTTCAATACCCTGATGATCCTTGACAAAACCGGCTGCCACCCGTTTGATGACAACCGCGCCGGGCTTACCCTCGGCGAAGGTGCTGCCTATCTCGTACTGGAATCTGAAGATGTAGTAAGGAAAGAGCAAAAAAAGGTCCTGGCCGAAGTTTCAGGCTATGGCAATGCCAACGACGCCTACCATCAAACAGCTTCATCTCCCGAAGGAACCGGGGCCTTCCTGGCCATGTCAAAAGCCATTGCCATGAGCGGGCTCTTACCTGCTGACATTGACTATATCAACGTGCACGGCACAGGCACACAAAATAACGACCTTTCAGAAGGAATAGCCGTAGAGCGACTTTTCGGAGAACACGTTCCCCCATTCAGTTCAACCAAAGGTTTTACCGGGCATACACTGGGGGCTGCGGGTGCAGTCGAGGCCGTAATTTCCATCCTTTCCCTGCAAAACCAGGTAATTTTCCCCAACCTGGGATTTACAACACCCATGAAGGAATTGCGGATAACGCCGGTTACCGTATCGTCGCAACGCGGCGTAGAGACGCATTGCGATGTAGAGACGCATTGCAATGCGTCTCTGCTGCGTCACGTATTGTCAAATTCATTCGGTTTTGGCGGGAACAATTCATCGGTCGTGATATCCATGAACAATGATCAATAATCAATGAACAATAACCCGATATATATCAACGGCATAGGGAATGTGTCACCGCAGAAAATGGTGATGAACGGCAACCTGTCAGGGTTCCTGGCAGAACCCGATGTTTATGACAACAACCAACTCCGGTGCATTGATCCGGGTTACAGGGATTTTATCCCCGCTGAACTGATCCGGAGGATGGGACGTATCATCAAGATGGGGGTGGCGGCTTCAAAACTGTGTTTGAGAGATGCCGCAACCGGACTGGACAGTACAACGGAAATAATTCCCGAAGCGATCATTACGGGTACCGGGCTTGGATGCATGGAGGACACGGAGAAATTTCTCGCGTCCATGATCAACAACAAAGAGGAATTCCTTACCCCCACCTCGTTCATTCAGAGTACGCACAATACTGTAGCCGGACAGATAGCACTGCTTCTTAAGTGCCATGGATATAATTTCACCTTCGTCCACCGCGGGGTTTCCTTTGAATCTGCGCTCCTTGATGCCATGACACAGATGCAGCTGGAAGAATTCTCCAATGTTCTCGTGGGAGGCACAGATGAACTGACAACCAATTACTTCGCCATCACTTCCCGGCTTGGTTACTGGAAGCGGAAGCCCATTCGCTCACTGGACCTGCTGCAGGACAATCAGCGGGGAACCGTTGCGGGTGAAGGTGCTGCTTTCCTCTTCCTTGAAAATAAGAAAAATGCACATACCTATGCCAGCCTTTCAGCAGTAACGACCTTCCTGAAACCTTCATCCGGCGATGAAATCAAACAAAGACTTACTGATTTTCTGAGTGATAACGGGTTGACCCTGCAAGATATTGACCTTGCACTGTTGGGCCTGAACGGGGATCCCCGTGGCGACCGGGTGTATCATGAAATGGCAGGAACCGCCCTGCAGGAAACTCCGCTGGCATATTTTAAACATCTGTGCGGGGAATATCATACCGCCTCTGCTTTTGCATGTGCCGTAGGGGCTATGAGTATAAAAACACAATCGGTTCCCGACGTGATAAGGCTCTCAGGTAACCCTGCGCGGCTCAACAAGGTACTCATCTACAACCATTTCAGGGAAAACAACCACTCATTCATTCTGCTAAGCCGCCCGTAAATGTTTACATTTCGCCGCCTGACAGTACTTTTCTTCCTGATCCTTATGGGATTGAACTTATGGAGCATTTTTACCTCCAAATCAGGCGTGGGATTAATACAGTCGCATCCAACCTTGCTTTACTCCCTGTTGTTTTCGTTCTATTTCGGAATATCATTTGCGATGGCATTTCTTCCCTGCTCCGGGTTTCACCATGAGACCATCTGCAGGGGAAAAACGGACAGAAAAATCGTTGCACTTACTTTTGACGATGGTCCTGACAACCTTAATACACCGCAAATTCTGGAGGTTTTGGCAAGGCATAAGGTGCCGGCAACTTTTTTCTGTATTGGCAGCCGAATTCACGGTAACGAAGAACTGATCAGACGGATCGACACCAGCGGGCATATCCTTGGTAACCATTCATTTTCACATTCCAAATTTTTCGACCTGTTTCCCGCAAAGAAAATCAGAAATGAGTTATTGGAGACCGACCGACTCATCATGTCAGCTACCGGGAAATCCCCTTTGTTTTTTCGTCCGCCATACGGGGTGATCAACCCGCTGGTGAGCAGTGCAGTTAAAGGGATGCACTGGAAACTGATATGCTGGAACATCCGATCGTTTGACACCTTGAATGCAAAGCCGGAAAAAACCAAAAACAGGATCCTAAGCCGCCTGAAACCGGGTTCAATCATCCTCCTTCATGACCATTCGGTAATGGCTGAAACAACCCTTGAGGAACTTATACTGGCGATCCGCCAACAGGGTTATGAAATTGTGCCACTGGACAATTTGTTAAATATACCTGCCTATGCAAGTTAACAGCATTGTCCATCTCCGTAAATACCTTCGCATGGTGAAGATTTGTTTTATCGCTGGCACATTATTACTGTTGCTGAATTCCGGGCAGCTTGCCTTCTCCCAGAACAAGCCCATGGACCAGGCATCCATCGAAACATTAAAAAAGCGTGTAAAAGAGGTTGCTCAGAACACCCGCACATTGTCATGCGATTTTGTCCAGGTCAAAGAGATGAGCATGATTGCCGAGAAAATAACATCCAGTGGCAAATTCTATCTTAAAAAAGAGAAGATGCTCCGCTGGGAATATTTAAAACCGTTTTCCTACCTGATCGTTATCCGGAATGACCAGATTTCAATTAAAGACGACAATAAGGTAAACCAGTTTAACGTACAGTCAAACAAGCTTTTTCTTGAAATAAACAGGATCATTCTTGGAAGCATCCAGGGTACGCTTCTTACCGATGAGAAGAATTTCAGGGCATCCTATTTTGAAAGCCCGACGGCCTGGGTTGTCAAACTGGTAACGCTAAACGCGCGGCTAAGAGAGTCTTTAAATGAAGTTATCATCTATTTTAACAGGGAGGACTTTGCCGTTGGCCGTGTTGACATGAATGAATCCGGTGGCGACTGTACAAAGATCACTTTTACATCCCGAAAAACAAACCAACCCATCGCAGATGAGAAGTTCCTGGTCAATTAGTCTCCTTGCGATACTCCTTGCGGGTTGTGTTTCAATTAAACCTTCTCACCTCTCGCGTCACCCCTCACCCGTCACCCGTCACGCGTCACCCGTCACGCGTCACGTGCCAGAAAGCCAGCTCTACAAAGCCACCCTGGATATCAAAAAGCACCACCTCACCGGATTGATGATGATCAAGAGGACTGATACAATCCGCCCGGCAGAACCACAAAGTGGAAAAGGAATGACTGCAGGCATCTACAGGTTTGTGTTTATGAATGAAGTTGGGATGACTTTTTTTGACCTTCAGCTCGACTCCGGCGAGTTAAAAGTGATCTCCTGTTTTGCCTCCATGAATAAAAAGGCCCTGATAAAAATCCTCGAAACAGATTTCAGGATGCTTTTAAGCGATATCTCATTGAAAAATGAACGGGTTTATATCCAGGAAAAAACAGGCAATATCGCAGTCTCAGGAAAAACAGGCAAATACAGCAGCTGGCAAACCTGGTCACCTGGTGGCGACACCCTGCTGATAAAATCCGGCAAGTCAACGATTGCCGACCCGGCGATCATCCGCTTTGAGAACTACTCGGAAGGCACCCCAAAAAAAATCACGATTGAAAATCCCTTCATCGGAATGAAACTAACATTGCGAAAGCTTGCCCGGTAGCCCGTAATTCGTAATTCGTCAATTCTCAAATCTCAAATCTCAAATCTCAAATCTCAATTCTCAACTGTTACCCTACTCCTCCTACTCATCGCCCACGTTCAGGTCATAGATACTCCTGATGCTTGAGAAGTACTCCTCCAGGTTCACATCCAGCTCCTTAAGTAACCCGTTATGCAGATCATACACCCATGCGTGGATCATTGGATAACCGGTTTTATACCATTTACGCTGCACATGATCAATTTTGGCAATGTTGACACACTGTTCAATCACATTCAGTTCAACAAGGCGGTCAAATTTAAGGTGTGAATCACTGATGGCGTCCAGTTCATGCTGATGGATCCGGTAAACATCGCGAAGGTTCTGCAGCCAGCTGTTGAGCTGTCCCATGTCGGTTGGATGAAGGGCCGCTTTAACACCTCCGCAACCATAATGACCGCATACAATAATGTGCTGTATTTCAAGGAATTCAACAGCATACTGAATCACTGCGTTGATATTGTTGTCGGCACCCACTACCAGGTTGGCCACATTCCGGTGAACAAACACCTCCCCCTCGTCCAACCCCATGATCACATTGGCCGGAACCCTGCTGTCGGAACAACCTATATAAAGGTAATGTGGCCGCTGATCCCGGGCCAGTTTTTCAAAAAAATGCTCGTCGGCCGCAAGTTTTGAACGTACCCAGGCTTTATTGTTTTCAAATATCTTAAGATAAGATTCCATATCAGTTAAAATTTGAATAAAAGTACGGAATTTCAAATAGTATCATGGCAAAATCCTTTTTTCCTTACCTTTAGCCACAAAAACACCGATGTTCTCCAAATCCTGTTTCCTACTTTTGATCATTGCTTTTCTGCAACTTAACTCAGTACTTCTTGCCGGGCCCGGCGACACAACCACCGTTCAAACTTTCACTTTCGGATCGCCACAGGATGCGAAATTCCTTTTCCCGGGAACAACAAAAAAGTGGAGTAAAATCCTGATGGAATACACCCTGAAATGCAATCCTGCCCAGGTTCCGCAATGTGGTGAATGGGATTATCTGACCTACACCTACTTGTATAAACATACCGGGAAGTGGGACTCCACGCGGTACACCCATTCAAACTACACCATCAACGGGATAACCCCTGATTCACTGATGTACATGAACAATGCTGCATGGTCGTTCGCACCCTGGTTTGAATATTCCAACACGACCATCCCAACCAGTTCCATCCTCGTTGGCGACACCATCCAGGTATTGGGATATACCTTCAGCAACAATGCCACCGATTCAAGGACCCAGCTCATCTTCAATGCACAGGAACTTGCACAATCGGGCCTCATGCCCGGTGAAATTGTCAGTTTGCGCTTCAAATTTTATTCTGTCGGCAGCCCCCTCGAAAAACTGCTGATCAGGATGAAGAATAGCAGCATTGACTCCATCAACCCGGCAAGTGTTGAATCTTCAGGTTTTACAGAGGTTTTCAAGAGAGACTGGCAGTTTGTATCCACCGGCTGGCAGGAAATCCCGTTAACCTATCCTTTTATATGGGACGGCACATCCAACATTCTGGTCGACATCAGTTATGAACACCGCCTGCAAGGCGCTTCCAATGGAACCTTCTCAGGAATTCCCGGCCATCCGTCAGTAACCAGTTCTTACGTGAATGACGGATTCCTTAAATTCAGAGACATGGACCTTGTTGATGTTCCCGCACAGGTCTTTTCAACCCTTGACAGCGGAATAACCGTTACTTTCTGGCAGTACGGCGACCCGTTGCTTCAGCCACAGAATAACACACTGTTTGAAGGCTTTGACAGTGCCGGCCAGCGGGTGGTCAATGTTCACCTTCCCTGGAGTGACCGGAAAGTATACTGGGATGCAGGCCGCAATGCAAGTGGTTACGACAGGATCAGCATCCTGGTCAACGACCCGACAAAATACAGGGGAAAGTGGAACCACTGGGCCTTTACAAAGGATGTGGCAAAAGGCCGGATGCGAATTTACCTGAACGGACAGTTGCTTTTCACGCAGGGTTCAAGGTACAGGCCGATGAACGGCATCAAAACCTTCAGGATAGGGAGTGATGGCACCGGCACGACAAATTTTTACGATGGGATGATTGACGAATTTGCCATCTGGGACAAAGCCCTGAGCGATACCGCAATCAGGGCGTTCATGTACAGGGATATTGCCCAGACTCATCCTGATTATGCACATCTTCTTGCCTATTACCAATTCAATACAGGCACCGGGCTTACTGCTGTGGATGCAGCCCCGGGCTCACACAACGGACAGCTCACCGGTTATCCTGAATGGCAAAATTACAAGGGGAAAGACCTCTTCAGGAACCTGACTGAAGTGAACGACCGGCCTTGCATCAGGTTTGGTCAGGGCATTTACAATCCTGCCACACTGGATTCAACAATGAAGGTCGATACCGTGGCCCTCCCGCCTGTTATGATTGTTATCTTCGGCGACACGGTTCACCCCTATCGGCCCACAGACTCACTTACCAGATTCCCTGCTTACTACGCAGGTTATCTATATAACTCCCAAGGACTGCCAATTGATTCCGCACTCGTAACACCAGATGCGACCCTTCATAAAAAAGATTACAGTTATTATGGTAAACCATTTGAAATCACAGAACGATATGAGCTTGCCAGGTACATCACCCCTTACGGCAACAACCTGACCCTGGGCGACGGATGGACATGGATCTTTGACCTCACCGACTATGCTTCACTGTTAAAGGACTCTGTCCATCTTTCTGCCGGAAACTGGCAGGAACTGCTCGACATGAAGTTCAGGATGATTGAAGGCACGCCTCCAAGAGATATCCTCGGCATCAGGAATATCTATTCGGGCAATCACGGATATGCCAGTGCAGCTGAGCATAACCTTCCACCTATCACCGTGAAAATTGACACGAATGTGCGAAACGCCCGCCTGAAAATGAGGATCACCGGCCACGGATTTGGCGGAGGACTCAACTGCTCGGAATTCTGCCCGAGAACCAACGAACTGAAGGTCAACGGAACCCATGCATATAACCACCTTGTCTGGCGCAACGACTGCGGATTAAACCCACTCTATCCGCAGGGTGGCACCTGGCTATATGACCGGGCTGAGTGGTGCCCGGGCGCCGAGGTCCGGACAAAGAACTTTGAACTGTCAAGCCTCATTGTACCTGGCGACTCAATAACCCTTGATTACGAACTGCAGCCGGGGTACACATGGAATGGCCAGGGAAGCTGGCCCTATTACGCCATTGAATCACAACTGATCACCTACGGCAAGCCCAATTTCAAACTGGATGCCGCAATGGAAGAGGTATTGTCGCCTAACCGCGATAAACTCTATAACCGATACAACCCATTGTGCGGACAGCCCTTTATTGCCATAAAGAACAACGGTTCTGAAGCATTGCATTCCGCAGTCATAGAGTATGGCCCTGCAGGTGGTAAGACCCAAACCTACGCCTGGAGCGGCAACCTGCCTTTTCAGGATACAGTGAGGATTCTGCTCCCTTCAATTGACTGGAACGACTGGGTTGGTGGCGACAACCGATTCATTTTCAGAATTAAACAGCCCAACGGAGGCACGGATGAATACCCATCCAATGATGTTATGAGCACCCCGTTTGTTGTGCCACCCACCTATGAAAATGAGCTCATCTTAAAATTAAAGACAAATCACCTTGCCTATGCGATTTCCTGGGTACTGGCCGACCAGGACGGCAATATCCTGTATCATAACGGAGCACTGGAAAACAATACCATTTACCAGGACACCTTCAGACTGGCTAAAGGTTGCTACAGGCTCATCATCCGCGATGCCGACGGTGAAGGCCTCACATACTGGGCAAACATGCCACCTTACGGTAACGGTACAGCTGGCTATGCGCAACTGAAAAAAATGGACGGAACACTTGTAAAATCGTTCCAGGCAGATTTTGGCAGGGAGATCGCCCAGAGTTTCACGGTTGGCATGACCATAGATGTGCCAGAGTTGAATCCGCTTGGATATATCTCTGTTTATCCGAACCCTACCTCAGGAAGGTTTGACATTTCACTGATCCTTGACCAGGCTCAGAGCGTGACTGTTATGATTCATGATGCCATGGGCAATGAGGTCTTTGCGACGTCTTCCCGCGTGAATGAAAAATCGGTCATCCCGGTTGACCTTGGTTTTTACCATGCAGGCATCTACTTTGTGTCTGTTGTAACGAAATCGGGGACAACCGTCAGGAAAATTGTGAAATATTAAGGTAGTTTTATCAAATTTCCCTAAGTTTGCACCAAACTCAAAAAACTAAACCCAATGAAAAAAACATTCTTCGCAGTAATTCTCGCCTTGTTATTCTTTGCAGGGCCCCTGATGTCGCAAAAACAATTGTATTTTGGCGTTGCAGGCACAGGACTCAGTTCAGTGATTATCAACCAGAACAATTATGGATATACAGCTCTGGATGAAAAATTCACGATGGGAGCCGCAGGCAATGTCAATATCGGTTTTGATTTTAGCAACCATGTTGGACTAAAACTGGAAATCGGAATCGCAAAACTCGGAGAAAATTATGACAAGGAAATCACAAAAAATGACACCTTATTCAACTTTACCAGAGATGTTAAACTTAACTACCTTCAGATTCCGCTTTTGTTCAAATTCAGGACAGGTGGTGATGTAGCAAAATTCTATTTAATGGCAGGTCCCCAGTTTAATTTTCTGTTATCTGCCTCACAAAAATATTTAAAAAATGAAGTAGTTGAAAGCGGAACGTTTCCAGGACCAGGTAATATACCAGTGGTACTTGGTGAAGAAACGATAACCGATTGGTATAATTCATTTGATGTCATGGGCAGGCTTGATCTAGGTGTAGATATCCAATTAGCAAAATTTCTCTCCCTCAATGTTGGATTGACCATGGCTTATGGATTCATGGATATCAATGCTAAAGGATATGACATTCCGGATACAGACGGAAACTACAATCCCTCTCACAACGTATACGGTGGAATCAATTTCGGCATCAATTACCTTTTGCCACTCGGTTCAAAATAAGAAACTGAAATGGAATTTCCGGAGGCTGTCTGAAACGACAGCCTCTTTTTTTTATCCCAGGTTAAACCAGGAACTGCCCTCTTTATAATCATCAACAATATCCGGCGTGGCAATCGTATGGAACGAACCCAGCAGTTCGGCAATTTCGCGACGTATTTCTATCAGGGCATTTGTAACAAGGTCCTGTCTGAATCCCCTGTCAGCTGCTGCAATAACCATTTCCATGGCCACAATACGGCTCATGACTTTGCCCAGTTCCACCAGTTTCCGCTGTGAAAACTGCACGAACAAACCGAAACTCAAAAGGTCCTGAAGTTCCCTTGCAGCATGCTCTGTATGCCTGTAATGCCGCAGGAAAGTATACAGGTTATGCTCCCTGGCTTTTTTCATTCTTTTGACAAGTCCTTCAGCCACCTGGGCGTATAACATGTCGTTTGAACCTTCAAAAATCTGGAACGGTCGGCTGTCAACGATACCCCGCCCGCCAATGTGGCTGAACCGGTAGGCTTTTGCACCTGTCAGTTGCACCAGCGACTGCGCAGCCTCCTGCATAAGGTCGGTCACAAAGCTTTTCATTGAGTTGGCGACCATTCCGCTTGCAGAGAGATCATGTTCCAATCCGGCCTTATGACTGCTGTATGCACACATGGAGGATGCGACGGTAAATGCAGCCTGCATCCGTGCAAGTCGCTGCTGTACCTGGTCATACTGAATGAGAGACTGGCCACCCGCCGATCGCTGCCGGCAATGATCAAACGCTTCATCCATCATCCTGTGGATAAAACCAAGGGCCATCCCCGGAAAATGCAGCCTGCTCCTGTGAAGCAGGTCAAGCAGCAGTTTAATGCCGGTTGTTTTGGGCACAAGCCGGTGCGAACCCGGAATCCTGACATCTATCAGGTTCCTGCCGTAGGGGATCTGGTGAAGTCCGAGGTTGTCAAAAAGTTCTTCGACAATGATCTGCTGTCCGGGCTGTGTGGTATCACAAATGAAAAAATCGATATCCCGTTTCAATTCTCCTGTGGCTGTTGCTTCACGGGCGGTGAGAAGCCAGTAATCGGCAAAACCGGTGAGACCCGCCCAATGTTTTGTGCCACGGATGTGATAATGGTCTTCAATGGCAGAAAACCTGGTTTGCATGTTCAGTGCATCTGTGCCGAAATCAGGCTCGGTAATCATCAGGCCTCCCATGTTTTTTTCTTGGAGGAATCTGTCAAAAATGGATTGCTTAACATCGTCCTGTGCATACTTGACAACCGGCTGGATAAAAAGTCCTGAATTGATCCCCAGAGTAAGGGAAAGGGCGAGTGACTCATAGGAGGCAGCAGACAGCATTGCCAGGATTTCGTTGATATGTCCTCCCCTGCCGCCAAATTCAAGAGGGATACAGACTGCAAGAGGATTCATATCCATCACTTCTTTCAGCACCCCTTCCGGGATACCACGCGGCAAAACGGTTCGGTCAGGAGGTTCCTGATCCCTGAAAACTTTCTTCATCCCGGTATTCAAACCGGCAAGAAACTCCCTGAAAGGAACAATGCCGGGTCTTCCAGCGTGATGGCCACTTTCACCGGATGAATTCTTCTTAATGTGAGTCATAACTTTATGTGCCGGGTATGGCGAAATTACCCCCTATTTTAATTTGAACCAAATTACAAAATTAGCAAAGTTCTTTGAATATAAGTTGGGACGTTGGACTCGGGGTGGTGTTTCTCGCAGATTTTCGCAGATTAAAGCGCAGATTTTGGCAGATTAAAATAATATTGCAGGTATATTGAACCATATTGCCTGACAGTAAATTGATGTATTTAAATAGTAATTTGCGCTTTAATCTGCGAAAATCTGCGAGAAACTGCGAGAAAAATCTGCGAGAACCAACGCGCAGCGAAAATCAGCATAATCAATCCCGCACTATCTCAGTTTCTCCACGATTGCCTTCACCCCATCCTCATATTTTGTCGGAACAAAACCAAACCGCTTTTCAAATTTGCTGCTGTCAAGAAAATAGTCACGGTCAAACTGGTACCGCATTTCATAAAGTTCGGCAAACATCGGCACAAACAAGGATATCGATTTAACCATCCATGCAGGAATAACCTGGTATTTACCTGCTTTACCCATTTCCCCGGCAAATAGTGCGATCCATTCCGCGCCAGTCAGGCTATTGGGATCAGTGGGCAAATTCCAGACCTGGTTAAAAGCATCGGGTGTATTGCCCAGAATGGCCGTTGCCAGACCCGCATCGGGGGTATAGGTAAATGAATGTTTCGTTTTAGCAGTAAAAAGCCATTGGGCCGTTTTATTTTTGATAAGGTTTTTATAGACAACTTCTATGAGAAGCATGTTGTTGCCAACTCCGTAGAAATCAGCTGAACGGGCAATAATTGCATTTAACCTGCCCGCGGCAATATTGTCGAGGATCATGCGGTCAACCGTTGCACGCACTTCACCCTTTTTGCTTGTTGGGCTTATCGGTGAGTTTTCCGTGATATGTTTTACGTTATCGCCGCCAATGGCATAAACATTATCAAAGAACACCATCCGGGCACCGTGTTCCACGCAGGCATCAATGACATGCTGCATCAGCGGGGGCCATTGCTCCTGCCACACCCTGGTTTTATACGCAAGGCCTACCGTGAGATACACTACTTCTGACCCTTTCACTGCATTGAAAACATCCTCTCGTTTTGTCAGGTCAGCAGTAAAAAGCTGATCACTGTCATTCACCTTTTTTGGCGTCCTTCCGGCACACCTGATTTCCGAAGTGTAGTTTTTCAGCGCTTTGGCAAGTTCGAGGCCAATAACCCCTCCTGCGCCTAAAATTGTTTGCATCGTTATGGAATTTTAATGTAATTTATTATTCCCATTATTTTTCACTGCTGCATGCTTATCGCAAAATTACATAATTACGTCGGGCAATTCAGAAATAAATATTCACATGAATACAATGTATAATATTTATTTACTACCTTTATCACCATTATTAACAACATTGAATTGTATTTATTTTACAAGGAATCCGGCAGCCTTGTTATGAAAATATAATGCAATATTTGACTGGCGATTACATGAATTTCCTGCCTGCTAAACAGCTTGTACTCATTTTTCTCTGCGTTTTAGCTGCATTTATTGCTGCCGGACAGAATAACTCTGCGAATATCCCTGTTTATACCATTGCCTTTGACAAGGAACTGGAACCGTATGAATTTCTTAATAAAGATAACAAGGCCGACGGTATCAGTCCCGCTATACTGAGGGAAATTGAGAAAAGTGCCAATGTGAAATTTGAATTTATCCCGATGACCTGGAGCGAAGCATTAGACGCTTTGGAACGCGGACAGGTTGATCTCGTTAGCATGATAAGCACACCCGAGCGGGAGGCGTTGTATTATTTTTCAAAGCCCTTCAGCCATATCTCACAGGCACTGTTTCGCACGGAGGCTGAAACAGACATTACCAACCTTAATTCTTTAAAGGGCCATAAAATTGGATTCCAGGAACAGGATGTATCACTAAAACGTCTGGAGGGAAGAACCGACTTTGAAAAAGTGATCTTCCATTCAAAACTGGATGCAATGCTCAATGTCAACATCGGGGAGATTGATGGTTTCTTCTGCGCACAGGAAGCAGGGTTCAGCATCATCTCCAAATACGACTTTAAAAACATAGATCTTGCATCAGGGGAGCTGTTTACCATGAATTATGCATTTGCCACCAGGAAAGGAAACAGGCAACTAATTGAAATGTTAAACATTAACCTAAACAAACTAAAAGCTTCCGGAAAACTCGAAGCAATAAACCAAAAATGGCTCTCCAGGAGCAAGCACCTTCCCGACTGGCTTGACCGCAACAGGCTGGTATTGCTCATGGCAGGTATATTCCTGGGAGTTGCACTGATTTTACTGGTATTCTGGAACAGAAGCCTGACATTCAGGGTGAACCGGCGTACAAAATCACTTCAGGAAAGCGGTGAAAGACTCAATAAAGCACAGAAGATAGCCCATCTCGGAAGTTGGGAACTTGACATCGCCACAGGTAAACTCACATGGTCTGACGAGGTGTTCAGAATATTCGGTTTCTCCCCGCAGGAATTTGAACCAACCCTGCAGACTTTTTTCAGCATAATTCATCCGGATGATATTGAACTTATTAACACCTCCTACCATCCTTCAGCAAGCCAGAATACAGATATACACGAAATTGAACACCGTATTGTTCAAAAACATTCGGGAGAAATAAGGCATGTTTATGAAAAATTCGAACATGTTCGTGACAGTTCCGGAAAGGCAGTTCACTCTTTCGGGATGATCCATGATATTACCGAACGGAAACATTCGGCTGAGAAGTTTGCAGAACATTCTGCCATGCTTGCAGCCATTCTTGAAAGCACCAGTGATTCGGTTTTTTCGCTTGACAGGAACTACTGTTACACCAGTTTTAACAAAGCGCATGCAAGGAACATGAGGTCCCTTTACAACGCCGAAATTAAAATCGGGCACAGTCTGTTTGAATACCAGACTGTTGCAGAGGACCGCGAAAGGGCCCAAAAGAACATTGACCGCGTCCTTTCAGGCGAGCAGATATTCAGTCTTGCATTTTCCGGCGAACCCGATCTTAAACGCAGCTATTTTGAAATAGCCCATCACCCCATATTTAATGAGTCGGAAGAAATCATCGGAGTATCAATCTTTTCCCAGGATATTACAGAACGAACACTGGCCGAGAATAAAATTATAAAGCTGAACGAAACCCTTGAACAACGGGTGGCAGAGCGAACAAGCCAGCTTGAGGCCATGAACAGGAAACTCGCTTTCAGACTTAATGAAATTGAACAGTTTACATATATTGCCTCCCACGACCTCCAGGAGCCTTTACGCTCACTCACAACGTTTACACAACTGGTTCAAAACCAATTTTCCGGCAAACTGGGTGGGGATGGGAACGAGTACATCAGGTTCATTTACAATTCAGCAAACCGGATGCGGGAGCTTGTCACGGGACTTCTTAACTACTCTTTACTTGGAAAAGAAGGAATCAAAACTCATGTTGACTGTTACAAATTAGTTGGTGCAGTGGCCTCTGATCTGGACGGCCTCATCCGGGAAAACAAGGTTAAACTGGAAATAGCTGAATTACCTTCAATCAATGGCTATGCAGCAGAATTGAAATTGCTTTTCCACAACCTGATCAACAACGCCATCAAATTTCAGCGCAAGGGCATACCGCCTGAAATAAAGGTCTTTGCCGAATTGCAGCCCGACCAGGTTCTCTTCTCAGTGGCAGACAATGGAATTGGAATAGAAGAAAAAAACAGGGAAAAGATTTTTATCATTTTCAAACGAATGCACAACCGGGATGAATATGAAGGGACCGGAATCGGGCTTGCCCATTGCAAAAAGATTATTGAGTTGCATGGTGGCAGGATCTGGGTGGACCGGAACAAAAATGCCGGGTCTGTATTCAGGTTTACCATTCCCATGGCGTCCGACACCCCCTCTTCTCTAAATTAGTTATTTGCCGCTTCGGTTACACGGAAATACTGTATATTCTCGGTTTTATTTTACCTTTACAGGGCTTTTCCTTCAATTGGACAATCAACTAACCAGGATTACATTTCAGGCATGAACAATGACACGAATAATAAAGCCACACTTGATTACTTTCGTAAGCGTGCTGAATTATTATTGAAGCTGGAAGGAGCTGATAACCCGAAGTCACTCTCCGAAATTGAGACGGCCGATCTTATTCATACGCTGCAGGTCCAGCAGATTGAACTCCAGCTGCAAAACGATGAGCTGCGCCATGGATGGGCAAAATCGGAAGTAGCCAGCGAGAAATTTGAAGCATTGTATAACGGCGCACCTTCAGGATACGTTACACTGACGAAGGATGGGATAATTGATGAAATCAATTTCTGCGCGGCACAACTGCTTGGCAGAGACCGGACAAGGTTAAAAAATGCCAGGTTCGGATTTTTCATCACCGATGAAACAAAACCGGATTTCAATCATTTCCTTGAAACACTTTTCACAGGGCAGACGAAGGAAATGTGCGATGTGACTATTCTTTCCGATGATCAGAGCATAAAATATGTACATATCACCGGCATTGTTCAAAAAAACAGTGACTACTGTATTATAACCATCGTTGACCTGACAGAAAAATTAAGGATTGAACGTGAACTGCGCGAGAGTGAAGAAAAATACCGCCGTTTTTTTGAACGTGCCACATACGGCATCTTCCAGTCAACCCCTGAAGGAAAAGCCATTTCCGTCAACCCAGCTTTTGCCAGCATGTTTGGATATGACTCCCCTGCTGATGCCATGCAAAACATCAATAATGTTTCAAAGGATATCTTCGTAGACCCCGGGCGCCGCGATGAAATCATCAGGCTTATGGCTGAAGCACCGTATATGAAAATATTTGAAAATATCTATAAGAGAAAAAACGGTACTTTTTTTACCGGTATCCTGAACCTCATCCCGGTGTACGGACCCGATGGCACCTTTGTGATGATGGAAGGTTTCATTGAAGACATCTCAAAAAGAAAACAGGCAGAAGAGGCATTGATAGAAAGTGAAGCAAAATACCGCGGACTTGTTCAAAACTCACCCGATGCAATTGTAATCTATGTAAACGGGATAATCGTATTTGCAAATCTTGAAGGTCACAGGATGATGGAGGCAACTGTTCCTGACCAGTTATTCGGCAAGCCGGTGTTACAGTTTGTTCACCCGGGATACCGGGAAAAGGTTATTGGCAGAATGGAACAACTTTTAAGGGAAAGGGCCGTGTTACCTGTTACCGAAGAAAAATTCATAACATTCAACGGAACAGAGGTGAATGTTGAAGTCAAAGCTGATCCAATCAACTATGAACAAAAACCTGCCGTTCAGCTTATCATCCGGAAAATTTCGGGGCGTAAACACATATAACTTGATTTAACCGGCAAATCAGCATCACCTGTTGAAAATGAAGTTCATTTATTTTTGATGCACAGACAACTGAAACGCCTTTGCGACGTCTGTTTGTTGAACGACTTTGACGATCGGAATAATAAATATGCAGATTCTTCCGTATAAAGAGTACAATTAGTATTTTTACAGTTTCTTAACCATTAAAAAGAACAATGAAAAAGTTAAACTGTGTATTATTGGTAGATGATAACGAATCAGACAATTTTCTGCATAGAAAAGTGCTTGAAAAGACCGGACTGGTTAACCACATTGAAATAGCAATTAACGGACGAGAAGCGCTTGATTATTTAAAAAATGTCGAAAAAGTCAGCAGCAATGACAGCACATGCCTTCCTCCTGAATTGATATTCCTTGACATCAACATGCCGGTCATGGATGGTTGGGAATTCCTTGATGAATATAAAAACCTTGATGATTTTCAAAAAAGCAAAATTGTGATCATCATGCTCACCACCTCCCTTAACCCGGCTGATAAAGCAAGGGCAGAACTGCAGATTGACAGCGGGTGTTTCCAATATAAACCGCTGACTGCCCTAATGCTGCATGAGATCATGGAGAAATGGTTCCCTGAATATTTGTAACGATATACGATTGGCGATTGAGATTTTATGACATACCAGGACATCTTTGAACGGCTTTGGGCCGGCTACATACAACAGAACCCATCAACAAAAAGAGTTTTTGACCTTTTCACCGGAGAAGGTGAATCTGTGTTTAATGACCATATTGCCTTCCGTACCTTCAGAGATCCTGCAATCGGTGTTGATAAACTTTCGGAGGTATTCCTCAGAAATGGCTATGAATTCAGGGGAGATTACCATTTTGAAGTTAAAAAATTATATGCCAGGCATTTTGAACATAAAACTGATCCTGACGCACCCCGGGTGTTCATCAGTGAGTTACTCACAGAGCAATTCAGCCCCTCACTCCAGGCAGTCATTTCTGACTGGATTAATAACATACCCGAAAATACAAGGAACTCCGAGAATCTGATTTTTTCCGGCAATGTTTCAGGCATTCCGTCCTATGCAGTGTATGAAAAACTACGCACTGAATCAGAATATGCCGCATGGTTGTACGTGAACGGTTTCTGCGCAAACCATTTTACTGTCAGCATTAACCGGTTGAAAAAATACGATACGGTACAAAAAGTCAATACTTTCCTGAAATCAAACGGGTTCATGCTGAACGATGCAGGCGGTGAAATCCAGGGCACCCCTGATGAATTGCTGGAGCAGTCCAGTATCCGCGCCGGCATGGTAAAGTTTGTATTTTCAGAAGGAGAGTTTGCCATTCCCGGGTGCTATTATGAATTTGCCCGACGCTATCCGGATAGCAACGGCAAGCTTTACAGCGGGTTTATAGCCAGTTCTGCGAATAAAATCTTTGAGTCCACCAATTTTTACAAAGGTGCGTAACACGCTGAAATTACTGGTTACCTGCCTGATGCCGGTACTTTTAAATTCATGCTCAGCTGGTAATCCGGCAACTTCCGGCGGTGCAACTGTTCTTCCTGAATCCGGGTTAATTCATAAAAAAATTCTTTGTCAAAACAACCCTGGGAAATCGTATGCATTGTACCTGCCTGTTCTTCAGAAGGTCAAGGCTGTTTCCGCTGATGAGCAGGCCCGGGTTGGTTCAGATTCCATAACTTCAGGACTAAATACCACGGGACAGCAGTATCCGCTGATTATTGCCTTTGACCCGCACGGGGATGGTGCTTTACCACTTTCCCTTTATAAATCACTTGCCGACAAGTATGGCTTTATACTCATCGGATCAAATGATTCAAAAAACGGGCTGCCCGGCGAAGAGGTGCGTGCTATTATTGCCTCCTTGATGAAGGAGGCCCGCACCATCAGTACTGTTGATACAAGCCGGGTTTACCTGCTCGGATTTTCAGGCGGGGCAAGGGTTGCCTCTATGGCTGCGATGTACCAGGTACAGGCGAAGGGGATCATTTGTTGTGGAGCCGGACTGGCCGGATCAGAGCAACCCGCCCTTTATAAATTTGATTATTTCGGTTTGGCAGGCAGTGCTGATTTCAACATGAATGAACTGTTACAGCTTGAGGAACCTTTAACCCGGGCCGGGTTGCGGCATTTCATCAGGATATTTCCGGGGATTCATGCCTGGCCGCCTGAAAAGGAAATGGAAGATGCATTTGTCTGGATAGTCCTGAATGACATAAAGGATGGCAGTAAGACATCTGATCCCGTTTTCATGAGGGAAATTGAAAGAATGTTTGATTCCCGGCTTGCTGAGGCTAAAAAGAACCGTCATTACGCAGAAGCTGCAGATGATTGCAGGGAAGCCATCTCTTTTCTGGATGGGTTGTCGGGGGTGGACAAATACAGGAATGAACTCAGTTTGATTGAAGCAACCCAGGAATACAAATCACAGGTTGCAAACCGGATCAAGGTTCTCAAGGAAGAGGAGAATGAAAAACAGGGATTCATGCAGGAACTGCAGACAGAGAACATTGCCTGGTGGAAGGATAAGATAAAAAAATACAATTCAGGATTGAAGTCAGACGGATCGGGAGGAGGAGCGCAAAATCCTGAGGACACACTGAAAAACAAAAGATTACTGGCTTTTTTAAGCCTGTTTTGCTATATGAACGCCAATTCAGCTATTGCTCAGCAGAATGAACTGGCAAGTATTAAGATTGTTTCTGTTTATGAACTCGCCGACCCTCAAAACCCTGAGCCGAATTACATGCGTGCAATACTTTTGGCGCGCCGGTCAGATGACCCGGCTGCTGTTGATCAACTGAAAATTGCGGTTGCAAAAGGCTTTGCTGACAAACAGCGGTTAATGGGACAAGCTGAATTTATCTCCATGAACAGTACAACTGCATGGTTTGACCTGCTGAAAACAATGAAATAATGACGATAAAACAGGTACATGACAGTCTGGAGGTCCTGAAGTCACAAATTGTGGGTGACATCTATACCGACCTTTCCCAGAGACTACTCTATTCAACAGATGCATCAGCATACCGCGAGTTGCCCCTGGGTGTGGTGCGGCCAAAAAATGCTGCCGACATCAGTAAACTGATCAAATTCGCCCATGAAACCGGGACTCCGCTGATTCCCCGGGCAGCAGGAACTTCACTGGCCGGCCAGGTTGTCGGGTCGGGACTGGTAGTGGATGTGTCACGTTACATGACAGAGATTATTGAGATCAATGCAGCCGGGCACTGGGTCAGGGTGCAACCGGGGGTTATACTGGATGAACTGAACAAAACGGTTTCCGCGCATGGCCTTTTCTTCGGTCCGGAGACCAGTACTTCCAGTCGGTGCATGATGGGCGGGATGGTTGGCAATAACTCCTGCGGTGCGCATTCCATCATTTATGGCAGCACACGAGACCATGTAATCTCCGTTAAGGGCTTTCTGAGCGACGGTTCTGAGGTGGAGTTCAGGGAACTATCCATTGATGAGTTCAAGGAAAAATGTACCGGCAACAACCTTGAGAATAAAATTTACAGGCAGATCAGCGAAATACTTTCTTCCCCGGAAAACCTGGAGAATATCAGGAAGGAGTATCCCGACCCTGCCATCCACCGCCGCAATACCGGGTACGCCCTTGACCTGCTGGCTGAAACAGAACCCTTCCTGCCCCCCCTGGCCCCCCCTGCTAAATTCAACTTCGCCTCCTTCATTGCCGGCTCCGAAGGCACATTAATGTTCATGACCGAGATCAAACTGAACCTCGTCCCATTGCCGCCCAAAGAGAAAGCCCTGATCTGTGTCCATTGCCATACCATTGCCGAGTCGCTGAAAGCAAACCTGATCGCCCTGAAATATGAGCCGGGATCAGTGGAACTGATGGATAAGGCCATCATGGACTGTACACGCGACAACATCACCCAGCGCCAGAACCGTTTTTTCATTGAAGGCGACCCGGGTGCAATCCTGATCATTGAATTTGCCCGCGAAACGAGGGAAGAGATCATGGCCATATACAGTCAACTGGAAGCAGAAATGCGTGCAGCCGGATTGGGATATCATTTCCCGATCGTATTCCCGCCCGATGTGAAAAAGGTATGGGACTTGCGCAAGGCCGGGCTGGGCGTACTCTCAAACTATCCTGGCGACCGGAAACCTGTTCCGGTCACAGAGGACACTGCTGTGCACCCAGATTTATTACCCGGTTACATTGAGGAATTCGACAAGATGCTTGCAGGGTTGGGCCTTGACTGCGTTTACTATGCACATGTCGGCTCAGGTGAGCTGCACCTTCGCCCTGTGCTTAACCTGAAAGATCCGGCCGATGTGGAGCTATTTCACACAGTGGCCCTGGAAACAGCAAAACTTGTCAAGAAGTTCAATGGTTCATTGTCAGGAGAACATGGCGACGGAAGACTGAGGGGCGAGTTCATTCCCCTGATGCTTGGAGAGAAAAACTATAAACTGTTGAGGGATATCAAAGATTTGTGGGATCCCGGCCATATCCTTAACCCGAATAAAATTGTTGATACACCGAAGATGAATACAAGCCTTCGGTTTGAACCGGGAAAAACAGTCAGGGACATTCCAACCGTGTTTGATTTCTCCTCCAGCCACGGCATACTGCGGGCGGCTGAACAGTGCAACGGTTCAGGTGACTGCCGCAACACAGTGGTCACCGGAAGGTACATGTGCCCCTCCTACATGGCCGTCAAGGATGAAAACACCACCACCCGGGCACGGGCGAACATCCTCAGGGAATTCCTTACAAACTCATCAAAAACAAATCCTTTTGACCACCGGGAGATCTATGAAATAATGGATCTGTGCCTGTCATGCAAAGCCTGTAAGTCAGAATGCCCGTCGAATGTCGACATCGCCAAATTGAAAGCCGAATTCCTGCAGCATTACTATGATGCGAACGGGGTCCCATTCAGATCCTGGCTTATTGCGAACATTACACGGATCAACCACATTGGAAGCTATGCCCCTGCCCTGTTTAATTTCTTCCAGGGAAACAAACTGATATCGGGAATTACTAAAAAAGTGCTCGGCTTTGCTCCTGCCAGGAATATTCCACTTTTATATTCCACAACACTCCGTGCATGGGCCGCCAGGCAAGGCAACGCCAAAGAACTGACAAAGACTGTTTATCTTTTCGCAGATGAGTTCACTGATTTCAACGACACTGAAATCGGGATCAAGGCCATTAAATTGCTGAATGCACTGGGATACAGGGTAATTATTCCAGCCCATACAGAAAGCGGTAGAACCTATCTTTCAAAAGGCCTGTTGAGAAAGGCAAAAAAGCTGGCGAATGAGAATATCAGCAAATTAAAAGACCTTATCACCCCTTCAACACCGCTTATTGGCATAGAACCATCCGCAATCCTTACATTCAGGGATGAATACCCCGACCTGGCCGACGATCATCTGAAAGAGAGCGCACGACACCTTGCGAAAAATGCATTTATGTTCGACGAGTTTATCGTTGACCATTTTGCAAAGGGCGATGACGCAGTGAATGGTGCCTGGGCTGATCCATTGACTCTTTTTACAACAGAACCAAAGATGATTAAACTTCACGGGCATTGTCACCAAAAGGCGCTTGCATCGGTTGTCTCTACCGTAAAAATGCTTTCTTTGCCAATAAACTACAAGGTGGAAGAGATCAAATCGGGGTGCTGCGGCATGGCTGGTTCATTCGGATATGAAAAAGAACATTACGAAGTTTCCATGAAAGTCGGAGAACTGGTTTTATTCCCGGAGGTGAGAAAAGCAAAACCGGAGACGGTCATTTCTGCCCCTGGCACCTCTTGCCGGCACCAGATCATGGACGGCACCGGGCGGAAGGCGTTGCATCCGGTTGAGGTGCTGTATGAGGCAATGGTTAAATAGCAAAATGGTAAAATGGCGAATTGGTAAAATGGTAGTAGTTTAAGTTTCTGTGTATATTTGGAAAATGAAGGAAATAACAAGGGAGGAATGAAGATATTTTTTACCAGGTACCTTGCTGTGATTCTGTTGGTGACAAGTCTGTCATTTCCGTCTTTAATGATGGCCCAGTTAAGCGTTGTACAAGGTGCCGCCATGAATATGACACCGCAGCAACTGGTTCAGAATTACCTTGTCGGGGCAGGTATCACCGTAAGCAATGTCACCTTTAACGGAAGCCCCAATGTTATCACCTCCGACCAGGTTGGGAAGTTTGCTACGGCTGGTGTTGCCAAAACACAACTGGGACTTGCCGGAGGGATCCTGATGACTTCAGGGAAGGCCAGTATTGCCGTCGGGCCGAACAATGCTGCCGGCGCAGGGTCCCAGGTTGGCGGCCCCGGCGACCCCGATCTGACGACCCTTTGTGGTTCTGTTACAAATGACAAGGCTGTTATTGAGTTTGATTTTATTCCGCAGTCAGATACCGTCAGATTCCGCTATGTATTCGGATCTGAAGAGTTTTTTGAATATTGCAACCAGTTCAACGACGCTTTTGGATTCTTCCTGAGCGGCCCCGGAATCAGTGGTACGTTTTCAAACAATAGCGTCAACATTGCCAGGATGCCCGGGGCATTGAGCAATTATGTTACCATTAATAATATCTGTGCCAGTGTACAGTCAAGGTGGACAAATCCTTCCGGAGGGCTTTACTACCAGTATGACGGGCTCACCTATGTTTTTACAGCATGGTATGAGGTGCAACCCTGTACCACATACCATATCAAACTGGCCATCGGAGATGCGGTTGACAAGGCCTTTGACTCTGGCGTATTTCTTGAACAAAACAGTTTCAGTAGTCCCGGAGTCAACATGATCAACAATAATACTATTCCCCTGCTTCAGAACAAGGCGGTTGAAGGGTGCAACGATGTCACCGTCAATTTCAGGTTGATGGACACATTGACTTACCCGTATACACTTCATTATATCATTGGCGGAACTGCCATCAATGGTGCGGATTACACGCATATTGAAGATTTTGTAACCTTCCCGCCGGGAGAAGACAGCGTCAATGTAATCATACACCCAATCCCGGATAACATCCCGGAAGGTGAAAAATTGGTAATACTCACCCTGAACCAGATCTCATGCGATGGCAATGTCAAACGCGACACTGTATATATTGATGACTATACACCAATGACCATTTTACCAAATCATGATACCGCCATGTGTTTCGGCGGTGAAGTGGAATTGAAAGCGAATACTTTAGGAGGGATTTCTCCCCTCTTTTACCAATGGAATGTTCCGGGCACCGACAGTACAGTCATCTTCACTCCGCCTGTTGGAAACAATGTCTACACAGTGAAGGTCACCGATGTATGCACCCATTCAGTTTACGATACTGCCCTGGTTACTGTGCATCCGATACCAGTTGCACATGCAGGGGCCAGCATTACCATACCCAACGGTACCAGTACTACCCTGCACGGCGCTGCAAATGGGGGTTACGGAAATTACAGTTTTTCGTGGACCTCCAATCCCCCGGGGTTTTCATCATCCCAGCAGGAACCTTCCACCGGGAATATGAGTAACACCGTCATATACATTCTTCGGGTCACTGATCTGGCAAGCGGTTGCCAGAGCCCTCCCTCGCAGGTTATCGTTACAATTGAAGGTGGCCCGCTCTCGGTCAACCCTGTTGCCCAACCCGATGCCGTGTGCCTTGGCGATACTGCATTTCTGTATGCGCTGTCGGGCGGCGGATCCGGAATTTACACTTACAACTGGAGTTCTGTTCCTGGAGGATTTACATCATCTTCGGCCAATCCGTTCGTAATTCCTGTTGAATCAACAAATTACAATATTACCATCAACGATGGGTTTAACCAAAGGTCGGGAAGTACCGCAGTCACTGTTTATCCTTTGCCTGTTCTACATCTCGGGCCATCAGATACTGCCGTTTGTATTTACGATACAGTGAGGCTTGATGCCGGCAACCCGGGCTCCACATACCTCTGGTCAAACGGTTCGACCAGCAGGACCATTACTGCCTCAACTACCGGGATCGGGTACGACTTACAAACTTATTCCGTTAATGTGACCAACCAGCACGGATGTACCAATTCCGCCATCATCAACCTCGTATTTACTTTTGACGGCTGCGTTGGCGTTCCTGAACATTCGAGGAATGACTATTTCGCTGTTTATCCCAACCCGGCCCATGGTACATTCAGGCTGCAGGTCAGAAACGGGGACAGTTCGGTCACCGCCGACCTTTTGAATATGTTTGGCGCAAAGATGCTCACGTGTAAGATGCAAAATACAGGTAAACCATTATCAGAACAGAAAATTGACGTCTCCAGGTTGTCCCCCGGGGTGTATATTTTATATGTTCACAGCGATAAATTTGCAGCGTCTGTCAAATTGATCATCCAGTAAATTGCTGAATTTCAATATACAGATCAATTTTACACCAACTCAATTATTGCCTGCGGGTAAAAATACTCGCTGGCCATTCAACAAACTTCCAAAAATAAATTTCACATCCGGATACACTAAGGTCGTTCCAAAGCCGATTGTGTTGATTTTTTCAACATGTGTATAATTTCTATACACTCCACTTAATTGTCAGATAATCTGTCACTTATGCGACCTTACAACAGGCAGTGTTGAAATAATCAACACTGCCTGTTGTTTATAATCTGAACACATATTACAGCATTTGACTGATATACAGCATGATACACTGCATTTTTTTATTTGGCACTATAATTGAATATCCATAGTCATCAAATATAAAATCTGACAGCCATGAAAACCAGGATCTTTTTAATCGCAGCATTGTTAATCGTAAGTCTCTGTAATGCAAGCAACAAAGAAACAGAAACAACCAAAGCCCGTGAGATAGAGGGCTCCATGAATGTATGGACAACTCCAGACCTGTACAGTCTCACCATGATATGGACTGCTGAATTTACGAGGGTAAACCCCAAGGCAACCATCAACGTATTAAAATCGGATAATGCCAATGTTGCCGGAATGTTGAAAACACCTGATGGTGTTGGTTTTATAACCGATGCAACTTATGCCGGCCTTGACAGGCAATCAATTTGGACCATGCTGTCTGGCCATGACATCATCGTTCCGGTTATGAATAAGAAAAATCTGTTTCTGGAACAAATCTACAGGAATGGTATTACAACCAGCTGCCTGACCAGTATGTTTAACGGATCAGAAAAACCGGAATGGGGGACGCTCCTTGGGACCGGTGTAAAGGTGCCGCTGCATTTTTATATTATGAACGATGCCTCCATCAAGGCAGGAGTTGCCAGCTTTCTCAATAACAGCAATTTCATGGTTGATGGGACCAATGTAGGAAGCAGCAGTGAAATGATCGCTGCAATCCGGAAGGATATAAATGCTATCGGGTTTTGCAGGTTGACCGACATCCTTGAACCGAATGGCAAAAGCCTTGCCGAGAACCTTGCTTTTGTTCCGATTGATAAAAACGGTAACGGCAGGCTTGATTACATGGAGAACATATATAACAGTCCCGAATCCTTTGCACACGGTGTATGGATCGGCAAATACCCAAAAGAGTTGTCCGGCAACCTGTACATGGTTGCAAAAGTAAAGCCCGCGAATCCTGTTGAAACGGCGTTCCTGGAATGGGTGCTTTCTGACGGCCAGCAGTACTTAGCTACAAACGGCTTTATTTCACTTGGCAACGGCGAAATGCTGCAACAACTTGCAAAAGTCCAGACCGGCACAATAAATATCGCGGTGGAGCCAGATAACAGCTTTGCGATCCTAAAAACCATCATCCTGATCCTGTTTGCGATTCTTATCACAGGTTTATTTATTGATTTCATTGCTGTGCGCGCCACTAAAAAGAGAACAATACTGGCCAGCATGACGCATGATGGTGGGATTGCATTTGACGAGTCATCAGTTAACACACCCGGGGGACTGTATTACGATAAAAGTCATACGTGGGCCTTTATGGAACAAGACGGAGCTGTAAGGATCGGAATTGATGACTTCATGCGGCATGTTACCGGCCCATTGACCCGTATTGACATGAAACGGGTTGGCGACAAAGTAAGAAAGGGTGAAATCATGTTTACACTGGTTCAAAAAGGAAAGCAACTGAATATCCATGCCCCGGTTTCTGGAACGATTTTGGCATTGAACCAGGATCTTGTTGACAACTCAGCCGCGCTTCATTCAAAAAAGTGTTCTGATGCATGGGTATATGCAATTGAACCGACAAACTGGCTGATTGAAATCCAATTCCTGACCATGTCAGAAAAGTATAAAATATGGCTCAAAGACGAATTCCGGAGATTAAAGGACTTTTTTGCAATGGCAATGGCAGCAAAAGATCCTGATTTTGCCCACGTGCCCCTTCAGGATGGCGGCACAATAAAAGACCATGTACTGGCTGATCTCGGACCTGAAGTGTGGGAAGATTTCCAGTCAAAGTTCATGGATTGTCCTAAATAATCCATACCTGTGTATCTCTAATCTTTAAACCACTGACGTCATGGGCTTAAACAGAAGAAGCTTTTTCAAATTACTCGGAGTTACTGGAATGACACTGGCCATTGGCAAGAGCACAACAGGTTCAGAGAATGGGTCAAACAGTGTGGAGTTTTACGGCATTCTCTACGATGCTGCACGCTGTAAAGGATGTCGCGGATGTGAATTTGATTGTGCCGCAGCACATGGCTTCAAAGACCCGCCTCCGTCAAAAAACCTCCCTCCCATCAGGAAAACTGATGAAACCTGCAATACTGTCGTTAACACAATTAAAACGTCAAAGGGTGAGGTATTCGTGAAACGGCAATGCATGCACTGCAACGAGCCTGCCTGTGTTGCAGCATGTTTGACCCAGGCGATGCACAAAACAAAGATGGGGCCGGTCACGTGGGATGGAGACAAGTGCATGGGATGCCGTTACTGTATGGTTTCGTGCCCGTTCGACAGCCCCAAATTTGAATATCACAGTGCAAACCCGAAAATTCAAAAGTGCGACATGTGTTTTGACCGGCTCAGGGCGGGTGAAAGTCCGGCCTGCGCCTTTAACTGCCCCAATGAAGCCCTGCTCTACGGCAAGCGTAGAGATCTGATCAGGGAAGCGCGAAGACGTATTTATGAAAAACCCGGATTGTACAACGATCATATATATGGTGAGCACGAGGCCGGTGGAACAGGCTGGCTGTATCTTTCTCCGGTTCCATTTGAAGAGCTGGGGATGAACACCAACCTTCAGAATGCCTCCTATCCGGCACTCACAAAAGGCTTCCTTTACAGCGTTCCTTCAGTTTTTGTACTGGCGCCGGCCCTGTTGCTGGGCATCTATCAATCAACGAAAAATAACAACAACGGGGAGGAACATAACGATGAATAGCACCTATGCCATTTCAGCTGACAACAACGGCAAGCCTGTCTGGAAATTCATTCTTGGAGAACTGAAGCCAAAAGGCAAATTCTTCACCCCTTTCAACATCATTTCCATCCCAATCATGATTCTGGGCCTGGCCCTGATCGTAATCCGTTTCTGGAAGGGCATTGGATCGATCACCAATCTTACCCAGGAAACTCCGTGGGGTTTGTGGATAGGGTTTGATGTTGTGACAGGTGTTGCTTTCGCAGGTGGCGCCTACGTGCTGACCTTTATGGTCTATATCCTGAACATGCGAAAATACCACTCTATTATACGGGTCACTGTACTGAATGGTTTCCTGGCATACGCATTTTATGCCGGCGCCTTGCTTCTTGACCTTGGCAGGCCCTGGCATGTAATCAACCCTATAATCGGCAATGGATTTGGCACCAGTTCAGTCCTGTTCCTGGTGGCATGGCATTTCCTGCTTTATATGATCGCCGAACTGATCGAGTTTTCTCCCACCATTGCCGAATGGCTTGGTGCACGAAGGGCCCGGAAAATCCTTTCGGGAATGACCATTGCCGCTGTGATCTTTGGTATCACGCTTTCTACCTTGCATCAGTCGGGACTGGGCGCACTCTACCTGATGGCCAAGGATAAAATTCATCCGCTCTGGTATTCTGAATTTATCCCGATCATGTTCCTGGTATCCAGCATTTTTGCCGGGTTATCCATGGTCATTTTTGAAGGATCGATCAGCCACAGGGTATTTTTCAGGCAGATCAGCGAGAAAAACCACAAGGCGCAGCACGGCATCATCCTGGGTTTGTCAAAAATCTGTGCCGGGGCCATGTTTGCATATTTCTTCCTGCAGATGCTCGTGTTCATACACGGGCAGCACTGGCACCTGTTGTTTACGACGATGGGACTGTGGTACCTTGTTGAGATGCTCGGATTTGTCCTCATACCCATGATCCTGTTTTTCATCAGCTACAGGACTGGTAACATCAATATGATCAAGGTTGCAGCTGTGATCACCATGCTCGGGGTCATTCTGAACCGGCTGAATGTTACGATCATCGGTTTCAGATGGGATGCAGCGATACATTATATACCGTCGTGGATGGAACTGGTGGTCACGCTCGCTGTTATTTTTACTGAAATCTGGATATTCAGATGGGTCATCAACCGCATGCCTGTGTTGCGCGACTCACCCGAATGGGCCAATGAAAATGAATAAACTAACCAGCCGGCGCCATTCCTGGCGGTGGCATAAAAATCAATCACATGGAAGGATACATCTATTCTGATATTTTTGCCACCAAGGGACTTGAATACCTTATCATCATTGCATTTCTGACGATGCTGATCCCTTTTGGCGTAATCCTGAACAGACAGGTAAAAATGACCAGGAAACTTCATAACACTGTTGGAATTCTATCCGCAGCAATCCTTAAGATCCCCCAGGGACTTTTTTATTCCCGAAACCACACCTGGATGTTCATGGAAAAATCCGGTACGGCCAAAGTCGGACTGGATGATCTTTTACTCCATTTAACCGGCGAGGTGAATATTTTAAGCCTTAGAAGTCCCGGGGAGATGGTAAATAAAGGCGACTTGATAACAGAGATCAACCAGCAGGGAAAGATATTGCAGATTGTCTCCCCGGTTTCAGGTAAAATCATGGAAACCAACGTCCAGTTAACCAAACAACCTGCAATCCTGAACGATGACCCCTATGGCAAGGGCTGGATTTACAAAATAAAGCCTACAAACTGGATGGCAGATGTGAAATCATGCTATTTTGCTGAGGAGGCTGCCAATTGGTCGGCCAATGAACTTGTAAGGTTCAAGGACTTCATGGCATCCACCATGAAAAATAATTCACAGGAAGAATCCATGATCATTCTACAGGATGGGGGTGAATTAGTGGACCATACGTTGTCGGCAATGCCGGCTGAAACATGGAAGGAGTTCCAGAATGAATTCCTTACACTATACCACTTGTAAACTGAAACTGTTGACTTTCTCATGATTGTTGATGATTTTCTCAACAAAGAACGCGCTGTTTGTGAAAATATTCACAAGCAGCGCGTTTTTTTTGTATATTGCACACTGTTAGCCCCGGTAATTCTACCAGGCAGATGTTCCTAATTTTGTGATTGTATGTTTCCCGGTTTTAACCACAAAAACAATGCAGGACGAACCATATTTAAAAAATATGTTAAGTTCAGGTCATCTATTTATGGCCGCGTAGTTTTCATCATCACCCTCCTTTCGCTGTTTTTATTTACCTCGTTTACACTGATTTTCAAATCAGTGAATGAACAGTACCTGAATACTGTTATACGCCAGAGCGGGAGTAACATCGGTTCAATCGTAGAGGGTGCGTTGTATCATTCGATGCTGCAGAACGATAAAAGTTCCCTCCAGTATACCCTGGATGTGATCAACACCCTGCCGGGCATTGATGAAGTGAACATGTACGACAGTGACGATGAACTTGTTTATTCCTCCATTACCTCCGACACCACCGACAGTCACAGCAACCCAAACTGTATCGGGTGCCATTCCAATATCCGGTCAATGTTTCCGGGAAACGGAAAATCATATAAAATCATTGATGTTGACAATGACTGCAAGATGATCAGGAATGATAACCGGAGCCGGCACCTGCTGATCAGGTCCCCTATCCTGAATGAAAAATCCTGTTATACCAGTTCTTGCCATGCTCACAAGGCAACAGATACTGTTCTCGGGTCGCTGGTTATCAAGATCCCGCTGGCCGACCTGGATGCTGCCGTGGCCAAATCAACCATGGAGTTTTTTTTGCTGGCTATTTTTACCACGCTGGCACTGATGTCCATCCTGATATTCTTCACCATGAGAAGAATAAAGAATCCGTTGAATGCCCTTATTAAAGTTAGTATTGCAGTATCAAGCGGAGATAAAAGCACCCGGGTTGAAATAAAGCCGAATCAGCTTGACGACATGAGGATGGTATCTGAAGCCTTCAATGAAATGCTTGACAACCTCCAGGCTGCAAATAACGAACTGGAAAACTGGTCGCAACAGCTTGAATACAAAGTCCAGAAAAAGACCGAAGAACTGGGTGCCGCGCAGAATGAACTGATGCATGTTGAGCGCCTGGCATCGCTGGGTAAATTATCTTCGTCTGTTGCCCATGAAATAAACAACCCCCTGTCGGGTATTCTCATTTATACCAAGTTGTTGTACAAGCAGGTGAGCAACCCCGAGTTGTATGCTTCCAAGCGTGAATCAATACTAAAACACCTGCGCCTGATTGAAAATGAGACGAAACGATGCGGTGATATCGTAAAAGGGTTGCTTGATTTTTCAAGAAAAGACCAGGACGATTTTGAACCGACCCATCTGCATGAGATTCTCAGGGATACATACGAACTGATGGCACATCCGATTAAAATTGCCAACATCCGATTCCTGGCTGACTTCGCAGCAACGTCAGATCTCATAAATTGCAGCCCGAACCAGATCAAGCAGGCTTGTGTTGCCATGCTGGTTAACGCCGCAGAAGCAGTTGTTGAAAACGGCGAAATCATGATCCGGACAAAAAATCCTGATGAAGATTCCATCAATTTTGAGATATCAGACAATGGCCAGGGAATTGCAGCTGAAGACATTCCGCATATTTTTGAACCTTTCTTTTCCACCAAGCAGAATGTAAGCGGGATCGGGTTGGGACTGGCCATCGTTCACGGTATTGTGCAGAATCATAAAGGAAAGATCCAGGTAAGGTCGGATGTTGGCAACGGCACCACAATCTCGGTGACAATTCCCCTGATCAAAAATTAAAATGACAACCCCATGGCAAAAAAGATCTCCATATTAATCGTTGACGATGAAGAATCCGTCAGGGAATCCCTTTACAGCTGGTTCATTGAAGACGGCTACCGTGTTGAATGTGCTGAAAATGCCAAGAAAGCGCTGACGATCCTTGAATCCGACCAGTTTGATATTGTTTTGGCAGATATAAAGATGCCCGGGATGGACGGGCTGGAAATGCTTCGCAGAATCAAGGCCCATAAGCAGGATTCAATCGTAATTGTGATGACCGCTTTTGCTACCGTCGACACTGCTGTGAAAGCCCTGAAGGACGGCGCGTACGACTACGTTACCAAACCCTTTGATCCTGATGACCTCACCCATCTGATCAGGAATGCAACCATGCAGATCTCCCTTTCCGAAGAAAACGAATCACTCAAAAGTAAGGTGGTTTCGCTTGAGCATGTTGAAGACCTGATTGGCACCAGCGATGCCATGAAGCATGTACTGAAGGAGGTTGAAAGTGTGGCTCAAACCAATTCCTCTGTCATCATCACAGGTGAAAGCGGAACAGGTAAAGAACTTGTTGCCCGCGCCATACATGCCAATTCACCCCGAAAATTCTTCCCGTTTGTAAGCGTTCATTGCGGTGCCCTCACGGAAAGCCTGCTTGAAAGCGAACTGTTCGGGCACGAAAAGGGAGCCTTCACAGGTGCCATGTACAACAGGAAGGGAAGGTTTGAAATGGCCGACAGCGGATCAATTTTCCTTGATGAAATTGCCACCATCTCTACCAAAATGCAGGTGGAACTGCTTCGCGTACTTGAAACCAAGTCGTTTATCAGGGTTGGCGGCAACAAGGAAATCACCTCCGACTTCAGGGTGATCTGCGCCACCAACAAGGACCTGAAGAGCATGGTTGAAAGCGGGTTGTTCAGGGAAGATCTTTTTTACAGGCTGAACGTGGTGAACATCCACATACCGCCTTTACGCAATCGTAAAGCAGACATCCCCCTGCTGGTTGACTATTTCATTAAAAAATACTGCCTTTCAATGAACAGACAGCAGGTTTCCATTGATCAGGGGGCCTTAAAACGGTTGCAGGATTTTAATTTCCCGGGAAACATCCGCGAACTGGAGAACATGATTGAAAGAGCGATCGTGATCGGCGACGGTAAGAAAATCGGGCTGAAGGACCTTCCGCTGGAAAAATCTGTCGTCTCCAGTTCAGCCGAAAGCCTGGATGATTTTGAGAAAACATTCATCATGCAGATCCTCACCAAGTACAACTGGAATATTTCACGAACGGCAAAGGCCCTGCAGGTTGACAGAGTGACCCTCTACAACAAAATCAAAAAATATGATTTGAAACCTGCAGATCAACAATAATGTGTGATGAATCTGCAACCAGTCACGCTGATCTCTTTCGGATATTTTGAGAAAGATTTCCTTGAGCAAACCGCCGAGGCGGTCAGGCACGAATTCAACTGCCCGGTAAATCTCAGGGAAGGACATATTGACCTGAGTGACTATTATGACCCGGCAAGAAGGCAGTACAACGGCAACCTGCTGCTGAAGCAGGTAGATTCCATGTCGCTCCCCGACTCCCGTAAAACCCTTGGACTTTTCAATGTTGACCTGTTCATCCCCATCCTTACCTTTATTTTCGGTCAGGCATTTTTAAACGGCCGTTGCGGTATTGCATCTCTTTACCGCCTGAGCAACGAGCGCTACGGCATGGCCAATGATGATAAACTGATGCTGGAACGATTGAAAAAAGAGGTCATCCATGAACTTGGCCATACTTTCGGGCTCATCCATTGCCTGGATTCTGCCTGTGTAATGAGATCAAGCACCTACGTGGAAGAAATAGATCAGAAGAATATACATTTATGCAGTGATTGCCGCAACCAGCTGGCAGGGAACCCTGCTTAACAGTCAGTTGTCAATCCACCTTGATTATTTTGCTCACATCAGTTCCTGATTCCTGCTGCAAACATACATAGTAAATACCGGGACTGAGACTGGCAGTGCTTATCACGAGGGAAAACATGCCCCCCTCAAGCCTGCGGTCGACTGGGATATCAACAGTGTTTCCTACCATTGACACCAGTTTGATCGTCACATGACCGGGTTTACTGGTGGTGAATGTTATTTTGCAGGACTCTTTTACAGGGTTGGGAAACACTTTCATCCCAGGAATCGCTGCAACCGCCGGCTGTTCAACTCCCACCGTACGAAGAAACTTCCTGTTGACCACGTAATGCAGAAACTCCCTCGCATCGCTGGTATCAAGGTAATACAGCGGAAAGCTTAAAAGGATGCTTTTAAAATCACTTCCCATATATTCCAGGCCAACCGGGCGGCCCTTCATTTTTCCATAGGAAGTTGAACCGTCATATTTGGAATCAAACCGGTAGATGACATTCGCTTCAGGCGCCGGGGCATACACCTCAATGTTGTATATCTGGCCGGGGAAATTCTTGTCCATGTTTTTTCCGGGATCAATGTTCAGGGTGTCATATCCGGGTGCCGCCGGGTTGGACCTGAATAGCATACTCTGTATCTTACGGTCGATACTGTCAACCTTGAATACCTTGTGAAAAAGCACTTCGTCGGGAATGTGTGAAGGATACGGGATGGAACCACCGAGCCACATGCGGCCGGGATAGAAACCGGTATACAGCATATTTCCGCCGTTTTCACTGAAAGCTTCGAGCCCCAGGTACATTTCTTCAGAAATCATTTCATATTCAAGCGAATTGGACATCCAGAAGATGTTCCGGTAACGTGATAGCACATCAAATCCGGCTCTTTGTACAGCGTTAACATCCATCCACTTATAAGGAATCGTATCCAGTATTGAATGGTAGAAGGATAAAATGCTGTCGGGAGTGGTTTTGTTGCCTTTCGTATTGGCAAGCACCAGGAGGGTGTCGCAGAAATTGAACCGCGCACCGATCACCCGGTTTGAATACGCACTCTCCTCCGTAAGGTCATTCACCGTGGTTACCATGTAATGATATGACTTATTAAGCAACCCGGGGGTATCCCGGTATACCGAATCAGTTACGGGGGCAGCAGAGATTTTCCTGAACTCTCCTGTGGCACTGTCGGCCCTGTAAACGTTGCACCCCTTTACACGTGCATTTTTTGTCGGCTTCCACCACAGTGTAATATCCTGCTTGCCTGATTTCACACGGAGATTCTGCGGATAGGGCAACAATTGCTGTTCAGCCAGTGTTGCCAGAGCACCGCCGGTAACCTTCTTCAGGTATGGAATATTGCAATTTCCAATGGTATCAGAAGGAAGGTGCCAGTTGGGGCTGAACACGATTTCTTCGAAGTAGGCAGATGGAAATCCTTCAAGCCAGTATGGGAAAGAATCAGATCCGCTGTTTGCATAATTCTGGGGAAAAACAACGGTAAGATCGGTATACCTTGCTGTTGATTCTGCCGCAACAAACCCGGCCCATTCAAAGCCATAATACTGATATACCTTTACCTCGTCGAGGTTCTGGGGATTGTTGGATATCATGTCCAGGTTCAGCATGTAACGCAGGTCAGTACCTGAGGTCCTGGCCTTTGCAGCTGCATACCTTGAACCGAAAAGTCCAAGTTCCTCAGCAGCATACAACGTAAACTTGATTGTCGCTTCCGGGGTATAATTGAGCTTTTTCATCACACGTGCAATCTCCAGCGTTGCTGCCACAGCAGTGCCGTTGTCATTTACACCAGGGGCATTGTGAAAAGGATCCGGTGTGCAATATGAATCCCAGTGCCCGCCAACTGTGTAGATTTCGTTTGGTGCTGAGGCCCCGCGGAGGGTGCACACTATATTGTATTGCCAGGAACTGTCGGAGTACCCTCCCCAATTAGGAATAACAAGATAAAACGAATCAAGTTTTACATCGGTGTAGCCGTAGGAAAGGAACTTGTTGACCAATGACATGGCGATCTCTTTCTTATTGTCATTCATTAAAAAACGAGATCCCCATTGCTGCATTTCAAGTAAGGTGGCCCTGAGGGTGTCAGTGCTGATTGCATTTACCATGGCAAGGATGACAGGGCTGGTCGCACGGCTATGCATTTGTCGGGCATAATCCGTTTCAGAGAACCTTTTTACAACGGTTGAGGGTTCCGGGTGCTTCTCAACCAGCCTTGCATCGGTTGCCTGGGCCTGGGTCAAAGCCGGTAAAAATGATATAAGTGCGGCAAGGAGAATAATCGGTAGCGTTTTCATGGTGTCGGATTTTACTGGATAAAACTTCCTGCAATGAGGTAAATACAGGATAAATATATTAAAGGAGTTCCATGAAACAGAAATGAAATCTGTCAAACCGGGAAAAATCCGGTGAACGACGGGTAAGTCAGGATAAAAAGTATTTTCCGGTATTGCCGGCCATGTGATTGCAACTAATTCTTGGCCAGGCGTTATTTTTTATCGGAGGAGGCTGAACGGCAGAGCCGGAAACCTATATAACCATACCTGTACAACGGATTTGCACTGTCGCGGTCTGTGACCCTCAATCCGGATGAATCGTAATACCAGCTACCTCCCCTGATTACACGGTATAAGCCCTCAGGTGGTCCGGTCGGGTTATTAACGGCAGATTCCGCGTACCAACCGGACGAATACCAATCTGAGCACCATTCAAACACATTCCCGCTCATGTCATACAAGCCCAGTTCATTGGGCTTCTTTTTTCCAACAGCATGCGATGTTGAATTTGACGTACCTACATTCCAGGCTACCCGATTATCCTCATTGCTTCCACTGTATTTAAAAGACCGTGAATGAATTCCGCCCCTGGCTGCATATTCCCATTCCGCCTCTGTTGGCAGCCTGTAATCCAGGTTGGTTTGCGCATTCAGTTTACTGATGAACTGTTGCACATTGAACCAGCTTACTCTTTCAACCGGACAACTGTCGCAGCCTGCAATATAGCAGCTGATGCTGTCACTTCCCATAACTAACTTCCATTCATGCTGTGTAACCTCATATTTCCCAATATAAAAATCATCCAATAGCACAGTATGAACAGGCTTTTCATCTGCACCGCCATTGTTCCATCCCATTCTGAATTCCCCCCCTTCAACCAACACCATATCCGGGTTATAACCCTGGGCCAGGGTAATGACAGCATAAAGAAACAGTGCCAGCGACAACCGGATTCCAAGCATCACAAAAGAAAATTACCTGTTGCAAATATAATTCTTCATTAAATCTATAAAACCGTTTATTAAGAGAATATTCTAATCTGTGAAAGCTGCATTTTAACCGCTGTCCCGACTTTTTATAAGGACTGTACAAACTGCCAAAAACGAAAGCAACCTGTCTGTGCTCCCAATCCATGTAAATAACGAAGGATCAGTTTCACAAACAGGTTGCTTTCAGATAGAGGCAATCCTGGTATTGCCGGTTATTGTTTGATGATCTTTGCCATACCCGATTCACTTCCGTTCATTACCCTGATAAGGTATACGCCGTGCTGTTTACCCGACAGGTCAAATACCTGCCTGTTTCCAGACACTTCCTTCTTCAGGATCTTCTCTCCGAGTATCCCGTATATTTCAACAGAAACCTTAGAGTCGGCAGCTTCACCGTTAAGTTCAAGTGTGAAAGTGCTGGTTGTCGGATTTGGATAAACCTTGAAGAATGATTTATCGGCCAATGGTTCAACACCTGTTGTTTCCCCTTCCATTTTCGCGGCAGGTGGCGAAATGAGGCCGCAGCAGTAGGTACCGGATGTGGTGATATAACCATGGAGATATGAACCTGAATTGGCTTTTGCACCTGGCTTAAACAGGATACTCTGACCTGCAATCATGGTCACACTTCCACCGCTCTGAACAGTGAACTGGGTGCCGTTACCGGCAACTATTATAGACTGTGTTGCATTGTAGCACCTGCTATCACCGGTTGGTACCGTAATGTTGTTGAGCGGCAACTGGGCCACAAGCGGATTCACCTGTGTAACAGTTACAGAAACGCTTGAAGTTGCATGGAACACTCCGTCAAAAGCCTCTACATAGTATACGGTGTTGACCAGCGGTTGATCAACAGGATTCTGAAGGGTTGATGTAAACCCGGCAGGTACAGACGACCATGAGAAAGCGATTCCCTGTGAATTACTTACATCGGCATGGAGCTGAACGGCATCTCCGTTACAGATTGTTCCCGGTGCTGAGGTAGCCGTTACATGCAGGCCAATGATTTCAGACAATGCTGAAATGCCATTCTGTGCAAACAACCCGGTTGAGTTGGGATATGTGAAATCATAGATGACATCAACAGGATTAGCATCCCCTTTCACAACGGAACAGAGTTTCCAGATAATCGGCTCACCCACGGCAAAGCCATCCTTCACTGGTGTGGCCGGATTATCACCGTAAGCGATCATGATCTTGTCGGTGGACCCGTCGAGTTCAGCGAGTCCGGCGCATGCCTGCGTACCGCTTGCATCCGAATAGAACACGCCAAGCACGTCACCTGCGTAAAGATTCTGCAGGTCATGCGGAATGGTGATATAATGCTTGAGGTTCGTCGGAATGGGCATCCAGTGCGGGCAATCATGTACCCTGTAATCCTCAACTTCTCCATTAACTGCGAGGCCGTAATAGTTGAGTCCTCCGATGGTATTGAACCTGAACCTGGCATAGGTTTTACCCTGTACCGCAGTTGTCGGGATCATAAAAGTCAGCGTATTTACACCCGGAACAAGAGGCTGATTTACAAACATTTGCTCGCCGGTATCAGCCCAGTCGCCGTCTTTGTTGAAATCCATCCACGCATTCAGGAAGCCTGCAATTGAAGCGGTAACTTTTATCGTGGCGGGCATGCCAACATACATGGTGCCGACAAATTGAACGCCGTCCTCATCAGGACTCGTTAATATGTCATCGCCCGTAGCCGGCGTATTTGGCTGGCCATCAGTCTCAGAATCAATCAATGCACCAAGCCTGATATTAGCACAAACAATGTGACGCGCCCCGTTGCTTGCGAGCAGTGTCGGATAGTTGAACCCTACGAGTGGCATATCAGGTACATCGCCGAAATCAAGCTCTTCGCCCTGGCAACATTCGTTGATAAACACAGGATAATCCTCAACTTCACCATCGTTTGCAAGACCGTTGAACGGTATGGTTCCGTTTGCAGTGTGGAACCGGAACCTTGCATAGGATTGACCCATTGTTGCAGTAGCGGGAACAGTAATTGTAAATGTATTTGGGCCCAGTATCACAGGCTGGTTAATTAATATCTGTTCTCCGGGTCCAATCCAGGTTCCATTAATATTATAGTCAATCCAGGCATCCACATAACCGTTTACTGAAGCCTGAACGGTGACTAAAAATGAGCTGCCAATCTGAATGATTGGCGGTATGGTAACACCATCCTCGTCGTCGGATGTGTTGATATCGTCGCCACTTGCCGGAATGTTTGGTTGTCCGTTAGGCTCAGCATCAATCAAGATTCCCATGCGCACACCAGGCACGATGTTGTGCCTTGCCCCGTTGGGCAGAAGCGTCTGGTAATTGAAAGCACTTCCGGGAATATCAGGTGCATCACCGAAGTCGAGCCCCTGGGAAGGAGCACAATGCCGCACATTGATGCAACGTACCCCGGCTGTATCGGTACAGCCATAAACATTACCCACAACAACCGAAATCTGGTGATTACCAAGCACTGCAGACGAGAATGGGAAGGTGGGCCCCACACCTATCGGAGTGCCGTAGTTTCCGTTGTCAAACCACTGTATCAGCGGATAGGCACTGGCGTATGTATTGAATGGTGCCACCCAGTTAAGCGGAAGCGGGATATACATCTGTATGGAGGCTGTGTCGCAAATACTGTCGCAACCGTAAGGGAAGAGACTCAGGTCAGGTAACGGGAAGATCATGGCCGCTGTCGTAGAGCCTTCACAACCCGACACTTTATCTGTTATTGTTACACTGTAGACCCCGTTTGTTGACACCGTAATAACCGGTGTCGTTTTTCCGTTGCTCCACTGGTAATGATACTGTGCCGGATTGTTCGGGGTGGGAACCAGCGTATATGAGGGCCCTTCACAACCGCTTACGAAAGGAACAGTCACAGTAGGAGTCTCATAAAATGTCACACACAGGGTGTCATAATTCTCACATCCCGTCACAACATCCTGGACATGTACAATAAATGCACATGTATAAGGCAAAACAAGCGGAACAGTCAGTGTTGCTGTAGTATAAAAACTTGCATTGCTGTTGTTGGGACTGAACGTCGCCCCAGCAGGATTGCTCGACCATGAATAGGTATAGTTGGCGTTATAGTACGACGACATGTTCAGGGTAGTTACCCCGCCGCCGGTTGTACAGATAATGCCATCACCAGTAATTTTTGCAATAGGCCGCGCCTTTTTGTATATATAGATCTTGTTTGAAATGTTTGTACAGCCAAATATGTTCGTAACCTCCAGCCAGTAATTGCCGATTGTGGAAGCATTGTAGTTCATGTTTGTTGCGCCGAGAATCTGCACACCATCCCTGATCCACTGATAACTGCTTTGGCCTGAGCAACCCAACAGGGGTGTAAAACCACCGGGGCAGAATGTTGTGTCAGGTGTAGTAATGGTGCACGATGGCGTAGGATTGACCACAACGGTATGAACTTTAGAGACAGTACAAGTGCCCAGCGTTGCCGTCACTGTTACATTGTATGATGATGCAACCAGGTAGGTATGTTCTGTTGGTGAAGTGTACGACGTTGATGGGCCATCGCCGAAAGCCCACTGGTACGACCATCCTGAACCGTTAGGAACAACGGTAAAGGTAACAGGCTGACCGACACATGCCGGGTTGGGGGAAATAGTAAAATCTACAGTACAGGGAGGAGGATTGCCAATGCCACTGCAGGGAGGGCTCTGAACAACAATGGTAATCGTCTTTGTTGTACTGCAGGTACCGTTGGACGCAGTCACCGTAAAAGTGAACGATCCGGGAACAGGTGTAAAAACGGTAGCAGGCACAAAAGCGGTATTCGTATTTCCGGGAGGTACAAACCCCGGCGGGCCGGTCCATGAATAGGTATACGGACCTGCTGATGTTGACAATGTCAGGCCGCCGGGAACCGAAGGCAGGCAATAATAAATGGGACCGCTGCATGAAATCGCAGAAATAAAAGGCGGATCAACAACATTTACAACAACAGATGAGGTTCCACCGCAATTTGTTGCTGAGACTGTGGCTGGTCCGGGGGCTCCGTGCCAGCGGATAAGTACACTGTTTGTACCCTGTCCTGAAACAATCGACCCCCTGAATGAAGGAGTTACTGCCCATGTAACGGGCGTTGGGCCAGAAGCGGAAAAACTGGTGGACGCATCAACACAGACCGTAATGGCCGGCGGAGGTGAAGGTGTAATTACCGGAGGGCCGTACACATTCACAACAAGCGTCTGGGTGAGTGACTGGCACATGACACCCGGGCTGATCTCGATTTCCTGATAAACACTTACAGTCCATGGCGCTGTCCCTGTAAACTTAATAATGGCCGAGTCCTGATCCTCGCCAAACTGCATTTGAACTGCAGCTCCGTTGTTAACACTCCATGTGTAAAGGCTGCCTGTTGTGTTTGAGGTAATACCAAAGGCCTGAATGGAACCCGGGCAAACAAGGTTGGGGCCGGTAATGGCAGCCAAAACTGGAACAGCTACTACCTGGACTACCTTCACAGCATTTAAGTTGCAATATACGCCCGGAGGTGGAGTAGCAGTTACATTATAGAATCCGGGGGAATTAAATGTAATATTTTTTGAAATTGCAGGACCCGGAGGTAAAATAACACCGGTAAGCGGACTAACTGTCCAACTGGCCATGCCACTTCCAAAATACGAATTGGTTGAATACTGACAAACCTTATCTGCCCCGAAAATTGAATAAACCGGAAGGACGTTCACCGGGAATGTGCTAACTCCGCTGCAGCCTGAAAGCGGGTTGTTGTATGTGCAGGTAATTATATAAGAACCGGCAACATTAAAGGTTATGTTCACATTGGCCACATTACGGTCCTTGTCATTGAATGTAAAAGTACCCGCAGGTGCATTTGTGGTCCAGGTATAGAAAGTGCCCGGCATGGAAGGAAGGAAAAAACTCCCGGCAGAACCAACACAAAGGGGGTTAGGGCCTGTAATCGGAAGATTCGGGTAAAGAACCGGGACATTGAGCGTAGTGGACCCGGGGCAAGGTGCAGTTCCGCAACCGGGTACTGCCAGTGAAACTGTTGTAGGACCAGAATAAGCGGCATTCCATTTGATCTTTATGCATGGAGTACCAGCACCGGAAATGATTACCCCGCCTGTTACAGTCCAGTTATAGGTGCCGCAAACAACAGGGGTGCAAAATGAAGAGGTATCCCCCGGGCAAACAGTCCCATAGCAACATGTCGTTTCAATCGAGGGGCCGGTACCCGGAAGGATGTTGATGACCACAGAAGCAGTGTCAATACAGCCGCAAGGTCTTTTCAAGTCACCTGCTTGCTGACCGGTGCCCACATCCTGGGCGGTGAGAATCACTGTATAAGGGCCGGGGCCGGGATAAAAATGAGGCGGAGGGCTGGCTAGAGTTGAAGTTGTTCCATCACCAAAATCCCATAAATAGGAACTGCCACCAGTTGAAGTGTTTGTAAAAGTCACAGCTCCTCCGGCACAAATCGGGTTGGGAACGGCCGTAAAACTGGCCTGTGGGCCGTCAACAAGGCATATTTCCTGCGTTATTGAGTCATGGCAACCTCCTCCGTCTATCACCACTTTTATAAAGCCTGTTGTTCCTGATCCCCAAACAATGGTAACAGGATTCCCCGGGTTCGGCGGCAGAACTGTTCCACCTGAGACCGTCCATGTATATGTATATGGTGCTGTGTTGGGGTAAACTGTATAAGTATGCGCAGACAGTTTACAGGCGGCCATATGCCCCTGCCCGTTGGGTGCAGTTCCGCCCATGCATTGGCCCTCCGGCGGACAAATATCGACTGCATCTTTTAAATAAAAATCGGGACAGCAAACCGTCTGGCCGACTGAACTGATTGAAATGAAAGATGCGAGCATGGTAAAAGTCAGCATGAACACACGGCTAAGACGTTCAAAACGTTCAATAAACCGAATCTCCTGACCCTTTCCGGAAATGGTAATTTTATGTTTCATATTATTCCTCCTGTTGGTTAAACCGTTCTACCGGCGAAATGAATGTTAATATCCTACTGTTAAATTAAACTGCCGGAATGTATATTTCTCATGGGAACGGTGAACAATTCACCGATATTCAATCCGGTCAGATAGCAAATATATATAGATTTAGTCTAAATTAGATATTTTCTTAACATTATTTAACGATATTATCACGAGTAACTAATCAGTGGCTGAAAATCTAAGCGTTGTTAACATTTTTTTGCACTAATGAACAGGGTGATTTGGTGTTGAAAATTTGACTTTTTAAAATCCAGCACATACTAACAAATATTATTTTACAAGTTGATAAATAAGC